>JBPOJE010000049.1:0-9672 GCA_052033935.1 Armatimonadota bacterium
CTTCGGCCAGCAGGTTCACGCCGATAAGCACCAGAAACGCCAGCGCGAGCATCTTGATCGTCGGGCGCCGCTCAACGAAATCGCTGATCGGTCCGGAGGCCGCCAGCATGATGAGAATCGCGATCACCACGGCTGCTAT
This sequence comes from Armatimonadota bacterium, assembly GCA_052033935.1. Classification (GTDB taxonomy): domain Bacteria; phylum Armatimonadota; class UBA5829; order DSUL01; family DSUL01; genus JAGVUD01. Next base: position 140 of record JBPOJE010000049.1, read on the forward strand.
CATCACCGGAACATCCTTCGCCATCCCAACTGCTGTAATCACCGAATCGAGCGAGAAGACGATGTCCAGCAACAGTATCTGCCCGATCACCGAACTGAAGGCCGCTTTGCCCTTCGCCGCCGCATGATGCTCCTCTTTGCCTTCGATCTTGGCGTGGATTTCGTCCACGCTCTTCGTGATCAGAAACAGCCCGCCAAGTATGAGGATGATGTCGCGTCCCGAAACCGCAAAGCCTCGTATCGTAACCAGCGGCTGCGTCAGACTCATCACCCACGCAATGGACAGCAGAAGCAAGACGCGCCCGATGAGCGCGAGCGATAGTCCCACGGTGCGCGCGCGAGCCCTCTGCTGCGCGGGCAGCTTGCCCGCCAGAATCGTGATGAAGATGATGTTGTCTATGCCAAGGACGATCTCGAGCGCTGTCAGCGTAATCAGCGCAATCCAGATATGAACGTCCAGAATCCATTCCATCGAACGGCGTCTCCATGGGCATGCCGGCCGCGGCCGCCCGCTTTCATGTTTTTCCTGCTAACCCCGTGCCCCTCCCGCGGCCAGAAACTTCGCGCGGCGCGCGTTCATCCCCTCTCGGTCAGCGGCCGGATGACGGCCTCTCGGCAATCGAAATCTTGCCGCCCTTCACAGTCACGGTCGCTGTGCGTGTCTCAAGCGTGCGGCCATCGGCCGCCACGATCTCGGCGCGAAGCGTCGTAGCGCGCTCGGTGATGCTGGCTCTCAGTTCGAAGGGTCTCACGTTGCTGATTGCTATCGTGCGGCCGTCACGGCTGAACATCGCGTGCGCGGCCTCATCGGGGTAGGGCATCCTGAGCGCCCACGAGACCGTGATTGGCGCGCCGCCGGGTGTATCCGGAAGCTTGGGGATGGCGATCTTCGCTAGCACCGCCTTGAGCGTCGCAGGGTCGCGGGGCTGCGGGCGGATGCGGATGGCGGTCACGCCATCTGTCCCGGCGGGCGCGAGTCCTAGCCGTGCCAGTCCGGCTGCGGTGAACGCGTCGTTGACCTTGCCGGTGATGGAGGGCAGGGGCGTCCAGTCTCTTGCCCCGGCGCGGATATCCACCACGCTCGATCCATCGCCGAGTGGCAGAACACCCGAAAAAAGCGGTGGCGCGCCCTCGAATGTCCCCGTGCTGTCCATCGGGGCAACAATCATCGCCTGAGCCATGTCCGGCTGCGTCTTCGCGTGCTGATACGGCTGAATCTCGAATCCCCCCCTCGACTCCGGAGGGACGCCTTCGTCGGCAGGACGGGAAGCCGGAGCGGTTGACACGGTAATCACCCCGCCGTGATTCGTGTTGATCGCGCCCGTGCCCGTGTAGCTCGTGCCGTCGAACCTGCCCACGCCCGTCACTGGCTGCCGGACGGTGCCGATTTGCCACGCCGTGCCGTCCGGCCCTGTCGCGGTAATGGCTCCTCCGCGCCTGTTCTCGAACTCGATGGAGCGGGGAAGCGGTTCGGCCTGCGAGCACTCGATGAGGATGACGTCGCCCGGTGCGGGTTGCCAGTCCACGGGCAGCCGCGTGGGTTTCCCGCCTGCTTCGAGCAGAACGGCGTCTCCGGCAAGCGGGGCGAAATCACGGAAGATGGCCCGCCCGGCGGGGATGCCGGTGAAGATGGCGGAACGCCCCGGAATGTGACCTCCGTAACGGTCGGGAAGCGTGCGGAACTCGGCGGGCTGGATGCTGATGCTGACCGGGCCGGGGCTCGAGGATGGTACACGGATGCGAAGGCCGTGCACCGCCGTGGCGGCCACAGTAGAGGGGGGCACGAACGCTGCCGCCGGGAAAGCCGCCACTGTTCGTGTCGCGGGTTGCGTCACGTTTCCGACAGTGCTCCAGTCGCGCGCGTCGCGCAGGCGCACCTGAATGCGTCCGCCTTCTTTGTTCTCGATGCGCAGGGTGAATAGCTCCCGCGCGCCTGCCACGCCCGCGCACGTCAGGCAGCAGAAGATGGCGGCTGCGGCCAGGCTAACGCGCAGTGTCGCTGTTGTTCCTGCGAAGCTTACTCTTGAGTTCGGGAATCTCATGCGGGATCGGGGCGGCCTCTGCGAACTCCCTCTTCAGAATGTCCCACCAGCCGTACTGCTCAATATACACCACGTCGAACAGCATCACCCCCTGCGTCGCCTGGCGGCACGCCTGCACGGCCTGCGCGAAACGCTCTGGGTCATCGCGGTAGTCGAGAACGTACAGCCCCGCGTAGGTGAAAGTCGCGTCGTCAATCACGAGCGCCGATCCTTCGGCCGCAGCCTCCACCGTTCCGCCCTCGCGTGTGCCCTTCGCCCTCGCCGCCTCCCTCGTGGGAATCGGATAGTAGCAGCCGGTGGTGATCCAATCGGCAAGAGCCGCATACCCCGTGGTCGGAAAGTTCTTCGATGCCCAGTCCGCCGTCACCCTGAAGCTGTCCGAGGCCCAGTTGACGCCCAGCGGATAGTAGCTCCAGTACCACGATCCGACATACACCGCCGCGCCCATTTCGGGCTTTACTTCCTTGATCGTCTCCCGGGCCTGTTCCAGAAAGTCCCTGATGACGGAAGCCCGGAACTCGATCCAGTCTTTGAAGAGCGGCCCTCGCGCGGGCTCCGGCTTCGAAAGCGGCCCGAAGGTCATTATGTCTTCCGGCCAGTTCTCGACATTGCGCCTGATGCGCTTCTCGAACGCTCTGCGGCTGCAGGCGCTGAAATCCGAGTTGAGGCCGGGATAGCGCATGCGGTCCAGGATGATCCCGTCCACATCGTAGTTGGAAGTGATCTCGCGGATGATACTCAGCTCATAGTCTTGCGCCTCACGGTTCGCTGGGTTCACGAACACGGCGTTGTGCATCTCGCTCACCATGTGCGCGGGCACGAAGCGCGGTTTCGCCTGCACCTCCAGTTTGGAACCCTGATCGAGATCCGCCAGCCACCTGCCAGCCTCGCCGCTTCCCACAAACAGAACCGCGCCCTCCGGCGCGCTGTCCGGGTTCAGTCTCACCGCGCTGGTCTTCGCGTCCACGAATGCCCACGTCTCGTCAGGCCTCCGGCTTCCAGCGGCCGCCGGGTCTTCGAAGAACGCGAGCCTGCCCTCAAGCGCCCTCGTTCCGGTTGCGCTGGCGGGGTAGCTGTCTCCGTCCTGCCTGCGCGCCCATACTTCAGGCACATACTCGATGCTCTCCCATTCGGGATGCTCGAACACCGGCCCGCCCTCGTGCCGGCGGCCCTCCGAGAAGACATTGATGCTTGCGTATATCCGCAGCCCGCGCGCCTTCGCCTCCTCGCTGGCGACCCTCAGCAGATCGTATTCGGGGTCGCGCTTCAGGCCTTGATACTCGGTCAGGCGCGGGGCGAATTTGCTGTGGTACAGCACCCGCCCGCTGATATCTTTGACATCCAGCACAACGATGTTGACGTTCGCGTCCTTGCAGCGCTGCAGCACTCCTGCCACGCCTTCGCGCGTGGAGAGCAGCTTGAAGTTGGCTGTGGCGTCGAACCACATGATGCGTGCTTCCGCGCCCATCTCGCGCGCGGCATTGGTCAGGGGTGAATCCAAGGCAAAGGCTCCTGTGGCTGACATCAGCAAGCAGGCGGCAAGCCCGCTCAGGAAGGTCAGTATCTTTCTGGGGGTTGGTCTCACGAACGCACAACAAGGGTGGCCGGGTAGTTCGAGCCAGCCAGCGGCATGGTGTTGACCCTCACGTCCCGGCGCTCTCCCGGCGAAAGGCGGAAGCTCGCAAGCGGAAGCTCGCGTGTTCCCACCACGTGTGACTTGCCGTAGAACTGCCCGTCAATAATCGAGGCCACGCCTGCAATGCCCGCCGTCGGGTCGAACATGACCTTCACGTTCTTTGTGTCCGAGGTCGGGTTGCTGAGCGTCAGGTTGATGTCGTAGATCACGCCGTAGTTGCCGTACAGAACGCGCTCGGAGGCGGCGTCCGGTATCGCATGCTTTCCGACGCGGATGAACAGCCAGCGGCCGTCGGCCGAGTACTCCTCGGTCAACTTGCGTACGGGCTCTGGGTACTGGTGTCCGCTGAACGCAAGCATTGAGTCCACTGTCTGCGCTTCGGTGACATCCTGCACCGTGCGGACAACCGTACCGGGTTCGCTCATCACCCGCACAACAAGGTTGCCGGGCTTGCCAAGCTGATGCATTTCGAGCACACCGCTCGCCGTGTCCATCTTGCCCAGCACCGCCGTCCAAAGCACCGTGCGGCTTTTCGCGGGAACATCCATCACGAAGCCGACATCGGCTGTCAGGTCCTTCAGGAACTGCGCTCCCGCGACATACCCCACCAGCACCGTGTCAATATGAGGGGCGGCCAGAGCCCGGCACACACGCACCCGAGCCGGCTGGTCGCTCGTGTTGATCAGCATCAGGCTGATGCGCAGCTTCTGTCCCGTGCCGTTCTGATGATGACATAGAAGCCGCGCGGGCTCGCCCGGTTTGATCGGCGCGGCGTAGAGGGGCTCAGGACGCTTCACCTGCTCCGGATCGTTGCTGTAGAACAGCACTTGAGCCGGAATGGGGGCCGAGCGCGTGAGCGAGACTTCCACGTTCACTGTAGACGCGGACTTGAGATAGCCGGCTCCGTCCATGCGCACCTGCACGGGAACGGTCTGCCGCGTCAGACTGGCGCCCATCGGCTTCGGCTCGCCCTGGACAGTCATGGATGCGCTTGCACCCGGCTCCAGAGAGCAGGCAGCGCGTGCGGCGCGCCAGGCGGCTTCGGACACGATGGCGGCGGGCACCAGCGACCCTGTCACCTCCGCGGTGGGCGTGGCCGTAGTGAGACGTCCGGCGTATTTCGCAACCGTAATCGAGATCTGGTCAGACCCGTCCGGGCCTTCAATCGCGAGCAGGCCTCCGCCCGTCTTTATACCGGACACAAGAACACTGCCCTGCTCGTCGGCGCGCGCCGATGCGAATCCCTCGGGCGAGATGCTGGTCTTGAAAGGCCCGGGCGAAAAGCCCTCAATTGGCACCCGGCGGTTCTCTCCGACCGGCACCGTGACGTCTCGCACCGTGAACCGAATGGGGGGAAGCGACAACTGGCGCTTGATCTGGTTCGCCCACGAGGTGGCAAGGGCCAGAGGCGCCGTGTTCTGGGCTTTCGCATCGGCTGGAGTGGCCAGCACAATCGTCCGCGCCCCCCACAGCACCGCGGCGCCAGAAGCTGAAGGCGCCGCCTTCAGCTTCTCGATCGGCTGCCCCTGCGCCAGCATGGCGCTGATGCGATCCGCGCCGATCTTCGCGCGCTCCAGCGGCAGGAGGCTGCCGTTTGGCGTGCGAAGCGTCACCGCCGGGCGGCGGTTGATGAGGATGTTCGCCCCTGTGTCCGCCGCGCGCACCTCCACTGTCGCGGCGGCCTGCGCCACCGAAGCGAGCGCCGACGCAATCAGCGCCGCCAGAAATAAGGCCGTCCAGGACGGCCTGTGGTTCCTGCTCAGAGTTATCACAACGAAAGGATTCTACTCGACGGCATGGGGCCTGTCAAACCAAAGGCCCCTCTTCCTTCGTTCGCCTGACCGGCCGTCTGCTCAGCCCACGCTCGGGTCCGGGTTCTCCAGAATGGCCCTGGCCTGCTCTTCGCGATAGCCCCGGACCGCTTCCAGAAACTCCGGATGCTTCAGCCCCAGTATCGCCGCCGCAAACAGCGCCGCGTTGATCGCACCCGGCTTGCCGATGGCGAGCGTCGCCACCGGAATGCCCGCCGGCATTTGAACCATCGAGAGCAGGGAGTCCATCCCGCTGAGCGCCTTTGACTCCATGGGAACGCCGAGTACAGGCAGCACGGTCATCGCCGCCGCGACGCCCGCAAGGTGCGCGGCACCTCCGGCGGCGGCGATGATGACCTCGATCCCTCTGCCCTCCGCGGCTCCAACATAGTCCGCGAGCGCCTGCGGGGTCCGGTGGGCTGATATGGCTCTCGTCTCGTGAGGGATGCCCAGCTTCGCCAGCATCGCGGCGCAGTGAGACATCGTCTCCCAGTCCGATTTCGACCCCATTATCACGCCCACCAGAGGGGCTGCGCTGTGGTTGCCGCCTGTGCTCATAGTTACGTTCTTTCGCCTGGGGTCAGGGCTTTGTGACCATTTTGAAGTCGTCGGTGCGGAACGGGGACGCGGGCAGTCCCGTTCCGTCGAACAGGTTCACGTCCGGGCAGTCCGACCAGCCATAGCGCACGGCCACCGGCTCGCGCACCATCGGGCTGCTCACCACTACCGTCTTGCCCTCGATGCGGGCGTCGGCGTCAATGAACTTGCGGTCTGCCCCGGCGATGGTGAACCCTTTGAGCGCACCGCCCTTCGCGACGAGCCCGCCCGCGGTGCGATCGAAACTGAGGACAACTTCACTGCCCTTAACCTTCATGGATCTGTACAGCGGGCCGGTGTGGTCCGTCTTCTGCCGGTAAGCGATGGCCCTTGCGGCCAGCGCAAGCCGTCCGCCCACGGGCTCCTTCGGCTTCGGATGGATATCCGCGCAGTCGCCGTAGTCCATGATGACGGCCATGCCCGTCTTCGGCGTGTTCCGCGCTGTCAGAAGCTGCGCTTCGCGAAGCTCGGGCCAGGTGGCGGCTGGGTTGCCGGGTCCCGATCCGAACGGCGCGAGCTGCACGAATAGGAACGGAAAATCGCCCAGCTTCCACTCGCTGCGCCAGTTCTTGATCATCGCCGGGAAGAGCGTGCGGTACTCGTACGCGCGCCCCGCGTTCGACTCGCCCTGATACCAGATGGCGCCCTTGAAGGAGTAGGGGATCAGCGGCGAGATCATCGCGTTGTAGAGGCCTCCCGCCACATGTGGGCTTCGCGAGGGGTCGTTGGGCTTCTTGCCTTCAGCCTTCGCGATCTCGACCTTCTGAGGGAACGTCGTCAACTCCTGATCGTACGCCGTGATCGCCTTCTGGTAGTCCTCAACCATCTTGCCGTAGTTGTCCACCATGTACTTCAGGCTGGGAATCCGTGCGAGGGCGGCGCGGTTCGTCCACGCCTCGGCGGGTGTGCCGCCGTACGATGTGTTGATGAGCCCGACCGGCACTTTCAGCGCTTTGCGCAGGTCGCGCCCGAAGAAGTAACCCACCCCCGAGAATGCCCGCGTCGTCTCGGGTTCGGCAACCTGCCACGACGAGTTTGCGTCCGGGATTGGCTCGTGCGTCGCCTGCCGCGGAACGGTGTAAAGACGAAGCTGCGGATCGGCGGACGCGGCGATTGCCTCCTGGCCGCCAGCCGAGTTCGCCAGCGTCCACTCCATATTCGACTGCCCGCTGCAGATCCATACCTCACCGATCAGGACGTTCTTCACCTCTAGCCTGTTCGATCCCTGAACCGTCATTGTGAACGGGCCGCCCGCCTTCATCGGCTTGAGCCATGCCGTCCACTTTCCGTCCTTGGTGATCGCCTTTGCGGTCTGTCCGGCGATGGTCACGGTAACGGCTTCTCCGTTCGCGGCTGTGCCCCACACCGGGACTTTCACTCCCCGCTGTAGAACTGCGTTGTCGGAAAATAGCGTGTTGAGCGTAACGTCCGCCTGCGCCGCGGCGCCGAAGACAACGCTCGCGCACACAGCGGCGATAGTGATGCTGAATAGATTGCGCCTCAATGTTTGTTACTGCACTCCCATTTCAAGTGTCTTGCCCCTGCGGGCGGTAAATGAGTTCTCCGTCGCGCCTCTGTTTGCCTTCTTTTCGTGCATCAGGCGGAGAGTGGCACTGGCGGCTCAGTCCTTTATCTTCAGCACCTGCAGCATGGACGGCTCGGGCAGCGGCGGTTCGCGCGGCTGATCGCGATTCGATGGGAGGGTCTCCCAGCGCAGCAGGTAGCGCACGGCCGGCTCGCCGGACGAACCAGAGCCGCCCCGGCCTGAACCCGCATCCCCTCGAACTCCGAGCGCTTCTTCATTACGTGGGGCGGCACGCTCTGGCGGCGTTTGGCCTCCCGCAGCGGTTTCATTGTGGCTTCATCGAGTAGCCACGCCCCCGCGCCCTTCTTCGCGTGCGAATAGCCCTGATACAGAGTGCTGCGTCCCTGCGGCGACACTCCCTCCACCCCTATCTACGACGCGATGGTGCCGCCGCCGCTGAAGTCCCAGCGCCAGTCTCAGTTGCTGACCTGATAGATGCGCCATGCGCTGCCCTCCAGACGCGCGTTATAGACCTGCGTGAATCCCTTGTCATCGAACTTGTGGTAGCTGATTACGGGGCGCTTCTGCCCGTCGAACGAGAGCCGCACATTCGAGTTGATCATCCCGCCTCCGGCGGGCACGGGGTCAACAATCGTGTTCTCGTCGAGGCGAATCGGCAGCTTGAGCGGTTTGGCCGCCGCCGTCTCCCAGTGCACCAGATCGCTGCTGCGCGCGTAGCTGAGGTCGTGGTTCGTGGCGCAGTCAGGAGTGTCGCGCCAGACCCAGGCCACATGGAACCACCCGTCCGGTCCCTTCACAGGTCCGGCGAAGTAGGCGTTCATCAACCCCTGGCCGTCGGTGAGCGGTTTGTCGAGCAGACGCTTCCACGCGCGGGTCTTGGTGTCGTAGATGTTGTAGATCTGGTCGCCGTTGCCGCTTCCTCCGTCGCGGTAGGTGAACACCATCTCATCGTGCTTGCCCCGCAGGAAGCTGGGATAGGTGCAGCGCGCCTCCCTTGTTCCCACCATCGCTGCGACACGCTCGAAGGTGCTGGCGTCCTAGGGCTTCGCCGTGCGAAAGTACTTCAGCGGATGCCCGTGCATGTTGCCGCTCAGGTGCAGGTACCCGTCACGGTTGGCGGCCATGGTCACGTAGTTGTGCGAGTCCCACCCGAGCGTCTCGGGCAGCACGTGGAGCGTCCATTTGCGCGATTTCAGGCTCCATTCGGCGACGGTCATCCTGCGCTCGGCGTCATAGAACGCCGCAAACTGCTTGCCGCCCCCCGTCAGCAGGCAGAGGCCCACCGGGTGCGCCGGCCATACGGGAGCGATGTCGAGGGTCACGACGACAGCGTCGGCCTGTGCCGTCCTCGGCGCGAACACGAGCGTGAAGGCAGCGGCTGTCAGAAGGGATGCGAGGCAGATGTTCATATCACCAGCGAGTATAGCGCAAGCTGCCACCGGTTACGCAAGGCGCGCGTAAGCGCGTAAGAACGGGTGGCTTTGGGACGGTGTGTTCCGGAATTGCGGCGACACGGAATCCGGATTTCCGCGTTTCCTTCTGTTATTCCACGCCTCTGCGATTCAGGACTGCAGCCTCAGTAGAATGTGTGATGTTGCGTGATTTCGGATTGTGTTGAGTTGCCGGGTGTGATGATTCCGGAGTCCCGAAAACAACAAACGCCGGACGGCCGTAATGGTGTTATTCGCATCGCCTCGCAGCATCGCCTCTTGTGGGTGTTTCTCGCACGAGGTACGTAGATTAACTCCGTGTGGCCGTTTCTGCCGCAGTTTTCCCGGTAGCGTAGTTTTGTAGTGTGTAAAAAGGCGGAGGGTGCTCCTGTCTCGAAAGAGTCTGTGACTGCAAACCAGTCGAGAGGAGCACCCGATGAGGAGTATAGCGTCAGTTAATGTAATGCGGCAG
>JBPOJE010000090.1:0-7508 GCA_052033935.1 Armatimonadota bacterium
CACGTCGCTTGTGGCGGGCACGGTGTATGTGCAGGGGCGGGAACTGGGCTCGGCGAGCCTGACGGCAAGTGCTGCGGGCTACAACGCGAAGACCTCGGGCGTGCAGGTGAACCCGTCGGCGTTCCTCATCCTCGACCCGCCGGCTATCACGACAACCCCGGGTGCGGCGGACACGGCGATACGGGTGGTTTCCTCGCGGCTGGACCCGAACACGCTGTTGCGCGAGACCGACCAGCCCATGCGCGGCGGCTTCACGCCGTCGGTGGCCGTCACGAGTTCCGACACGTCGGTTGGAATGATCACCGTCAGCCCGCTGGCGTTCGACTCGGGCGTGACATCGCGAAGCACGGCATTTCACCCGCTTGCCATCGGGACGACGGTTCTGTCGGTGGTTCAGCCGGACGGTTTCACGACGCCTGCTATTCGGGGCGCCATGGAAGCCGTGGTGAAAGGCGAGATCACGCTCGGAAGCGCGACAGTCGGCAGCGATCTGCAGGTTCCGATTTCCGTACGCCTGGTGCAGGCGCCGCTAGAACCGGTGGACGTGACTGTCACCTCCAGTTCAGAGGCAGGCGTTACGCTGAGCGCTGAGGCGCAGACCGAAGGGGCGCAGAGCGTCACCCTCGCCGGCGTCGCTGACACCACCCCCCGCACGATATACGTGCAGGGACGCAGCCACGGCGCCTTCAGACTCACGGCCGCCGCCACAGGATACAAAGACAAACAATCCGGTGTTACGGTGGTTCCGTCCGGTTTTATGATCTTAAGTCCGGCGAGCATCGAGGCTGCGGTTGGGTCTGGGAGCAGGCAGGTAAAGGTCTATTCCTGCCGTCTGGCTCCGGCCACGCTTCTGCGCGAGACCGATCAGGCCGTGCGGGGAGGGCTGAACGTGACTGTCCCGATCGCAAGCTCCGATCCGGGCGTCGGCACGCTCAGCGTCGCGCCGCTGGCGTTCACGGGAGGCCAGGGCTGTGTCACCACGCTGTTCCAGCCGGTCGCGGCGGGCACCTGCACTGTTTCGATTACGACCCCCGAAGGGTTCACTACCCCAGCGGCAATGCAGAGCATTCCGGCGACGCTCAACTGAAGCAGCCGCCTGGGGGTATAATGCCCGGGTAGAGCCGGAGGAGCTTTGACGTCGGCGTACCTCAGACGAAAGGGATCGGACACTTGATGCAAAAGGCACGCATTGGATTCATTGGCCTCGGAGCGATGGGGGCGGGAATGGCTGCGAACCTCGTCCGCGCGGGATTCCCCGTCACCGTTCACAACCGCACGCGGGAGCGAGAGGAACCCTTTGCCGAGCTAGGGGCTGAGCGGGCGGGCAGCCCCGCCGGGGCTGTCGCTGATGCCGACATCGCGATCACCATCGTCAGCGACGTGCCGGACGTGAAAGAAGTTATCTGCGGGCCCGGCGGCGTGCTGAGCGGCATCCGGACCGGCAAGATCGTCATTGACATGAGCACGATCGGCCCGAAGGCCGCGCGCGAGATTGCAGAGGCGTGCGCACAGGTCGGGGTGCGCTTCCTCGACGCCCCGGTCTCGGGTGGGCCATCGGGTGCGGCGGACGGCACGATGGCCATAATGGTGGGAGGCGACGAAGACGCCTTCCGGCAGGCCATGCCGGTGTTCGAAGCCATGGGCAAAACGATCGTGCATTTCGGGCCTGCTGGGGCTGGTCAGGCCGTCAAACTCGTGAACCAGGTCTTTTGCGTCGCCAACTTCGTGGGTGTGGCGGAAGGGCTGCTTCTGGCCGAGCGCCTCGGGTTGGACCGGGGGGCTGTCATCCCCGCGCTTGCGGGAGGGGCCGCCGGAAGCTGGATGCTCGCGCACCTCGGCCCAAAGATGGCCGCCCGTGACTTTGAGGGCGGTTTCAAGGTGAACCTGCAGGCCAAAGACCTCCGGCTCGTTCTGGAGTCAGCCGGCGAACTCGGACTCCCCATGCCGCTCACGCGCGTCGTGCTGCTGTTTCTCAAGAGCATTCAGGCGCGTGGGCACGGCGACTGGGGCACGCAGAGCGCGATTACGGCTTACGAAGAGATGGCGGGCGCGGGCAAAGTCTAACTCGCTAGAATGCGCGGGAGCCGATTTCCAGCCAGAGCTTCTTGCCGCGATTGAGGCCGTAGTCGCGGCCTTGCGGGCTCCACGACAGCGTCAGGTCGAGAAGCCCAAGCTGGCATGAGAGCGACAGCTTCGAGTAGCGATAGCCGCTGTTCCAGCGCCGTCCGTCTAGGTCTGTATAACCTGCGCTCGAAAAGTCATGCGACAACTGGAGGCGATACAGCTTGCCGAGCGGTTTCGTCGCGGTGATCTGAAGGCTGTGCGAGCTGTCGTCGGGAATCCAGACGAAATGGCTGTAGGCGCGCAGGCCCCCGGCGCTACCCGCCGAAACCGACGCTGTGAGCGACTTCCGGTACGGCGAAGAAAGCGTCCGCCCGCTTAGAAACTCCTGATCCCAGCTCACCGAAGCATGCCCCGAACGCCCCAGCGACTTTGACCAGGCCGCGCGTCCGCGGATGCTTGTGCTCGAAAACGCGCCCACGGACTGGCTGGCATCCGCCGTGAGGGTAAGGCTCGATTTGAGCGGCATGGCGATGGGACGCCGGGCAATGCCGATCGCCAGTGTCTGGTAAAAACCGGTTGACGTGCCCGTTGAAGAGCTGTAGCTAAGCGGACCGTTCACGAGCGCCGCCGAAGCGCGCCACGAAAGACCCGTATGACCGATCTCCCTGGATGGCGTGCGGGCGTCAAGCCGCGCCGTGAGCGCCCCGCTGTTCAGATCAACCAGATTGGCGGAGCCGTCTTCCCGCGAGTTGCTGCGGCTGCCATACGCTGCCAGCGTCACGTCCAGCCCCGCCGTCCGCCATCCGTAGCTGGCGAACCCGGAAACCGCATTGCGCGAAAACTCCGAAATGGGCTGATACCTGAGCGATGCGTTCAGCCGTCTGGCGCCAGGCAGTGTCTGGTCGTGAATCCATTCGAGCGACCTGTCGCGCGACGGGAAATCGTCCACGAACAGCTTCCCGCCGCCGCCCGTAGCGTTATAGATATGTTCAAGTCCCAGCGAGAAACCTTTACGCGGTGTGGTGAATCCTCCGTACGATGACCCTCTGCCCGCATACCGCAGGCGCACCCCCGCGCTCTGCTGTTTCTGGAACATGAAGTAGAACGGAAGGTCCAGGACCATCCCCTCGTACTCCGTGTAGCGGAACTGCTGCGAAATCGGGTTGAGGCCCCTCCCTTGGTACTCGTAGAAGTAGTGAGGAAGCGCAAGCACGTCGCGCCCGCCGATCGAAACCACCGCCTGCGTGAACTGAATCCGCTCGCGGGGCCAGATCGTGGCCCGCTCCGCCGTTATCCACGTGCGTGTATTGTCCGGCCTGAACAACTCGAACGCCTGCATGTCGAGGGCTGGGATGGGGGCCGAGAGCTTGAGCAGGCCGCTGCGGAAGCTGACAACCTGTGGCGACGGGCCAGCGATGAGCACGGCCCCGGCTTCGTTCTCCGGGCTGTACCACAGCGCATCCGCGTGGATCGTACTGCCGCCCGACGACACGGCCACGTCCCCTTGCGCCCGCACCTGCCCCACCTGCTCCTCGAACTCGACGGTGGCGGCGCTGATGCTGATGTCGCCGTGGGTCAGCGTCGTATCCGCGCCGATCAGCAGGCCGCGGTCAACGCTGTAAGCAATGTCTCCCTCGGCCTGCAGCACGATCTCCTTCACCTGCACGTCCCCCGCGACGAACTCGACTTCCGCCGTCGTGGACGACGAGCCAACGAACACCGTCACCTGGGCAATGCTGGGGGTGGTGCCGCTGGTCAGAACGGCTGTGGCCTTTCCGGCGGTGAGGCGGGCGACGGGGATGATGCTGCCGGATGTGGTGTTGAACCGGACTTCGGTACCGTCGGGCGCCGGGCCTGTTTGCGCCGACGAGACCGTGACGGTGATCTGCGAGGTCGCGCGCCCGTCTGCCGCCACCCTGCGAGGTTGCGCGTCGGCGTGCATCATCCACTGCTGGGCTCCGGCGGGAATGGCCCCGGCCGCAATCGCCAGCGCCGCCGGTGCTATAATGCGGACAATCCGCATGAGCCGCGCCCACCGCCAGCGGCGCCCGGGCGCCCCTCTGGCAGCGCGCGTTGTGTTGTCGAGAGACTCTAGCGGCATAAGAATCGTCTAACTGACGGCGGGGCATTCGAAACTTCGCGCTCGAAAGCCACGTTACAGGATTATAGCAGGCCGGGCATCCGGGCTAACAGGCCCTGCTTCACAAACGAGGTATCGCTTATGTCAAAAACTGTTCGCAAGCTTGGTCTTGTTGCTGTTGCGGCATGTGTGCTGTCCACGGCGGTCTTTGCGCGGGGCCTTTCCACGGGCACCGTCGCGCCGGACTTCAAGCTGAATGACACCGCCGGGCGGTCGTTCAAGCTGTCCGACTACAAGGGTAAGGTCGTTTTTATCAACTTCTTCGCCACCTGGTGTCCGCCGTGCCGCGCCGAGTTCCCCGAACTCGTCAAGATGCACGCGAAATACCGCACGCACAGCAAAGTCAAGATCATCTCGGTGTCCAGGGATGACGAGCGTACCATATCGCGCGTGAAAGATTTCGCCGACAGCTACAAGGCGAAGCATCAGGTCCTTTTCGGCAAGGAGGCCGAGAAGGTGGCGCAGAACTACCGCGTCGAGGCCATCCCGCAGAACTACCTCGTCGGCAAGGACGGCAAGATCAAGGCCGTCTGGGAGGGGTTCCGGGGGCCTGAAGAGGTCAAAGCCTGGGAAGAGGCTATCAAGAAGGCTCTCAAGTAGCCCGGACTGCTCCTGCCTGAAGGACTTCCTTCGGGCGTCAGATGTTCTGTGGACCCCCGCGCCGGCCGCGGGGGTCCGTCTTCACTGCTGGTCGCCGTGGGTCACGACGGCTCGAATGACGCGTCCGTTTGCCTGAAGCGTGATTCCTCCATTCCGCCACGTCTGCCACACCCGTTCGCACCTGTCCTGCAGCGTCTTGACAAGTCCGTAGTCAACCCGCTGGCCGCGGCCACGTCCGCTGTGCAGCACCGCCGCGTTCGCATGCAGCGCACCGAGCGCCGAAGGGCCGCTGCGTGATGCTTGGAATCCCAGCACCAGCGCGGCAGGCGCCTCGGCGGCAAGCTGCCGCACGGTTTCGGGAGAGAGCCTGTCTATCAGCGCGATGCTTGTGGGGGGCATCTCAACGAGGATCGCTTCAACGCTCTGGCCGCTTCCCGCCAGCGACAGCATCAGCCCGTCTACCGTGGCAATCGCTCCTCCCGGCCGGACAGGCTGCCAGTCGAGTTCTGGAACGCTCTTGCGTAGCACTTCGAGCGCGTCCGCCGGTGCGGCCGCTGTCTTCACGCGAAATTCCTTCGCCAGCGCCTTCACCCCCGAGCAGGCGTCGGGTTCGGCGCGAGTGGCGACGAGGCAGTCTATGCTGTTCGTGCCGGAGCGGACAAGCGCGTTGACCGCGGCCGCCGCGCTGTCCGGACCCTCTGCCAGCCGTCCGCAGTTGATGACCACCCTGCTGCCGCCCGGGCCGCGCACGATCCAGCACTGTCCCGCGCCCACGTCCACGCACTCCACGCGCACCGTGCGCGCGGGCGGTCGCAGAGTCCACAGCGCCACCGCCGCCGCGGCAATGGCTGCGGCGGCGATCAGGCGCTTCATCGGGGCGTCCCCGGCGCGGGGAATGGCGCTGGCTCCTTCGCCCGCGCGAGCGCCGCGCGAAGCCGGACGACTGCCGCCGCCATCGCCGCATAGTATATGGCGATCCACACAACTCCCGGCGACGGGATATTGACCTGCGCGAACGCCAGTCCGCCAATCGTGTTCACAACCCATGCCACCGCCGCCGCGAGACCGTACACCACCTGCGTCAGCGCCCAGTCCAGGCCCGGTATCCAGAAAAGGAAGCTGAGCGCCACGGACGCCACGAACAGCCATTCAGCGAGCGCCGCGACGGCCATGTTCGCCGGGAGAGACACAAGCGACAGCCGGCTGAAGTAGTGCGCGATGATCGGCAGCGTCGCGATGGTGGCTGCCGAGGTCACCACCGCCACGTCCATCAGATGCCGCAGGAGCCGCCCGGCGGGCGTCAGCCTCTGTCCGGGGGTGCTTCGTACAGCCGACCACGCGTGGAACGGGGGAACGATGGCGATGATGCTCGCCACCGCGGCGAAACTGAGCTGGAAGCCGATGTCGGCGATGGCGAGCGGTTTGAACAGCAGGATCAGAAAAGCCGTGCCGAACAGAACCGCGAGCATGGACGCTGGCCTCCCGAGTATCAGCGCGCCCAGAAAGAGGCTTGCGCCCACGCCCGCGCGGACGATGGACGGCTTCGCGCCTACCATCAGCACATAGAATCCGACGAGGCCGATCACCAGCGCCAGCGCCGGGATTCGCGGGGCTTTCATCCGCCTCAGAAGTCCGTGCCAGAAAATGGTGACGATGAGCGCGCAGTTGAAGCCGGAGGCGGCAAGCAGGTGCAGCGTGCCGCTGCGCGTGAAGTTCTCGATCAGGTCCGCGGGCACAAGTGTGTAGCTGCCGAGGAGCATGCCGGATACCAGGCCCGCTTCCTGTTCGGGCAGCCTGTTGCCAAAGAGACCGCACAGCGCCTTGCCGGCCGCTGCGGCCCAGCGCATGGCACCTGATCCGCCGGGCGCGTCAAGCAGCATCAGGGAGCCCGGGTCGTCCGTCCACATCTCGCAGAAGACGCCCTGGCGGGCAAGGTAGCGCTCGAACGAGAACTCGCCGGGGTTTCTGCCCGTTGGCGGGCGGGTCACTCGTCCTCCGAACCGCAGCGTCTGGCCGTACTCCAGGCTGTCACCGTGCGTGCGAAGCAGCACGACCGCCGCTTCCCGCGCGAGGTTGAGTGAGATCGTGCCCGTGACCGGGGTGTCGTGCCGCGCCGAGACGATGTCCGTCACCCGCACCATCACGTGCACTCGTCCCGGGCGGATGGCCGGGTCGCTGCAGATGTAGCCCTCCAGCACCACCGGGCCGCGCCGCCCCGCGAGTCGCGAGATGTCCCACGGCCCCGGTGTCTGCACCATCGCCGCGCGCGCCACACCCAGCAGTGCGACGGCGGTCAGCAGCACTGTCCACGATCGCTGCCCGCAAGCGAGCGAATATAGCGCCGCCGCGCACCCGATGCCGCAGGCGGCCATTCCCGCGAAGGGCGCCACCGACGTCCACATGGCGAGCACGCACCCCGCCGCGAAGGCGAGGGTGACGGGAATGATCGGCCGCTCGGCAAACATCTCAAATGGGCTTTTGCCGCGCGGGTCAGGAATCCCTGCCTGTCGCGCAAGAACGATGGGGGTGGGATGGATCGGTGGCGGACAAATTGCACTTGCGGCCTTTGGTTTCGTCCACTGCTGTCCAAGATAGCTCAGGCAGCTCCATTTTGGACGGGTTTTTGAGCTTGGGAATCATCTCCGCAGCCTGAAACCGGATATCTACCCCCCCTTTCCCGGAACAGTTCGAAGTCGTAGTATCC
>JBPOJE010000053.1:0-4419 GCA_052033935.1 Armatimonadota bacterium
CCTGCCGCATTACATTAACTGACGCTATACTCCTCATCGGGTGCTCCTCTCGACTGGTTTGCAGTCACAGACTCTTTCGAGACAGGAGCACCCTCCGCCTTTTTACACACTACAAAACTACGCTACCCTGCCGCAACAACCGGGCGACGATTGCGCGGCACGAATCAACCCGGTATAATCACCAGACAGAAACCTGCGGGACAGGCACGGAAAGGGAACCCGCCACATGGTTGCGAGCGGTCCCGTGATGCCGTCTATGTCGCGGCGCCCTGACGGATGCTGTAGGCGGGGACGGCACGAGGGCAGACCCGTGCTGGATGTGTCTTGTTGTCTGCCGCCGCACTACCAGGATGCTCGGCGCGAAGCCCGGGAGTTCTGACTGCGCAGGGATGCCGCACTCGCGCGAGCAACGGGTGCCTGTGACTTGCTCGTCCTTGAGACCGAAAGGAGAACGGGAATGGCAAGGGAACATTCGCCGGACGCCGAATAGCGATCTCCAGGTTCGGCTGACCAAGCGTGAATCGGAGGTGCTCGGGCTCGTCATCGAGGGGAAGTCGAACAAAGAAGTCGCCTCAAAACTCTACTGCTCCAAGCGCACCGTTGACTTCCACATCGCCCGTATCTACGACAAACTCAATGTCTCAAACCGGATTCAGGCCGTGCGGCGAGCGGCGTTGCTCGGCCTGTTGCAGACCACTCCGAATTACACGGATTGACGGCCGCAGCCGCGAGCCCGGTGGACAGCGCGGCGCACGCCTGCCCGCGCCGGCCCTGTTAAGATCGGAACGCCAGAACCCGTCATAGGGCTGGGGACACGATGGCGGTGAGGATCAAGACGCTTGCAGTTCGATGAGAGTCATCTTGTCAGCCTCGCCAGATCGGGGGACCTAGACGCGTTCGGGCAGCTATACAGGCGCCACGCCCCCGGGGTTTACAATCTCGTCCTTCGAATCCTCGGCAACCCCGACGATGCGGAGGATGTGAAGCAGGAGGTCTTCCTGCGGGCCCACAGGTCTCTCGACAGCTTCAGGGGGAACGCAAGGTTCTCCACCTGGATCTACCGCATCGCCACCAACCTATCCCTCGACGAATTGCGAAAGCGGAAGCCCGTGGTTTCGGTGGATCAGCTTTCCAGCGATTCAAGTTGGGAGCCTGTCTCCAAGAACACGGAGGCCGATCCTGAGCGGCTCCTGCAGCGAAAGGCCGCGCGGGACGCGGTCCAGGCGGCTCTGATGGCTATGCCGCCACATTACCGGATACTGATAGTGTTGAGACATATCGAGGATCTTTCTTACGAGGAGATCGCCGAGGTGGTGGGGTGCTCGGTGAACGCTCTCAACGTGCGCCTGCATAGAGCACGCGAGGCTTTCCGGAGGGCGCTCGCGCCCTACATGAGTGTTGAGGAACTCCGCAGTGAATTGCCGTCGGGTTCAAAGAAGAATATCACTGTTTCTTGATGACCGGCTGAACCCCGCTGAACGCGCTGAGGTTGCCGCGCATCTGCTGTCGTGTGCCTCATGCAGCAGTAGTTTCGAGGAGCTTCGCGGCACCCTTGCGGCGCTTGGGATACTCGAGCGCGCCGAACCTGCCGAAGACGGGTGGGCACGCCTGCTCCCGCTGCTTGAGCAATCGTCCCACGGTGCGAAACGGACGCAGTGGCTGGCGGCGAAGCCGCTATGGAACGGGCTGGCAGCCAGCGCTGCCGCCCTAGTTGCGATCGTCGCCGGATCCATTCTTCTGCTGCGCCCCGCGCCCGTGCATCACACGGTTTCGGTCCCGGCACCGCCGACCGCCACTGCGACAAATGCTCCCAAGGCTGTCGTGCAGCCAGCGCCGGACAGCATGGCCGCGCCGCCGATTGTGGACACTCGCGCAGTCGCGGCTGGTTCAAAGGTCAAGGCAGGCCCCACGGGGCCAAAACCTGCCTCAAGAAGAATGGGCGCCACTGCTGCGGTTGCTTCGCGCCCCCGGGCGGTTGCCTCAGCGGTCCGGAGCCAGATACCCGCGCCAACCCCCGTGCGCTTCCTTGCCGAACTCGAGCCAGACCCCGAACTTGTCGCCTGCACCCCTCCTGCCGCCGAGGAGTCCGTCGCAAAAGGGGTCGCCGATCTGGTTTCCACGGGCCTTGCCCCGCTCGTTGCCGCTGCTGAGACTGAAGATCCCCTGTCCTGGATCACAGACGCCAGCGCCGAGGAGTGGCTCTGATGCTCAATCGCCTGTTTGCCGTCTCTGTCAATTCCATGCTGCTGGCTGCCATCTGCGCCATCGCTTCCGCCGCGCCAGGCGCACCACCCGAACCGGTCATCAAGCAGGCCGCCAACGTCATCAAGAAGCAGGAACTAAGAATCGAGGGGCCAGTGCTCGCCGGCCTCAAACGGCGCGATCCGGCGCTCGACGGCATCAACTCCGTCGTGCTTCGCCGCTACGTGCCAGAGGGCGGCGGCGCGGCGTCTGACGGGATCCTCGAAGGCGCTGTGACGCACTATGCCGCCGAAATGGAGCAGCTGGGCTGGTACACTTTGCTGACGGATGCCACGGGACGCCGGAAGGGCACGGCTTACTCATCGCCCGAAGGAGACTGGCTTCTTGCCGTGAATACCGACGCCCGCGGCATGGTGACTTGCTTGATCAATGGCACCATCAGCCTCGACCAGATGCCGCGCCTCGAGTCCATCGTGCTGAAGATGCTCTCCACCAACCCTCCAGCACTCCCCGCCGCTGAGGATATGGAGACACTCCACAAAGCCGATCTGCTTGTCCGGGAAGGCAAGGCTTCCGAGGCGCGGCAGGCGCTCGAGGCGGCGGTGGCGAAGTCGCCGCGCTCGGTGCTTCTTCGGCGCAAACTGGCCGGAGTGTACCGCGAGCAGAAGCGCGGCACGGATGCGCTGGTGCAACTGAAGGCCGTGGTCGCTCTCGAACCCGCTGCATACTGGGCCCGAATGGACTATGCCCGCGCGCTATATGATCAGGGAGACCACCAGGCGGCAGTCTTTGAGTTCTCGCAGGCGGCGGCCCTCGCGCCGGACAAAGGCGCCCCGCGCTACTTCGCGGGACGCTGCTATCAGGCGGCGGGCAGACTGGATCAGGCTCTGGCGGCCTACAGCGCGGCCGCCAGGCTCGCGCCACACTGGAGCAGCGTCCAGATTAGAATGGGCGAGGTGCTCGAAGCGCAGGGCAAGCCCGGCGAGGCTGCTGCGTGCTTCAGAACAGCGCTGAAAGCCAATCCGGACTCGTCAGCGGCGAAGGAAGCCCTCGACCGCGTGACCCGCAAACAGGATGGTGGAAAATGAAGACAATCGCCTATTTCCTTTCGGCTGCCTCGGCCCTCATTGTCCTGGCAGTGGTATCCCCGGCTCTTTCCGAAGTGCAGGACCAGCGTAAGGGACCTGCGGTGCCCGCCGGACGCGACCGTGCGCCCAAGCGTCCGGTGCCGCCCCGCGGGTCTGCTCTGTCTGGCACGGAGTGGCTTGCCCCGGGACCCCTCGACATGCCGCGGCTCGGTTCGGCCTTGGGCCTCGCGGAAGATCAGAAAGCGGCCATAAAGACCCTGGCCGAGCGCAAGGCAGAAAGCAGTCGACCTCTGCTCGATCAGCTCCCGGCGCTCTACCGGCGGGTGTCCGAGATCATGCTCGCAAGCGCGCCGGACGCCGCGGAGGCAAAAAGCGTCGTCTCTCAGATCCGCGGAATTCAGGAGCAGCTGGCCGAGGGCGGAATAGACTTCTGGGTGGGCGTCAGAGCCCTGCTGACCCCCGAGCAGAACGCAAAGCTCACAAAGACCCTGAAAGAGCGCATCAGCCGCGGGACGCGCCACCGCTCAAGCCCGGCCGCGCCGGCGGAGCCGGAGCCCGAGCCAGAGACCGGCGGCCCCGCCGCACCCTGACATCTGCCTCACAGACGGTGGAGACGTCCGGCTCCCAGGATGTCTCCACCGGTTCTTCTGCTCCCGTCCTGAATGTGAACACTGCGCGCGCACCGCTGGCATTGTGCTTGCGTTGACGTTTGGGGTAAAATAGACACGCATTCGGCCCGGGCGCGGCAGCCGCCCGGAGCGCGCAGCGTGGCGGAGTAGCTCAGTTGGTCAGAGCACGCGGCTCATACCCGCGGCGTCGTCGGTTCAAGTCCGACCTCCGCTACTTTTCTTCCCCTCCCCAATCAGGTTCACCAGTGCGGCAGCGTCGCCGCCAGCCCGCGTATTCTGAGCGACGGCGGTCGCTCGGAGAAGTACGAATACCTCTCCAGAAAGGGTTCGCCGCAAGCGGAGCCATCCGACCCCACCAGTTCCTCCCTGCACAGGTAGCGTAGTTTTGTAGTGTGTAAAAAGGCGGAGGGTGCTCCTGTCTCGAAAGAGTCTGTGACTGCAAACCAGTCGAGAGGAGCACCCGATGAGGAGTATAGCGTCAGCTGATGTAATGCGGCAGG
>JBPOJE010000055.1:0-16724 GCA_052033935.1 Armatimonadota bacterium
GCTGTGTATCGAGTCTATTCCTGGTTGAACGACCGTTGGTCGGGCAGCGACATCTGGGAACTGAGGAGAAGGAAGGCGAGGAAACAGCAGCCCGAGCAGGCTGCTTAGCCATTCAGCAGACAAGAGCAGACTCCAATTTACACACTTCAGAAGGAAGTACCCCGGGAGCGCGTAGCGTGTTGCCCGTGTCCGGGGTTCGTGCTACAATCCTTCTCGCGCGGGCCCATAGCTCAGCGGCAGAGCGGGCGGCTCATAACCGCTTGGTCCCTGGTTCGAATCCGGGTGGGCCCACCACTCCCTTGCGTGCAGATATGTGCCAGCCCTCCGGCAGAATCCTTCTCGTCGCGAATGGCGCGCCTCCGGGCCGCCGCATCTGGGCGGCGCTCGCGGCAGGAGCGTCCCAGATCTGCTGCGCGGACGGCGGGGCAAACACCTGCCGCCGTTTCGGCGTAATGCCCATGGCCGTCTTCGGCGATTTCGACAGCGTCAGCCCACTCACGCGCGGGGTGCTGTCCGCCACCGAGTGGGTCCCGGCGTCCGATCAGGAGTTCACCGATCTCGACAAGGCGCTCTGCCTTCTCGCTGGGCGGGGTGCCAGCGATGTCTCCATCGTGGGCGGGCTCGGGCGAAGGGTGGACCACAGCATCAGCAACCTGTCTCTGCTGCTCAAGTATCGCGGCCGCCTCAGCATCACGTTTCACACCTCCATCGAGGATGTATTCCTTCTGGAAGGTCGCTGGGACTTCGAGGCCAGGCGCGGGCGGCGAATCTCGGTTATCCCGCTGTTCGGGCGTGCGCGGGTCACACTCAGCGGGCTGCAATACCCTCTCGAAAATGAGCCGCTCGAGATGGGTAAGCGCGAGAGCATCAGCAATGCCGCATCGGGCGGTCCCACGTCCATCGTGGTGAGCGAAGGCCCTGTTCTGGTCTGCATGGGGCGCGCGGCGCGCGACGCCCCGATCTTCGCTCCGGGAGAGCGGGCTTGATTCACCTGTCCCCGGCTGACCTCACAATCGTGGTCGGCTATCTCGTCTTTACTGTCGCCATCGGAATGGGCGTCTATCACTCGCGTGGGAGCGACACCGAGGATTACCTCGTCGCGAGCCGTACCGTCACTCTGCCCGCGCTGGTCGCGACACTCGTGGCCACCTGGTACGGCGGAATCCTGGGTGTCGGCGAGTTCTCATACATGTACGGCGTCGCGAACTGGGTCGTGTTCGGCCTGCCTTACTACGTCTTCGCTCTGATCTTCGCCTTATTTCTTGCGCCCCGGGTCCGCGCCGCGGCGCTCTACACGATCCCCGACCGGCTGGCCCTGCACTACGGACGTGTCCCCGCAATCCTCGGATCGCTCATGGTCTTCGTTATGGTGAGTCCGGCGCCGTACATCCTCATCCTCGGAGTGCTGGGGCAGATGGTGACCGGATGGCCTCTGTGGGTGTGCGTCGTGCTCGGAGCCGTTCTGTCCACGTTCTATGTCGCGAACGGCGGCCTGCGCACCGACATCCGCGTCAACGTGTTTCAGTTCGCTCTCATGTTCCTGGGGTTCGGGCTCATCGTTCCGATGGCGGTGATGCGCTACGGGGGGCTTTCGTTCCTCACCTCGCATCTGCCCACCGGACACTTTCAGCCTTTTGGGGGCAACAACTGGCAGTTCATTCTGGTCTGGTTTCTCATTGCAATGTGGACGCTCGTTGACCCGGGTTTCCATCAGCGCTGCTATGCGGCGAAGTCCGGCAGGGTGGCCCGCAATGGGATCCTCGTCTCCATCCTGTTCTGGTTCGTGTTCGACTTCTTCACGACAACCGCCGGGCTGTACGCGCGCGCTGCTCTGCCCGATCTTGCCGACCCCAAAATGAGCTACCTTGCGTTGGCCGAAGCCATCCTGCCCTCCGGGCTCAAAGGCATGTTCTTCGTGGGGCTGCTTGCCACCGTCATGAGCACCGTGCTGTCGTACACGTTTCTGGGGGCTGTTACGCTGGGGCGCGATGTCGTGTGGCGGGCTCGATCGGAAGCCTCCGAAGACGGCGTGAAGAGCTACACGCGATGGGGACTCGCCGCCACGGGAGTCCTCGCCGTTGCCCTCGCCCTCCTGATACCGAGCGTGGTCAGCCTCTGGTACTCCATCGGCACCGCGTGCGTCCCGGGGCTGCTCGTGCCCGTGCTCGACAGTTACTTCTCGAAGGAGCGCATGCCGCACGCATGGTGTCTGCTCGCCATGGCGGCCGGCTCAGGCGCATCCATCCTCTGGCTGATCGCCGGCGCTCTGCGCCCGGGCGGCTACTGGCTCGGCCTCGAACCCATGCTGCCCGGGCTGGCGCTGTCCACTCTCGTGCTGGCCGCCTGGCGCGTCCTCAGCGGCTAAGACTCAGCGGCTGAGGCGTCTTCAATCTGGTCCGCGGGCGCCTCCTCATCCGGCGTGCTGTCGTACATCGGGATGAAGAACAGCACAAGCGTTGCCGGAATGGTGCAGAGAGTGCACGCCACGAAGAACCGTGCGTACCCCAGCCATTCCTGGAGATATCCGCTGGCGATCCCCGCGCCCATCGCGCCGAGCGCCATGATGCCGGTCGAGATCGCGTAGTGCGACGTCTTGTACTTCGTCGTCTGCGACACCAGCATCAGATAAACCATGTAGGCTGCAAGGCCGAACCCGTAGCCGAAGTTGTCAACCGCGACCACACCGTAGATTGCCGCAAGGTGCGGCCGCGTGTAGGCGGCCCATACGTACAGCAGAATCGGGGTGTGCATGCAGATTACGAGTGGCCAGAGTGTCTTCTTGAAGCCGTACTTCGCGACCAGAATGCCGCCCAGCAGTCCTCCGACCGTGAGGGCGATCATTCCCACCGTGCCGTTGATAACACCGACCTGAACGGTCGAGACGCCGAGGCCGCCCTTGCTCGGGAGATCAATCAGGAACAGCGGCGCGATCTTCATCACCATCGCCTCGCCCACCCGGAACAGCAGGATGAACAGAAGCACCCAGATGATCTTCGGCTGCTTGAAGTAGGTGACCGCCGCTTCGACGAACGGAACCCCCTTGCCCTCTTCACGCACGCCGCCCTGAACGTCCTCGGCTGGCCTCGGAAGCGCCCAGAGGCCGTACAGGTAGCAGATGCCATACGTTGCGGCCCCGACAAGAAACGCAATCGTCCAGTTGTGCGCCGCCGGGTGACCGCGCTCCTCCAGAATGCCGGCGATAACGACAATTACGCCATTCGTAAAAAGCATTGCGCCGCGAAACGCCGCCGAGCGAATCCCAACAAAGAACGCCTGCTGGGCCTTGTCCAGCGCCAGCAGATAGAACCCGTCACAAGCAATATCGTGCGTGGCCGACAGGAACCCCATTGTGAAAAAGACTGTGAGTGTGAACGTGAAGAACACGGGCAGATGAAGCCCGAACGCGACCAACAGCATGCCAAGGAATAGCAATCCCTGCGTCCAGACTATCCAGTTGCGCTTTGTCGAATTGGCGTCCACTATGGGGCCCCAGAACATCTTCAGCACCCAGGGCCAGGTCACAAGGCTGGTCCATAAAGTGATATCGGCCACACCGACCCCCATCTTGCGATAGGCGAGCATCGAGACGCCGGTGACGATCATATAGGGGAGCCCCTGCATGAAATACAGGGTGGGAACAAACAGCCAAGGGCTGCGCTGAGAGCGTGAGGTTGGGTTCATAGATTTGTTTTCTCCGGCAGGATGACGGTCCTGCGTGACTGCCATCGTTTCTTCACCATCGCAACTGATTACTCCTGCGTGTCCGGGACAGGGGTTTGGGCACGCTCGTAAACATACTCGCGGCCCGGGCGCGGAGCAAGTGTCAGCGCACCCATCTTCCGCAGGCTGTAGGCCGCCTTCTGGCCGAGCTTGCGCGAGACGCCTGCCGCTGTAGCAATGTCCCTGCATGTGAACCGCCGCGGCAGGTTTCCCGGCAGAAGCCGCGCGAAATCGTCCGGCGTCTCGAACAGCCTGCTGTCCACCACCTCCAGAAGCCTGCGGTCCAGAATGCTCGTTCCCTTGCGCCGCCAGCTTCCTTTGCCGTCCTGGCAGCGAATCTCCTCTTCGCGCGTCAGAAGTACTTCCAGCGCGAAGCCAGGGTGACAGACCCCCTGCGATATCGAGACAAGCTCGCTGAAAACATCAAACCAGCCCCCGTGTTTGGGCGACCGGCGCCGCCGTATCAGCTCGCCATCAACCGAGATGTGAACAATCCAGCGCTCGACGGCGATCGGATACACCACCCGCAGCCTGTAGCCTTCCCGCAGCGCCCGTAGCTTCGCCTTCATCGCGCCCAGGTTCCGCGTCTGAATCTCGATAATCAGTCCGTCCCGCAGAATGTCCGCGACAAAGCCCGCCACGGTTGCTTCGGCAACATCGCCAGGCCGCAGATACCACTGCCGGATTCCCGCGTGCAGAGAGCGTTCGTTGTATGTTCCGATAGCCGGAGCAGCATCCGTTCGAGTGAACTTGGGTGCGCCCACTCAGCCGCCCTTGACGACCTGCCCGAAAAGCTCCTCGTACCGGTCCGTGATCACGTCCCACGAGTACTCTGTCCGCACCCGCTCACGCGCCTTGCCGCGCAGCGCTTCCACCTCTTCGGGGTGGTCGAGCGTCCACTGCAGCGCCTCGGCAAGCGACTCCGCGCCGTCGCGCCCTTTGTAGCTTATCCCCGCGTCGCCGATTGTCTCGATGTTCGTCGGGATATCGTTCACAATCACGCAGTTACCGAACGCCATCGCCTCAACGAGCGCCGGGTGGGTGCCGCCCACCTCACTCGTGAGACAGTGAACATACGCATGGCTGCCAAGCTCCCGGTAGCCGTCGCCGAACACGTATCCCGTGAAGATCACGTTCGGATTGTCCGTCGCTTTCAGCGAGGCGATGTAGTCCTCGGCGTAAGGCGCATCGCCCACAACCACGCACTTCTTGTCCGTCTTCAGCTTCTCGAACGCCCGCACCAGATGGTCCGCGCAGTTCTCCGGAACCAGACGGCCCACGAACAAGAAGTATTCCCGGTCCTTCAGCCCGAACCGTTCGAGTGTGCCGTTGCCCGGGCGCGCGGAGGGAATGTCAGCGCCGTAGGCAATGAATGTGGTGTCCGCGTTGTAGTTGCGCCTGTAGTAGTCCTGAACCGCCCGCGAGTCGGCGATCACGACCTTGGCCAGCTCCACCGCGATCTTTTCCGATTTCTTCAGAAACCAGCTCGCGAAGCGCCCCCACTTCTGCCGCTCCCAGTCCGGGCCGTCCACATTGATAATCGCCGGAATGCCGTAGATCTTCGGAATGAGCAGCGTCAGGGCGTTCCCCTGCCCGCAGACATAGATAACGTCTGGCCTCTCTCGAATGGCCGCGTGAAACATCGAGAGCAGGCTGTGCACTATCGTGTCCAGGTACTTGTTCGCCACCGTCCAGAGCTTCACAAGACGCATCTCGCGATACTCCCGGCCCTCATACTTGATGTGATGCGACCGGCAGTACACCACCACATCGTGGCCTCTTTCGGCCAGCCGGGCACCGAGTTGCTCCACAAACGTCTCGAATCCGCTGTAGCTGGCCGGCACGCCTCTCGTGCCCACAAAGGCGATCTTCATCCGTGTCAGTATCTCCACATAATCAGCGCCGACAGCGCCGCCCATATCAAAAGGTTTACGAGCAGGGGGTGGTCTTCCACGATCATCTGCTCCGGGGTCTCGCCCTGGTCCTTGCGGTACACCAGATACAGATAGCGGAAGATGCCGTACAGCACAAACGGAATCGTGAGCATCAGGCCACTGTGCTGCATCGCCGTCTCTGACTGAGCCGTGTAGAGCATGTAGCAGACGAGCGTGGCGGCCGTCACGACGCTGATCATCTGGTCTATGAAGCCGATGCTGTAGTGTTCCAGAGACCGCCGCTGCTTGTAGTTGTTATCGCCAATCGTTGCAAGCTCGGCGCGCCGCTTGCTGAGCGCCAGAAAAAGTGCGGCGAATGTCGTGCATATGATCAGCCACGAGGAGATCTTGACGTCAATCGCCACCGCGCCCGCGAACGCCCGCAGCACGAATCCCGCCGCAATCGCGAACACGTCCAGAATCACCTCGTGCTTCAGCACAAACGTGTACGCGAGCATCAGCAGCCAGTACCCCGCCGCGATCAGCCCGAACTTCCATCCGATGAAAACGGCCGCGGCGATTCCCCCCGCGGACAGCGCCACGAATGCCGCCAGTGCCGCGTCAACTGGCAGAGCGCCGCTGGCAATGGGGCGGAATCGCTTGCGCGGATGCAGGCGGTCGCGTTCCCTGTCCGCGACGTCGTTGATCAAATAGATCGCCGAAGACAGCGCGCAGAAGCAGGCGAACGCGGCCAGCGTCACACCCACCGCCTCGATATTGCGCAACTCGCCCGCGAAGATCAGGCCGGCGAACACGAACAGGTTCTTGGACCACTGCTTGGGGCGCAGCGCTCGCACCAGCGCCTTCGGCCTGCTCGGCGGCCTGCGGGCGGCCCCGTGCGCCTCCGCGTGCTCCGTGCCGCTGGTGATGGGGGGATCTGTTTCGGATGCGCTCATTCCGGGGCAGATGATACCACATCGCGCCTGCCCGATACCAGAATGCCGGTTCCAGCAGGAACCCCGTACAGCAAACGCGCCGCCCTGGTCAGGCGGCGCGTTACAAAGAAAGCCGGCTCCGGCAGCCGTCCGGGTGCGTCTATCCGGAGAGCGCGAGGTGCTGCAAAATCGCCCTGCGCAGATTCGGATCGGGCTCCGTGAACTTCAGCGCGATCTTCCACCGATCACGTCCACCGGTGTGGACAGGCTCACAGCGAAGAACTTCGCCGGCGCAGCGCACGCTGTCCAGATGAAGCACCGCGCCCGACTCGATCTTGAGCGTCTTGCCCGGAGCAACCTGCGCCGGAATGACGATGCTCATCCCTTCGAGTCCGATGTCCTCGGTATAGCCCTTGCGCTGGCTGCGCGCGCCCGGTTCCCGGCAGGTAATCGGGGCCTTAAGCCCGAGGCGCGGGCTCTTGCGGCGCTGGATACGGTACATAAGCTGCGGCAGAGACAGCGCCACAGACCCGTCCCCACCGTTTCCGAGAACGGCCGTCGTGAACCTGTAGAGAGCGTCGGGAGCGGGAATGTGCACCTGCACGTCCCCCTGCGCGGGAATCAGGCCGGCCTGAGATGCGTCAACAAGCCCGAGCGAGAGCCTGGCGTCGGTGCGTGCTTCCAGCCTTGCTTGCACCGTCGCGCCGGTCTGTTCCGGAGTCTCGATGGTGAGAATCTGGTTCTTGCGGAAGATGCCCGATCCGTCCATGACCGTCGTCTCTGAAGCGATCGAGCGGCCTTCGCTGGACGTGTTCTGGACCAGCATCACCAAGCGGTCGAGATCGAACGGCTTGCTCACGAACGCCGCGGCGCCCTGTGAGCGGGCGCGGGTGACGGCGTCGGTGTTCTCGCAGGCGGTCATGATGATGACCGGAAGCTCCGCGTTGATCTTTCTGATCTTCTCGAGCGCCTCCAGCCCGTCGAGCTTGGGCAGGATGAGGTCGAGCAACACGAGGTCGAACTGCCGCTCCTGAACCTTCTCCACGGCCTGAAGTCCATCATGGACAGTCACGACCTGGTAACCGCTCTTGGTGAGTTTGGCGTCAAGGATACGACAGAGGTTGACCTCGTCATCTACAACAAGAATATTTCCGCGTGACAGTATCACAAGTGGCTTTGCCTCCTTGACAGCCTGCTGGTGAACGAACACCCCGACGCGCTTTGCCGTGTCGTCAATCCAATAGCAAAAATGTGGGCATGGCGCTCTGTTGTACCAGCCCTCCACCTTATTAACTGCAAGAAACGTGCCAAACTGCGTTGTTGCCGTCACAAAAACGTCCGGAGCCCCGATTTCAGCGGGCTTTCGGGCCATATCGGCCAAAAACCAGTAATTCTACCAGTCGCCTAAACAGCGCGCAGGCTTTCCCGCCGCCGCTGCCGAATACCCTCCCGAAAGCGCGATCTCCGAGAAAGGCCCAACCGTGATCAGATCTGTCCGATACGCCGAAAATCCCCTTGTCGCCCCGCGCGACGTCAAGCCTTCGCAGTCCGGCTTCGAAGTCATTGGTTCGTTCAATGCCGGTGTCATCCGCCATGAAGGCGAAGTGCTCATGCTCATGCGCGTTGCTGAGCGGCCTCTCTCGCCCGATCCCGCCATCTGCCGCGTGCCGTACCTCGTCTGCGAGGGGACGGATGCCCGCATAGCCATCCGCGAATGCCGCCGCGACGACCCCGCCATCAACACCAGCGACCCGAGGGTTGTCGGTTTCCCCGACGGGACCATGCTCACGTCCATCTCGCACCTGCGCCTGGCGCGAAGCAGCGACGGCCGCCGCTTCACCGTGGACGAAAAGCCCGCCATCATGCCCGATAGGCCGAGTGAGCGCTACGGGCTCGAAGACCCCCGGATCACAAAGCTAGGGGATACGTACTACATCGTTTACAAAGCGGTCTCGCCGGATGGCGTCGTGCAGAGCCTGGCAACCACGCGCGACTTTGTCACGTTCGAGAAGTCCGGCATCATCTTCCCTCCCGAGAACATGGACGCGATGCTGTTTCCCGACAAGATTCACGGGCGCTTCGCCGCGCTTCACAGGCCGCTTGGCGGAATGCTCGCCGGACCGTCCATGTGGGTGGCGTACGGCCCGGACCCGATGAGCCTGGGCGAGCATCATTTCCTGCTCGGACGAGGCGCGTCCGGCTGGGACAGCGGCCGCGTGGGCGGAGGGACCGTTCCCATCCTCACCGAGCGTGGCTGGCTCGAAATCTATCACGCCGCCACCGGGGCCGATCACTACTGCCTGGGGGCGCTGCTGCTCGACCCGGACCGCCCCGAGCGGCTGCTCGCCAAAGGCGCGGGCCCCATCCTGCGGCCGGATGCCCCGTACGAGGCCAACGGCTTCGTGAACAACGTCGTCTTCACCTGCGGCGCTCTGGTGGAGGGCGACTGCGTCACTGTCTATTACGGCGCCGCCGACGAGACAATGTGCGCTGCGGACTTTAGCCTGAGCGAGATACTGGACTTCCTCACCGAGGCTTAGCCCGCCCTGGGTTGACGGCACGGCTCGACTGCCCGGAAACATTCCGCGCCGTGGCGGGAAATCGCATGCGCCCGCACAGTCCGGCGTCCTTTGATCCGGCCCCGAAGGGCCGATGCAACGCGGACGGTTCGGCCGAAGGCTTGTAGTGCAACTCTGGCATTCCCGCCTCCCGGCGCGACTCGTGGTACCTGCGCTCGTCGTCCGCGGATCTCCGCCACGCGGCTTTTTCCCGCGCGAGAATCGTGTTCAGCTCAGTCTGCGTAAACCGCCTCTCTTCGCCTTCAGGCGGCGTCGTGGTCTGGGCTCCGACATTAGTCCCATCGGTCCCATTCGTCCCGTCCATCGGCTGCTGTGTCTGGTTTGTCTGCTCGTCTGTCATTGTTTTGTCTCCCGTGTTTCTGCGGCCCCGGTAGGCCTCGCCCGCTTAAAGCCCGGTCGGCTCTCCCGCTCTCGCGGTCCGTCCCAGAAAAAAAGCCCCGCCCGGTCTCCCGGTGGGGCTTCTCATCAAATCTTCAGCTGTTGGTGGTGCTATCGCGGCTTTTTGGCGGCCTTCCTGGCCTCCGCCTCTTCCTCGGCCTTCATCTCACGCGCTACGCGCTCCCGATCCTTCCGGTCCCAGCCGTCACCGATGCTGGTCCTCCCCGCCATTGCCTCCGCGTGCAAAAACGCTCGATCCTCATCCGTTTCCGCAAGACGGCGGATCACCTTGCCTCCATCAACCGTGTTGTACTCGATGTATTTCATTCTAAGCCTTCTGGTGGCAACACCAGCCACTCCAATTGAGCCCCGAACTTCTTGCTATCCTTCCAGCCCGGAACCCGGTGCCCGAAGAGCAGTCTCGCTGCAGGAACTTCTTCCGCCAGTATTATACCACCTTCACCGGCGAACTTCCGTGCTACCGCCTCGAACTCCGTCCAGGCCTCTATGCTCCCGATGCCGTCATATGCCTCTTTGACCCCCCGGTACAGCCTGATGCTCTTGACGCCCTCCAGCTGGAGATGTTTCTGCGTCTGCGCGTGCATCTTGCGCAGCACCTCCACGGTCTTCTTCACCACCTCCGGGTCCGGCTTGTGGCCTCTCGGATTCCACACCGTTCCGCCGCCAAACGCCTCTGCCGCCGCGGTCTTCGTCACAATCGAAGCCGGCTTCGAGCTCGAATCCATCCACTCCCGCACCACGGTATTCCGCTGCTTCTCATACTGCGCCTGCTCGCGAGCCTCAGCCTGCAGCTTGATCGATCTGCGCCGTGCCCCGGCGCTTCTCGCACTCCGCACCGCATCCGGCGCGAACACCACCCGCTCCTGCTCCGGCTGTTTCTTCAGCAGCGGGATATCCTGGGCGTGCCTCCGCACATTCACCGCCTCGATGTGCGAGTCCAGCCCTTCCTGCCACTGCAGCACCTTCCGGGACGCCTTCGCCTGCTCTACGGGGTCGAGCGCCGCCATCTCGCGACGCTTCCACTGCCGCACCCCTCGCTCCAGACGCCGCTGCTGCTGGCTGTCTTTGTAGGCTTGCTTGGCCTCTGCTGGATCCGTCGGCCCCTGATTCTTCGGAGGCCGCGACAGCCCCGGAACCCAGGGGTTCGTGTTTCAATCCTCACCGGCCCCGAAGGGCCGATGCAACCTCGTCCTGGGGCTTGTCCCACGCCCCCGTCCCTGCCGTCCCTGCGACGTAGATGGGCTGCCCGTCGAGCGCGACCGAGTAGTCGGGTTTACCCGAGTCTTGCCCCTGGTAGTAGCGTTCCCGCCCGCTGCCGTCTCTCGCAATGAGCGGAGGCCGCCACACCTGCTGCCACGACACCGTCCTCCCCATGAACTTGTACGTGCTCTGACAGCTCACCACCCTGCCGCTGATGTCGTAGCTTTCTGACGTGGACGCCCCGTCGAAGCGCAGGTGCTCAGCCGCGAAACCTCTGAAGACACGGTCGTTCACACAGTTGATAGCAGCCGAAATAGCATTGTACGCCGGCGCCGTCTCCTTCATCCTCATCGTGTATTCAATCAACGGCACCGGCGTGGGGATGTCGATGTCCACCGAAGTTTCGGCGTCCTCCCACGTGTAGCCCCGTGTTTGATCCACGAGTTCGGCGCTCCAATCGCTTGATATCTCCGCAAATTCCTCCCCCAGCTGCCGCTCCGTGGAGTATTCGTATTCAGCCCGCCACAGCCCAGACTCCTCCTCGCTCCAGTCCGCCCCCACACATCGCAGCATAGGCAGGTCGTGCGGCCCCGGCCAGGGCCACCCCGGTAGGGGTAGTGCCGGGTTGAATATGTCGGCTTCCGGCACCAGATATGAGATCGTGCCCGTCATCCCCTTGCTGTCCTGGTGGAGTTTTTTGCCAGCGATTGTCAACTTGTCTGCAAGAGCCATCAGGCGTATGCCTTCTTTTGTGTGTTGGCGTTGATCTTCTTCAGCTCCATCACGATCTCTCTGTCCCAGGCGCGGACGCGGCCGTCCGAGTCACCACGCCTGCCGCCCGCGCCCCCCGCTGTGGCGCTCGCGGCCTTTGGAGCTGGCGCCGCTGACGCCCCCGCGCCGAAGCCGAACCACCGCCCAACCACCTTGATCTGGTCCCAGATCCACTTGAACAGCTTCGTCAGCCTCCCCACCGTCGCGTTATAGACCGCGTCCCAAAGGTTCGCGAAATAACTCTTGATCTGGTCCCAGTGCTTGAAGAGCAGACCCTGCGGAGTGTAGTTGAGGAACAGCTTTTTCAGGAACTCCCACGCGGCTACGAACGCCGTCTTCACGCCATCCCAGAGTTTCACGAAGAACGCCTTTATCGGCTTCCAGTACCGAACCACCACGTAGGCGGCTGTCCCAACGGCTGCAATGGCTATCAGAACCGGCGCGATCGGCCCGAGCGCAGCCGCCCATGCCTTAAGGAACGCCAGCTTCTGCAGGTTCGCCGCCAGCACCGTCCCGAGCTGTGCCACCTTCATCGCCTTCAGCACTGCCGAGAGTTGCAAGAGTGGCCCGGCAGCCATCACCAGCCCGCCGAACGCGAGCACCACTTCCTGGATTGGGCCCGGCAACGCCAGAAACGCCCCAAGCGCCTGCGTGGCCATCCCCTGTATCCGCAGCTGCACAGCCCCCACCTGGTCGTCGAACGTCTGCAACTTCGACACTGTGTCCTCGCCCATCACCTTGCCCGATGCGTGCGCGGCCGCCGTCATTTTGTCGAGCTCAGCTTTGGACATCGCAAGGATCGGTGCGACATCCGCCATGGAGCGTCCAAAGATCTGCGCAGCCAGAGCGTTTCGCTGAGTGGGGTTCTTAACCTTCGACAGCGCCGCGAACACCTCTGGCAAGAGGTTGTTCATCGACCGCATCTGGCCGTGCGAATCCTTGATCTTGACCCCCAGTTTCGTCATGGCTTCCGCCGCCGGGCCTGACCCCTCTTCAATGCCCATCAGTTTCCGCTGCAAGAGCACGCTCGTGTTCGTAATGCCCTCGAAACGCGCCCCCGTCATGTCGCTGACGTACTTCAGTTCCTGAAGCCTGGTCGTGGATAGCCCCGTTGCCGCCTGCAGGTTGCCAAGCTCTTCCGCCCATGCCCCCTGTGCCTGCGCCATCCTGAAGATGCCAGCGCCAGCCGCCGCCATCGGCGCGGACACAGCCGTGGTCAGCTTCTTCCCCGTTTCCCAGGCCTTTTTTCCAGCCTCATCGAGGCTGTCGTCAAACGCCTTGGTAACGAGCTCCAGTTTTGCCGTTACTGTGCCTGCAAAGTCCATGGTAAAATCAATCTAATGAGACCGAAAGGCTGGGAATTCTGGGCAGGCGTGCTGATCAGGAGCATCATTCCTCTCCTGATGCTCGCCTTTATTCTCGGGCTGACAGCGCTCTGGTGGATCGGGCTTTCGGCCACGCACTAGCGCCAGAGCTTGCGCGCCATCTCTTCCGCCTCAGCGCCTTCGTAAACGCTCTTATCATTCGCGCCCATCAAAGCCACCGTGGTCGATCCCGGTGACAGGCCTGCCAGAAGCGCGCAAAACCTCCGCCAGCTCATCTCCTCCACGCTTGCTGCCAGATCAATCCCGTAGTCCCTCTGAAAGTCCGCCTCAACTAGGTTCCAGTGGCTGATGATGTCGAGGGTACGTCCCGAACTCCTTCGGGACCGGATGCGTTTCCCGGGGCCGAACCGTTCCCGGCTCCGGTGTACTGCTCGATCGCCCAACTGACGATCTCAGCCAGAAGCTCGATGTCTACCCCGGTTGCCAGCAGCTCATCAAGCTGCTCTTCTCCAAAAATCGACAGGGCCAGGTCCGTCATCACATCGGGCGGAACGCTCGCTTCTGCTCCATAGCTCTGCCGCAGCCGCATCGCCCGGATCGGGATGATCGCGGGCAGCGTGGCAGGAAGCTCGAAGTCCTTTCCCCGCACCCGGAACCGCACCGGCTCACCCCTGCGCTCCGCATCCCAGGCATCGAAATCACGAAATCGCTCGCCCAACGTCTCTAAGGCTCCGTCACTGTCACAGGGCCGCTCTGCTTGATCGTGCAGCCCCAGGACTGGCCTTCGTCGATAGACCCGCCCAGGTCGTCAAGCGACACCGTGCCCGCGTACTCACGCACCTCGCCGCCTGGAGACGTTGTCTTGAAGTTCTTGAGGGAGGCGTAATCGGTCAGAACGGCGGCTGCCTCGACCGCGACCTGTCCGGGATCTCGCACGCCGTTCTCGTCTTCCAGCCGGAACCCCTTCAGGCTGATCTCCATGCTCCTGCGCGCGATGATGTGTTCACTCCACGCGCCGCTCTCCTTCGTCGTGATGTCCGCGTCCGCGGAATCAAACGACAGCGAGTGCTCATTCACACCCTTGATCTCCACGAACGTCGAGCCCGTCGTGTTGATCTCCGTTTTCCAGCCGCGCCCCAACAAGATGTCGGCCATCTAACTGCTCCTCCTGTCCGGGTTCCACACCCAGACCGTGAAATTCAAACTCCACTCGAAGCGCCCTTTGGCGTCTCGTCCGATCGCCACCGGCCCGCTCTGACCTGCCATGACCTGCTGTACCCAGCTGCCCCCGGCCACGAGCGGGCCGTTCGGCACCAATCCGTGCAGCTCGTTGTAGATCGCCGCCGCCGTCTCGAACCCCGTCCGCGGGTCAGTTGCCCCCGACCGCACGATAAGCTGCACTCCGCGACGCTCCAGCCCCACCAGCGTGTCCGGCGCCGCCCCGCCCCTGCTGTAGACCGCCACCGCGTCTGCGGGCTCGTCCGGCAGCCGTTCAAGGAACACCGGCGCGCTGCAGGCGTCCGACGCCTCCAGCTGCAGCGCGCCGCCTGCCTGGATCACGAGCTCGTCACTCGGGTCGCTGAAACAGGCCGAAAAGCCGTTACTCGCCCCCGCCTTGAGCTTCAAAGTGTAGCCCGGCGTCGCCGTCACCAGCTCGATCCTGAGCGCCTTGATTTTCGTCAGCGCCGCCGTCCCGAACGCCGAGAGGATCGCCTTCAGATCCAGCGTCTCGCTGGCGCCCGTCGTCAGTGTTCGCTGGTCCACGATCGGGACTTGTGCCTTGTTCGCCCCCGTCCCATCTGTCAGCGTGTGCGTCTTCTGATAGCTCATCGCCTCTGTCGGGGTCGACAGGTTGCCCGTCTTCGTTTTCGTGAAACTCCATCTGATGCGCGTCAGGATATCCGCGCTTGCCAGACTCGTTGCCATCATTTACCTCCAAGCTCGCGTGCCAGCAACGCAAGCACATCCTTCGACTTCTCGTTGACCGTCTTCTCCAGCCACTTCCCCTCACGCCCGCCCTGAAAGTTGTATTCAGGGTGCTCATGAAGCCGCACGGCGTATGGCGTGTCGTAGCTGACAACGCCTGTGAGATCGCTGATCATCTTCGCCTCGCCCGATGCCTGCAACACCCCGGTGTCTAAAGGCACGCGCTCGTTCGCGCGCTTCAGAAGCTCTTCACAGGCTTTCCAGATTGCCAACCTGGCACGCACACGTGTAGCCTTAATGACGGCCGGGGCCTTCCAGTCAATGTTTATGTTCATCCGCGCCTTCATCTGTCCGCTCATTCCCTCACCCCTGCCAGCCCAGCGTGCCCGTCGCGGGCACTACAAGCGCCGTGGAAATCAGCGCAGGCTGCGTCAGCACCCGCCAGGGCGTCCCCTCAGGCAGCAGTATCTCGCCCCCACTGCCGTCAGTGATAGTCAGGAACAGTTGGTCATACGATTCTGATCCTTCCGCCGGGTACCAACTGCCGCTGTGAAAAAACTCGATTTCGGGGTAGTCTCCGCTCTCGAACTCGACTACATCGCTGAACGTCACCCGTGCCACGTCACCGATGTTTTGCCATTGAACAATCCAGTCAATGGATGTGATCTCGACCGGGGTCTCGGGCGTCCCTGCGGGCGCGGGCCTGCTCTTACAGAGCAGCTCCACATGGTGCGCCGCCACGCCGATCGCGAGCCGGTCCACGCTCACCACGTCGAACCAGGCTCCGCCGGTCTTGAGCACGTCCCCAGCGCTCACACTCACAGGCGGCAGGATGACCAGCAGATCGGCCAGCACGTCCTCTCCGTCCGCGCTTAGCGTCCGCGTCGTCACACCCTGCACGCAGGCCGCGCTCGCCACCCCCGCGCCGAAGGTCGGAGTATAGGCGCCCTCACCCGTGCGCGGGTAGATCGTGACGCTGTCCGGAGTCGGAATGTCCACTAAACGACCGCCACCCCGGCCGCCAGCAAGCCCGCCGCCAGCAGCGCCTGCTGTGCCCGAACCGGCAGCACAGACCCGCCGCCGCCCGAGCTTCCCTGCGCATACGTAACAGAGACCTTGCCCGCCGTGTACGACTGCACCTGCCCCGTCAAAGCGCCCGTCGGCTCGCCGGTGTTGGCCCACGCCTCGCAGATCGCGCAAACAGCCAGCTTCGCCGCCTCGATGTGCATCGCATCACCCGCGTCCACGCGCCCGCGGGTGATGTAGTCAACCAGTTCGGACGCACGCTCCAGACGCCGCTGCGCGTCCGCCGGTGCGCTCGCCCCAGTGTATGCCGCCAGCTCCGCCGCCGTCGCGTAGATCACCGCAGCCTCGCCTGGATCCGCACGATCTCGTCCACCGCGTTCCTTGCCATCCAGTAGTAACCCTCATCCAGCGGATGCGTGTCATACGCCCCGTAGAGGGTGTTCAGAAGGCCCAGCTTGTCGAAGCACTCCCGCACATCGCCCATCACCACGAGCGCCGCCACAACGTCATTCGCCGCCAGCGTGGTGATCGCCGTGGATCCGAGCTGCGCCCGGTCCGCTGACGCAACCGTGAACGTCTTCGCCGCCGGGTCCACCGTGCCGACCTTCACATACTCCCACGCCGCTGCGCTCACCGGAGGGTTCGAGACACTCTTGTCCCAGAGCGCCACGTACTGCCCGGTCCGCAGATGCCGCACGCCCTTCGAGTTGTTGCAGGTGATCGTCAGGGCCGCCGGAGTCTCCCCGTTCGCCGAGATCCCCGTGATGACCGCTGTCGGCCCCACGCAGTTGTCGTCAGCCGCGAGCCTCGTCCCGTCCGGTTTCACGTTTCAATCCTCACCGGCCCCGAAGGGCCGATGCAACCACCAGAAACGCGACGACGACGGCCACGCCAACGAGTTTCAATCCTCACCGGCCCCGAAGGGCCGATGCAACGGCGGTCAGCAACGATCGCCCGAAAAAACTGTAC
>JBPOJE010000076.1:0-29030 GCA_052033935.1 Armatimonadota bacterium
GGTTGAACGACCGTTGGTCGGGCAGCGACATCTGGGACCTGAGGAGAAGGAAGGCGAGGAAACAGCAGCCCGAGCAGGCTGCTTAGCCATTCAGCAGACAAGAGCCGAATCCAATTTACACACTTCAGAAGGAAGTACCCACGAAGCAGATTCACCTTGCCCGGAAGCCCGAGGGGGAGTATCATAGCGGTGAATCTGACAGTCAGCGAAGGCTCGGTTCGGCGGCGCTTCGGGGCGTTCGTTTCACTGCCGCCCTCTAAGCACCTGATTGGAGGCATGAAGTGATCCGGCGGACAGGGAAGGCGCTCTCGGCTGTGCTTGAGCAGGCACCGGGTCCCGCCAGAGCAGCCAGTTGGCCGGAACGGACAGGGACATGTACAGATCACGCATAAACGGAGTTGTGGCCCGCCAGACCAGAAGAGATACGCTGATACCGTCCTGATAAATCCACAGGACGGGAGGTGATAGAGATGAAAAAGGCACTGTTCCTTTCACTGCTGGCGCTGGTTCTTGCCGCGGGTGCGGCGCTGGCCATCCAGCCGGGTTCCTGGGACTGCATGGGCTACACCGTCACGGTGACAGCCGATGATCCCGAGGATCCGAACGCTGCCGGCACACTGGTCATCACGAAGGCCGACGACTATGCGGAGGTGGCGATTGAAGGCACCTACGAGAGAGTCGGCGTCCGGAGGCCGGCCACGGTCGTCAATATCTGGGGAACGATCACGACCCCGGACGGGGTGATTGAGGTCGAAAGGGCCTTCACATTCAGGAGCGGGCCGCGGAAGGCCGTCTGGTACACGGTCGTTTCGTGGATCGAGAGTCAGATCGCGAACTGAACGCGGGCTGACAGAAGCCTTGTACCACCGTGGAACCGCCCTTCCCTGGCCAGGGCGGTTCCACACAAACACATTTGCTCCGCGAACTGGGCGGAGGCCAGAGAGGAAGAAGCCGCAGTGAGGCCGCCTGCGAGAGAGCATGCTGTTTGAGGGCCTTGCGAACTCGGTGCAGAAGATATGCGCGCTGGTAACGATCACATACTTCGCCAGCCGCACGGAGCTTTTCGCCAGGGTTTTCCGGTTTGCCGCCCGGCCCGGAGACAGGCTGTTCGCATTCCTCTTCTTCTCGGCGCTGGCGGCGGCCGAGGCGCTTTTCTCGGCACATGACTCGCTGCTGGATGCGGGGATAGTCTCGGCGGCCGCGGCCGGGCTTGTGGGCGGCGTGTGGCCGGGAGTCGGCGTGGGCGCCGTAAGCGCCGCCGCCGCGAAAATGCTGCAATCCTCCTGGTCGCTGGTTGACGCCCTGCCGCCCGTGCTCGTTGGGGCTATCGGCGGCTGGGTCTGCCAGTTCAGTCCGGTGTTCGCGCAGAGGATTCTGGCGGGATTCCTTGCCGGCATGCTCGGGCACGGCATCTGGCTTGCGGTCCGGCTTCAGCAGGACTATCTGATCGGGTCATGGGACGCCGCCGCCGTGCATTACGTGCTGCCGATGATTGTTAGCGGTGTGGGGGTGGCGCTGTTCCTGTTCATTGTGGGGGACATGCGGGCGCAGCGGGAACGCATCGAGCGCAGCGAGTTGGCGCGGGCCCTGGGAGAGGCGAACCGTTTTCCGTCGGCAGCTTCGCGAGGCTGCGATGAGGCTTCGGCGGCGCACACGGCAACCATGGTTCAGCGGCTGACGCGAGTTCCGGCTGTGGCGGTGGTGATGGCGGACAAACTGCTGGCGCACGTCGGAGAAGCGGCGGAGTATCACCGCGGAGCGGGAGAGGTTCCCGAGATTGCGCGGCAGGCGATTGCGGACGGCGAGCGTCACGCGACGGACAGGCGCGAGAGGCCGGGATGTCCGTTCGGGTCGGCCGTTGCGATTCCGATTGCCTGCGAAGGGCGGCCCGTGTGCTCGGTGGTTCTTTACGAGACGCGGCAGGCGCGGTTCAGGCCGGAGGTGGTGGATCTGGCAGCGGAGATGGCGCAGTTTCTGGTCAACTACCAGATGCGGGTGCTTCAGGCAGAGACGCAGGCGCAGGCGGCTTCGCGGGCGGAGCTCAAGGCGCTGCAGGCGCAGGTGCATCCGCATTTTCTGTTCAACGCGCTCAATACGCTTGCCGGGCTGTGCGAGATCGCGCCTTCCGAGGCCGCACGGCTGACGGTGAAGCTGGGTGAGTTCTTTCGAAGCTCCCTCAGGTCGGAGCGCGCGCTGATGTCGAGCGTGAGCGAAGAACTGGACATGGTGAGAGTGTATCTCGATATCGAGAAAGCGAGGTTCGGCGACCGTCTGAAAGTGATCGAGGACATCTGCCGGGAGGCGGATAACTGCTTGATCCCGTCGTTCTCTATACAGCCACTCGTGGAGAACGCGATTGTGCACGGAGTGTCGCGCAAGGCCGGCCCGGGCAGGGTGAGGATCGCGACGCGCATCAGAAACGGGCATCTGCTCTGTTTTGTGGCGGACAACGGCAACGGGTTTGCCGATGGCAGCGGCGATTGGGCGGAGAGGGAAGGTCATGCCCTGCCGATGCTCAAAGGCCGGCTGGACAGGATCTACGGCGGCGATTACCGGTTGAGGATACGCACGAAGGCGAACGAAGGCACTGTGGTATGTCTGCAGGTACCAAGGAATCAGGAAAACTAAAAACCATCCGGGCAGTCGTGGTGGACGATGAGCCGATGGCGCGCGAGTATCTCAAGCTCGTGCTCGGCCGCATCGAGGGGGTTGAAGTTGTGGGAGAGGCCGGGGACGCGCCGGAGTGCCTGGCTGTTGTGGCCGTCCAGCGCCCGGACGTGCTGTTTCTGGACATAAACATGCCCGGCGAGAACGGCATGGCGCTGGCTCAGGGCCTCGCCCGGGTGAGCGCCGGTCCGCAGATCGTCTTTGTGACAGGTTATGACGAGTACGCGGTGCCCGCGTTCGAGGTGGCGGCGGCCGACTATGTGATGAAGCCGTGCAGCCAGGAGCGCGTGGAGCAAGCTATCGCGCGGGTGCGTGAGCGGCTGCGGCACGACGGTGCGGCCAATGGCGCGTCCGGCCGCGGAACGCAAACACTCGGCAAGCTGGTGATCCGGGACCGGGAGGGGGCGAAGCTGATTCCCGTGGAGGACATCTGCTACATCGAGACGTCGCGAAGAAGGGTGCTTGTGCACACCACCGCGCACAGCTACGCTACCTATCTGACGCTGGCGGAGCTGGAGCAGAAGTTGCGCGCCTACAGGTTCTTCCGTGCGAACGAGGGCTGCCTGGTCAATTTGGACAAGGTTCGCGAGGTGTCCTACGCTGGGCAGAGGACCTATGAGTTGTTCATCACCGAGCCGCGCGAGCACTACATACCGCTGTCGCGGTCGCGGGCACACGAACTGAGGGAGCTGCTGGACTTCTGAGAAGGAGACGCGGCGTCGCAAGAGACATGGTGAAAGGCAATCACAACCAGACGAATCGGCGGCGGGGAGTGAGCGCGCGTGGCGCCAGCGGATTCACGCTGGTGGAGCTGCTCACCAGCCTCGCCGTCATTACTGTGCTTGTCGCCATTCTGACGCCCGTGGCTTTTCAGGCGCGCAACCGCTCGCGCGTGGTGACCTGCCTCTCAAACCTCAAACAGCTAGGGCTGGCGCTGACGGCGTACTCCGAGGACTGGCAGGGCTGCCTTCCCCGAGTGTCCGGCACGCCCTTTGCCGGAAGCGCGCCAACCGTGGATCTTCCGGAAGGCTCAAGCGCGACGGGTCTGAGCGAAGCGCTTGCCGGATACGTCAGCGACAGGCAGATACTCATCTGCGGCAACGACCACGGGGCTCCCGAGTTCGGCTTCGGCACGGAGGAGGGCAGCGTGCATTCGCGTACGGGCAGCAGCTATGCGTTCTGGAGCGGAGCGCGGCCCGGGGAGCACGGGCTGCAGATCAACGGCGGCAGGCTGAGCGCGCTTGAGCCCGCGCAGGACTGTATGCTCTTGAGGGACTGCGGCAGCGGATGGCACGGCTACCGCAGCCGGGTCGGCATGGATCTGACCACGGCAAACGTGGCGAACTGCGTATTCGCCGACGGTCACGCCGCGGCATCGCCCGTGCTTCGGCTGGCAATCTCGGACCGCCAGTATGCCTGCCTCGCCTCAAACGGGCAGGCGCAGGAAGGCGTGGTGTTTCTGAACGGCGCCGCCGATGACTGCGGGGTGCTGCTGTCCGGGCGCAGGCGGCTTGTTGACGGCGGAAAAGGCTTCGAGCGAGATATCACTGAGCGGATCGGTGATGTCGGGGGGTGTAGACTACAACGTTGACCGGGTCTTCCGGTTCTCCGTGGACACTAGGCTGGAGCCCGCATTCCGGCAGATTGCCGGTTGGGTTGACAGCCTCGTTGTCCGCTGATACACAGGGTTCAATATGCCTCCATTGAAGAAGATAGCACTCCGTGCCGCGTTGCCGGGCCTGTCCGTCGGCATTCTGCTGGCCTTTCCCGGCGCGTGCGGCGCTGACGCCGTCTGGACTCCCAACGGGGCCCCGGCAACGACGGCCGCGGCATCGCAGGAGAGCCCCGCGCTCGTGAGTCTCGGCACCGGCGGGGTGGTCGTGGTGTGGGCCGACGCGCGTTCGGGCGCGTATGACATCTACGCCCAGCGTCTGAGCCCGGACGGGGTCATCGTCGCCTGGCAGGACGGGCGCAAGGGTGATGACGGGATGGAGTTATATGCCCAGAGGCTGGGGCCGGACGGCGCGGCGGCCTGGGCTGCCGACGGCGTTCCCGTGTGCTCGCACGCGCCCGATCTGGCGGATCCGCCCACCGCCTTCTCGCACGTAATCTGCAGCGATCTGAACGGTGGCGCCATCGTCGCCTGGCGTGATACGCGCTCGGAACCGATTCTGGCCAACACCGAAATCTACGCGCAGAGGATCGCAGGCAGCGGAGCGGCGCTGTGGACTGCGGACGGGGTCAAGGTTCTCGGTTTCACCGCGGCAAAATGGGCGACCCGCAATCCGATTATCGCGCCGGATGGATCGGGCGGCGCGGTGATTGTGTGGCAGGACGCCAGGAACGCGGTCTCGACGGGCAACGACCTGTACGCGCAGAGGGTGACGACGGCGGGGGACGCCGCGTGGGCGGCGAACGGCATCACACTCTGCAACGCGACGGGAGAGCAGAGCTACCCCGATATAACCTCTCTGAACAGCGGCGGCGCCGTTGTCGTGTGGGAGGACAAGCGCTCGGGCAATTTCGACATCTATGCCCAGCGCCTTGATCTCTTCGGAACACCCGCATGGGGCGCGAATGGACGGGCTGTGTGCACGAGCCCAAATAACCAGCGGACGCCGCGGGTGACCGTGGACGGAAACGGCGGGTGCATTGTGGCGTGGACGGATGCGCGCTCAAGCGCGCTCGAGACCGATCTGTACGCGCAGGCGCTGGACTCCCTGGGAAATCCGCTGTGGACCCCGCAGGGCGCGGCGGCCTGCCTCGCTCCGGGATCTCAGACGCGCATACGCATGGCCCCGTCGCTTCCCGGGATGGTCATGCTCACGTGGATGGACACGCGCAACGAGTCGTCACCGGCGCTCTATGACGTTTACGGGCAGATGCTGCGCGCGGACGGGCTGCCCGCTTGGTCGGCGCTCGGGGTCCCCGTGGCGGTTCTGCCCGGCAGCAACCAGCGGCTGCAGCAGACGCAATCCGACGGCTCTGGCGGGGTATACACCACCTGGGAGGACAACCGGGACGCAGCCGACTGGGATGTTTACGCGCAGAGGCTCTCGCCGTGGACGCCCGTGAGCAGCACGGCCGAGGCGAAACTTTTGCCGTCCGGGTCTGCTGTGCGCCTTCCAGCCAGGGTCGTGACGGCTGCGTTCAGCGGCAGTTTCTACATCGAGGAGGCGGGCCGGTCTTCGGGGCTGAAGGTCGTGTCGGAGGTGGCAGCGTCACCGGGCGATATGGTGGCTGTC
Organism: Armatimonadota bacterium; assembly: GCA_052033935.1. GTDB lineage: Bacteria > Armatimonadota > UBA5829 > DSUL01 > DSUL01 > JAGVUD01. Next base: position 5,913 of record JBPOJE010000076.1, read on the forward strand.
TCCGGCGTGACAGGCGCGGGATGCGAGCCACTGTTGAACGCTTTTCTGGTCGAAAAGACCGCAACCGCGCCGGTTCCGCTGCCGCCGGGTGTGCGGGCGGCCTCGCTTGGCGGAGAGGGCGTTGGCGCTTCTCGCGGCCTCAGCAACCTGGGGTTGCTCGTGCGCGTGTGGGGCCGGGTGATCGCTCGGGAGGCCGGACCGCCGCAGTCGCTGCTGGTCAGCGACGGCTCCGCGACCGTGCGGGTCTATACCGATTCGACCGCCACAGTCAGGGATTACATCACGGCGACGGGCATCGCTTCGTGCGAGGCGGGCGCTTCCGGCCGCGAGCCGGTGCTTCTGACTCGCGGCCTGCCGGATGTTCAGGGGGCTGTTCTAGCTCCGTAGGGCGGCCCGGCAGACGAACGCCCAGGGCTTTTCGCCGATGCGGGTGAGGATGACCGTGCCCCGTCCGAGGTGTGGGCTCTGAAGCTGCCGGAGTAGCGTCGGGACATCCGCTGCCGAGGCGCGTTTCTTGACTTCCACGCTCCCGATCTCGAACTCTCTCAGCGCGGCGCGAACGGCTTTCAGCGAGAACGGTAGGCTGCGGAGAATCTCGTACGGCCGCACAAGCAGCGCGGGACCGGGGCCGTCCGCGGTCAGATACGCCACGCGCTCATCGAGCACCGCCGCGCCCGTCATCGCGCACAGCTCGGCGATAAGTCCCGCGCGGACGATGGCCGGGTCCGGCTCCAGCAGATAACACAGGGGCGGGGAGACTTCGGGCCGGGGCACGCCGGGCGACGATGACAGGGACGGGCCGCCGATGAGATTGGCCGTGCGGGCGGCATCCGGCCCGGCCGCGCCGAACCATGCGACCGCCTCTCTGCATTCGCCTTTGAACGAGACGAACTCCACGCGCCCCCCGAGCCGCGCCAGCTCATCGTCCGGGGTTGCGGGCGACAGCTTCACCGCCATAGCCTTCGCGCCGCGCGAGATCTCGAGCACGAGTTCCGCCGAAGGCGACATGCCCGCGAGGTGGCGGCTGCGCCGCCCCGTGACCCGGCGGGACGGGTCGAGGAAGTATCCATCCGCGGGCGGATAGTCTTCTGCCGCGGCCACGCGATAGCTCACGTTGCCTGCCCTCTCCGGAAGCAGGCTCCCGATGTTCGCCCGCGCCATGCGCACCCGGGCGGCGGAGAGGTCGCAGGCGGTGAGGTGGATGCCGGGCAGGGCCGCCAGCGCCAGCGCGTCGCCGCCTATGCCGCAGGTGAGGTCCGCGATTGTCTCGACGCAACCGCTGAACCGCGCGGCGCGCTCACACGCGATGTCTTCGTGGGTGGCCTGTTCCAGCGCCTCGCGGTCGAAGAACATCTCAAGTGGCCGCGAGAATTTGGCGGCGGCCCGGCGGCGCAGGTCGGCGAGCTCAAGTACCGCGGGCACTGCCTCCCGGGGAAACGACTTTCGCAGCAGCGTAACACGCCGCACGGGATCGGCGGGGAGATCCTCCCAGCGCGGAATGCGCTCGCGCAGGGGTGACTCAATAAGAGCCGCGATCTGTTGTGGCTCGACAGGTATGGCGCGCTGCCGCCTTATCGCGCCAGAGGGGCGGGCATCAGCGGCCTGCTCCTCGTTGCGCACGCAGCGTGGGGTACGCGATGAGCGCCGACATGACGATAAGGAAGACGCCGAATGTGGCGGTCAGGTGCGCGCCGGGCATGCCATTCGCAACAGAGGCGCCGGCGAGACTGCCCGGCAGTCCGCCTAGGGCCAGCCCAATCGCGGCGCGGCGGTCCATATGCCCCGCGGCGTTGTGCGTGAGCGCCCCGGAAATGGCGGTGGCGATGATTGCGACAAGCGACGTGCCCTGGCAGACCTGCTGCGCGAGCCCGGGGCCAAGCGCCAGAGCGGGGACCATGATAATGCCTCCCCCAACGCCGAGCAGCCCGCCGAGACATCCGCCAAGAAGCCCCACCACAAGCCCCCAGACGATCCCGGCATGGGGCGCAACACCCGCCCCCACGATCCCTTCGTGAACCATCGTTGCGCCGGTGATGAGCACGAAGACTGAGAAGAGCAGAGTAAGCTGCCGGGCTGGAACCCGGCTCGCAAGCCTCGCCCCGATAAAGGCGCCGGCGAGAGTGCCGGGCACGAGCGTGGCTGCGATGGGCCAGTCCACAGCGCCGTTCAGGGCGTAGGCGGCGGCGGCCGAGGTGGAAATGACAATCATAATCGCCAGTGAGGTGCCATGCGCAGTGTGCTGGTCAATCTTCAGCAGCAGCACTATCGCGGGGATCATCACCACGCCCCCGCCCACACCCATGAGGCCTGCCAGAAAGCCCGTTCCCAGGCCGATAAGAAGCAGCTTCAGCCACGACCCAGGGGCGTTCACTTCGCGTACTCTTCCAGAATCTGGCCCACCCTGCGCACGCGCTCGATGTCGCAGACAGGCGAGGGCTCGTCGGAGATGCCGAGTATCAGGTTCGGGGAGAAAGTCTCGATGACGTCGCGCGTCATGCGCTCGAATGCATCGTAGTCCGAATCGGGCAGGAAGCTCGTCATCGGGATCCCGTCCAGCAGGATCAGGCCGCCGCTCAGGGCTTCCTTCATCTCCTCGATTGTCAGGTCGCCCTGTGGCAGCGGAGTGAGCGCCTCGAAGCCGTCCACTCGGCAGTCGTGGGTGTACTTGAGCAGCAGCTTCACGTTGCCGTCAAAGTGCGTCTGCGTGAACTTCCCCGCAGCGCGTAAGCGGTCGCCGCGGTCCTGATACACCGGCAGTACGAACTCCTCGAACAGCGGCGGGGAGAGCAGATACTGATCCACATTGTCGCCGAAGTTGATGATGTTCACCGGTGACCCCAGCACGGCCTCGATCACCGGCTCGTCGGTCTCGTTGATCAGGCGCACCAGCCGCTCGATCAGGGGCCGGTCGTCAGCGAGCATGTAGGCCGTCTCCTGCCATCCGACGAGTTCGATGAGTATCCGCTGCATGTTGACGCGCGGCAGGAAGAGCATCGGCTCGGCGCGGTTGCCGATCATCTCGTCGCGCTGCCGGAAAAGCTCGATATCGAACCAGACCTTCCGCGTGCGCAGGATGTACTCGAGCGCATCCACGTTCTTTGCGGTCTTGATCGGATACTCGGCGGTATGGGTGGCGAGGCCGCTGGTTGTGTGGCGCTCGGTCATCGTGCCGGCGGGAGTCCGGATAATCCACGTGCCGCCGCCCGGCTCGGGGATCATCTCGGTGGTCACGTCGTCCGCGTTCTGGATGCGGAGGCACTCGTTGAAGTAGTGATACGGCCTGATGGAGCAGCCCAGGTCGTCATACACGTCCATAAGCTCCATGTTTCTGTAGCGCTCCGGAAGCGTCCCGCGCGCCTTGTTGTAGCCGTACCAATGCTCGATGCGGGGCTGGTAAACGATGTTATCCACGGGCTTGTGCTGGAATATTCGGAGCGTGCGTTCGCGGAAGGTCATAGAAACCTGCTCCCCGGGAGCCAGAGGGCCGCAGTCATGGTAACGGCCTGCGCGGCAAAAGTCAAAAACACCGCAGGCCGGCGCGTCAGTTATTGATCCCGGTCAGGGCCGCTGCCCCGGCGGCGTAACGCCTACGCCAGCAGCCGCGCCCGGATAACCCCCAGCAGATCGTCAATCGCCAGGCGCTCCTGCTGCATGGTGTCGCGGTCGCGCAGCGTGACGGTGCGGTCCGTCAGCGTCTGGAAGTCCACCGTGACGCACCAGGGCGTGCCGACCTCGTCCTGACGGCGATAGAGCTTGCCGATGCCGGCGGTGTCATCGTACACCGCCCGCATCTCGCCGGAGGATTGGAGCAGGTTCTTGATATCTTTGGCGGTCGCGACGATCTCCGGGGCGTTCTTCTTGAGCGGCAGCACAGCGACCTTGATAGGCGCCAAGCGCGGCGGCAGGCGCAGCACGACGCGCTTCTCGCCGTTCTCCAGCGTTTCCTCGTCGTAAGCGGCGCAGATTGCCGCGAGCACGCCCCGGTCCACGCCGGCTGAAGGCTCAATCACGAACGGGATGATATGCTTGTTCGTCACATGGTCAAAATAGGTGAGCTTCTCGTTGGACTGGCTGTTCTCGATGACCTTCGCCGTCAGCCCCAGACTGCCCTGATCGCGTGAGTGCGACCCCAGGTCGAAGTCGGTGCGGTTGGCGATGCCTTCCAGCTCGTCGTACCCGAGCGTCGGGAAGTTGTAGAGCAGGTCCACTGTCCGCTTGGAATAGTGCGACAGCTTCTCTTTCGGGTGCTCGTAGAGCTTCAGGTTCTCCGGCTTCAGGCCGATCTCGCCGGTCCACCATTTCAGGTGGTCCTGAATCCAGCGCTCGTGCTCCTCTTCGTCGTCGCCCGGACGCACGAAGTATTCGATCTCCATCTGCTCGAACTCGCGGACGCGGAACAAAAAGTTGCGGGGCGTAATCTCGTTGCGGAACGCCTTGCCGGTCTGGGCGATGCCGAACGGGAGCTTGCGGTTGGTCGAGTCCAGGACGTTGCGGAAGTTGACGAAGATCCCCTGCGCTGTCTCCGGCCGCAGATACGCGAACGACTCGGAATCCTCCACCGGCCCCACTTGCGTCTTGAACATCATATTGAAGCTGCGCGGCTCGGTGAAGACACCCTCGCACTCGCCGGGGCGCTTGTTCGGGTGTTTCAGGCAGACGGCCTCTTCGAGCTTGTCGGCGCGGAATCGGCCCTTGCAGACCTTGCAGTCAATCATCGGATCAATGAACTGCTCTTCGTGCCCGGAGTACTTCCAGACGAGGCGGTGCATGATGAGGGCGGCGTCTATGCCCTCCATATCGTCGCGCTCGTAAACATTGTGCTGCCACCAGAGGCGCTTCAGATTGTTCTTCAGCTCGACGCCTAGGGGGCCGTAGTCGTAGGCGCCCTGCATTCCGCCGTAAATCTCGCTCGACTGAAAGATGAAGCCGCGCCGTTTGCACAGCGAGACGATGGTGTCCAACTCAACCAAGAGGGATGTCCTTCCTATTGGGCTGCAGGTGCTGCTTCAGCCCGCTTTTCGAATTCCATCCGCCGGGCACCCCAGAAGACGTCCCAATAGTACCCGCTGAACAGCGGCGAGATGGTGACGCCCACGCTCTGGCCGGCGGCGTGGATGAACTCCCCTTCGCCGATATACAGGCCGATGTGCGTGATTCTCTTGCGCTCGGTGTCGTTCGGGCCGCAGAAAAAGACTAGGTCGCCCGGCGCGAGATCGTCCGGGTCAACGGGGAACGTCCGTGGGTCGTGCGCCTGGATGCCTGCGTCGCGTAGAAGCTGGCAGCCGTTGATATGATAGACGAGCTGCACGAAGCCACTGCAGTCAATGCCGAACGGCGTGGTGCCGCCCCAGAGGTACGGCGTGCCGATGAAACGCCGCGCCTGCCGCACCAGGGCGTCGCCCTTGGGGGTTCGGGGCGCTTCAGGCACCGCGTCAACGATGGCGATGTCGCGGACGGGAACCCAGCCCGCGCGGCCGTCCGGGAGCCTCGCCTCGATAAGCCCGCCCATGCGGTCGCCGATGTCAAATTCGGTGGAGACGACCAGCTTTGTCAGTATGTCTGAGAACGGTTTCGGGTCCTTGCGGAGGTCGGTGATCAGCGCCTTGACGCGCCCGAATGGCTTACAGGCGGGGTACGCAGCGTACTGGTCCGCTTCCTGCGTGAATCGCGCCTGCAACCAGCCCGTGTACGAGTCCCAGAGCTCCACGTGCATCCATTTGTCGCGCACTTCGAGGAGGCGGGCAGGCTGCCCGAGAATGGCCTGGGTGACAAGCTCCGTACCCCCGTCGGGCTCGAGGTGTACGTTTACGACGTTCTTTGATATCGTGAGTGATTGAATCGAACTGATCCTCTGAGTCAATTACAGGTCCTTCCAGTACCTGGCACGGTACCCGGCCAGCCACCGGCGTTCTCCATGGGCGCCACGCGGACGAGTGAAGACAGCACGAGCGATGGCTGGCTCGCAGTGTGTGCCGTCAAGGCAAGAAGCCTCTCCGAAGCGGCTACGGCTGGGGCGTCGTCGGTTCCGGTCTCACCCACCAGGGGCTGAACAGCCAGACCGGGTCCACATATCGGATTTCCTTCCATGTGAGGTTTTTCGCGTGGCCGTCGAAGAACCCCATATTCCATGAGGAGTCCGGGTACTTCCTGTTGTGCCACTGGGCATTCCAAGAGTTCGGGTTCGGCCCGGTCGAGTAGCTGACCTGGAACGTGTCGAGCACGACAATCGCCTTCATCATATCCCGTGCCTGGTCCATCTTCACCGGCTTCGGTTGCTTGTTGTAGAACGAGTTGGCGTAGTTAGTGACGTAGCTTGACCCGTACTCCTTGAAGCAGTTCTTCACCTTCTGCCGGCTGGCGAGCCAGGTCACACCTTTGTCCGAAGGGCACCTCCAGACGTCCTTGCTCTTAGTGTAGCCACTCAGCACGTCCCAGAACAGGGGCGTGTCTCTACACTCGGGATGCTGCAGCTTGTCCTCGAAGTCCGCGGAAACCGGCCAGAAGCCGTTGTTGTCGTTGGCGTACATCAGAACCGCTGCGGTGATCTGCTTGACGTTGCTCAGGCACGAGGCCGTTCGCGCGCGCTCGCGCGCCTGCGCGAAAACAGGGAACAGAATGGCGGCGAGTATCGCTATGATTGCTATTACGACGAGCAGTTCGATCAGGGTAAAGCCGCTGTTCTTGTGAGTCATAAGTAATGTCCTCCAGACCGGAAGAATCACCCGGAGCCATGGCCGCCCCGAACCAACGGCAAAGCGGAGTGCAACAGCGCTGCCGGGGTGGTGGCGATGCCGGATGCAAAACTATACTACCACCGGACGCCGCGGCAGGGCAAGCGGTTTTCTGTGCGTAAGGCAGCCAATCGCATTATGTGCCTGAAGAGCGCCCGCGCGCGGGTGTTCTCACGAGGGTTTGAAGTTGACCAGGAAGAGCCTCCGGTGGTATAATGCAACGGAAGGATAAGAGCATTTTATGGCCCACAAGGCAGACAAAACTCCGAAGGATTCGGAACCGCTTGAGCCTCAGGAAGAGGCGTCCAAAGCTTCTCACAACCGCGTCGAAGGCCAGTACGAAGCCGATAATATCACCGTCCTGAAGGGACTCGAGGGAGTCCGCAGGCGCCCGGACATGTACATCGGGGACCGGGGCACGCGCGGCCTGCATCATCTGTTCATCGAAGTCGTTGACAACTCGATTGACGAGTCGCTGGCGGGCTTCTGCAACAAGATTGATGTCGTGCTGCACGAAGATCAGTCGCTGACGGTTGTGGACAACGGGCGCGGCATTCCCGTTGACGTCAACACCGAGACAGGGCTTCCGGGCGTCACCGTCGCGCTGACGATGCTGCATGCGGGCGGCAAGTTCGGCGGCGGCGGCTACAAATTCTCGGGCGGGCTGCACGGCATCGGCCTGTCTGCCGTGAACGCGCTCTCGAAGTGGCTGGTCGTCGAGGTCCGGCGCGATGGCAAGGTGTACCGGCAGCGCTTCGAGCGTGGCGAGATAGTGAGCGATCTCGAGATTGTCGGCAAGTCCGATCATACCGGCACCACTGTAAGCTGGCTGTCGGACGAAGAGATTTTCGGGCCGATCCTCTATCACCGCGATATTCTGGTGCAGCGGCTTCGGCACCTCTCCTATCTGAACCCCACCGTGACGCTCACGTTTACGGATGAGGTGACGGGCGAGACGCAGACGTTCTTCCATAAAGACGGTCTGGTGGCGTTTGTTGGCGACCTTGCCAGAAACAAAGACCCGCTGCACAAGCCCATCTTTATTTCCCGCTTGCGCGACGGCGTTGACGTGGAGGTGGCCCTCCAGTACAACCAGAGCTACCAGGAACTGATCTACACCTTCGCCAACAACATTTACACGCAGGACGGCGGGACCCATCTCTCCGGCTTCAAGACGGCGCTGACGCGCGTGCTGAACGCCTACGCCCGCAAGTCGGGGGCGCTCAAGGAGAAGGACCAGAACTTCTCGGGCGACGACGTGCGCGAGGGCCTGACCGCGGTCATCTCCGTGAAGCTCGTGAACCCGCAGTTTGAATCTCAGACGAAGGTGCGGCTGGCGAATCAGGACGTTGATGGGATCGTAAACTCGGCGGTGGGCGAGGAGCTTACGCATTTTCTGGACGAGAACCCGGCAGTTGCAAAGCGGGTTATTGACAAATGCGTCACTGCCGCCCGTGCGCGGGAGGCGGCAAGGCGGGCGGCGGACGCCGTCAAACGTCAGAACGCGCTGAGTGTGGGCGGGCTGCTCGGAAAGCTGGCTGACTGCACCGAGCGCGACCCGAGCAAATGCGAGCTGTACATCGTGGAGGGCGACTCGGCGGGAGGCTCGGCCAAGCAGGGGCGCAACCGCGTGACGCAGGCCGTTCTGCCGTTGAGGGGAAAGATTCTAAACGTCGAGAAGGCGCGCATAGACAAGGCACTTGAAAACGCCGAGATCCGCTCGCTGATCACCGCGCTCGGCACGGGTATCTCCATCAGCAGCCTGGGCACCGGCGAAGGGGATGACGACGAGGACCAGACAACTCTCGACCTCTCCGACGCCGATCTCGAAGCCGAGGCCGAAGCGAACGCCACCAGCCGCGGCAACGGCAACGGCAAGAACGGGCAGAAGATGTTCGACCTGTCGAAGCTGCGCTACCACCGCGTCATCATCATGACGGACGCTGACGTGGACGGCGATCACATCCGCACGCTTCTGCTGACCTTCTTCTTCCGCTACATGACGCCGCTCATCGAGCACGGGCATGTTTACGTTGCGCAGCCGCCACTTTACCGCGTGAAGGCCGGCAAAGACAACCAGTGGTGGTGCAAGAACGACGAGGAGCTGAACGCTCTGCTCAAGACGCTCAAGCGCAAGGATGTTGTCGTCAGCCGTTTCAAGGGTCTGGGGGAGATGAACGCCGAGCACCTCGCCGACACCACCATGGACCCCGAGAAGCGCGAGCTTGCGCGGGTGACGCTCGAGGACTCCATGGAAGCGAACGAGATATTCACCGTTCTGATGGGCGACAAGGTGGAGCCGCGCCGCGAGTTCATCGAGCGCTACGCAAAAGAGGTGAAGAACCTCGACTGGCACGCGTAAGGGCGACTCGCGAGCACCAGAAGCCTCCGAAAGGGGCCGCGCGAGCGATGGCCTCCCTCCCGCTGATCTCAATCCTGATGCCTGTGTATCAGGCGGCGCGGCATATTGAGCGCGCCGTTGAGAGCATTCTCGCCCAGACGTTCGGCGATTGGGAGCTTGTGGCGCTCGACGACGGATCCACCGACGAGACCCCTCATATCCTGACTCGCTTGGCCGCTTCCGACAGCCGCATCCGCCATATCAGGCTTTCGCACTGCGGCATCGCGGGCGCTCTGAACCAAGGCATTGCCGCCGCGCGGGGCGAGTGGATTGCCCGGATGGACGCCGACGACCGTATGCTGCCCCAGCGTCTGGAAGCCCAGCTCGAATTCGCGGCTTCGCACCCCGAACTCGCCCTGACCGGGTGCTTCGTGCGGCTTGTCTCAGAGATGCCTCCCGCCCGCGAGCCGGGCATGCAGCGCTTCGTGAACTGGGCCAATGCGCTCGTGACTCCTCAGGATATCGCGCGGGAGATGTTCGTGGACTGCCCTGTGCCGCACCCGTCGTTCTTCTTCCGGCGCGAGCTTCTTGAGCGCGAGGGAGGATATACGCGGGAGGACGAGCCCGAGGATTACGAGCTGGTTCTGCGGCTTCACGCGCGGGGATACCGGTTCGGCAAGGTTGCGGAGACGCTTCTGGAGTGGACCGACCGGCCCGGGCGGGCGTCGAGGACGCAGGAGACATACAGCCTGCAGCGGTTCCGTGCGCTCAAGGCGCGGTGCCTGCGCCAGACAGGCGCGCTCGGGCGCGGATTCTACTTGTGGGGGGCGGGGAGCGTCGGCAAGAAGCTGCTGCTTGCGCTGCAGGCGGAAGGGCTGAACCCGGCGGCGCTTGTGGACATTGATCCGGACCGGATCGGGCAGACGATCCACGGCTGCCGAGTGATTTCGCCAGACGAACTGCTGTCACTGCGCAGGCCCTGCGAGACGGTGCTGGGCGCGGTTGGAGCGCCGGGCGCCCGGGAGGACATCCGGGGGTTTCTGTCCGGCGCGGGCCTGCGGGAGCCGGAAGACCTCTTCTTCGCAGCCTGAGAGCGCCGTTGAGCCGTCCGCAAGACGCCCACAAGGGGCTACGCTACCGGGTACGAGCTGCTTGTGCCCGGCCTCGCCGTTGCTGTTTCGCGCAGACCAGAATGGGCAGCCCGATCGTGGTTCAGTGCCGTCTCAATCCAGCACCTTCATCATCCGTCCGGTTCGGACGTCGTAGAGATGAGTGGAACCTGTCGCCCTGCCGAGCCAGTTGTCGAGAGGGCGTTTCGAGTTGGACACCGCGACCAGTGCCAGTGCACCATCGGCCGAGAGGCTGACGGAGCAAAAGGACTGGAATGGCGAGGGGGGCCGCAGAAGGCGAACACGTCGGGAGGCGGCCTGCCAGAGAACCAGACTGCTCGAAGACACGGCGGCGACCGCCTCTCCACCAGACGACAAGGCTACCGAACGCGTCAGCCCGATCAGCCGTTGCGGAAGAGTCGTCTGCATCGAGGACTCCAGGACATGCGTGGACACGCTGCCGTCCGCATGGCCTGTCGCCAGCGAACGCCCGTCCGGCGAGAAGGCAACGGCAGTCGCCGGGCTCGCACTGCAGTTAATTGAGGCAACGGCCTTTCCTGTGGCCGCATCCATAACGTTGATGCGAGTTTTCTCGAACCAGTGACGCAGCCCGGCGTAGTCCCCGGCGGCAAAGGTCTTGCTATCGGGAGATACCTCGCCGACACGCGGGTCATAGCTGGTCTTTCGGCCGATCTGGCGGCTTTGCCAGGTCTGGAGATCCCAGATGTGCAGCAGCCCGTCTCCGGTGACTGCGGCCAGCCGTTTGCCGTCATCCGTGAAGCAAAGCGAGCGCAAGTCCTCATCCTTTGTGCTCAGGCGTTTGATTACCTTCGCTTGCCCGTTGAACAGCACGGCTGTGCGTTCTGATGGCACGGCGATCATCCTGCCGTCGGCGGACACCGCCAGAGCCTCCGCTGGCGCGTCTAGCGCGACTGGCCCCAGACGCTTGCCGGAGTGAACATCCCAGATGACGAGGCTGTGCTCCGTTCCGCGGAATACGCAGGCGGCGGCAGCCGTCTGGCCGTTTCCGGACAGGGTTGCGATCCGGATCGGGGGAATATGTCCTGCGGGCACTCTGGCGGCAAAGTAGTAAAGGGACGAGAGTGCGGCTACCAGACTCAACCATCCGGCGATATTGACAACACACCCCCCAGCAAGCACGGTACCGGCGTTCGCCACTTTGCGGCGGCTGACGGAAGGCGCCTCGCCGCGTACCCACTCGTCGTACGTCACCGCGAGCCAGAGCACTATCAGTGGGAGTGTCACGAAAGGCGACACGATCACCGACAGGAAGATGAGCGCCTCGAAGCCGAGCATGAGACCTGCCGCCGGAACGAGCCTGCGCCAGAGCACCGAAGCGCTGCGCGCTATGGCGGCCAGAGGTGAAGCGCCGCCGTCCGCGACAATTGGTAGGACGAGAAGAAGGGGCGCGCCGACAAGGACTTGTGTGATGAGCCCGAACTGGCTAGGCAGAGCCATAACTGCTGCGAGCAAGATTGAGGTCACCGCGAGAGGCCGCCAAACGCCGCGCACGCTGAACACGTCGAGTGCACGGATGGGCTCGCCCCTGAGTTGCCTCTGCGCCATCAGCAGCATGCCGCCGAGTAAGAAGTAGGTAAGGGCCCTCCCGGGCACGTCCATCAGCAGAGTCAGTAGATGCGGGACATGCGGGCGTACAAGGTACGTCATCCACCAGGCCGTGCCGACGCCGCTGGAAGAGGGTTGACTCCACGAGGTCAGCATCAGTGAGCCCCCAGCGAGTATCCAGGCGAACCAGACCAGTACGAACACCAGGGCTGCCCCCACCCATGCCCAGAGGGCCGCGCGGAACAGGACGAAGGCGGTCTTCAGGCTTGAGAGCCGAATGATGGGCGGCTGAACGTCTCCGGAACCGCCAGGCGTATCGGCCCGCGTCGAGGCTGTGTCTTCACTGAACATACTGCTGCTGTTCTGCAGGCGGAGTTGCCTGTCCTGCCCCGAACAGCAGTCTGCCAGCCGCCAGATCGCGGTCAACGTCCTCATTATTGGCCCGGCAGCAGGTAAGAGCGGCATAGACACCGGTACGAGCGAGCTGCGGATAATGCGCCACCAGCTTCTCGGACATCCATGCCATCCGCTGCCACACCGGCACGTTAATTCTGTGCCCGGTAATGCGCGGCTCTTTGACGCCCACAAGGGGCTACGCTACCGGGCTTTGCTAACGCTGTCAAAAACCTCGTCCGCCCGGTCCACGGTTTTCGCGCAGATAAACTCTCGTCGCGGGACAGCGGGCCTCGCCCTCGCAGGAATGGGGGGCCGGGAAGCATAAGCGTTGTGCGTGAGGTGTCAGAGATGAGAAACAGACTGGTGGCCGCGTGGTTGGGGTGCATGGTGTTGACGGGTATCCTTGCGCCGGGTGTTTGGGCGGATCCCGCGTTCGACCCGGTTCAGGACGACCCCGCGTTGCCGCGCGTGCTCCTGATCGGCGATTCGATATCCATCGGCTACACCGTGCCGGTGCGGCAGATGTTGAAGGGCAAGGCGAATCTGCACCGCATCCCCGAGAACGGAGCGTTCTCGCAGAACGGAGTCGAGAAGATCGAATCCTGGCTCGGCAAGGGCAGGTGGGATGTCATCCACTTCAACTTCGGAATCTGGGACACGCACCTTCTGGACGCACAGGGCAACATCATCCTTGACGCCGGCGAGCAGGCGAACAAGACGGGGCATATCCGCACGCCGCTTCCGCAGTACCGGGCCAACCTCGAAAAGCTGATCGCCGCCATGGACAGGACCGGCGCGAAGCTGATCTGGGCCACGACGACGCCGGAGATGAGCCGCACGCCTGCACGGCAGAAGGACATCCCGCAGTACAACGCTGCGGCGGCCGCGGTCATGAGGGCGCATGGAGTGCCTGCGGACGACCTGTACTCGCTTGTCATGCCTCGCGTGAAAGAGCTGCAGACCGAAGACCGCTGCCACTTCACGCCCGAGGGGTATGAGTACCTTGGCAAGCAGGTGGCGCAGAGCATTATGGCAGCCCTGCATCCGAACCCGCGTTCCGTTTCGTGGGACGCGCGGCAGACGGGTGAGCAGACGCTTTCGGACCGGCGTGTGGTGCGCTTCGAGCAGGACTGCCTTCACGAATGGGGCTACATGGACGGCGGCTCGCAGTATTTCTATGTCGTGGCACCCAAGCGCAAATGCCGCGGACCTCTGCTCGTCTGCCTACACAGCGCGGGTGGCACGGGCGAGTCGGAGCTGGCGGCGAACGTGGGCTACACCGCCGCGGCTGGCGACGAGTTCACCGGGCTCGTGCTGAACTCCGACACGAAACCCACGTGGTGGTGGGGCGCGCACGAGATCAACGCGAAGCCGCAGAGCTACCGGACCATGCTCACGCCCACCGAAAACCGGGTGTTGGCGACAGTAGAATGGGCGCTTCGCAAGTACGGTCTGGACAGGAACCGCGTGTATCTGCGCGGCATCTCGATGGGCGGAAGCGGGACGCTCGGTATCGGAATGGCGCACGGGGACGTGTTTGCGGCGGTCATGGCGGGAGTGCCCGCGGGTACCGGGCACGCTCAGTACCGCCTGAAGTACCCCGTTGCCGCCTCTCTGCCCGACAGCCCGCCCGCGCTTGTGTTCTTCTCGCACAAGGACCGCTGGTCGAAGGGGATGGAAGGCTGGCTCGAATGTGTGCGAACCAACAGGCTGGCGCAGGTGGTGGCGTGGGGGCCGTGGGGCCACGTGAACCACTACGAGATGACCAACCCGGCGGCGTACGAGTTTCCGTGGATGACTCTTCGCAGGGATGAGGCGTACCCGGTCTTCACCGATGCCTCGTCGGACGAGAAGTATCCGGGCCTCAATTCCGGCAATCCGGATCAGAACGGGCAGATGAACGCGTACTTCCGGTGGAAGGTGCTGGAGGACCGCCCGGACGGGTTCGCCGTCGAGTTGCGGCTGGTGAGGCGGGATGAGCTCAAGGGTGCCGTTGAGTTGCCGAAGGAGGTTGTCAGCGACGTGACTCCGCGGCGCATCCAGCGCTTTGCGGTCGCCCCGGGAAGGGCATACACCTGCAGGGTAGAGACCAGCGGATGCCTGCCGCGGACGCAGGTTGTGGCCGCGGATCATAACCAGCTGGTTATGATCCCCGATGTCAAAGTCACGTCGAAGCCGGTCGTGGTGCGGCTGACGCGGCAGTAGCGCGGGCGCGAAGGAGCCCCCACGTTCTTGCGATAGACTAGGGCGTCATGGGCAGCGGCATGGTCTCATCACCACGCTGGCGACGACGCCCTCGCATCTCATGCGTGTTGCCGGAGCAGGCAGGCGAGCTGTACCGGGGCTGGCGCGTGGCCACCGCCCGAACGCTCAACCGGGGAACAGAGTCTGAACAACGGTATGTCGAACGTGTAGCAGTGCCGGAGGCCGCCGACCGGACACCCGTCTTGCAGGCGGGAACTGCAGTCTGGCCCATGGCCGCCCCCCGGAATCGGCGGGCGGCCTGCGAGGTTCTTCTGTGAAGGAGGAGATATGCGTACGTTGCGAATGGCAGGTAAGTCATCGCCGGCGAGGCACAGGCTCGGCGCGCTGGCCGCCTGTAGCCTGGCGGCGCTCGCGTTTCTGGTAGGCGCCGCAGGCGTGGCGCACCCGGCGTCGGTCCCTGTGCTGACGACGGAGGAGCTTCTGGAGCGGGGCTATCCGCGGCACGTTATGACCTCACGCCATATGCTGGTGCCGCATCTCGAAGCAGTCTGCACGGACACGCACGACTTCAAGTTTTCACGCAGCGGAAAGCTGCTCGCCTGCATCCGGGCGGTAAAGCAGGGAACTGTAGCGCACGAAAGAAACGTCGTGACCGAAGTAGTTGCTTACGATACCGTGCGGCGCGAGTCACGCGTGGTGTTTCGCGAGACGGCTCAGGGCCGCTGTGTCCTTGACTGGGGTATCTACAAAGAAGGGCTGCTGCTGGAGACCGTGCTGCCCCCCCCGCGGGGGTGATCCAGACTACGGAGACAGCGGGCGGCGAAACGGTCATTGGCCTCATCCATATTCCTTCGCCGGTGTGGACCTCAAAACCCCGGCTGCTCTGCAAACTCAAGAGAAAGGAAGGGGCGTTTCTATTCTCGCCCGAGCAGGCGACTCCGCCCGTGGTGGAGTGGTTCCCGGACGAGAACGAGAGCGGCGGCAAGACCACGGGCGCAGTGCAGGTGCTGGGAGACGGTTCTGATCCGGTCGCGCTGCCCGCCACGATCGAGGGAATCGAGGGCATGGTCGCGGTCTGGTCTTCGACGGGGAAGACTGTCATCTTTCGCACTGTATACCGCGGATCTCCGCAGCCACGCTATGAGTTTAATCCCCTCACCCGAAAGATCCGGCAGTTGGAGCCCGGAAATCGCGAGAGCACACCGCCGTTTGAGGAGAAGACCACATACCCTGTTTCGGAGTTGGCGATGAAGACGACGCCGCTAGAGGGGACCGGCTATGCAGAGCTGACTCTCACAAGTGCGGGGGATGATAAGCGCGAGTCGCACACATTCCGGCTGCACACTGGAACGGCACCCGCCCGGGACAGGTTCCTCACCGCCTTTTGCCCGGGCGGAAAGGGGGCGGCCTTCCTGACGCAGCGGCCCGACCGGACTCTGCATTTCGTCTGGTGGGAGCTGATGGACAAAGTCAATGACGTCTACCTGCCATGTGATGTTCTCAGCCGGGCGCGTGCGGTTTCAGCCGCCCTGGAAGCGACCACCGGTCACGAATTCGGGATGTTCGACAGGATCACGATCTCACCAGATGTGGAGACCGCTGTGAAGCCGGTTTCAGGCTTGCCCGACGTGTCGGAAGTGAGTATCCGCATCCCGGAGAATCCCGCGCAGGCGCTGAGGCCGCACCTTCCCAAAGACACCAAATACCCAGACGTCCTTGATGAGTTCACATTCGTCAGGAAGATTCCCGGCTACAGTGGCAGTTACGTGGGCTACATCCTCGGCCCCAACGGTTTCCGGGCTCTTCTCGATGAAGACGGGAGAATTACCTACAGGCGTCCGGATGCGAAGACCACCAGATCGCGCAATCCCGGTGCCAGGGGCGAGGACTACAAGTGGAACTATGACGAAGGCGAATGCAGTTGCGACCCGTTTGACAGTCTGTAAGACGCTCCCTGCTCTGCCGCCGCGACGGTGGTACTGCGCACGAAATGCCGGACAGCGTCACTGTCACTTTTCCTTGAGTGAAGGAATCCGCAGTTCGATGACCGTCGCGTGCGGGTCGAGCTTGCGCGGCTTCTCGATGGTGACGCCTTCGGCCTTGTGCGTGATTCCGAGCTTCTGGCCGCCGTCCAGCGTCCGCGCCGACGACGCCGCGGCAAGCTCGGGCGGCAGGGTCAGCCCGCCTTCGGGCCACTCGAACACATGCAGAAACACGCGGCCGTCCTTCTGCGTGCAGCGCCCCTCGAAGGGCAGCTTCGCCAGCGGCCCCTGCGACGTGCCGTAGATGCTCGCGCCGTTCACCCTGAGCCACGCGCCCACATCCGCCAGGCGATCCACGGAAGCCTGCGGGAACTCGCCCTCGGCCGTCGGCCCCACGTTCAGCAGGAAGTTGCCACCCTTGCTCGCGATGTCGCAGAGATTGCGGACCAGGTCGGTGGACGACTTCCAGTTGGTGTCGTCTTTCACGAACCCCCAGGTATCGTTCAGCGTCATGCAGGTTTCCCAGAGGCGGCCGCCGGGCATGGCGTCGGCGGGAATCGTCTGCTCGGGCGTGGCGTAGTCTTCGGGCAGGCGGTTGCGGTCGTTGATGAGGATGCCGGGCTGCAGAGAGCGGATGAAGGCGTTCACCTCCGCCGAGCGCAGGTCCTTCTCGTTGTGCTCCCACGCGCCGTCGAACCAGAGGATTCCGATGGGGCCGTAGTTCGTGAGGAGTTCCCTGATCTGGCCCTTCATGTAGTCAATGTAGCGGTTCAGGTCTGCCCTGCTGTCGGGCCGGGTATCCCAATCGCGCCTCGGCACGTAGTCCGGGTGATGCCAGTCCATGATCGAATGGTAGAAGCAGAGCGTGATGCCCTGCTTCGCGCACTCGTTTGCCAGTTCGCGGATGGGGTCGCGCTTGAAGCTGGTGGCGCGGGTGATGGTGTACCAGGTCAGCTTGCTGTCGAACATGCAGAACCCGTCGTGGTGTTTGCTCGTGATGACGATGTACTTCATCCCGGCGTCCTTTGCCGTCTTCACCCATTTTGCGGCGTCGAATTTGACCGGGTGGAACTCGGCCGCGAACTTCTCGTAGTCGCGGACGGCCACCTGCCTGTTCATAAGATACCATTCGCCGACACCGCGCCCGCCGTCGCGTTTTGTGGCGTCCGCAGGCACGGCGTACAGGCCCCAGTGGATGAACATGCCAAAGCGCGCATCCTGCCACCAGGCGGTGCGGCTGGCGAACTCCTCCGGCGTTTCCCCCGCCATCGCGGCGGCCCCAAAGGCAATCAGCAGGCTGGCGCAGGCGAGCGCCGCAGGCAGAAACTTACTCATCAGTCCACTCCTTATGCTATACGCTGAGAACAGGTGGCTCCTAATGTCACCATGCCTGAACGAGACAACGCGTGGCGTGCGCGGACAGGCTTTACGCTTATCGAGCTTCTGGCCGTTATCGCTATTATCGCGATACTGGCCGCAATCCTCTTCCCCGCGTTCGCCTGGGCACGCTCGCGCGGCCGCACTCTGCACACGAACGGCACGCCCGGTGGCTATGGCTTCGGCAGATACACCGCGTAAACGTCCGGGCCGCACGCGACAGCAAGCATCCCCCTGCCGAGGGCGGCGGCGGTGATATCGTCCGGAAGCTCGGCGGCCGTCTCTACTTTGCGCGTCTCCAGATCCATGGTGCGCAGCGTTTTATCGTCTGCCCAGTAGAGTACGCCGTCCGTAGCCGAAAGCGACTGAACCGAAACCGGAATTTCGTCCAGCTTCACGAACCCCTGCTTTACCGTGTCGAACAGCCGCAGCTTGCCGTTCACGGTCATCGCGAGCATCTTCGTCTTCGCATCGAGCACAAAGGCGCTTGCATTGGTCGCGCCTTCCAGTTCCACGGATTCCAGCACTTTGCGTGTGCCCCGGTCAATGATGCCGAAGCGCGCAAGCTCTCCCTTCTTGTTCGGCAGGCCGTTGGCGCCCATGGACGTGCCACAGTATATGAACCTCTCGTCCACCGCCAGGCCGGAGATAGCCTGCTCAGCGAGCGGGTTTTCAATCAGATCGGTCTTGCCAGTCTCCGGATCGGTGATCGCGATGGCTCCACCGTACTTACCGTACTGCGCCATCCAGCCCGAGTAGAGCATCCCGTCCGGCCCCACGAGGATTCCCGCAATCGGGCGAATGTACCCCCGGGGCCCGAGGTGTGCGATGGCGACCGGGTTCTTGTTGTTCCACTGATCCCAGGACTGGGCAGGGTCGTAGCGCACGATGTCTCCGCCAACGTAGGCGGCGGCGTACACGCATCCTTTGTGGAAGCAGACGTCGTACACCTCGCCCCCGGCATCACAGACCGTGCTCGTGTTTATGTATGTACGTGTTTCGGGGTCAAGGCTGAACAGTGTCTGGCCGAAAGGCGGACCGCCCCAGATAATGCCGTCCGGCGCGATTCGCAGGAACATCGTGGGCCGCGGCCCGGATTCGGCGGGGATAGGCATCAGGTTCAGAGCCGTGTCGCCGGGCTTGAGAATGAACCAATCCTGCCCGCGCACGCCCAGCAACCGCCCCTTGCTGTCCTCAGCCAGAATCCGGGCGCGCAGGTCGAAATCGGAGATGAGCGTAAGCTTCCCGTCGCCCTTGCGATACCGCCAAACAGCCTTGCCCTGTTGCAGGATGAGCGTTTCCGGGGTCGTCACGTAGGTGTCCACGTTCCATGATCCGCGTTCCGCGGGCGGTTCGGGGAACGGCAGCGGATGCACGGGTTTGAGGTCCGGCCCGGAATACGCCTTGGACCCGGCCAGGAAGTAGCCATTCCAGGAGACACCGGGGGAGTCGGTCTCGAGGCCGGGCGGCGGGGCGGAGAACGTCCGGTCCGCGGGATTGTAGATAAGGTTTCCGGGCTTTTCCGTACCAAAGTAGCACACGATCTTGCCCTCGGGCGTGGGCGACACATAGCGGAGATACAGATTGGGCGGAAACGGCGCGCCTAGGTCTTCCACCTGCAGTGTCTTCAGGTTCAGCGCGGCAAGCTTGCCCTTGCCGTACGTCCCGCCGTAGATGCGCCCGTCGGAGCCCATCGCCAGATTCCAGATGTAGCTCTCTCCCGGCACGCCCACGCTGCGGGTGAACTCCATCGTCTTGAGGTCGAAGATCATGAACTGCGCGTCGTGGAAAGTGCCGGCCACCATCCGGTCGCTGGGTACCTCGTTCAGCGCCCACGACCCGGTGCCTTTGGGCGCGTGGATCACCCGGCCGGTGTTCTTTTCGATGTCAATGACAATCAACTCGCAGCCGGTGGTCTCGTTCATGTTCGTGAGCATCAGCAGATCGCGCCCGGTTGCTCGGTCCCTGACGGCGCGTCCGGCGAGCACGTTCTTCGACCGGCAGGGCTGTGCGAGCTTCTCGATGCGGGCTTTGCCGGGGGCGGCATCGAGCGGCCCGGCGTTCAGCAGCAAGGCAGCAAGCAGAAGAAGGGACAGATATGGCATAGTTTTTCCTGTTGCTTTCATTGGGTATGGGTTGCCTGCTGACGCCGCGGATTCCTCCTGGCCTTCGCCCGCGCCGGGCGAATCGGGTATGATGCAAAACAGAAATGAGCTCTCAGACAAGCGCAATCGAACAGCTTCTTTTCGCCGCTCGGACGGGCGATGCCGCAGGCGTGCGCGTACTGATCGAGTCGGACCCGGGCCTGGCGCTTGCGCGCGATGAGGACGGTGAGACGGCGCTCGCCGCCGCCGCGGCGCACGGCGAAAGCGAAATCTGCGGCATTCTGACAGCCGCCGGAGCCGAAGTGGACATACATGTCGCAAGCTCTCTGGGGCGGGCGGACGAGATTCAGAACATGCTCTGGGACGATCCGGAGCTGGTGCGCGCGCGGGACGGTTTTCGGCGGGCGACGCCGCTCTACTTCGCGGCCGAACGGAACCAGAAGGCGGCCGCCGCCGTGCTGCTCGATTTCGGGGCGGACCCGAACGCCGAGGCCGCATCGGGCGATACTCCCGTTCATGCCGCCGCCGCCGCTCCGGCATTCCAGGCGATGGAGGTTCTTCTGGACAGGGGTGGCGTGGTCAACGCGCGCAACCATCGCCGGCAGACGCCGCTTCACCGGGCGGTGGAGGAGCGGTGGGGCGAGGCGACGGAGGTCATCGGGCTGCTGCTTGCGGTGGGTGCGGATGTGAACGCGCGCGATGACAACAGAGAGACGGCGCTGTCGCGCGCGCTCGACCGCAACAAGACACACATCGTCGAGGTGCTGCGCAAAGCCGGGGCCAGGGAGTAGGCGCGGCCGCCGCCCGATCTGCTGTTACCCGGCCGGTTTCGAGCCGTCTAGGATCGCTGTGAAGCCGTGTCCGACGTGTCCTACTTCTCCTGCGCCTTTGTCTGTTTGTTCCATGCCGCCGTGACACTCGCCGCGATGTCGAACCCGAGCGGCTGCCCTGATGCGATCTTGCGCCGGGCGGACCTGACCGCGCTCTCGGCCCCTGCGGGGATGTTGCCCTTCCACCAGTCCATCCGCTCGCTGTAGAACCACGTGTACTCATCGCAGCTCGCCAGCGCCCAGTACGTGTTGTGCTCGAGCATATCGCGCCGCTCGCGCGCGGACATGTAGTGGCTGAGCTGGGGATCGGTTCGCAGGTCGAGCGCCTGGTCGAGGCACACGGACATCCCAACCTGCGTGTTGCGCGCCACAGTCCTGGCGTTTCCGGGCAGCACGAGGCGTAGCGCATCCTGCTTGATGAATCTCCTGCTTCGCGCGAACTCCTGCTGGCCGGTGAAGTAGTACGCCATTTCGTTGCCGTCAATCACCGAGTCGAGGGCGCCGGCGATGGTGATGCCTTCCACGAAGGGTACGAGGAGCGCCCAGTCGTGGTTTGGCCACTCCGCCTGTACCTTCGGCCACGTCATCTCCTGGCCGAAACTGCAGCGGCATGCTGATCCCGAAGAAGATCAACAGCTTGAGGTCCGGCTTGCTGGAACGCAGCACTCGCATGAACTGCTCGCCGCGCTTACGCACCAGCGCCGAGACCTGTTCGTAGCTCTGCGAGCCGTAGTTATCCTGCCACCTCCAGGGGTTCGGGCCGTACGGCTCCGGATCGAAAACGACGCCCACGCGACGACGATGGACTCGCGTCTGCCGAGCGCAAAGGCAATGAGCAGTGTCACCGAGACGATTGCGAGCATCATGTGAAGCAGGAGCTCGTTCGACTTCTCGGTGGCGGTCTCGCCGTAGTTGCGCGTGATGGTGTAATGGACGTCCGGCGGGATCACCGTCCCTTCCAGCGTCTTCACCTTCGCCAGCACAGGTTGGTCACATTGATGGCGTTCTTGTCCTGGCGTTTGGCGACGGAGAGGGTCACCGCCGGGTATGTGCCCTTCGCGTCCGGGTGCATCTCATCCTTGTGCCCCGCTGTTCCAAACGCGATGTTGACGTAGCTGGCGGGCTCCTCCGGCCCGTCCTCTATGGAAGCGACATCGCGCAGAAAAACCGGCCCGCCGCTTCCCGCGCCCACCACGACGCTCGCCACATCCTCCGGCGTCCTCAGGAATTCGCCCGTCTGCACGGCGTGTAGTTGCCGCTGGCGATGTGCCCGGTCGGATACTGCGTGTTCGCGCCCTTCAGCGCCTGCTGCACCGCTCCCGGCGAAAGCCCGTATCCGGAGAGCTTCGACGCGTCGAGAGTCACCCGCACCTGCCACCTCTGCCCGCCGTCTCCGAGACGTCCGCGACCGCCCTCACCTCCGAGTCCACCCGCGACACGAGCCGTTTGAGCCGGTATCCGTTGTAGCCCTTGCCCCAGAACGTGAGCGCCAGAATCGGGACGTCGTCAATGGAACGCAGCTTGACGAGAGGCTGGCTCACCCCCGGCGGGATCTTGTCGAAGTTCGAATAGAGCTTGTTGTAAATCTTGACGATGCTATCTTCGTTGTCCTGGCCCACCAAGAAGCGCACGATCGTTATGGAGCCACCCGCGCTCGATGTCGAATACACGTACTCCACCCCCGGAATCTCCGAGATCAGCTTCTCCATCGGGGTGGTGACGCGCTGCTCCACCTCCTTCGCGCTCGCGCCGGGGAACTGCACGAACACATCCACCATCGGCACAATGATCTGCGGCTCTTCTTCGCGGGGGGCATCACGACCGCGAATATCCCCATAAGCACGGATGCCGTGATGATAAGGGGCGTCAGCTTGGAGTCTATGAAGTAGTGGGTGATTCTGCCCGCTAGGCCGAGGCGGTGCTGCATTACCTGTCCTCGGCCCGCACCGGGATGCCATCATCGAGCACGCCGGTGTTTTCGACAATGACGCGGTCTCCGGGTTCGATGCCCGATAGAATCTCAACACCGTCCCCGGACCGCCGTCCGATCTTCACGTTGCGCATCCGCGCCCTGCCGTCACCGTCCACGATAAAGACCGTGGGCAGTCCGCCCGTGTCGCGAAGCGCTTCTTCGGGAAGGATGAATCCGCTCGAGTAGCCTGCCGGGAAGCTGATGCGCCCGAACTCGCCCGAGCGTGCGCCGAGATTATCCGGCTCGACGGGTCACCGGCAGGCAAAACGACGGTAGCGTAGTTTTGTAGTGTGTAAAAAGGCGGAGGGTGCTCCTGTCTCGAAAGAGTCTGTGACTGCAAACCAGTCGAAAGGAGTACCCGATGAGGAGTATAGCGTCAGTTCATGTGATGCGGCAGGTTCTGTCGCGGGTCGAGGACCCGGAGCATCTGCTGTGGGGTGATCTGGACTAGGCGTCGGTCGGGCTAGTGAAGGTCTTTCTTGA
>JBPOJE010000002.1:0-70098 GCA_052033935.1 Armatimonadota bacterium
TGGACGGGTTCTTGAGCGTGAGATAGGGCACTTGGGGTGCGATCCCGAAACGACCCCCCTCTTCCGCCCCGTGTATCCGTGGATGCTGTCCAAGACCCACGCTTGGTGCCAATCGAGCCTTCTGCGCGCTCAGAACGGAGCTTTTCACGCTCAGACGCGGGGCGACCGCGCCCCTGATCCTCGGTTACTGCTGTCCAAGACGTTCAGACCTGGGCATCTCGGCGGCACCCGAAATAGCTATCTTGGACAGGTATGGTTCCCAGACGTGTGTTGAACCAGTACGATCCGCCCTTGTGAATCTTATGAAGCGGCATGAAAAAGGGCACGTCCGTCGGCGGCGTTCCCGGTACCCTGGCGACCTGCGGCTTCCCGGCTTCGTCCACGTACCGGAAGGTGAGGCTCGTGTAGTATCCCTTGTCGCTGTCGCAGCGCCAGTGCTTTGCCGTTTTGGCGTATGGCAGCATCGCGTCCCAGATGATGGGCGTCAAAACAGCCGTCTTGGAGTCCCAGTAGGTGCCGTCGCTGGGATCTCGCGCCAGCGGCATCAAGCCCCGATTGTCATCCGTGTACATGTGCAGTTGCATTCCGATCTGTTTGAGGTTGCTCAGGCACTTGGCTTTCTTCGACTGCTCCCTCGCCGAGGCGAAGACAGGGAACAGGATGGCCGCCAGTATCGCGATGATAGCGATGACCACCAGCAATTCGATGAGCGTGAAGCCACGGGTTTTCTTCTGCATTCCTTGTCCTTCCGCGCCGGTTTTCCGTCGAGGATTTCACCCGGCGGCCCCGAGTATACATCAACCACGCTGCGCCGCGAAAGGCGGCCTCCAAAAAACCGGGGAGCGCTGTTCGTCAAAACCCTTGCGTACAGCATATCGTTTGTGTAAGTTATTCTGCGTCATTCGAGGAGAGGAGCCGGCGTTCATTCTGACGCTGGAGTATGACTAGCCATGCCTTATTGCCCGGAATGTGGAGCGGAGTATCGAAAGGGATTCGAGGAGTGCACCGAATGTGGTGTTGAACTTCTGGAAGACGAGGACGAAAGCCTGTACCCCGACGACGAGGACGACCTGGACGAGGACGAAGATGCCGGGGCCGAAGACTCGGGAGAGATGCTGGAGATTTACAGCGGTCCTCCCTACGCCGCCACTATCCTGCTCAATGCCCTGAAAGAGCGCGGTGTCGGTGCGGTCCTGCGCCCTGATTCGGATAGTCCGTACATACCGCCCGCTGAGGCGTCTGTCTTCGTGTCAGAGCTCGACTATAACCAGCACGACGACGTGATTCAGGAGTGCATGGAGCTTGTCGAAGTTGATCCGGGGCAGGGTGCGCTCTTTGAGTCTGGCGACGAGGACTAACTGGCCGCAAGCTCGCACTTAAGCGTTACTCTCGACGAGCACGATCTTAGGGCCGTGAGGGTGGGCGGAATATCACGTCGTTCCATGCTCGACCCGGAACCCGCGGCGCGCGCCTGGCCGGGTGCTGAATCGAGTTCCGCAAGACGCCACCATCACGTCATTCCGCCCTTCATCGCGCAATCAACGAAGCCTCGTGCAGGATTCGCCGCCTCGGCGGACTAACGAGAATGGCATGTCGAAACACATTGCCCGTCCCAACTTCCGCGCCCGCTCGCACGCCGTGGCAGCCGGTCACTACCTCGCCGCCATGGTGGGTCACGACGTGCTGCGTGACGGCGGCAACGCCATAGACGCAGCGGCGGCGGTCGCGTTCTGCCTTGCCGTGCTCGAGCCGCATCAGAACGGCCTCGGCGGCGAGTGCCCGATGATCGTCCATTTCCAGGGAAGGACGATGGCCGTGTCCGGACAGGGAACCTCGCCGCGAGGGCTGACCCTCGACTGGTTCCGTGAGCAGGGCATCAGCCTCATTCCCGACGACGGCTTGCTGCCAGCCACCGTGCCCGCTCATGTCGGCACCTGGCTCGTTGTGCTCCGCGACTTCGGGACAATGCCGCTCGCGCGCGTGCTCGAACCGGCCATTGATCTCGCCGAGACAGGCTTCGCCGCGTACCCGCGGCTCTGCGAGGCGATAGCGGGGGCGCGCGACCGCTTTCTGAACGAGTGGAGCTCTTCGGCGGAAACCTTCCTCATAAGCGGAGTGACACCCCAGCCGGGCGAACGCGTGCAGTATCCGGCAATCGCGGAAACGCTGCGGCGGCTGCGCAACCAGGCGGCGCGCAAGATTAACAGGGCTGACGGAGTGCAGGCGGCGTTCGACTGGTTCTACAAAGGCCCCGTGGCAGCGGCAATCCAGGAGTTTTGCGCGAGCACATGCTGCCACGACGCCACCGGACGCGACAACAAGGGCTTCCTGACGGCCGAAGACATCGGGCGATGGAAGCCTAAATGCGAGGATCCGCTGAGTCTGCAGTACCGGGGCGTCACCGTGCACAAATGCGGCCCGTGGAGCCAGGGGCCGGTCTTCCTGCAGCAGCTTGCCATCCTCGCCGGCTTCGACCTCGCGGCGATGGAGCCGGGGAGCGTCGAATACCTTCACCTACTTATCGAAGCCGCTCGTCTGGCATTCGCCGACCGCGAGGCGTATTACGGCGACCCCGGCTTCGACCGCGTGCCGATGGCAAAGCTGCTCTCCGAGAGCTACAACGCCGGGCGCAGGGCAATGATAGACCCGCGCAAGGCCGCCGATGGGCTGAGGCCGGGCGACCTGAGCGAGCATGTCGCTATCCCGGACGTGAGCACGGCTCTGCCTCCGGGCGCGATTGCGGAGGCCGGGGACGCTCACACGGCAGACACGACTCATCTCGATGTCGTGGACAAACACGGTAACTGTGTCTCCGCGACGCCCTCCGGCGGGTGGCTCATGACCTCCCCGGTGATCCCTGGCCTCGGGTTCCCGCTCGGAACGCGCGGGCAGATGTTCTATCTCGACCCCGCAAGAGCCAACTGCTATGCGCCAGGTAAGCGCCCGCGAACCACCCTGTCACCGTCGCTCGCAACGCGGGACGGACGCCCCTGGCTGGTCTTCGGCACGCCCGGAGGGGACGGGCAGGATCAGTGGATGCTGCAGCTCTTCCTGAACATCGTCGAGTTCGGAATGAGTGCCGCCGAGGCTGTCGAGGCACCCACCGTGACGGTGCAGAGCTTCCCGGCGTCGTTCTATCCGCGGAGCTGCACGCCCGGGCTTGTTGCGTGCGAATCGCGCATACCCCTCAAGACAATGACCGCTCTGCATGAGATGGGGCACGAGATCGAGGTTGACCCGGCGTTCGCCCACGGCAAGCCATCGGTGATCAGGCTGCTCGAGGACGGAAGTCTTGAGGCGGCGATCACCAGCCGCGCGGAAGTCGGCTACGTGACTGGCTGGTAGCCGGGGCGCTCAGGCCGGACGGACGAAGATATCCCTCGCGATCTCAGCGTCAATCGCGACATCCGTTTCGCCGATGCGAACCACGAACGAAGGCTTCTTCTGGTGCAGGTGCACGTCGTTCCCCGCGTAGATGCCGAGAACGCCCAGCCGGTCCAGGCGCGAGTGGCGCCGGATGGCGATGAACACGATGCGGTAGCGCTCGCCGATGCGAGCTTCGGTCAGCGGCGCGACCAGAGGCTTGATCTCCCTGTCGTGCCTTTCGCAGCAGGGGCCAGGTGGAATGGGTCTGCCGTGCGGGCACTGTGGCGGATGCCCCAGAAAGCTGCAAAGCCTGTCGGCGATGCGAGGGCTGATCGTGTGCTCCATGGCGCAGACCTCCGCCTGCTCCGACCCCGGTTCGATGTCCAGAACCTGCGTCAGAAGCATCTCCGCCAGTCTGTGACGCCGGATTGCCTGCTTCGCCCGCTCGCGCCCTGTTGCGGTTAGAACAATCTCGCTTTCC
Organism: Armatimonadota bacterium; assembly: GCA_052033935.1. Classification (GTDB taxonomy): domain Bacteria; phylum Armatimonadota; class UBA5829; order DSUL01; family DSUL01; genus JAGVUD01. The sequence continues at coordinate 3,848 of JBPOJE010000002.1, forward strand.
CGCTTCTCGATGAGCTTCGCCTTCAGCAGGCCCTCCACATGATCGCCAAACATGCACCCTCCCCGGGTGATGGGCTCTTCGCTGTCCGAGTGCGAACCTCCGCACACCTCGCCGTGCTCCACCGTGCTATCCGGAACGACAGGCCGGCAGTCTTCCTCGGCCATCCAGAGTTGCTCCAGCAGATGATCCAGAAACTGGTTGCTCTTTGCCATACGATTGATACCCCTCAGTTCACCCTCTGCCCGTCTTCAGGCGCGCGGCCACTCTCTCAACCATCTCAACGATGCTGGACTTCATACGCAGTTCGATGCCGCAGTTCGGGCAGCACGATGCCCCGCAGCCTGCGTGCAGCGAGGCGAGAGGACAACTGCCGCACTTGTCCCGCAGTTCCTCTTCCGTGTACCGATATCCGCAGAAATGGCACTTTTGCCCGTTCATAGAATCCCCGACGACAGCAGAAGCCTCACCAGTCCACCCACGATGACCGCCAGAGGAACGATGAACGCGGCCTGAGCGAACGCAGTCTTCCAGCCCCTCTCTTTGATCATCACGAAGAAGTTGGCGATGCACGGCACGAACAGCGTAATGGTGACCAGCCCCACGATCACCTGATCCATGTCCAGCAACCCCTGCTGCTGCAGAGCTGAAAGTCCCGCTCCGCCGTAATCCCTGCGCAGAAAGCCCATAATGAACGCCCGCGCGGCCTGCTCCGGCATCCCGAGAATGCCTGTCACGACAGGCGCGGCCGCTTTTTCGATCGTTTGCAGACGATTAAGCCTGTCGAGCACGAAAAGAACCATGGTTCCCAGAACGAAGAGCGGTACGGCCTCTTTGATGTACCACTCCGTCCGCGCCAGAGTCTTCTTCACGATGTTGCCGATCTTCGGGGGCCGCACGGGCGGAATCTCGAGGATGAAGTCTGACCTGCTGCCGGGCATCACCTTGCCCGCGAGGTAGCCGACGGCCAGCATCACGATCAGCACGACCGAACCCCAGATGGCCAGCGCCCTCATATCTCCGCCGAGCATCGCCATAACCACGGCGAGCTGCGCGGAGCAGGGTACGCCGAGCGCCAGAAGCAGCGTCACAATCGTACGCTCGCGGGGGGTGTCCAGAACCCGGGTGGTGAGCGTCGCCATCGTGTCGCACCCCAGCCCGAGCATCATCGGGAGCACTGCCTTGCCGTTCAGGCCCATGGCACGGAACATCTGGTTGACCATCACGGCCAGCCGGGGCAGATACCCGCTGTCCTCCAGAATGCTGAACGCGAGAAAGAAGGTGAAGACCACCGGCATCACGATGGCCAGCCCGTACGTGAGGGCCATGGTGATGATGCCGAACTCGCCCACAAAGAGGTCGTGCACCAGCGGGGAAGGCACGAGCGCAAACAAAGCGCGCGCTGCCGGGTTGATGTATTCTTCGAACAAGCCTTCCTCAATGAGACCTACCAGAGTTCCCGCGCCGAGCACGCCGACGAACTTGTACACCACGTACAAGATGACCACCATCAGCGCAACGCCGCCCACCGGGTGCATCGCCGTCCGCCCAAGCCACGCCGCCAGCCTGCCTTCCGACGTCTGTGTGCGAAGCACCACTTGCGCGTACATCCTCTGCACCGCCAGCACCTGCTGCCGCGTGATACACTGCCCCACGGGCGTGGCGCTCTGCTGCGCCAGAGCGTCGCGAATCTCCAGAATCCGCCGAAGGGCATCGGCCGGGACCGTCCGCTCGAGCCAGCCGTTCAGTGATTCGTCGCCGGAAAGAATCATCAGCGCTGCTCCCCGCCGCGAGGCGCAATCCTCGGGAAGCAGCCACGATATCTCGCACACGGCGCGTTCGATGGCGGGGGGGTAGCTCACTAGCGCTTGCGGCGCCGCGGGCTTCGCCAGAGCTTCCGTCAGCCGCTCGATGCCCTTGCGTTCGATCGCAACGGTGGGGACGACAGGGATGCCCACCAGCTCTTGCAGGTGCGCGGAGTCCACCTGAATGCCGCTGAAGCTGGCTTCGTCCGTCATGTTCAGCGCAAGCACCATGGGAAGCCCCATTTCGGCAAGCTGCACGGTCAGGCGCAGCACCCGCTTCAGATTCTTGGCGTCACCCACCTGGAGGACTAGGTCCGGGGGCTGGTCGAGCAGAATGTCCCGCGTCACTTTCTCGTCTTCGGACATGGGGGTGAGGCTGTTCGTGCCGGGAGTGTCAATCACAACCTGCCGCTTGCCGTGCAGATTCGCGCTGCCCTTCATCACCTCCACGGTAGTGCCGGGGTAGTTCGAGACCGTCACGTACGTTCCGGTCAGAATACTGAAGAGGACGCTCTTGCCTGTGTTGGGGTTACCCACGAGACAGATCGTGCGCTCACTGATTGCGTGCGAGGCTTGAAATGTCATCGCTTCGCCAGCTCCTGTTGCCACCGAGTGGTATGTAGCATTGAAAAAGAAAGGGACCCCACCGAATCCAGCGGCATTGTAGCCATCCGCCCGTCAGGCTGTCAACAGAATGCGACACGGTTGCACGCCCCGCCAGCGCTTTTTTGCGGCGGGCAGGAATCCGGCCACTGCCGCCGAACACACGCTGTGGCAGCAAGTGAAAATGCGTCCTACTCAGTTTTGTATAGAGTCTTCTTCGCCGCAGTTCACGCGCGTCGCGCGCGTTTACGACGACCTCATGGCCGAGATATCCTACGGCCTCTGGGTCAGCTACATCAAGGAACTCTGGCACTCGCGCGGTCTGTCGCCCGTGTCTGTGCTCGATATCGCCTGCGGAACAGGCAACGTGACGTACCGTCTTGCCGCCGAAGGGTACGAGACCTGGGGTGTGGACTACTCGCAGCCCATGATAGACATCGCCCGTTCCAAGCTGCCCGCTTATCGCGGGTGCGGCCCCGCACCGCGGTTCGAATGCCAGAACGCCGCCGCGATCGTGCTGCCGCGGACGTTCGATGCCGCGGTGTCCCTCTTCGACAGTCTGAACTACATCCTCGATGAACAGGACCTGAAGCGCGCCTTCGCGGCTGTCGCGCGGCATCTCAATCCGGGCGGGCTGTTCATATTCGATGTGAACACGGTATTCGCGCTGTCGCACCACTTCTTCGACCAGGACAACCTGTCATCGCAGCGGTTCCCCCTGTACCGCTGGGTGAGCCACTGGGACCCGGAGACGCGGCTGTGCACTATCGAGATGGACTTCAGGACGCTCGGCGAGAACGGCATCGAGGACTTTCACGAGACGCACTATCAGCGGGGCTACACCACCATTCAACTCAGGCAGGGCCTCGAGCAGGCCGGTCTGACCGATATCGAGTTCCTGCACGCATTCACGACGCGCCCGCCGTCCGGGCGCTCCGATCGCATCTACGTCATTTCGAGGAAACCGCGGTGATGCTTCTCCCGCTGGCTCCTCAGGAGGGTCAACGTGACAGCCAGAATCACTCTTGCGCTCTGCGTGGCCGCCGCCGGGATTACAGGCATGCCTGCTGAGGCCGTGCCCGGATTCCGGGGGACGTTCTACGCGGGCCGTGGCGACACGGCCTACATCCAGTTGCTCGACACCGCGCGCCGGATGTTCTCTCCCGACCCCGTGTATCAGAACATGTCCATGCTCTACCATACCGCGTGGAACGGGCTGGTGGAGGGACCGACCTGGGACGCGTGGTGGATACAGAACAGCTACGGCACAACGTACTGCGCGCTGCCGTTCTACGAGGAGCCGTTCGTCACGTTCCTGCAGAACTCCCATGATCTCTGGTTCGACCAGATGGGCGACGGCAAGCGGGCCGGAGTGCACGGCTGGGTTGCCCCCGATGGGTGTTTGTGCGACTGTGCCCGGCCGGGGTGGGTGGTGTACCGGCAGGGCGACGGGTGCATTGACATGCACGACTGGGGCATGGAGTTCACGGCGGCCGGCGTGCTGATGCAGTCGGAACTGCTGCTGATCTCCCGCGATCTCGCCGCAATCCGGAGCTATCTGCCGAAACTCGAGCGGTCTGTCGAGTTCATCGAAAGCCGCCGCGACCGTGCGAAAAACCTGTTTCTCGTCGGGCCGGCAGGGAACCTGCTCGCCCCGAGCTACGGCGGATGGAAAAGGCCTGATGGCACCTACGGCAGGGGCTATCTCACGGGGCTATCCGTCACGTACATCGCCGCGCTCGACCGCATGATCGAGCTTCAGAAGATGGCTGGCGACACGCGCAAGGCGCGGATTTATGCCGGACGCCGCGCGTCCGCGTTCGATGGTCTGAAGTCCCTGACTGCGGACGAGGGCTATCTGGTCATGTCCATGGATCCCGGCGGGGTGAAGCACGGCGTGTTCGGCGCACCGAAACACGGCTACTTCGAGACCCCTCCCAACCACGACGCGGTCTGCTTCAGGGTGGTGGATCAGGAGCAGTCCGAGCGCATCTACAGCAAGATGGCGTCTATCCCCGGCCTGCGCCCGCACGGTCTCGTCATCCCCAACTACCCCTCCTACGATGACATGTATGAGGAGCCGAAAGGACTCTGGGAGTTCGGCCGGTGGGTCAACGGCGGGCACTGGTCCACGTGCGAGGCGCGCATGATGATGGGCTACTACCGTGTGGGGATGTTCGACGATGCGCGGCGCTCGATGGAGCAGATTCTGACGTACGCCAAGAAGTTCCGGATGGACAACCCGCTCTCCGACTTCGGCGCGAGCCCGTACCAGCCAGACCATGCGGTGAACATCACCTACGACACGTTCGGTATTCCCGCCGCGCTGATCCGCGGTCTCTTTGAGTACATCTATACCGCGGACGGCCTGACACTCATCCCGCACATTCCCCCGGGTGTCACCGAACTCGAACAGCGGTTCCCCATCCGCTTCGGGGCGAAGAAGCTGTATCTCTCTGTCGCTGGGTCGGGCGACATCACCGCCGTCAGCGTCAACGGGAAGGACTGGACGAACCACGATGCCCAGAGCATCATCCTCCCTTACGATGCGACGCCCGCTGTCGCCCGCGTCTGCATCGCTTTTGGCGGGGCGAAACTGCCCCGACCGGCTGAGGCGGCGAAGCCGTCCGCCTCAGCGGATGTGCGCGACCCTCGCGTTGTCCGTCTCAAATCGTTTATCGCGGTGCTGGAGCGCGAGGGGCTGTCAGACGGCTATGCCGCTGGCCACGCCCGTCTCGCTGTTGATGCGGCATCGGCGGAAGCCGAACGCATGAAGCTGAAAGCCGCCGGGACGCTTCCGGAGCTTCCTCCGGAGGCGCGCGCCCCGGCCGATGAGTTGTACGAGTCCACGGTCTCTAAGCTCGTTGACGGGCTGATGCAGGCCATGGAGCTGGACCTGAAGTCCGGTGACCCGCGACGCCGCAGGGCCGCCGAAATCTACGGCGCCACGGCACAGTGACCGTGCGTTGCCTGACATCCGCGCAGGAGGCGGGCGCGCCGAACGCGAAGTCACCTGCGGCAAGCCGCAGGCAGTCCCGCCGCCGTTCGATCGAGAGGAAGGAACGCAATTGACTGACACGCTGAACACTGCGCCCCCTGGAACGAACCAGCCTTGGTACCGGGGAGTCTCCGGGTATGCGTGGCTGGTGCTCGTGGTGGCATCGCTCGGGTGGCTGTTCGATACGTTCGACCAGCAACTCTTTACGCTCATCCGCAACCGGTCGCTGGAGGACATTCTCAGCCACACCGTAAGTCCCGAGAACCTCAAGCCGGCCGTGCAGTACTGGAGCTACATCCTCACCTCCATCTTTCTGACCGGGTTCGCGCTCGGAGGCTTCCTCTTCGGCGTTCTCGGTGACAAGATCGGCCGCACCCGTACGATGATGATCACCATCTTCATGTACGCGATCTTCACCGGACTCAACGCTCTCGTCCAGACGCCGTATCAGTATGCCGTCTGCCGGTTTCTGACCGCTCTCGGCATCGGCGGTGAGTTCGGCGCCGGAGCATCCCTTGTGGCCGAGGTGTGGCCGGCGAGGTCGCGTCCCATGGCGCTCGGAGTGCTTCAGTCGCTGTCTACTGTAGGGAACATGATGGCCGCCCTGGTGACATACATGCTCTCGAACACGCAGTGGCAGTATGTCTATCTCGTCGGCATCGTGCCCGCCTTGCTTGTAGTCTTCATCCGGATGTTCATCAAGGAGCCGGAGTCGTGGAACAGGGCCGCATCCAAAGCCACGGCCTCACAGCAGGAACTCGGCAGCCTGAAGGCGCTGTTTACCGAGCGCGGAATCTCACGCAATACGTACGCAGCCCTGCTCATCGCGACAGCCGGCGTTCTGGGCCTGTGGGGGATCAGTTACTTTCAGACCGACTTCCTGCGCCAGATGGCTGCCGCTGAGGGGTATTCGGTCGCCGAAGCGCAGCGCTTCACCGCGTTCATATTCGGCCTGCGCTTCCAGATCGGCGGCTTCATCGGGATGTATCTGTATGCCGCGCTCAGCGAGCGGATAGGCCGCCGCCCGGCGCTCGTGTTCATTTACGCCGGAGCGCTCATCTCGATCTACGGGGCCTTCTGGGGAATCCACGAGATCAACCAGGCCAAGGTCTGGTCGTTCTTCCTGGGGCTGTTCACGCTGGCGCCGTTCTCGGCGTTCGCCGTCTATTTCCCCGAGCTTTTTCCCACGCGGCTACGCTCGACCGGGGTGGGTGTCTGTTACAACGCCGCCCGTCTGGTGGCGGCCGTGGGGGTTTGGGGCATGGGCTCGGTTGCGGCGCAGTTCGTAAGCGCGAGCGACCCCGTTTACGGCTACCGCATCGCGGCCTCGATCATGTCCAGCCTGTATCTCTTTGGGTTCATAGGGCTGTGGCTCGCGCCTGAGACGCGGGGCAAGCCACTTCCGGAGTAATGCAGCTTGCAGAAGGATACCGCTCCAGACCTCACGACATCTGAAGCAGGGGGCGCTTCCCTGAAGTGGTACCGGGGCGTGCCCCGGTACGCTTGGATCGTGCTGACGGTCGCAGTGCTCGGCTGGATGTTCGACACGATGGACCAGCAGTTGTTCAACCTGGTCGCAAACGTGTCGCTGCTCGACCTTCTCAAGGATCGGGTGCCTGAAGCTGAACTGCAGGGTGCCGCGACGGCCTGGCGAGGCTCTCTAACCGCCGTCTTTCTTGTCGGATGGGCCGTGGGCGGATTCGTGTTCGGCATCTTGGGCGATCGCATCGGACGCACGCGGACGATGGTGATCACCATCCTGATGTACGCGGGCTTCACCGGACTTTGCAGCCTTGTCAAGACGCCGGAGCAGTACCTGCTGTTTCGTTTCCTCACGGCGCTCGGAATCGGCGGCGAGTTCGGCGCGGGAGTTGCGCTGGTTGCGGAGGTTTTTCCCGACCGGTCACGCCCGATGGCTCTCGGCTTGCTGCAGGCACTCTCGGCGTTCGGCAACATGAGCGCGGCGCTGATCGTCTTTGTGATCCAGGATACCAACTGGCGCTTCGTGTACCTCATCGGCATCGTTCCCGCGCTGCTGGTTGTCTGGATCAGGATGGGCGTGAGGGAGCCGGAACGCTGGACAAAGGCGCGCGAGGAAGCTGCGGACGGTGGGGCAGGGCGCGAACTCGGGGTGATCTGGGAGTTGTTCACCGATCCTGTCCTGCGACGCAACACAATCGTGGGCGTGCTCCTTGCGCTGGCCGGGGTGGGGGCGCTCTGGGGTGTCTCGTTCTGGCTCAAGGACTTGCTGGACCTCGTCGCGCGCAGCCTGGACTATACCGCGGCCCAGCGCTCACAGCTCGGAACCGCGGCGTTCTTCTCGCAGCAGGTCGGCGCGTTCTTCGGCATCTACACGTATGCCGCCTTCAGCGAGCGGGTCGGGCGGCGTCCGTCGCTGCTTCTGTTCTTTGTCCTGGCGTTCGCTTCGGTGCAGGCGACGTTCTGGCTCACGAACAGCCCGGCCACCGCCATCGGTTTCGCTGCTCTTATGGGGTTCTGCGCCCTGGCGCCCTTCTCCGCATTCACCATCTATTTCCCGGAACTCTACCCCACGCGCCTCAGAGCCACCGGGGTGGGGTTCTGCTACAACTGCGCGCGGATTCTGGCGGCGGCGGCTCCGCTTACGCTCGGCAACCTGGCGGGGGTTTTCGCCCGGACACATGGCGACCTGCTGGGCTTCCGCATGGCCTGCAGCGCGGTTGCGTGCGTCTATGTCTTTGGTCTCATCGGGCTGATCTTCGCGCCCGAGACCAGAGGGAAGCCGCTTCCGGAGTGAAGGGTGTTCCATGAAACGGCGTGAGTTTATCAAAATCGGCGCGGCGGGATGCGCGGCGCTGTCCCTGACCGGGGTGCCCCGCGCGGCATCGCCGCAGGCAACAAAGGAGCGTGCCGGTAAAATGAAGCTGGGACTTGTCACCTACAACATCGCCTCCGGCTGGGATCTGCCAACGCTGATTCAGCGATGCGGGGACAACGGCTACGAAGCGGTTGAACTGCGCACCACTCACGCGCATGGAGTCGAGCCGGACATGGCGAGCGGCCGCCGCAAGGAGGTGCGTCGGCTGTTTGCAGAGTCGCCCGTCACTTTGTGGGGTCTCGGAACCGCCTGCGATTTCCACTCGGCGGACCAGGCAGCAGTGCGCGCGAACATCGAGCTGACGAAGCGGTTCTGCGAGTTGGCGAAGGACGTGGGGGCAAAGGGCGTCAAAGTCAGGCCGAACGGCCTGCCGGAGGGCGTACCCGAGGAGAAGACTCTGGAGCAGATCGGCCACGCCCTCCGCGAGTGCGGGGACGCTGGCAGGGACAACGGCGTGGAAATATGGCTCGAAGTCCACGGCCCCAAAACGCAGGAGCCTCCCCGAATCAAGAAGATCATGGAGTACTGCGGGCATCCAAACGCCGGCGTCTGCTGGAACTCGAACATGACCGACGTCAAGGACGGCAGCGTCAAGGAGTACTTCGCTCTCTTGAAACCGTGGATTCGCTCGTGCCACATCAACGAGCTCGCGAACGAATATCCCTACCGCGAACTCTTTTCGCTGCTCAGGCAGAGCGGATACGCCCGCTATACGCTTCAGGAGGCGCAGCCGCTTGCATCGCAGGAGCCGAAGGACATTGAGCGGTTCATGCGGTACTACCGCAAGCTGTGGGAAGAGCTAAGCCGTCCGTGATGCCTGACACCGGGCCGACAGCAGCCGCGGCAGCAGCCGTCCCAGCGGGCGCCTGTTGACAGTCATGCCGACCGGTCATATCATGCCAGTGCGTTCCCGGGTCGTCTAATGGCAGGACAGCAGATTTTGGTTCTGCTTATCGAGGTTCGAATCCTTGCCCGGGAGATGTTTTCTGTTGCCGGAAAGCTGACGGTAGAGGCAGGTGACGAGTGGTAGGTGATGAAAGACGGGCAGAGCAGGCCGCGCTCATTATGGCGGCAGGTAAGAGCACCCGTATGAAGAGCCGGCTGCCGAAAGCTGCCCACCCTATGTGCGGGCGGCCGATGGCCCGCCATATCATCGAGTCCTGCCGGGCGGCCGGGGTCGAGCGCATCGTCGTCGTAGTGGGACACGAGGCGGATGCCGTCCGCGAAGCGCTGGGCAGCGACATCGAATACGCAGTCCAGACGGAGCAACTTGGCACCGGGCATGCCGTCCGCAGCGCCGGGCATCTTCTCGCCGATCACGAAGGGCCGCTCGCGGTGCTTCCCGCCGATACCCCTCTTATCCGGCCGGAGTCCCTTGCCGCCATCATGCAGCGCTGTTCAGAGAACGGCGCGGCCGCTACCCTGCTGACGGCCAGGCTTGATGACCCGGCCGCCTACGGCCGCATCGTCCGCGACAGTAGCGGGCAGGTCGTCCGCATCACCGAGGCGAAGGACGCCCCGCCCGAGATTCTCGCGATTGACGAGATCTGCACCAGCATCTACGCCTTTCACGCCCGCGACCTGTTTCCAACTCTCGATCAGCTCTCGCCCGAAAACCGCCAGAGGGAGTATTACCTCACCGACGTTGTCGCAATTCTTGCCAGCCAGGGCAAGCGCGTGGATGCCGTCATCAGCGACGACTACCGCGAGTGTCTGGGAATCAATACTCGCGTCGAGCTTGCCGATGCCACGGCCATCCTCAGACAGAGCATTCTGCGTGCGCACATGCTTGCAGGGGTCACGATGATAGACCCAGCCGCAGTGTACATAGACGTGGATGTTGAGATCGGCGCTGACACGGTGCTGTACCCCGGTGTGATCATCGAGGGCCGCACGCGTATTGGTGGTGGCTGCGAAATCGGTCCGAACAGCCGCATCGACGCAAGCGATATCGGCGAGGGTGTCCGGATTGACAACTCGTGCGTTGTCGAGTCCACAATCGGGAGCAACTCATCAGTCGGGCCGTACTCCCGCCTGCGGCCCGGATCGCGCATCGGGCGCGATGTGCGCATCGGCGACTTCGTCGAGATCAAGAATAGCACGATCGGTGACGGCGTGTCGCTGGCGCACATGACCTACATCGGCGATGCCGAGATAGGGGAGGGCACTAACGTCGGCGCGGGCACGATCACCTGCAACTACGACGGAAAGCGCAAGCACCGCACCACAATCGGAAGCGGCGCTTTTGTCGGCAGCCACACCACGCTGAACGCGCCGATAACGGTCGGCGATGGGGCGTTCATCGGATCAGGCTCGGTTATCACGAAGGATGTCCCCGCGGATGCGCTGGGGGTCGCGCGGTCTCAGCAGGTGACGAGGGAGGGATGGGCGAAGCGGCGCAGGGAGACTCCACAGGAGTAAAGGATGGCAGCAATGGATCTTTCAACGCTCAGGGTCTTTTCGGGCAACTCGAACCCCCGGCTGGCAGCGGATATCGCCGCCAATCTGGGAGTGGAGCTCGGGAAGATGCTTGTCAGCCGGTTTGCCGACGGTGAGATCCGGGTGAAGGTGGAGGAGAGCGTGCGGGGAATGGACGTCTTCATCGTCCAGCCCACCTGCTGCCCCATCAACGAAGCGATCATGGAACTCATGATCATTCTGGACGCCTTCCGCCGTGCTTCCGCGCGCCGTATCACCGTGGTCATTCCCTACTATGGCTACGCACGTCAAGACAAAAAAGTGGGGCCCCGCGAACCCGTCACCGCCCGTCTGATCGCGAACATGATTACCCTTGCGGGGGCATCCCGTGTGCTGACGCTGGATTTGCATGCAGGGCAGATTCAGGGGTTCTTCGACCTGCCCGTTGACCACCTCGTGGCCGCGCCTCTCATCGCACGATGGGTGGAGCAGAATATCCGCCCGAACGGGCCGCTGTGCGTTGTTTCGCCGGATGTCGGAGGTGTGGCCAGGGCGCGAGCGTTCGCGGAGCTGCTCGGAGCGCCCATCTGCATCATTGCCAAGCGCCGCCCCGAGCCCAACAAGTGCGAGGTGATGGAGATCATCGGCGATGTCTCCGGCCGCGTCTGCGTTATGATTGACGACATCATTGACACCGCGGGGTCTATCACATCCGGGGCGCAGGCAATCCGCGCTCGGGGCGCCACGGCTGTTTACGCCTGCTGCACGCACCCGGTTCTCTCCGGTGACGCACTGGCGCGCCTCGAAAACAGCGTCATCGAAAAGGTGGTCATTACGGACACAATCCCGCTGCCGCCAGACTATGTCAGCACCAAGATTGAAGTGCTCTCCGTCGCGCCTCTTCTCGCTGCCGCCATTCGCTGCATCCACAGCGACCGTTCGGTGAGCGAGCTGTTCCAGAACTTTGAGATGGTGTCCGCGCGCCAGTGGTAATCGTTGGCCTGGGAAACCCCGGGCTGCGCTATAGGGGTACGCGGCACAATGTGGGGTTTATGGCGCTCGACCTGTTTGCCTGCCGCATGCACGCCAGAGTGCGACGGCGATGGTGCCGGTCCCTCGTTGGCGATGCCCGCATCAAGGGGCAGGAGTTCATTCTGGCGAAACCCCAGACATTTATGAACGCCTCCGGCGAAGCCGTCCGCGAGATTCTGATGCGTTCGAAAACCGGCCCGCCGGACCTCCTTGTGATCTGCGATGATGTCAATCTGCCGCTCGGGACCATCCGCCTGCGGCCGCGTGGAAGCGCCGGAGGGCACCACGGGCTGGAGTCCATCATCCACTGCCTGCGCTCGTCCGATTTCGCCCGCCTGCGCATCGGCATCGGCGAAGGACGGAACTGCCGGGATGTCATTCCTCACGTGCTCGGCCGCTTTCACAAGAGCGAGCAGAAGCTGGTGGACGAGGTACTCGCGAGGTCGGTAGATTGTGTCGAGCTTCTCATCAACGATGGTATCGAAGCGGCGATGAACGCCTTCAACTGAGTCGAATGGTCCGAATCTCCATCTGCGCCCACGGGTGCAAGGTCAACCAGTACGAAGCCGAACAGGCCGCCGCGAAGGCCGCGGAGGCCGGGCATGTGCTCGTCGAGTTCGGCCAGCCCGCGGATGTTCAGGTTGTGCACACGTGCGCCGTCACGGCGGCCGCGGTGCGCGACGGGCGGCAGGCGCTGCGGCGCGCGCGTAGGCTGAACCCCTCGGGGCGCGTTGTCGCGACCGGGTGCGCCGCGAGAACCGATCCGGTGGGTCTGGTTCCCGTGCCCGGCATCGAGCTGACCGGCGACCTCGCCGCAGTTCTTCCCGCAAAGTGCGCGGGTCCGTGCGGGGTCTCCGAGACCGACTTGGCCCACAGAACCCGCGCGCTGCTCAAGGTCCAGGACGGCTGCCGCTTCCATTGCGCGTACTGCATCATTCCGAACGCCCGGCCGGTCGAGTCGAGCAGGCCTGTCGAGGATGTCCTGGACGAGGCGCGGCGGCTGGCCGCACGCGGTCACAAAGAGATTGTCCTGACCGGGGTTCGCATCACGGGGTATCGCCCGGAAGGCGAGGGCAGGGGCGGCCTAGCCGAACTCGTGCGCAGGCTGGGAGATGTGCCGGGGTTGGCCCGCGTGCGGCTCACGTCGTTGCACCCGGCCGAGACTACCCCTGATCTTCTTCGCGCCATCGCCGCTTCTCCGAATGCCTGCCCGCATCTGCACCTGTCTCTTCAGAGCGGGGACGACGGCGTGCTGAAAGCCATGAGGCGGGGCTACACCGTGCAGCGCTTCGCGGAGGTTGTGGCCGAGGTGCGCGCGCTCATTGCGGACGCTGCAATCACGACGGATGTCATCGCGGGGTTTCCCCGCGAGACGGACGAGGCGTTTCGGAACACCCTCGAATTTCTCAAGACAATCCGCTTCAGCCGCGCCCACTGCTTTACGTTCTCACCGCGGCCGGGCACTGCCGCCGCCGCCATGCCAGGCCAGGTTCCGGTCAAACTAGCGCGCGAACGCACGAGGCAACTCATCCGCGCCGCCGCCGAAACCGCCCTAGAATACCGTTCGGCGATGACCGGCCAGACGCACTCCGTGCTCGTCGAGCAGGAGAAGCTGCCCGGCCGCATGTCGGGGTACACTGGCAGGTATGTCGAAGTCGAGTTCGCGGGAGACGCAAGTCTCGCGGGCACTCTGGTGGACGTCCGGATCACCGGCGTCACCGAAACAGGCCTGGCAGGAGAACTCGAAGGCTTCAACGAAAGGAACTCAACAAATGTCTGACTGCATCTTCTGCAAGATCGCGTCGGGAGAGATCAATGCGAGCATCGTCTATCAGGACGATGATGTCGTTGCGTTCAACGATCTCAATCCGCAGGCGCCAACACACGTACTCGTGATTCCGCGAAAGCACGTGTCCCGGATATCCGAATTGGAAGAGGCGGACGCCGCCCTTGCTGGGCGTCTCATCTTGGCGGCCAACCAGATCGCTCGCGATCTGGGCTTCGTGGAGGAGGGCTACAGACTGGTGCTGAACTGCAACGAGGGTGCCGGACAGTCCGTGTGGCACGTGCATCTTCACCTGCTCGGCGGGCGGACATTCGGCTGGCCGCCGGGGTAGTCTGCGTCTGGTGCTATAATGCCGCGCGTACTGGCCCGGGGAACCGGGGCCCGAGATGATGAGAGGTCTTCCGTTTTATGACGCCTACCACCCCTGTTGATCCGAACAGCGAGCGCAGCGCTGCTGCCCGGCGGAGGTTTCCGCTTCTGCTGCGCGTCTTCGAACCCGCGCCTGCTGCCGAGACAATTCTGCAGGACCCGGAGGAGGTCAGCGCCCATTACCGCTATTGGCAGCGTCGCGTCCTGCTGTCCACCATCGTCGGTTACTCGGCCTTCTACTTCGTCCGCAAGAACCTCAGCGTTGCCATGCCCGGGCTGCAGGCGGATCTGGGCATCAGCAAGGGAGATCTCGGGCTGTTTCTCACTCTTCACGGCGTGCTGTACGGCGTGTCCAAGTTCGCCAACGGCTTTCTGGGCGACCGCACAAACGCCCGCGTCTTCATGGCGGCCGGGCTTGTGCTATCCGCAATCGCCAACATCTTCTTCGGCCTCAGTTCGGCTGTGGTTACGCTCGGTCTCATCTGGATGCTCAACGGCTGGGTGCAGGGGATGGGGTTCCCCCCGTGCGCGCGGTTGATGGCCCACTGGTTCTCGCCCAAAGAGCTGGCCACCAAGTTCTCAATCTGGAATACGTCCCACTCCATCGGTGCGTCACTGGTGGTCGTGCTGTGCGGGTATCTTGCGACAATAGACTGGCGGCTCTGCTTCTACGTGCCGGCGGGCATTGCATTGGTGTGCGCGGTGTTTCTGCTGGCAACCTTGCCTGATACCCCTCCATCTGTCGGGCTCCCGGAAGTGGAGGGCACCGAGCATGCGCCGGAATCCGCCGGGCTGCTCTCCCCGGTCCTGCTCAGGCAGGTGTTCACCAACCCGTATGTCTGGCTTCTGAGCATGGCGAGCTTCTGCCTCTACACCATTCGCAGCGTTGTGCTGGACTGGGGCCCGACGTTTCTCACCGAAATGAAGCATATGGAGCTTTCCGGTGCGGGCTGGCTTGTCGGGGCATTCGAGATATCGGGAGTTATGGGCATGCTTCTGAGTGGCTGGCTCACCGACCGAGTATTCGGCGGACGCGGCGCGCGGCTGTGCGTGTTCTCGATGGCGTTTGCGGGGGTGTCCGTGTTGCTCTTCTGGAAGCTGCCGGTGCACTCGATGCTCATCAACGGTGCGCTGTTGTGCATGACGGGCTTCTTCATCTACGGCCCGCAGGCTCTGGTGGGAATTCTGGTCGCGAATCTGGCCACCAAACGCCTTGCCGCGACGGCAATCGGGTTCAGCAGCCTGTTCTCGTACGCCAGCACGCTGGTGTCGGGGTACGGTCTCGGCAGCCTTGTGGAAGCGCGCGGCTGGAACGCGGGGTTCATCGGCATGCTGGGGTTTTGCGCGGCCAGTTCGCTGTTCTTCCTGCTCTGCTGGCGGGCGAAGCCGCATGGCTACGACACCTGCTGAGACGCTTGCCCGGAGCAACTGGCGGCGCACCGAGGTTCCTTCTAAGCCTTGCTGTACGCTATAATGCGCCCGTTCGCGCCTGCGGGCGCGCGAAGTTGACATCACGGAGGTAACAATTGTCACGAATCAGATTGTTCGCCATTTCCGCCTTTGCTCTGCTGTTGCTGTGCGCTGGCGGCACGCAGGCCGCGGAGAGGTTCGACTTCCCGGATGTGGGTGCCTGGCAGGTGCTGCGATGCGATTTTCACACGCATACGATCATCTCAGATGGAAAGATGACCGGCCGCGAGCGCGTGGAGGAGTCGAAGAGGCTCGGCTACGACGTTATTGCCATTACCGACCATGGCCAGCTTCTCGCCTACCGCTCAGCAAAGTACGTCGGTGACCAGATCGGCGTGCTGGTGATAAGAGGGCTCGAGAGCGGAATCAGGGACAAAGAGCATTACGTGATTCTGGGCATCAACAGCGCCTACAGGCCGCGTGACTCCCACCGGTGGGCAGAATCCAAAGGCGAGGATACCGTCTTCTATCAGGAGCAGATGGCCGAAGTCGCGCGCTGTGGTGGTCTGATCATCTGGGCGCACCCCCACGTGGGCTTCCGCGAGCCCAGCCGCTGGGGCATGAAGCAGGGCATTATTCAGGGCATAGAGATCAAGAATGGCGGTCCGGGCAAGGGCTGGGGCACGCAGTTTACCCACGGCACGAATTGGTATCCGAATGCCTTCGAATGGGCGATGGAGCACAACCTGGCGATGTTTGCCTGCACGGATGTGCACGGCGACCGGACGCCCAACCCGCCAGTTACCCTGGTGCTGGCTGAGGAGCGTTCGGAGAAGGGTGTTATGGATGCAATACGCAGTCTCCGGACGGTTGCCTGGTTCGACGGCATGCTCTGGGGCCGCAAGGAGATTATCGGGCCGCTCACGGGGGCGATGGTGCAGGGCGAGGCCACCGGCGGGACCCTCAAGCTCAGCAATCTGGGGCCTGTGCCGCTCAAGGGTGTCGCAGGCGGCGGGCAGGGCGAGGCCTTCGAACTTCCGCCGTACCAGAGCGTGTCTGTCGCAGCCGGGGCGGCGGACAACACGGCCGTTCGTTGGGAGAACGTCTGGATCGGGCTCACTGAGAACCTGACGAGCGAGTACGGCCCGGCGGAGAAGCAGTAAAGCCCGCGTAGGCCTGAAGGCTGGCGGTTAGGATTCTTCCGATATCTCCACTGCCGCGGTGCCGTCCGCCTTCAGGCCCACGCCGGTCCGTTTGAGCCAGACCTGGCTGAGAACCTCGCAACGGTCGCCCTCCTGCACGTCGCAGTAGCGGAACTCGTCGCCCTGCTTGAAGCCGGACGCCGAGTCGAGATGAAGAGTGAGTTCCGTCGTCCCGTAAACTGCGTGGCGGATGTGAGCGGATGCGCCTCCGGAAGAGGCGAGCAGCTTGCCGTTGAAGAAGCCCGGCTCAGCGCCGCGCGTTAGCGGGCGGGCGTACTCGTGCGGGATACCGCTCACGATCGTTCGCTCGCCGGAGATCTTCGAGACGATTCCCCGCCCGAGTGTCAGGCGGCTTTCGAGATGCACCACGCATCCCGTGCCTGCCTTCTCGACCTTCGCGATCCGGTAGGACGTGCTGCGCGTGTAGCGCGGGTTGGAAAACGCGATAATCTGGCCCTTGAGTGCCTCACCCGCCGGCAGCGGCGCGTTGAGAGTGACCGTGTTCTTATCGTAATCCAGGGCCGTGACCCGGCCGTGCCAGGAGGCCTCCTCCGGCTTCACGCTCACGCCGAATGCCTGGAGTCCGCTCGCGCCGGTCATCGCGAGCGACTGCGCCTTGCCGCCCTTCACCCGCGCATGCACGAAGCGCCCGGCCGCGGTTCCGCCGTCCCAGCTTCGCTCAATCTCATCTCCGCTGGAATAGACGAAGTCCACCGCGCCGTCCGATCGCCTGATCGTCAGCGCCACCGCTGGGATCTCGCCCTCCGGCCCGGACAGGGCGACCCGCTCGATGGACTCGACCGCCGGTTTGCCGCCCGACGGCTCGATGACAGCCGCGAACTCGCTCTCAAGATTCTCCCCCTTGCGGCGTTCGAGCAGGTAGCGTGCCTTCGGGTGGTGCGGATAGATGCCGGGCGCGACCGCGGTGATCACCTCGGTACCGGGCTGAGGGGCTGAGAGGAAGCGAACGGTGGCATCCTGTCCGATATCGTAACTGGCGCTCCAGTTCGCCTCCGGCTGCCCGTGCCGGGGGCGGCAGAGGAACCCGTAGCCGTTTCCGGGCGGCGGCGCCCAGTAGGGCTTATTCGGGTATCCATCCATATCCCCGTCGTTAAGCTGCTTTTCGCCCCACGCGATGTCCGCGCCCGCGAGCGAACCCGGCTGCTCCTCGCCGAGCCGTACCCCGTCGAATGCGGCTTCAGGCGAGGGCGCGTGAAAAAGATAGTCGTGCTGCTTGCCGCCCCTGACGCGAAAGATATCGAGCAGATACGAGCCGCCCGGCCCCGCGATGAGAGCATTCGTCCGGCGATAGAGCGAAACCCCCAGCGCCGCATAGCTGATCTCCGAGGATGCCTCGATGGCCTTGACATCAGGCGTGTCGGTCAGTAAGTGCAGGCTTCCGCCCGAGCCCGATCTGGCGTTGTACTGAGACGACTCGTCCACCACGACCAGATTGTGGCTTGCGGTCTGGCGCGCCCAGCCGACCTGAGTGTGCGTGCTGCCCAGATCGTAGCCGAGATCGTAGGTCAGCTCGTAGCCGCGCGCGAAGTAGTTGATGTTGAGGTCATCGAGATGCCCGTGCACGAGCGATGGCCCGAACCGGAGCAGCAGCGCCTGCGCCTCCTTGCCCTCTCCCGCGCGTAGGATTCCGATTCCCTTCTGCCCCAGCAAGTGGCAGCCTGTCACCGCGCGCTCAACTTCCGCGGTCAGCCGTGCCGGTCCGCCCGGGGCCGCCTCGGTGTGGAACAGCGCCCAGCGCCTGTCGAGTAGATTCGCGCGCTCTGCGTTAATCTCTCCCCGGGCGGCCCAGCGCAGGATTCCCTCGAGATCGCGGCGCTCGCGCGGGTCGTCTTCGCGCGCCAGCAGATACTCCAGGCACAGATAGTCGCTCCGGTTGGTCACGGGGGCTGACGGGTCAACACGCTTTGTGTTGGGGCTGTTGTCGCCGAAGGGCGGGGTGTGTCCCGCGCACAGAAAGCTCGTGTTGTAGAGCGTCATGAAGCGCCGGAACTGCGGGTGTTCGTACAGGTTCAGGCCGTTGGGATACGCCGATCCCCGGTAGTTGATGAGCGGCTCGGCGAAGGTGGTATAAAGCCCCCGCGCGTGCGTGGAGTATCCGGGCGAGGTCTCGAAGTAAGCGCCGTCGCGGTCGAGGTTGTTGTCGAGCATCGTGAGGATGCCGAATGGTCCGTCCACGGCCCACCTCACGTACTCGGGGATGCCCAGGCAGACTCCCGCCGCAAGCGTGCCCCGGATGTAGTCGGCCTCGCCGTTGTGCAACCCCCCGGCGAGCGACTGCTGATAGCAGTACGCCGCCCCGTTCTTGAGCATGTTCTCCTCGATGTTCGCGCGGCGGGTGAGGCCTGGGACGGCGGACGGCTCATCGAGCGCCTTGCTCGCGTATATCTGGTCGTACTGGTTGACAAGGTGCACAAGAACCCGCGCCACCTGATACCAGGGCCGGTTGAGCCTGCCGCTCGGAGGGTCGGACGGGTAGTCCCACGAGCCTTTGTCGCAGGCGGGATAGATGGCCGCGACGAGGTCGAGGATCAGCGCAGCCTTCCTAGCGTACTTCTCGTCCCCGGTAAGCGAGTACGCCGCCGCCAGCGAGTCCGATGCGCGCATCGTCATCTGCTCGATGGCCCACGAGTTGTATGTTCCCTTCAGATAGTGAATCCGGCCGTCCTTCGCCCTGTAGCCCGTGCCTGGGTCGGGGTGGGCGGTGTCGGGAAGGAGATGGCCTTTGCCGCAGGTGATCTGGCCGGGCTTGTCCCAGCTTGCGTTCGCCCTGATCCACCACCCGCCGAGATTGGCGCCGCAGATGGGGCAGCCGGTGAACCCGTAGGCGAAGCAGGCGCCGGCCCCGGGCATGTTGTCTCGATACCATCCGTCGGGGCGTTCAAGCCAGCCATCCGCCTGCGCCACAATCTCGTCCGCCGTCTTCTTCGCCCAGTCGAAACGTTTGATGTTATCGCGCGCGCGCGCGACATTCTCGGGGGTCTGATAGACGGTGGGGTGGCGCGGCGCGCCCTCCTCGGCGAGGGTCTCGGCGGACGCTGAGACTGACGCGGCGGCAAGGGCAAGCACAAGCAGGCAGACCGTCATGGCAGTGAGTGACTCCGGTAGGTTTTGCATGGCAGATTACGGCGTTCGCTGGCTGCGGAACGCCGTCATATACGTTCCACACGCAGGACGTGGTCACCTCTTTCCGAGTCGTTCAAGTTGCCAGACCGGGCATCCGCAGGCTCCCCAGCGCTTACTTCAGCTCGTCACGGTACCTCGCCGGGTTGCAGATCTCGAGCGAGTTCTGCGGGCTGATGAACGCCTTGGTCTTCGTGTCGTAGTTGTAGTGCATGGGCCACCCGGGCGTGGTGAAGTCCGTCGTGCTGTTGCTCGCGCCGCCCGCCGCCGCCGCGAACCGGACATGGCCGTCTATGAATGCGCAGTTCAGCTTGACGCCCTGCCTCCAACCTTTGTCCGAGTCACCGCTGTGGAAACCACGCCGGTCAACGAAGGACATCTGGTTTGAGGGATAGTCGAACGTGGTCTCACTTGCGTCCGTAGCCGATGCGTACAGGTCCACGCACCGGCGATAGATGTATGAGATCCGGTCCGTGGGTTCGCCGGTATTGGTCGAGTCAGATGGACAGAAAAAGAAGACGCCGTCGTACAGAAGGTCTCCTCCGAAGCAGTATTGGCCCGGCCAAGCCGCACATCGGAGCAAGGCAATGTGAGGTTGTTGTCGTTGGCGTACATCCTCAGCGCTCTCGCAAGTGTCTTCAGATTGTCCTGACAACTTGGTGTGCGTGTGTAGCTGTCGCGCTGGTGAACGCGGGCCAGACGATGGCGTAGGCCACCGCCAGCACAATAAGAACGGCGAGGGATTCCCAGAGCGTGCAGCCCGGCATTCGCTGTTTCGGTAGAGGTCTCATCGCGTACCTGCCTTGTAGCTCGGCTACGAACCCGTCAGTAGAGCGCACCCTCGCGCCTGGTGGCGCTGTGCTATCTCTCAGACCTCAGTATCAGATTGCTGTGTTCCTTATCTGTTCACCACGTTCCCGCTGATCTGCACGTCGCCCTTCGAGTTGTTCTCGATTCGGGCTTCGCCCTGGAACCTGTTGCCGGTGATGACGGCGGTCTTCACGCTCTCGCCCAGCAGAATCTGCTTCTTGTCCTCGCGGAAGAACGAGTTCGCGATGTTGATCTCTCCGCCGAGTGCCTCGACGCAGGGAACCTGCTTCGCGCTCGGGTCCCAGTTGACGAAGTTGCCCTGGCTCACGCTCATAAAGCCGCTTCCCGCGATGCGCAGGCAGCGTTCGGCAGGCCCCCAGAAGGCGCAGTTCGAGAGCTGTGTCACTCCTGTGCACGAAGGCCGCACGTCAATCATCGCCTCGGAACCTGTTCCGCCGACGAACTCGCCGTTGGTTATGAGCAGCCCCGCCCCTTGAGTCTCCTCGACAAGCACGCACGTGCGCGACCAGTCCGCCGCTATTCCCGGGAAGTTGCCGTTGCACGCCCCCGCCTCGCTTTTGTAGAAGCGATATCCCACCTTGCACCCGTAGCTGAACGTGTTCGATATGAACTCCCAGTCGCTGCGGCCGATGGCGAAGGCGACGCAGTTGTCGTAGATATAGGCAAGCAGGTCTTCCCACTTCGGAATCCCCGCCTCGCCCGAGCGCGCCCAGTAGTGCGGGTTGAAGTGCACGTTCTCGATGCGCCCGATGTCGGTGCATTTGTCTATATGCACGCCTGCCTTCAGGGGGCAGCCGAACACGTTGCGGATGTAGTGCAGCTCGTTCGGTTTCTCGCCGATGTCAATGCCTTTGAAGACGTTCACCAGCGTCACGTCCATCACGCTGCAGTGCATGCCCTCGCCCTGAATGGTCCATGGATACACAAACGGCTTGGGCAGCTTCTGCTCGGGATAGAAGATCGTGATGCCCTTGACGGCGCTGTTCGGCGAAAGGTGAATCAGCGGCTCTCCACTCTCGCGCCCCTTGCCCGCGTACCCGAGAAGAATGGTTCCCTTACGGTGTTCCGCGTGGTGCGGCGCCTGCCATGTGCCGCTCAGGGTTACGCCCGCAGGCACCTTCAGCCCGCTGTTCAGCCGGTATCGCCCGGCGGGCAGAAACACCTCGCCGCCATCTTTTCCGGCGGCGTCGAGCGCTTTCTGAATCGCCGCCGAGTCGTTTTTGAGCCCGTCGCCCTTCGCCCCGAAATCCTTCACGTTCACACTCTCCTTTTGGGCCGCGGCCGCTGCCGCGGCAGCCAGAACCAGCGCGGCAGCGGCCGCGAGTTGCCTCTTCAGTGCCAAGTCTGTTCCTCCCTGGCCGCGCGCGGCGGCCACTATGCAGTTGGCCAGGGAACGGCCAAAACCCTGCTTTGCCGAGCGTGTGGCGGCATGTTCTTGCTCCGGCGGTGGCCTTTGACGGAAACTCTGACGCGGGCGCCCCGCGTATGAACTGCCATGCCTGCTCGATTCTGGATACTCACTTCGTGGAACCTGCTGCTGGCCATTGTGCCGGTGCTTCTCGCGCTCGTCTTCGCCCAGCTTGCGAACCGGGAGCGGCTCTCGCCCGTCAGGGTGGTGGGACTCGCCGCCGTTGGCCTGCTGTGGCTGGCTTTTTTGCCGAACACCTGCTATCTGCTCACCGAATGGCGGCATTTCCTCGAAACCCTCGACGCGACCAACCTCTATCTGCGCGCCCGCTTGAACTCCTCGACCACGCTCTGGCTCATGGCATACACGGCGTTCTACTTTCTGTACAGCGGATTCGGAATGCTCTGTTTCGCCCTCGCCATCCGCCCTGTCGCCGCGGTGCTTCGCCGCACTCGCTTGAACCTTGTCGTACCGGGAGTTCTCCTGTTCGGGGCGCTATCGGTTGGCGTCTATCTCGGACTCATCCTCCGGTTCAATAGCTGGGACCTGATCATGCGCCCGATCGAGGTGCTGGGTTCCGTGCTTGAACTGGGCCAGCGGCCGCTGCTCAGCATGTTTCTGATCGTGTTCGCGGCGTTTCTGTTGCTGGGATACGTGGTGGTGGATATCTGGGTGGATGGGCTTGCGCTACGCCTGAAGCAGAGGCAGGGATTGCAGACTGTGGATGACAGATGACAGAGTCGCGGCCGGGCGGCGTCTGGTATAATCCCGGCCAGTGGAAGACACACAGATAACTGCTCCCGCCGAAACCACGCCGCAGCCCTTGCCGCAACTCACCATGCTGCACCCGCACCTCGAATCTCTGCCGCGTCTCCAGCTTCCTGCTGGCGTCCGCATCCGCACCTATCGTCCGGGAGACGAGCCGGTTTGGGCGGCCATCATGGAAGGCATACTCGGGTCGGGCTGGACGCCGGAGAATGTGCGGGAGAAGCTGACAGGGCACCCGCAGTTCGAGGCCGGGGGCCTCTTCTTCGCCATCCTGAACGGGCGGCCAGTGGGCTCGGCCTGCGCTTGGAGGGCAACGCCCGAAGAGACCAGGCGGGGCAACCTCCACATGGTTTCAGTGCTGCCGGAGGCCCGGGGGCTCGGCCTGGGGAAAGTGCTGACGCTGAAGGTGCTGCTCTACCTGCGCCGCAGAGGCTTCACCGAGGCCGATCTGCTCACCGACGACTTCCGGATCCCCGCCATCCGCGCGTACCTCAGCGCGGGGTTCCAGCCGCTGTGCACCCACGAATCACACGCCGCGCGGTGGGAATCGGTCATGCGCCAGATCGCTGAAGTCTCGAAAACGCCCTAAGTGCGCCGCGCGCTGCGCAGGGCGAGGTTCCGGTCGAGGTCGCTCAGGATACTCTTTCGGAAGCGCAGCGCGTCCGGCGTCACTTCCAGAAGCTCGTCGTCGCCGATGAACGCCAGCGCCTGCTCAAGGGTGAACAGCCGGGGTGGGGTAATCAGAACGGTGGCGTCCTCGGTGGATGAGCGCATGTTCGTCATGTGCTTCGCCTTGCAGATGTTGACGACCATGTCCTCGTTGCGCGGGTTGTCGCCCACGACCTGCCCCTCGTACACTTCCTCGCCGGGCCGCACGAAGAACGCCGCCCGCTCTTGGAGCGGAGCTATGGCGTACGCCGTGGCCCGGCCGGTCTCCTTCGAGACAAGGCTTCCGCGTGTGCGGGTCACAATGGGGCCGCGATGCGGGCCGTAGCCCACGAACAGCCGCGACATTAGCCCCAGTCCCCGCGTCCACGTCAGAAAGTCCGTCCGGAAACCGATGAGTCCGCGCGTGGGCACGCTGAAGAGGAGCCGGTGGTTGTCCGCTTCGTCTCTGCTCATCGAGATCATCTCGCCCCGGCGCTGCGCAAGCGCCTCGATGATGGTGCCGAGCGCTTCGTTGTTGACATCCAGCGTCAGTTCCTCGATGGGCTCCGAGAGCACTCCATCAACGGTCTTTGTGATGGCCCTCGGCTTGCTCACGCACACCTCGAACCCCTCGCGGCGCATCGTCTCCAGCAGAATCGCAAGCTGCAGTTCGCCGCGGCCCGAGACGCGCAGAGTGTCCGGGGTGGCGCCGGGCTCGACGCGCAGGCTGACGTTCGTCTTCACCTCGCGCTTCAGCCGGTTCGAGATGTTGCGCATCGTGACATACTTACCGCTGCGCCCCGCCCACGGCCCCGTGTTGACGATGAAGTCCACGCTCACCGTCGGCTCGTCAATATGAATCAGGTCGAGCGCCTCCGGCTGCTGCGCGTCGCCGATCGTCTCGCCTATCTGCACCTCCGGATATCCGGTCAGAAGCACGATCTCGCCCGCCGCTGCTTCCGCAGTCTCGATGCGCTCAAGGTTTTCGTATGCCAACACTTTCGTCACGGTGAAGCGGTCCTGCGAGCCGTCGCGTTTGATGATCGCCACCTGCTCGCCCTGCCGCACAACGCCGCGCAGAATCTTGCCGCCGAACATCCGCCCGAGATGATCGTCGTAGTCGAGGCTCGTAACCTGCATCTGAAATGGCAGTGCGGGATCGGCCTCAGGAGGCGGAATGTGCTGGAGGATCATTTCGAAAAGCGGCTCGATGTCGCGCGGCTCGTCGTGCGGGTCGCGCAGCGCATAGCCGTCCGTCCCCGAAGCGAAGAGATACGGGAAGTCGAGCTGCTCCTCGCTGCATCCCAGCTCGATGAACAGGTCCAGAACCTCGTCCACGACCTCCCACGGCCTCGCTCCGGGACGGTCAATCTTGTTGATGACGACAATGGGCTGCAGCCGCTGCTCCAGCGCCTTCTTCAGCACGAAGCGCGTCTGCGGCATCGGGCCTTCGCAGGCGTCCACCAGCAGCAACACGCCGTCCACGCTTCGCAGTATGCGCTCCACCTCGCCTCCGAAATCCGAGTGTCCGGGGGTGTCCACGATATTGATCTTGACGCCGCGGTAGCGTACCGAGGTTACCTTCGAAAGGATGGTGATTCCCTTTTCGCGCTCCAGGTCGTTCGAATCCATCACCCGCTCGGCGATGGACTGGTTGCTGCGGAAGGCGCCGCTCTGGTGCAGAATCACGTCAACGAGCGTCGTCTTTCCGTGATCCACGTGCGCGATGATGGCGAGGTTGCGAATGTCTTCGCGGACGGCGGCTGTGACTGGAGAAGCTTGTGCGACGCTCATATGTTTGGTGAAGTGTACGGATTCCGAGGCGATTCTATCTGACTCGCCTCTCCAGTGTCCACGCACACCCCACGTGCTGTGTTATGCCCAGGTGCGCGAATTCGTCTAACATAAGACGCTGAAGCTCAGTATCCGGCGAAGCAAATCCGTTCAGTCATCGAGCTATCAGCAAGGAGGATCCCATTGAAGAAAACTGCGGTATATCTGTTGGTGGCCATTCTGACCCTAGCGGCGGTGAGCGCGTGGGCGCAGAACGCCGATCAGGGGGCGCGGCAGCGGCAGCATCAGCCCGTGGCCCCTGGTGCCCCAGGCGCGCCCGCACAGGGGGTCGCGCAGGGCTTCGCCGCACGGATGATGATCTCTTCGCCGGCGCAGACCGTCAACCCGCCGATGGTGCAGATGGTCGAGCGGCAGGCAGAAATCCTGCAGCTCACAGACGATCAGAAGACGTCAGTGACGACCCTGCTCACAAACCGCGCGGCAGTGGTACAGCCGCTTCAACAGAAGCTGACCCAGGCCTGCCAGGCTCTCCGCACGGCGGTCGCGGCGCAGCAGTACGACGCGGCGAAGATCAAAACGCTTGCGGCGCAGGCACAGGCCGCCGAAGCAGCGGTCGTTGACGTGCACCTCGCCACATGGGCCCAGCTCAGGACCATCCTGAGCGCGGAGCAGATCGGCAAGCTGCAGCAGGGCGGCGGGATGCGCCAGCCGCCCATGCGTGACCCCGGCGCAAGGCCGGACGGCCAGCCGGGCCGGCAGCGTAACGGCCAGTTCGCGCCTCCGTCTCCCGGCGGACTGGACGCTCCGCCTCCTCCCATGGAGTAGGAGGCTGCTTCTATTGGGGGCCTCGGGCGAAGCGCCCGGGGCCTTTTCTTCATCTCTGGTTCCCGCTCTTCGGCGTCATTACTGACGGGAGGCGTCTCGTCAGTCGTACCCGCTTCCGTACCCGTCCCTGCTCATGACACCATTGGGTGAGACGTACTGCTGGTCGAACTGGGCCGCCGAAGTAACGAACTCCGCGTGTCCGTCCGCGAAGATCATCGTCGCCCCCCCCGGGTGCCACTGCCGGTACCACTGGTCGCCATAGTAGTACCGCGCTCCGCCCGGATCGTTTTGCGGGCTTGCCCACGGCATCATCTCGTCGCGAATGATGCGCGTCTGCGAGGGATACTCGAACGCCGCGTCGTTGATCATGCGGGTTGGCACGCCAAGAAGCGCGTCGTTCTCCCGCGAGATCCCATTAACGACTGAGAACGTGCCTCTCGTGAATCGGAAGCTCGATCCAAACGCTTCGTGATAGCTGCTCTCGCCCGTGCCGTCGAGCGCCGGGCCGCCGGAGTCGTCCGGGCAGCGGAAGATCTCCTTGTCCTTCGAGTAGGGAAGCAGTACGGTCTCCACGCCGTAGTGCGGGGCTTGAGTGTTGTAAGCGTGAAAGACCGGCCAGATGCTGGCGTTGTCGTCCACGTACATCCTCACGCACATCCCCACGCTGCGCGCATTCGAAACACAGGTTGCCACCCGTGCGTGCTCTCGAGCCGCGCCAAAGACGGGGAAGAGAATGGCCGCCAGTATCGCTATGATCGCGATGACGACCAGAAGCTCGATCAGCGTAAAGCCTCTGTTGTGCGCGTGTCTGTTCATCCGCCTGCTCCCTGTTGACGAAAAAAGCCGCTGCTCCCGGACCCATGGCCCCGGAACAGCGGCGGTGACAGACGGCACTTAGCAAATCTTGACGCTCTTCCGCTTTCCTACGCCGGCATTATCCGGGTCAGGTTCCTGGGGTCGCACGCCTTTCGGATGCCTCTCAGCCGGCTCTGCCGGCTCCCCCAGCGGTTGCTTCTGTTCCCCGGCGGTGGTACCGCGCGGGAACACACTGATTATATCCGCTCCTTCCGTCCGGCCGCCACCGGCGGGGCGTACCCGGCAGGATTCGCTGTCACAAATCCTGCTCTTGCTCGATTGACAGGCCGTGCGGGGAGTTGTATGCTCCCGATTAGCTTCAAAGAAGAAATGATATTGTCGAATTGCTGATTAACAGGAACGCCACACCAGCGAGTGCCCCTTCGCTGCGCCGGAAACGGCTCAAGGGCCTGCATCACGACGTCACACTGATCCGCCGCCTGCTGTTCGGCCAGCCCATAGAAACAGGGCGGCACGAGGATTCGCTGCTGTCCAAATCAGTGGCGCTGCCGGTCTTTGCTTCCGACGCCATCTCATCCGTCGCCTACGCCACCCAGCAGATTCTGCTCGTCCTCGGCGGGGCGGGGCTGTGGATGATGCGGTTCGCGGACACATACCGCAACCTCACCCTCGGGATAACTGCCGCCATCGTCGTGCTGCTCGCTATCGTCGTCAGTTCTTACTGGCAGACGATCTTCGCGTATCCCAAAGGGGGCGGGTCGTACATTGTCACGCGCGACAATCTGGGGGTGTCGTTTTCACTCATCGCGGGCGCGGCGCTGCTCATCGGCTATGTTGTGACTGTCGCAGTCTCAATCGCGTCCGGGGTGCAGAACTTGCTCAGCACGCCGCTCGCCGCGTCGCTGGACATCGCGAATAGGCCGGTACCCATCGCTATCTTCTTCATCGCGCTCTTGACATTCGCGAATCTGCGTGGGCTGAAAGAGTCGGGCCTGGCGTTTGCGGCGTTCACCTATCTTTTCGTGGCGGTAGCGGGCCTGATGATTCTGCTCGGCATTGCCGGCCCTTACCTGGGTTGGGAAATATACGAAGATGCCGTCAACCGCACCATCCCCCCGGAAGCACAGCAACCGGCTCAGGCTCTGGCGGGAGTCTCGCTGGTTGGTCTCACTCTCAAGGCTTTTGCCACCGGCTGTTCGGCCATGACGGGGACCGAGGCCGTGGCGGACGGCGTGCCTGCCTTCCGCCACCCGCAGCCGCTGAATGCCGCTTTGACTCTTTTTATGATGGCAGGAATCCTGGCGTTCCTCTTTCTGGGCATTTCGTGGCTCGCCACCGACCTGCATGTTGTTTACTGGGAGCACGAAGGGAATGCCGCCAAACCCGTCATAGACCAGCTCTCCGGTGCCATTTTTGGCAAGCACGGAACGGGACTGCGCACCGGGCTGTACTATCTGATGCAGTTCTCGACGGCGGCCGTCCTGTTTCTGGCCGCGAACACCGCCTTCGCTGACTTCCCGCGTCTGAGCTATTTCATGTCCCGCGACCGGTTCCTTCCGCGCCAGCTTGCCAACCTCGGTGACAAGATGGTGTACTCGAACGGCATCGTCCTTCTCGGCGCTCTGGCGGCTGTGTTGATCGTTGCCTTCGATGCCAGCGTGGACAAATTGATTCCTCTGTATGCGTTCGGGGTGTTCACGGCGTTCACCATGTCGCAGAGCTCCATGGTTGCGCGCTGGTTCAAGCTCAAAACCCGCGGTTGGTACATCAAGGCCTGCATCAATGGCTTCGGCGCCCTGTGCACGGGGCTTGTCCTTCTGGTTGTCGGCTACCAAAAGTTCCTGGACGGGGCGTGGCTGGTGATGCTGGCGATGGTGCTGGTGATCATAATGTTCCGCGTCATCAACGCCCACTACGAGGACCTGCGCGCCAAGCTAACGATTATCGGCTGGAAGCCCGACACGCGAGCGTTCTCCAACACCGTGCTTCTGCTGGTGCCCAGCCTGCACAAGGGCATCTTCCCGGCGCTGCGCTACGCCCGTTCGCTTTCGCCCGACTGCCGCGGTGTGCACATCGAGATTGATCCGGCCGATACAGACCGCCTTCGCCGCGAATGGGACGAGTATGTGGGCGAGGACCTGCCGCTCGTTATTCTGCCCTCCACATACCGCTCCATCATTGCGCCTATTCTCGTCTATCTGGACGAAGTTCAGAAAGAGCGCGAAAACCACATGGTGACAGTCGTGATTCCAGAGTTCGTCTCGCGCAAGGGCTGGCACAGCCTTCTGCACAACAAGAACGGGCTGCTGCTGCGCTACTATCTCCTGAACAAGCCGGGCGTAATCGTCAGCAATGTCCGGTACTTCCTTGATGGGCGCGACGGCTCGGTGAACGTACAGGCGGGCGAGACACAGGAAGAAGGCACGCCGTGATCATTTACGCAAAAGACGATATCGTCGCCCTGACGGGCGCGCTCACAAAGAACGAATGGCTCTCCATCAAAGCGGCGGCGAACCTGCTCCTCCGCGAGCACCCGGAGGGGATCATCGTTGACTGCGAGGGGCTGGAGAATGTCACCGAGGAAGGAGCGCGCACGTTCCTGCATGCTCTGCGCGACACCCAGTCGGCCGATGCGCGCATCGTTGTCGCCAACGTGCCGCGGGCAGTTCAGGAGACCATCCAGGATGTGCCGGGAGTCCGCTCCCGCGTTCCGTTTGCGGCATCGCTTGAGGAAGCACGGGCTTCTCTCAAGAGCAGCGCGAGCCAGGCTGTGGACGGCCAGCAGTGCGTCGTGGTGCCCGTGTTCGAAGGAGTCGATACATCGCGGGCCATAGAAATCACATCTGGTCTCAGCCGGGAGTCCGATGTGCCGCCACTGCTGCTGCTATACTGCCTCGAGGTGGGCCGTGCGCTGCCGATCGGCGCCCCTCTGCCCGAGCAGGAGGCCGCCGCTGCCGCGCTTCTTGAGGAAGCCGCCGCGCAGGCCGCCAGCTTCGGGCTTTCCGCCAGCACCCAGGTCGCCCGGATGCGGGAACTGGGGGACGGGCTGCTGCACGAGATCGTGAAGCACAACGCCAGCCTTGTCATAATCAGCGCTGGCGCTGAGCGGTTTGCGGATCCGGTTTTCGCGGGGCTGGTGGATATCCTGCTGACAAGATCGCCTTGCAACGTGCTTATTGCACGAGGCCAGCCGGAAGGGGACGCTCTGGGCGAGGAGTCAGCCGCCGCGGAACAGTGCGGCGCCCCCGGGCAGCGGCCGAACGCTCGCTGAGTGGCCGCCCCCGGCGCCGGAACGCCGCGCGTGCGGTAACATAAAGGGTGGGGAGGGAACACCGCCGCCGGGTCAGGATGTCCAGTATGTGCCGGGCAATGCTCCGTGTAAAGTCTGGATAAGCAGAATCGCCGAAATGGCTTGAGGAGTTCTTACCAATGAAGGTTGTGATTCTGGGATGCGGGAGAGCCGGTTCCATACTGGCGCAGTTGCTTGTGCGCGACAATCACGACGTCACGGTTATTGACTACAACGCCGACGCGTTCCGCCGCATTGTGGACACCAGGGTCCGTCAGGTCGTCGGGACAGGCATTGACGCTGCCGTTCTGCGCCAAGCGGGCATCGAGCACGCGGATGTGTTCATTGCTGTCACGAATGGCGACAACACGAACATCATGTCCACCCAGATTGCCACCCGCGAGTTCCACGTCCCGCGCTCCCTAGCCAGAATATACGACCCCAGCCGCGCTCAGGCGTATCGTGAGCTGGGCGTCAACACCATCTGCACGTCCATGCTCGCCGCCGGGCTACTGAGGGACTTCGTATTCGATAACCCCTGGGGAAGCGTGCTCGACTACATAGCCCCCCCTGTCGCAATGCAGGAGGATGCGCCGATGGACGTGGAGGTCTGAGGCAATGTACGTGATCATCGTCGGAGGCGGGAACGTTGGATACTACCTGACGCGGGAACTGCTGGGTCAGGACTACGAGGTGGTGCTGCTGGAGAAGGACAAGCGCAGGCTGACCTATCTCCAGACCGAACTTGGAGATGTGGTGCTGCCCGGAGACGGGTGCGAGGTCCGCTACATGGAGGAGGCGGGCTTCGGAAGGGCTGACGTCGTCGTGGCGGTGACCGGAGAGGACGAAGACAACCTTGTCATCTGCCAGATGGCGAAGAAGCTCTACAACGTCAAGCGCGTGCTTGCCCGCGTCAATGACCCGGCAAACGAACAGTTCTTCCAGAAGCTTGGCATCCAGACCACGGTCAACAGCACCCGCATCATCTACAACCTCATCGGGCAGACCATCGAGTCCGACGCCGTGGTGCCGCTTGTCGCGCTCCAGCAGGGCGAGTACGAGATCGTCGAGATCAGCATCAGCGAGAAGTCTCCGGTTGTCGGGCATACGCTCATGCAGCTCAATCTGCCGCCCCAGGCTCTCATCATGGCTGTTCTTCGCGGGGGTGAGCCGCGCATACCGGCGGGCGCGATCAATCTCGAGGACGGCGATAGGCTCATCGCCCTTGTCCGGTCGGAAGAAGAAGAGGCGCTCGCTGCGGTCTTCGCGTAAGGGGCGAGGGCGCTACTCGGGGTGTTCGGTGATGTTTGCCGCGCGCCATGCTTTCTGCTGGTCGCGTGGCATGCCCCTCTTCTCGCCTTCGCAGGTCACACGGATGGCGGCGTTCGGGCCGCCCACCGGGCAGTTGTTTTCGCAGATGCCGCAGCCTACGCACAGGGCCGGGTCAACGTGCGGCTTCTTCGCGCCGCCTTCCTTCTGCCAGTAGATTGCATCGTACGAGCAGACCTCGTCGCACACCAGGCACTCTTTGCCCGATTCCCACACAACGCACGTTGAGCGGTTAATCGCGGCGCGGCCGATGTAGAGATAGTCCTTTTCGGCGACAGTAAAGGGCCGGATGGCGTGAGTCGGGCAGACGTCCCCGCACAGGGTACACTTCTGCGTGCACTCGCCCGCCCTCGGTGTCAGCACAGGCGTCCAAATCCCGGCCAGACCCGCTTCGGCGAGCGCTGGCTGCAGCCCGTTTGTCGGGCACACCTTCATGCACTCGCCGCATCGTACGCAAAGCTCGGTGAACTCGTCCTCGGCGACCGAACCCGGCGGCCGTATCAGCCGGGGCCCGGCCAGGCGCGAAGTGCTGTCGCGGGTCGCCTTTTCGGATATCGCCGTGCGCGCGGCGAAGCTCCACACCGCGCCAACGCCGATGCCTACCAGAAGATGCCGCCTCGACAAATTGAGCAGGACAGACTGTTCCGGCCTGGTGGTGGACAGCACATTGCCCTCGCGCGGACACACAGCGACGCACGAATAGCAGTAGATGCACTCCTCCGTCACAGCCGCCGTGCCGTTGCCCGAGATTGCGTCCATTTTGCAGTCAATCTCGCACAGCCTGCATTCGTTGCACTTTGGGGTTATGCTGCGGCGAAACAGCGGAATCCGCCCGATGAGTCCCAGCAAAGCGCCGAGAGGGCACAGCGACCGGCACCAGAACCGGCGGGAGAAAACCCCGCCCGCCAGAATCGCCGCCAGCATCAGCGCGGCGATCAGCCCCTGCCGGAAAGCCGCCTGCTGTTCGGGGAACAGACTGCGCGCCGCGCCAGCCGCCTGTCCCACCGCCGGAACGCCCTCCAAGCTCCGAAGGGTCCACTGGGCCGGGGGAACGGCCCCCAGGGTCAGGCTGCGCACCAGAAGCGCCTGCGGATCCAGTAGCCAGGCAATCTGTGCCCCCATTGCCGCCGTCACGATGATTCCCGCCAGAATGTAATACTTCAGCCGCGGCCGCGATCTTTCGCGCGTCGTGCGGCGGTCCGCTTTCGGCCGAACCACGCGGTCGGCGGCGTCAATGCACGTCCCGAGCGGGCACACCCATCCACAGAAAGCCCGCCCGCACAGAATGGTCAGCAGAACGATCGGCACAATCCACAGTACGTGCGCGGACGTGAACGTGCGCGAGGAGAGCATGGACGCTCCGGCCAGGAGCGGGTCAATCAGCAGAAACATCTCCACCGGGAGCGGCGAGATTACTTTAAGACCGCCCGCGGACAGGTCGAGCCGCCCCACGCTGAGCGCGAACAGCACGGCAAACAGGAGCAGAAACAGGCCCTGTGATATCCTCCTGGCAGACTTCAAGACTCGCTAGACCCGCTTGATCGTGATCTTCGACATGTCGTGCTGCCCCAGACCAAGTTCGGCCGCGCGCACGATGTGATCCACGTCGGAAGGCTTCGTATCGAACAGCCCGCATGCGTAAGCGTCCGCTGCCACCGGGTCGAACGAAACAATCACCTCGTTCGGATCCTTCGTCTGACCGGGACCTTTCGGGCCGTTCGTCAGAAGCACGCGCGAAGCGTCTATCACCGTCAGGCTGACGGGCAGGGCGGTCGCGTAGTCCGCGATGTACTGGGACAGGCCGGGGCCCGTATGCCACGCCTGCCTGTTCCAGACGCAGCCCATGAGGTTCTTGAGGCCGAGCGTCAGCTCTGTCTGCGAGTGCCGCTTTGCCTTGGGCATATTGATGATGACGTCGGCCTTCGCCAGCGTCTTTGCGATCGTGTCCTGCTTCAGCAGTTTGCCACGCGGCACGTCGAGCGGCTGAAAGTCCGGCTCTCCGGACGCGAGCACCAGCTCGCCGCCCGCTTCGCCCACCGCCTTCGCGATTCCCGTGATGCCAAGCACCATCTGAGACGGGCGGTCAATGGTATGCTCGAAGACGATCACCCTGGCTGCGCCCGCCTCGCGGCAGAGCCGGATCATCTGGGCGACAAGCGCAGGATTGGTGGCGGCCGCCTGCTCCGGCGAGCGCGCCCAGGCCGCGTTCGGCTTCAGCGCCACCGTCGCGCCGGGCTTGATCACCGATTTCAGCCCGCCCGCCGTGGCGATAGTCGCCACGAGCGCCTTCGCCGGGTCGGCGTTTTTGCCCACGTAAACAACCCCGTCCTGACCCGCGGGACGCTCCTTCAGCGCGCCGCCCGATGGGCCGGTCTGTGCGCTCTGCTTTCCCGCGCAGCCTGCCACCGCCGCGCCAACCGACGCGATCCCGGCTATCTCGAGGAACCTACGTCTGTTCATTTCCGCTTCTCCAGCGCCGTGACAAAGGCGGCGACGGCCTTCTTGTCTTCCGCCGTCGTCCCGTAGGTCATCACCGTCAGAAACCATTTGCCCGACGCGCTGTAAGCCATCGTCGAGCCCGACTCGGACACGGTGAAGCGTCTGAATCCCCTTGCCGGCGGCGTCTTGCCCGTCTCCGCGCGGTAGCGGTTGCCCAGAAACTTCGAGGCTGCGGCGGCGGATGACATGCGGTGTACCGTCACCTCCACGTAGCGGTCCTTCTCCTCGTACATCCGCCGGAGCGCTTCCTGCACCCCCGCCTTCGTATAGAGCTGATATCCGCCGTTGTAGATGCTGGTGATGCCGTCACCTTTGCCGTAGAGCGTCGTGTCCTTGACCAGTGTCCAGCCCTTCACAAGCTGGTCAGGCGCTATGCGTTGAAGGTCGCTCTGCGCCGCGGTCAGCGCGCTCGCGGCGAAAACCACCAGCAGGGCCGCAATTGCGTGCATCCTCGTCATATCTTCACCACCTGAATCTTGTCGGGGTCGTTCGTTCCGAGACTGCGGCTTGCCGCCGTGGCGATCCATGCCGGAGGGCGCCCCGCCTCGGCCAGCGGCTTCAATCCGGTCTTGACCCTCTGCTCGTCAATCGCCTTCCACGCCAGGTAGTCAATCGCCACCGGGTCCTGGCTCACGAGAATCGTGTGATAGTCCCAGAGAGCCGCCTTGCGCAGGCTGGGCCCGCCGTCCGCCTGCGCCCGGAGCGCATCCATAATCACCAGCCGGGTCTTGTCTCGAATCGCAGGGATGGCATTCAAATCGGCAAGATACGGGTCGCAGTGGTTGCCGTGATGTCGGCCCGGATTGTCGAACGTCCCGTAATGGTTCTTCAGGGCCCCGGAGATCCCGGCTGTTCCGTGGTCCTTCATAATCGGGATGTTGATGATCGCCGTTACCTGCTCCGTGACGATCTTCGTCAGCCTGCCATTGAACGAGCCGAGCTTCGTCGGCTCGTCTTCCCAGACGCCGTCGTTGGCGATCACTCGCACGCCCGGGCCGTCCTTGTTCATCTTGTAGCCGCTTTTGAGGAGGTCGCCCGTCGAGCGGTCCCAGATGATTACGTTCTCTGGCTTGAGACCGGCTCGCACCAGTGCGTTCGCGACGGCGTGCGCTATCTCCGGATGAGTGCTGACGCCTTTGCCGAAAAGGCAGTTGACCTTGATGCCCACCACGTCGTCCGGCTTGAACAGGCTCTTCCACGCCGCCATTGCTTGGGACTTGCCCATGAGCTTGGCGACTGCCTGGTCAATCATGCTCGTTGCCTGCTCCATTCGAACGGCCCCTCCGGGTGAGTCCGACTGAATCAGCGCAGCCGCGTTGCGGGTCACAATGACCCTGGGTGATGGCTGCGCCGCGCGCGCGGCGCTGGAGAGAAGTCCGGAAAAAGCGACGCTCGCGCCGGTGGCGGCGGTCTGCTTGAGAAACTGCCGCCGGCTGGATGTGTTAGCCATGTCTGGTTCCTCCTGAATGCAAACAAACAGAAAAAGGTGCGCACGAGTTCGCGCCAGTCCATCTTTGACACTATATGACAAACGGCGGCTGACAATCAAGCAGTTCCCGGCTCGACGCCGCGGGCAATCCGGGATACGATACACTGGTCAGGGTGGGATGGCTGCACGGTGAACTATCGCGGGACAGGAGACGCTTTGGAAACAAGAAAGACCCCGCTCTATGCCTGGCATCGAGCCAACGGGGCGAAAATGGTCGAGTTTGCGGGCTGGGAGATGCCCCTTCAGTATTCCACCCTTATGGCCGAGCACCTGGCGGTTCGCTCCGCCGCGGGCCTGTTCGATATCTCCCACATGGCCCAGATCGAAGTCTCGGGCGGTGGCGCCGAAGGCTGGCTGCAGAGCATGTGCACGAACGATGTCGCCGTGCAGCCCGGCCGCGGCGTTTACAGCCTGATGTGTAACGAGAACGGCGGGGTCATTGACGATGTCTTTGTCTTTCGTCTTGAGCCTACCCGTTTCTTTATCGTGTCCAACGCCTCTCGCGAACAGGCCGATCTCGCGTGGCTGAGGACGCATTCACGTCCGGATGCCACCCTGGAAGTGCGTACGGCGCGTGGCGCCCTGGCGATTCAGGGGGCCGCCGCGCCCGCCATACTCGTGCGTGTGGCGCCGGAGGCGGCTCAGGTGGGCCGCAACCGCATCGCTCAGGTCTCAATCGCCGGACGCGACTCGCTCGTGTCGGGCACAGGGTACACAGGCGAAGACGGCTTCGAGGTGTTTACCACGGTAGACGATATCCTTGCCGTCTGGGAGGCCGTCTGGGCCGCGGGCCAGTCTAGTGGCCTCGTTGCGGCCGGACTCGGCGCGAGGGACACCCTCCGGCTCGAGATGTGCTACCCTCTCTACGGTCACGAACTCAACGAGAACATAAGCCCGTACGAGGCTGGCTACGGCTGGGCTGTGAAGCCCGCAAAGTCCGTGCCGTTCATGGGACAGGAGGCGCTGCGGCGGGAGAAGGAGGCCGGTAGCAAGACGCGGCTCGCCGCGCTCGTGCTGCAGGAGCGCGGGGTCGCCCGCGAAGGCGCGCCGGTCTTTTCTGGTGGCGAACGGGTGGGGGAGGTGACAAGCGGGACATTCTCGCCGAGCTTCGAAAAGGCCATCTGCCTGGCACGCGTGAGCCGGGGCGCGAAAGAGCCTTTTTGCGTGGATATTCGCGGAAGGTGCCTTCCGGCGCAGGAAGTCGCGAAGCCCTTCTATAATCGTGCGGCGGGAGCTGCGGCCTGACGGGGCCGGGCGCATTTTCGATATCGGGGGATTGGAGCAATGAATCTGGACGGCTATCGTTTCACAGAAACACACGAATGGGCGCATGTGTCGGATGGCCTCGTTTACGTGGGGATCACCGATCACGCGCAGGATGAGATCACGGAAGTGGTCTATGTCGAGATGCCCGAGCCGGGCGGCCGGGCGGTCAAAGGTGAGGAACTGCTGCTTCTCGATTCCGTGAAGGCATCATTCAGCATCTACGCCCCCGTGTCCGGAACGATCACGCAGGTCAACGACATTCTCGGCGAACAGCCCGAGCTGGTCAACACCTCGCCTTACGAAGAGGGCTGGATGGTTGCGATCACTCCGGACGATGTCAGCGATGTGGACGACCTGTTGACCGCCGCCGATTACGAGCGCCTCATAGAGAGCGAATCGTAGCCGGTGGACTGGTCCGGCAACTCGGAGGACACGCGGCGCGAAATGCTGGCGGCGGCGGGTGCCGCCAGCGTCGAAGATTTCCTGACAGCAATCCCGCGCCGCATTGACGGACTGCTCGATCTGCCCGCGGGGCTGTCCGAGCACGAGCTTGTGCGGCACATGACCGCGCTCGCATCGGCGAATGCGCCGGCAGGCGCGGGACGCTCTTTTCTGGGGGCTGGCGCTTACGAGCACGCGATCCCCGCCGCTATCGAGTCTCTCATCTCGCGCGGGGAGTTCCTGACCGCCTATACCCCCTACCAGGCGGAAGCAAGCCAGGGCACGCTGACTGCCATTTTTGAGTTTCAGACGATGATATCGCGCATCACCGCGATGGACGCTGCCAACGCCTCCATGTATGACGGCCCGTCGGCGATGGCCGAAGCCGCGCTGCTCGCCTTGCGCAAGACAAAGCGCTCGCGGGTCATCGTGAGTGGTGCGGTGCATCCACAGTGGCGCGAAACCGTGCGCACGTATCTCTCCGGAATCGAAGCGGCCCTCGTCGAGACGCCGCTGTTCGGGGGCGTCACGAGCCTTGATGGGCTTCCTTCGCCGGATGATCAGGAGACCGCCTGCCTCATCGTCCAGCAGCCGAACTTCTTCGGACAGCTCGAGGACCTCGACGCGCTCCGCGAGGGGGCGAGCGCGTGCGGCGCGCTATTCATAGTTGCTGCGAACCCGCTCGCGCTCGGAATTCTCAAGCCGCCGGGAGAGGCCGGGGCCGATATCGCCGTAGGCGACTGCCAGCCGTTCGGGATTCCGCTCAACTACGGTGGCCCGTACGCGGGATACTTCGCCGTTCGCGGTGACCTGGTGCGCCAGATGCCCGGACGGCTTGCGGGAATGGCCTGGGACGCCGAAGGCCGCCGCGGTTTCACGCTCACTCTGCAAGCTCGCGAGCAGCATATCCGCCGCGAGCGCGCCACCAGCAACATCTGCACGAATCAGGCGCTGCTTGCGCTGTCGAGCACCATCTATCTGTCGCTTGTTGGGCGCGCCGGATTCCAGGAGATCGCCCGCCAGAACGCCGCCCTCAGCCATTGCGCCGCCGATGCCCTGGCGAAGATCCCCGGCGTCAGCCTTGCCTTCGACGGCCCCTTCTTCAATGAGTTCGCCGTGCGCCTTCCGATGCCCGCTGCTGAAGTCAACCGGCGCATGCTCGATCGCGGCTACTGGGCGGGCTTTGACCTGGGCCGCTGCTGCCCAGGCCGCGAAAACGAGTTGCTGGTCTGCGTGACCGAGACTAAGACCGCCGCCGACATCGAGTCCCTTGCCCGCATCCTTGCGGAGGTGTTGAGTTGAACGCGCTGAAGCTACTGTTCGAGAGCCCGAAGACCGGAAACCGGGGCTGGGCGCCCCGTCCGCCGAATGTTCCTGAACCGTCCGCCGCTGAGTTGATACCCGCGAAGTATCTGCGCTTCGAGCCCGCTGATCTGCCCGAAGTATCCGAGCTCGATGCTGTGCGCCACTTCACCCGCCTGTCACAGCTCAATGCCTGCATAGATACGCATTTCTACCCGCTCGGGTCGTGTACCATGAAATACAACCCGAAGGTCAACGAGAAGGTTGCTGCCCTGCCCGGTTTTACCGAGATGCATCCCTTCGCCCCCGATGAGTGCGCTCAGGGGACGCTTGGCATGCTCCACGGGCTCCAGCGGATGCTCCAGGAGATCTGCGGGATGTCCGCGTTCAGCCTTCACTGCGCCGCGGGAGCGCACGGCGAGCTTGCGGGAATACTCATCTCGCGCGCCTACCACAAATCGCGCGGCGAGAACCGCACGCGTGTCGTGCTCCCGGACACTGCCCACGGGACCAATCCTGCGAGCGCCCGCCTGGGCGGTTTCGAGGTTGTGACCGTCAGTTCCAACAGCCGGGGCCGCACGTCGCTCGACGCGCTGCGCGAGGCTATGGATGACAGCGTGGCTGTCTTCATGCTCACAAACCCGAACACGCTGGGCCTGTTCGAGGACGAGATACTCGATATCGCCGATATCGTGCACGGGTGCGGGGCGCTTCTGTACCTTGACGGCGCGAACTTGAATGCGCTGGCGGGCGTCGTGCGCCAGGGCGACCTGGGCTTCGACATAGTGCATGTCAACACACACAAGACGCTCTCCACCCCGCATGGCGGCGGTGGTCCCGGCGCGGGCCCGGTGGGAGTAGCCGCGCATCTCGCCGATTTCCTTCCGGGGTGGGTTGTGAACGAAGATGGCGGCGTCTTTTCGCTTCAGCGCCCGCCGCGCAGCATCGGTCTGCTTCGCGGATTCGCTGGCAGCGTCGGAATCCTCACACGGGCGTACGCCTATCTTCGTGCGCTCGGCCCCGAAGGGCTGCGCGAGCATACGCTTGGCGCAATAACAAGCGCGAACTATCTGCGCGCGCGCCTGTCCGGGACGTTTGCTCCGCACATTGACGAGCCTTGCATGCACGAGTGCGTCCTGTCTGCCAGAGCACAGAAAGAGCGCGGGGCCAGGGCGATAGACATCGCCAAGTGCCTGCTCGACGCGGGCTTCCATCCTCCGACGACCTACTTCCCGCTCATCGCCGAGGAAGCGCTGATGATTGAGCCGACGGAGTCGGAGAGCAGAGAGACTCTCGACGCTTTCGTTGACGCGCTGCTCGATATTGACCGCCTGATCAGCTCAGACCCGGAAGCGGTGCCCGCCGCGCCGCGCTCCACGCCTGTAGGACGTCTCGATGAAGTGCGCGCTGCCCGCGAGCCGGTGCTGGTCTGGAAGGACGATTCCGGCCCCTCCGCAGTGCCGTGAACCTGCGCGCCGTGCCGCCGGACACCCTGCCCGGCGGCGTGAACATGGCCGTGGACTATTACCTCACGGCCGGTTTCGAGCCAGGAGAGGGGCCGATCTGCCGCTTCTACCGCTGGAGCGATCCCACTGTCACTGCTGGGCGCACCGTGCCGGAAGACGCCGCGCTGTCCGCCGCCCGCGCACATCTAGGAGCCAGACTCTTTCGCCGCCCTACGGGCGGGGGGGTGGTCTTCCACGGAGGTCAGCTTTCGTTCTCGGTCATCTGGCCAAGGACGTTGCCCGCTCTGCGTGACCTGCGCCAGAGCTACATATCCCTCCATCTCGTGCTGAAGGAAGCTCTCGCCGATAGCGGGGTGCCTGTCGTGCAGGCGGCCGGGCCGGCGCCCGGGCGCGGCCTGTTCTGTGCCGCGTCCGTCGAGCGGGGCGACCTCACAACTGTGGACGGGCAGAAGGTCGCCGGAGGCGCTCAGTGGCGGGCGGCTGGCACCGTGCTGTATCAGGGGCATCTCTGGCTGCCGGACACGCCCGGCATGGAGCAGGCTGTGGCGGGGTGTCTCGCGGATTACTTGGGGTTGCCCGCCGTGGATTGGGCGCTGCCCGTGTGCATTACGCAGCGCGCCCGCGAAGATCAGGCCCGCTGGGAGATACCCGTTCCATGACTTGCGAAGCCGCCTGGGGGAACTCATTCGTGCGGGAAGCGTTCTGAGAAGAGAGTATAATCCCGTCCGGCGTTAAGACAGGGTAATGAAGCTTTGACGCAACCACAATGTCAAAATGCGGCTCCGGCAGGACTGGAGCTTCCCCCGCTTGCGGCGGACGCGGGATGGCCTGCCTCTCTCGCCGAATCCCTTCACGCGCAGGGCGTGTGGGGGGAGGATGCGTGGCACCGTATCGCCCCTTCTCCGTTCGTGCTCAACACTCAGGAAGCGCAGTTCATCAGAAAGCTCGGCTCGGCGGTCTGGTCGTTCTATAAAGCCCTGAACCATCTGTATCTGCGCAAGGGGCACGAGTGGGCGAAGGACTGGCTCGACCGGGGCAAGCCCGGCTGGCTGGCAGATTTCAGCCGGATGAACTTCTCGAAGCAACATCTTCCGTGCCTGCTGCGGCCCGACCTCATTCTCAGCGATGGGCGCATGTGGGTGACCGAACTCGACTCGGTGCCTGGCGGCGCGGGTGAGATGGCGGCACTCGCGTGGGCGTACGCGGCCAATGGAATGGATGTGATCGGCGGCGCGGACGGGGTGCCGGAAGCCTTCGCGCGGGCCGTGACGGACGTTGCCGGCAAGGAGGCATGGACGCTTGCCATCGTCGTCTCCGACGAGTCCGAGGACTACCGTCCGGAACTGCAGCACCTCGCGTCGGTTCTGCGCGCGATGGGCTGCTGCGCGTGGTGCGTCACTCCGCAGGAGGTGATCTTCGACGAAGAGGGCCTCTGGCTCGACAACGGCGAAGTGCGGGCGCCGATTGATGTCTTGTGGCGCTTCTTCGAACTGTTCGACCTGCGGAACATCCCGAAGTCCGAACTTGTGATGTACGCGGCAAAGAAGCGCAATGTCGTCGTGTCTCCGCCCTACAAGCCGTTTCTGGAAGAGAAACTCGCGCTCGGGCTACTGAGGCACGAAGCGCTGGCTGATTTCTTCGCCGGTGAGATGGGCGAGCACTACGAGTTTCTGAAGGCAGCCGTCCCCGAAACCTGGGTGCTCGACCCCAGCCCCGTGCCCGCGCACGCGTCCATTGCCGGTCTCACCTTCCGGGGACGGCCCGTGCGCGATTTTCTCGACCTTGCCGAAGCGTCGCAGAAGGAACGCCGCATGGTCGTCAAGCCGAGCGGGTTCTCCCCTCTCGCGTGGGGCTCGCGTGGTGTTGTCGTGGGGCATGACGTGCCGCAGGACGAGTGGGCACAGGCCCTCCGGTCGGCGTTGGAGCAGTTCGATCACACGCCGCACATTCTGCAGAAGTTCGAAGAGGGCCGGAGGCTCGATGTGGATTACTACGACCCGCGAACCGGCAAG
This sequence comes from Armatimonadota bacterium, assembly GCA_052033935.1. Taxonomy (GTDB): domain Bacteria; phylum Armatimonadota; class UBA5829; order DSUL01; family DSUL01; genus JAGVUD01. The sequence goes on from JBPOJE010000002.1 coordinate 45,649, forward strand.
TCCGGAAGCATGGCCGGGCGCGCGCGCCTGTCGCCGTACTACTATGTCGTCGGCGGTGAGCCTGTCCTGGCGGGAGTGCTCGCCACCATCTGCCGGGCGGACAAGAAACTGATCCACGGCATGTCGGACGCCATCATGACCGTGTGCGCCGAGGAGCGCCGCGAGGGTGGGGAGCAGGAAAGGATATCACCCGAAGTATGAAGCTGTACGTTCTTCGAACCTGCCCGTACTGCCAGCATGTGCTGCACTATGCTCAGGAACACAGCATAAACATAGACATAGTTGACGTGCCGCGCGACCACGGCGCGCGCACTGAACTTCAGCAAGTGAGCGGCCAGACCTACGTTCCCACTCTCGTTGACGGTGATACCCTCATCGCGGATGATGACGACAGGATCATCGCCTATCTCAAGGGTGCCGCCCGCCCCGCCTGAAGAGCCGAAGAGGAGGAGACCAAATGCCGGAACTCACCTATCTGGGTCACGGCGCTTTTCTGATAAAGACAGATAGCGCGCGGCTCGCCATTGATCCCTTTCTGACGGGAAACCCTCTCGCTGCGTCGAGCGCCGGCGAACTGAATGTGGACTACGTCCTCATCACGCACGGCCACGGCGATCACCTCGGCGACGGGCTGGAGATCGCGAAGCGCTGCGGCGCCACCATCATCTCCACATTCGAGATGGCGGGCTACTGCCAGTCCAGAGGCGCGAAGGCGCACCCCTTGCACATCGGCGGCGGGCACGATTTCGATTTCGGGCGCGTCAAGCTGACTATCGCTCACCACGGCAACACGGTCGAGACGCCCGACGGCCCCAGAGCACTCGGGCCAGCCGCCGGAATCATCGTTAAAGCAGACGGCCGGACGCTCTACCACGCCGGCGACACGGGGCTTTTCTACGATATGAAGCTCATCGGCGAGATGAACCCGCTCGATGTCGCGCTGCTCCCCATCGGCGACAACTTCACCATGGGGCCGGATGACGCTGTGAAGGCGGCCGAACTGTTGCAGGCGAAGCTCACCATCCCGATGCACTACAATACGTTCGATCTGATCCGGCAGGATCCCGGCGACTACGTCCGCCGTGTGCGTGCTCTGGGGCTCGGATCCGAGGTGCTGAAGGTGGGAGCGACACTCACATACTGAGGTACTCTCGTCCGCTCGCAAAACCTGCCCGGCCATCCGCAGGAATACCTGTTGCGCCGGGCGAATGCACAACTCAACCGCTGTGCCTTTTGGCTTCTGCCTGATTCTGGAGGGCTTACGCGCCGATGCAGCTTGATATTGTAGATCTGTCGCGGATTCAGTTCGCGCTGACGGTCATGTTTCACTACCTCTTCCCGCCGCTCACCATCGGACTCGGGGTGATACTGGTCGCCACCGAAGCGATGTACCTCCGAACGCGCGACCCGCAGTACGAGGCGTTGACGAAGTTCTGGACGGGCATCTTCGCCGTGAACTTCGCCTTGGGGGTGGCTTCGGGCATCGTTATGGAGTTCCAGTTCGGCACGAACTGGAGCGCCTACTCCCGCTTCGTCGGGGACGTGTTCGGATCGCCGCTCGCGGCGGAGGGTATCTTCGCGTTCTTCCTCGAGTCCGTGTTTCTGGCGGTGCTCGTGTTCGGCTGGGACCGCGTGTCGGCGGGGTGGCACTTTTTCGCCACCTGTATGGTGGCGCTCGGCTCCATGCTGTCGGCCGTCTGGATCGTCGTCGCCAACTCGTGGCAGCAGACCCCGGCAGGCTTCCGGCTTGTGGAGCGCAACGGCGTGATGCGCGCCGAGATCACCGATTTCTGGGCAATGGTCTTCAACCCCAGCAGCATGACGCGGCTCCAGCACGTCTTGCTTGGCGCCATCATCATGGGCGCGTTCTTCGTCATGAGCGTCACGGCGTATTACATCATCAAGAACCGCCACGTTGAGATGTCAAAGAAGTGCTTCACCGTGGCGATCATCGTCGCCGCCGCCGCTTCGCTCGCTCAACTGCTCTCGGGCGATATCCACGGCCGCGAGGTGGCCCAGTACCAACCCGAGAAGCTGGCAGCGCTCGAGGGGCATTTCGCCGGCATGAAAGGCGCGCCGCTGCACATCTTCGGGATTCCCGACACCCGGGAGCGCTGCGTGAAAGCCGCCATCGCCATCCCCGGCGGCCTCAGCTTCCTGGTGCATCGCGATTTCAGTACGCCCGTGCCCGGCCTCAACGACTTCCCCGAGAGCGACTGGCCGCCTGTGCTCATCCCCTTTGTCTCGTTCCACGTAATGGTGGGGCTGGGGATGTACTTTATTGGCATCAGCCTGCTGGGGCTGTTCCTGCTGTGGCGCGGAGCCCTGTTCAACAAGGCCTGGCTTATGTGGGTGTTCGTCGTGTCAGTGATCGCGCCGTACGCCGCCAATCAGCTTGGCTGGGTGGCCGCCGAGGTCGGGCGGCAGCCGTGGGCGGTGTGGCACATGCTCAGGACTAGCGACGCCGTCTCCCGCTGCGTCAATCCGGCCGAGGTGCTCATCTCCATCATCCTGTTCAGCCTGGTTTATGCCCTGCTGTTCGCGGTGTGGATTGTCGTGACGCTCGACAAGATCAGGAAGGGTCCGGAGGAAGATTACGCGCCGGCGCGGCCGGGTAGGAAGGGGGCAAGGTAGTGGATCTCAACGTGTTCTGGTTTGTGACGCTTGGCGTGCTGCTTGCGGGCTACGCAATCCTCGACGGCTTTGATCTCGGTGTGGGCGCGCTGCATCTGTTCGCCCGCGGAGAGGATGGCCGCCGCACGCTGATGAACTCCATCGGTCCTGTGTGGGACGGTAACGAGGTGTGGCTGATCACTTTCGGCGGCGCGCTGTTCGCGGCGTTCCCCATCGCTTACGCCACGGCGTTTTCGGGCTTCTATCTCGCGTTCATGCTGCTGCTCGTCGCGCTCATCTTCCGGGGGGTGGCGATGGAGTTCCGCGGCAAGCGGCAGTCGCGGGTGTGGCGCTCGTGCTGGGACGTCGCGTTCTCGCTCTCCAGTGCGGTTGCGGCCCTTCTGTTCGGAGTCGCCGCCGGCAACGTGCTCAGAGGCCTCCCTATCGGCGCGGATACGGAGTTCCATGGCAGGTTCCTCGATCTGCTCAATCCCTTCTCGCTGCTCACCGGCGTCATGGCGCTGGCGCTGTTCGCGTCGCACGGAGCGGCGTACCTCTACCTGAAGGCCGAGGGCGATCTCCAGCGTGCCGCGCGCGGATGGTTCTGGCGAACCTGGGCGGCCTTCGTTGCGCTGTATGCCGCCGCAAGCATCGTGGCCCTTCGCGGCGCCGTTCCGTCGTCGGGCAAGTTCATCGAGCATCCGTGGGGATGGGTTGTGGTCGCGCTGACGGTAATCGCCATCGCCAACACCGCCCGGGCCATGAGCAAAAGGGCGGCCCTTTCGGCCTTTATTTCGAGTTGCTGCGCGATTGGCGGACTGGTGTTTCTGCTGGCGTTCGCCCTGTTCCCGAACCTGCTGCCTTCCACCCTCGAGCCTGCCCGCAACAGCCTCACGATCTATTCGGCGGCCTCGTCGCAGAAGACGCTTGCGATGATGCGCAACATCGTCTTCATGGGAATGCCGTTCGTCCTCATCTACACGGCCGCGGTTTACCGCGTGTTCCGGGGCAAGGTGAAGGTCGGCAAGTACAGCTACTAGCTCTACAGCCCGCCCAGACCGCCTTCGGGCGGGATGGGGACGATGTTGTAGAGGTTCAAAAGCGAAATGGCCATCCCGGTTGCGAACTCGCCGCAGATCAATCCGATGAAGAACGGGGTGGCCTTCTGCTCGCAGTCCGCCGTAGCGCAGAAGCGACGACTTGACGAGCCACGCCAGCAGAATCGGTACCCAGAGCCGCATCACCCCCCAGCTTGTCGTTGAGACCAGCCCGACCGGGTGAAGCGGCCAGCCCGGGAGGAAGCGAACCCGCAGAATGCTCAGGATCAGCGTCAGTCCCATGCCCACTCCGTACCCGCCCACGCGGCCGTGGTTGGACGGTAGAGGCGAACGGATCGCCCCGCTCATCGAGCCGCGCCAAACGAACTCAAGATAATCTGCGAGTACCGCACCGATTCTTACCCGACCTGATACATCACGTGCAGATACGCCCAGAACGCTGTGACGATCGCCACTCCTCCAGCGATCAACATGGCGGCGGTCATCGTGCGTTGATTGATGCCGCCACGGCCGGCGATCCGCATCCCGTCCACCTGAGACGACATCGGGAACTGCCGGTGCGTGCGTACCATCCAGAACAGCAGAGACATTCCCGCCATCTCCCTGCGCGTCCAGAACGCGTCGCCGAACCCGTTGCGCAGCATCCGGTCCGCGCCCTGTGTGTAAAGCTCCACCGTGGGTAGCCCTACCTCCGCCCGGATGCGCGCCGTGACAATGACGAACAGAAACGTGATGCCGATGAACGCCGCCGCCGTGAGCGGTCGCAGCCCGGCGCCCACTACGAACCAGAGGATGTAAGCAAGCCCCGCAATCAGCCCCCAGAACGCGATGCTGTAGGGCAGGGGCTCCTCCGAATCGTCCATCCTCTCCCTGCCCGTCGCGTGCAGATACACCCGCCGCAGATGCCCGTGCGCGAAGTAGAGAACCGCCAGCGCCAGCCCGATCGCCGCCCCCGCGCCCTGCTCGTTCACGTACGGGAAGTCGTCCGTGATGCCAAAACCCGCCGCTGCCGCCGCCACCGCCACCTTCTCCAGCCGCGTCAGCAGAAAGAACGCCCACACCGAGAAGCTGATCTGCGTTGAGAAAGAAGCTGAGCCCGATTGCGAACGGGAAGAACGAAACAGGAATCGGGTTCGCTGCTGACCACGGCAGGTTGGGGCTGAGCTGGTAGTAGCGCACGTTCACGGGTAGCTCCGGCACTGACGGCGCCAGCAGGTGTGCCACCACCATCGTTCTCACCCCGGCCGCCAGCGCAAATGCCGCCCAGAACAGAGGGCTCGCAAGCACCTGCGTCCTGGGGTCGGTGCAGGGGCATCTCGCGGCAATCGGGTAGGTCAGCCGCTCCGCTTCCCACTGCCTGCGGAAGATCGCCGCAATGCACAGCATCACCCAGAACAGCGCCGCCGCGAAAGAAGACCACCACGCCAGCGGGCGCAGCCAGGGAACAATGTGCCCCGGCTCGTACAGCGTCGTGTTGCCCCGGTAGAGGTCGGTGACGGCGTCTCCCGCCGGGGGCATCAGATGCAGGGGCAGGTAGGGATGGATGATCTGACCCCACTGGTTCTCGGGCGTCGCCCGCTCGATGACATAGCTCAGCCCGCTGAAGAGGATCTCGAGCTGGTCGTGCCCGCACACCGCGGTCGAGACCACCACCATCACGTAGATGATCAGCATTTCGCCCCGGCGGAAGGCAAGCCGGGGAAGGATGCGCATCAGAACCGCGTTCAGGGCTGTGAGCGCGAGCAGCAGGGTGATGGCGTTGAAGAACAGCGACGAGGTCGAGACGTTGTCGGAGTAGCGCACATACTCGACGTGCGTGACCCAGAGTATGTTGAGCGGGATCAGCAGTGCCCCAATCAGTATGGCTCGCACTGTGTGGAACACGGGTGCGGCCATTCTAGAGGCTGTCCGGTTACGGAGTCAATGGGCCGGCTTCGGCCTTGGCGGCTTCGTCCGTGTTCTTCTTCTCGTCCCAGGCGCTCAGCAGGTCGGGAAGGGTCACGAATGTGTAGCCGCTGGCCGAGAGTTTGCTCAGTATCTTCTCCACCGCAACGGCAGTGTCGCCGTGCCCGGCTCCGTCGTGCATCAGCACGATGTCGCCCGGGTTCGGGGTGTTGATGACGTTGGAGGCGATGGCGTCCGCGCCGATCTTCTTCGTGTCCGCCGAACTGATCGTCCAGAGAAACACGGCCATGCCACGGCGAATCGCTTCGGCGGTGGTCTGATTGTCCAGGATGCCGTAGGGCGGGCGGAAAATGCTGGTCCTTCTGCCGGTCGTCTCCGCGATGACCGACTCCGTCCAATCCAACTCTTTGACCGCTCGCGCCGCCGAGGGCTTCTTCAGGTGACTGGCGGTGTGACTCCCGATGGCGTGGCCCTGGTCTGCGATCTCTCTCATCAGTTCCGGGTGCCTCGCCGCGTTGCTGCCCAGCACGAAGAACGTCGCGCGCGCATTGTGTTTCCGGAGCGATTCCAGTATCTTTGGCGTGACCTTCGGGTCTGGACCGTCGTCAAACGTCAGCGCGAGGAGCTTCGGCTCGAAGGTGCGCAGCCGCCGTCGGATGACCTGTCCGCTGTATCTCTCGGGGATTGTCCAGTCCTCCATGACGGGCTCAGGCGGCGCTTCGGGGGCTGGCGGCTCGATTTGCTGATTCGCGTTCATCTGTCCGGTGGCTGGTTGGGCGCTTTGCCCTCCGGGGAGGATATCTGCTCCTGTTGCCTCAAAGACGAACACCAGAGCAACGGCCAAGGCCACTGCAGTCATTTTGAAGGAGCCTTGTATATGTTGTCGTGCCAAAAACTTCAACTTAGATATACCGGTAACTATGCTATCGGACAATATCACGGACGGCAATAGGCAGGCGGCCAAAAAAGGAGCGTGGGAGCGTGTGGAGAACCCCCGAAAACATGGGCATCCGCCGTACCGCGTGGCTGTCGCGCACGGAGGTCCAGGAGCCTTCGGCTCCGTGGCCCGGGAGCTTTCGAGCGTATGCGGCACGCTCGAGCCGTTCCAGACCGCGGAAACGCTGGATAAGCAGGTTGCAGAACTTGCCCTGATCCTGAACAATGCTGCCAGTGCGCCCGTCACCCTCATCGGGCACTCCTGGGGCGCGTGGCTTTGCACCATCGTTGCCGCCGCCCAGCCCGGCCTTGTGAGCAAGCTCATAATCATCGGCAGCGGCCCCTTCGAGCCGCACTACGCCGAGCAGATCATATCCACCCGCCTCGCGCGCATCGCTCCCGCCGAGCGCGAGCGATACGGGTCACTAATGCGCGAGCTGCACGCTTCGAATCACGAAGACAAGCGCGCTGTTGTTGAGCGGTTGGGGGATTTGCTGGGCCGGACGGACGATTTCGATCCGCTTCCGCTGGAGCCGGACCCGGACGGTCTCGAAGCGGACCTCTCCGGGTTTGCCGGGCTGTTCGAAGAAGCAGACGCCTTGCGCCAGAGCGGCGAGCTTCTCGATATTGCCTCCCGCGTGCGCTGCCCGGTTGTTGCGATTCACGGGGACTACGACCCGCACCCGGCCGAAGGCGTCGTCGAGCCGCTGACAGGAGTCGTGGCGGACTTTCGCTTTGTTCTGCTCAGCCGGTGCGGCCACCACCCCTGGAACGAGCGGTGGGCGAGGGACGAGTTCTTCGATGTACTCATGTCCGAGGTAGCCTAGCTCATCCGGAAGTCAATGTTCGCGGGCGGCGGATACTCCCTGCGCACCCGCTCGCGCAGCGCGGCGTTCACCGGAATCCCCTCCGCCGCCGCAATCCGCCTCTCGTGCATGGCAAACCAGAGATTCGTCAGCAGCACCTCGCCTTCGCGCACTGTAGTGAACTCGTGCTTCAGGGCCTGTTCCAGTTCGTCCAGATCGCCCAGTCCCAGTGCCGCGACGGCTCCCGATATGCGTATACGCTCGTGCGAGGCGATATCGGGCCTGAGTCCCCGGATGAAGCCCTTCAGCTCCGCATACCGTCCGGCCTCGAGTAGCGACTGAGCGCACTCCCGGGCAAGCGAAACCTCCTCGGGTCCTGCCTCCCACGCTTCCAGAAGCTGATCTGCGCACGCGCCGATCTTGCCTCGGCGGCCGGAGAGCCTAGCGATGTTTCTGAGCGCCCAGCTCGTCCTCTGGTGTTCCAGCGAACGCTGCCAGGCGCGCCGCGCGCCTGCGCGGTCGCCGGCTTCACGCCGCATCACCCCGATATGCAGCCACGCCAGCCAGTGATCGCTCTTCCCTCGCCGCGCGGCTGACGTCAAGAGCCTCCGCCACTCACGCTGCACCATATAATGCCCCGGCCCCTCCTCCGGCTCGCGCTCGGGGAACGTCCCCGCCTCCAGCAGCGAGAGCCACGGCGCCTCGGCGTCGCCGATGGATTCCTTGGGAAACAGCAGTTCCGCAGGAATTCGGTCGGGCTCGCCTGCGGCCTTCAGCCTCCTGCGTTCCAGCGCTCCCCAGCCGGACCCGCTGAACAGAATCCCGTCCGGCGCGGCACTGGAAGACCCGGCGAAATCGGCGTTACGCTTCTCCACCTCCGCGTGCGGCAGCTTCTGCTCCAGCCGTTCTTCGACAGCGCTCCGCGCTGCGGCCCAGTCACTGTCGTGAACGGCTTGTGCTGGCGCCTCGATGTAACCGTACGCCTCCGTCCACGACCATTCGGCCAGCGGCGGCATCGGCAGGCACTCCAACTGTGTGCGCGCGAGGCCCGCCTGAATCTCAATGTACTGCCAGTCGGGGCCTCCCAGATAGTTCTGCCAGCGGCGCCCGCCCTGTCCCATCCCGAAGTAGAACAGCTTGCGTCCCGCCAGCCGGTCCGTGGATGTCTGGACGAACCCGCGCCCTTCACCGTCCACGGCGGCAATCCAGCGCCGGTGTCCGTCCGGAATCCGCATGAACATCTCGCCCGCCGCGCCTGCGTTCGTCGTGTAGGTCAGGTCCGGCCCGTCAGGAGAAGGAAGCTCCCTCACCGTGAAGCCCTTCTCGCCGCCCGTAATGACCGAATCCGCCGGAGCGATCACCCGCACATCCTCCGCTTCTGGAACGCCCATGTTCGTCCACCAGTACATCGGCAGCACGCGCTCGTGCGGGTTCACAATGCGAACGCGGCTGTAGAGGAACGGCGAGCCCGGGGGCAGGTGGAAGTCAATCTGCCATGGGAAACACCGCACCCGGTCCCACTCATACAGCCGCAGCACGGGATAGCCTCCGGGGGACGCCACGCGTGCGGCGAACACAGGCGAGCAGGTCAGGTGGTAATGCCCGGTGACGCAGGTGTTCCATTCGATGCCCCCGGCGAACCAGGCGTTGCGGAGCGCCAGGTTCGCAGGCTGCCAGACGGGGTTGCGCGCGAGAAGCTCCCGCTCCAGCGGTTTGTGAACAAGCGAAACCATCCGCCCGCCCAGCCCTGGCAGGAATGTCGCTTTCACTAACTCATTCTCCAGCACAACGGAGGGCAGCGCGCGGGGCGTTCGCGCGCGGTTGTAGCCGTCCTGCATCCGGTGCGGCAGCACGAGCGGCTGCGTCCACTTTCCCATCCAGCGCCGCTCTGGCTCCGGCACGGTGTCATCAATGGCAATCCGCGCGTGCTCCGATCGCCCGCGAAACACAGGCAACGGATTCTCCGGCCCGAGGTCGGCTGCCGGAATCGTGTATGTATCCAGTCTCAGTTCTGTCACTAGCTGCCCCCAGAATGCGTAGGAATAGGGCAGCCGCGGCCGCCCGCACAACTATAGCAGAGGCGGCGCTCCAGGTCACCATGAAAAACGGCCTCCGGGGACAAAAACCCCGGAGGCCGATGTCTCTTGTCTGAAGCCTGCGCCTCAGCTACATGTCATAATCGTCCATGCCGCCGCCCGGCGCCGCCGGAGCTTTCTTCTTCTCCGGCTTCTCGGCAACCAGCGTCTCGGTCGTGAGCACCATGCCCGCGATGGACGCGGCATTCTGCAGCGCGCTGCGCGTCACCTTGACGGGGTCCACGATGCCGGCCGGAATCATCTCAACGATCTCGCCCGTCAGCGCGTTGAGGCCCCATCCGGGCTTCTCGGTGCGCTTCACGTCGCTGACCACCACGCTGCCCTCGAGTCCCGCGTTCTCGGCGATCTGCCTGAGCGGCTCTTCCAGCGCGCGCCGGACGATGTCGCCGCCGACCGCCTGGTCGCCCTTCAGCTTCATCTTCTCTAGCTTGGGCATCAGATTGATCAGCGTCACGCCGCCGCCCGCGACGATTCCTTCTTCAATCGCTGCGCGGGTGGCCGAGAGCGCGTCCTCGAACCGATGCTTCTTCTCTTTCAGCTCGGTCTCCGTGGATGCGCCGACCTTGATCACCGCAACGCCGCCCGCTAGCTTGGCCAGTCGCTCCTGCAGCTTCTCGCGGTCGTAGTTCGAGTCCGTCTCTTCGATTTGCTTGCGAATGAGCTGAATGCGCCCCGCCACAGCCTCGCGCGAACCCGCGCCTTCGATGATCGTCGTCTTCTCTTTCGAGATGATGACCTTCTTCGCCGACCCGAGCTGGTTCATCTCCAGGTTCTCGAGCTTCAAGCCGAGGTCCTCGCTGATGAACTCGCCTCCGGTGAGCGTCGCGATGTCGCGCAGCATCTCCTTGCGGCGGTCTCCGAAGCCCGGGGCCTTGGCGGCCGCGATCTGCAGCGTGCCGCGCAGGCGGTTCACAACGACGGTCGCCAGCGCGTCGCCGTCCAGGTCCTCGGCGATAATCACGAGCGGCCTGCGCGCCTGCGCGACCTTCTCGAGGAACGGCACCAGGTCTGCGGCGGCCGAGATCTTCTTCTCGAAAATGAGGATCAGAGGGTTCTCGAAAACCGCCTCCATTCTTTCGGCGTCGGTGACCATGTAGGGCGAAATGTACCCCTTGTCGAACTGCATCCCCTCGACGATCTCGACGTCCGTATCGCGGCCCTTCGACTCCTCGACCGTAATGACGCCGTCGCGCCCGACCTTGTCCATCGCGTCCGCGATGATGCCGCCGATCTCTTTGTCGTTGCCAGCGATGGCGGCAACGTTGGCCACTTCTTCCTTTGTCTCGACCGGCGTCGCCATGGCCTTCAGTTCTTTGAGGGCAACCTCCACCGCAGCGTCAATGCCCTTCTTCACAGCAATCGGATTGCCGCCCGCCGCGACGTACCTAAGGCCTTCGGTCACGAGAATCTCGGCGAGTACGGTCGCTGTGGTCGTCCCGTCGCCCGCGATGTCGTTGGTCTTCGATGCGACCTCGCGGACAAGCTGAGCGCCCATGTTCTCGTACGGGTCGGACAGTTCGATCTCTTTTGCGACCGTCACGCCGTCCTTGGTGATTGTGGGGGAACCCCACTTTTTGTCCAGCACCACGTTGCGGCCGCGTGGTCCCAGGGTCACCTTCACCGCCGCGGCCACCGTCTTCGCGCCGCGCTCCAGCGCCCTGCGCGCCTCTTCGTCATAAACTATCTGTTTCGCAGCCATTGTCTGAGTTCGTTGCTCCCTTCTTGCTGACTAGTCTTTCACCGCGAAGATCGAGTCTTCGTCAAGGATCACGTAGTCCTTCCCGTCCACAGTCACCTCGGTGCCGCCATATTTGGCGTAGATGACCGTCTGCCCTTTCTTGACCTGCATCGGCGCGCGCGTGCCGTCATCCAGAACGCGCCCGGCGCCAACGGCCACGACCTTGCCCTCCTGCGGCTTCTTCTTCGCCGAGTCCGGCAGGATTATCCCGCCCGCGCTCTTCTCCTCTGCCTCGGACGGCTCAACCACGACCTTGTCAAATAACGGTTGTATCATCGTGTCTCGACTGTTCCTCCTCGCGTGCTATAGTGCGAAAACCTCTGGATTTGGCAGTCGGGGTTCCCGAGTGCTAATCCGCAAGGGATATTATCTTTGAGCCCGGTGGATGTCAAGAGGAGCCAGGCGTCCGCCTCGTTACGAGCGATTACAGATGACAAATGGAGGAAATCACGCCGCTGCTTCGAAAGTGTCATTGCCGCCGCGCGAGAATGACACGCGGCCGGGTTTTGCTCACAATACAGGCGGCGCACCACGGGCGCACAACCCTTGGCCCCGCGGGGCCGCTGCCAAAAAGGAACATCCATGAGAAGCGACAAGATCAAGAAGGGCTTTGACCGTGCCCCCCACCGCAGCCTGCTCAAGGCGACCGGAGTAAGAGACGAAGATTTCGACAAGCCGTTCATCGGCATCGCCAACTCCTACACCGACATCGTCCCCGGCCACATTCATCTGCAGGAGTTCGGGAACCTGGTCAAGCAGGCCGTGCGCGATGCGGGCGGAGTCCCCTTCATCTTCAATACCATCGGTGTGGACGATGGGATTGCAATGGGGCACATCGGGATGCGCTACTCGCTTGCATCCCGCGAGCTTATCGCCGACTGCGTCGAAACCGTCATGGCGGCTCACTGCCTGGATGGAATGATCTGCATCCCGAACTGCGACAAAATCGTTCCGGGCATGCTTATGGCGTCCGTGCGGCTGAATGTCCCCACCATTTTCATCAGCGGCGGCCCGATGGCGGCCGGAAAGGCTCCGTCCGGGCGTGCTGTGGACCTGATCTCGGTCTTCGAGGGTGTCGGCGCGTTTCAGGTGGGCAAGATCGGCGAGGACGAGCTGAAGGAACTCGAGGACTTCGGATGTCCGGGCTGCGGATCGTGCAGCGGCATGTTCACCGCCAACTCCATGAACTGCCTCTGCGAGGCGCTCGGAATGGCGCTGCCGGGAAACGGCACCATCCTCGCCATTGACCCGAAGCGCGAAGATCTTGCGAAGCGCACCGCCGCGCAGATTCTGACCCTCGTCGAAAAAGACATCAAGCCGCGCGACATCATCACGCTGGAGTCTCTCGACAACGCCTTCGCGCTCGATATGGCCATGGGCGGCTCCACAAACACCGTGCTTCATGCCATAGCCGTCGCCAACGAAGCTGGGGTGAAGTATCCGCTGCAGCGGCTGAATAGCCTGTCCGGCCGTATCCCGAACATCTGCAAGGTCAGCCCGTCGCGGCCGGACGTGCACATGGAGGACGTGGATCGCGCGGGTGGCATCTCGGCCATCCTCAACACGCTGCTTCAGAGGCCCGGCTTGGTCAACGGGGATTGCCTCACCGTGACCGGCAAGACACTGGCTGAGAACGTCGCTGGGGCGGCGTCGCTCGATGAGGACGTGATCCGTTCGCTGGACAAAGCCTTCTCACAGACGGGTGGCCTGGACATGCTGTTCGGCTCGCTCGCTCCGGAAGGCGCGGTCATCAAGAGCGCGGGCGTGCACCCGGATTGCCGCGTGTTCGAGGGTGAGGCGATTGTCTTCGAGTCGCAGGACGAGTGCCTGGAGGGAATCGCCGCCGGAAAGGTGCGGGCGGGGCACGTTGTCGTGCTTCGCTACGAAGGTCCGCGGGGCGGCCCTGGCATGCCCGAGATGCTCTCGCCGACCTCCGCGATTCAGGGCATGGGCCTTGGCCGCGATGTGGCCCTCATCACCGACGGCCGCTTCTCGGGCGGCCCGAGGGGGATCTGCCTCGGACACATTTCGCCCGAGGCTGCGGAGGGAGGTCCGATCGCTCTGGTGCGCGACGGCGACAGGATTCGCATTGACATCAACAGCCGCAATCTCGATCTGCTTGTGGACGAATCCGAGATGCAGGCCCGCCGCGCCGCCTGGAAGCGTCCCGCCTACAAGATCAACACCGGGTGGCTTGGCCGCTACAGCCGGATGGTGACCTCCGCCAGCACGGGTGCGATTATGCAGCTGGATATGCCCGAGGGAGCCCCGCAGAAGTGACCGGAGACACGCCGGAGATCGTATCGGGTCCGAAGGTCGAACTGATCGCGGTCACGGGCTTCCGCAAGCCGGAGTGCACCGAATGGGAGACCGACACGCCGGTTGACGCCGAAAAGCTCATCGAGTACGCGGGCAGGATGTGCTACCAGTCGTGGTCGAACCCGGCCGGGCGCACAAACAAAGAGTACATCGCGAACATGCTCAATCACGGGCATCTGTCCGTCATCGAGCATGCCTCCGCGGTGTTTGGCATCGAGGGAGTCTCGCGGTCGCTGACGCACGAACTGGTCCGGCACAGGCACTTCTCGTTCTCGCAGGTCTCGCAGCGCTACGTCAGCGAAGATCAGTCGCGTATGGTGGAACCGGGGTGCATCGCCGCCGATCCGGAGGCGCATCGGATATTCGTCGAGACGGCGGTGCGGGCGCAGGAAGCCTACCGGCGGCTCTACGCCATCCTCGCTGAAAGGTTCAGTGACGTTGAAGACCGGACTCTGCGCCGCAAGCTCGCGCGTCAAGCGGCGCGCAGCGTCCTTCCGAACGCGACTGAGACGAAGATCGTGATGACCGGCAACTTCCGCGCGTGGCGGCACTTCATCCGGATGCGCGCCAACGAGCATGCCGACGTCGAGATCAGGGCGGTGGCGGTCGAAATCTGCAGGCAGCTTCAGGAGGTTTCCCCTGCGGTGTTCGGGGACTACACGATCTCGAATCTGGGTGACGGCACTGAGGTTGCCACCGCGGGCTACCTGTTCGAGTGACCGTGCCTGAAGCGCGGATTATCACCCGCGTCTGCGGCCCGATGGCGAACAACTGCTACGCGGTGGTTGATGCGTCCGCGTCCGTTGCCGCCATCATTGATCCGGGAATCGAAGGGGCGGCGATCCTGGACGATCTGCCGCCCGGCGTCCGTGTCGAGATGGTGCTGCTGACGCACGGGCACTTCGACCATCTTGCGGACGTGGCAGAAGTTATGGAGCGCACCGGCGCGAAGCTGGGCCTCCATCCGGCGGACGAGCAGATCGCGCGGCAGGCGCCCGGTATCGCCCGGATGTTTGGGATGGAGACCGCCTGCCCGCCCCCGCCCGATTTCGCGCTGGAGGGCGGTCAGGCCGTGCGCCTCGGAGCGCTCGATATCAAGGTCCTGCATGTGCCGGGCCATTCGCCGGGCGGAGTAACCTTCGTGATCAGGCAGGCGGTTTTCACCGGGGACACGCTCTTCGCCGGGTCCATCGGGCGCACCGACCTTCCGGGCGGTGACCTTCAGCAGTTGCTTGCTTCCATCCGCGATCAGCTTCTTGTTCTACCGGACGGCACGGTTGTGCTGCCCGGACACGGGCCGGACACGGCAATCGGGCGCGAGCGTAGCGGCAACCCGTTCTTGTTCGGGCTTTAGTCAGAGGGCCTTCGCGCCCTCACGCTTCAGCGCTTTCCGAAGCTGGCTGAAGTCCGGTTCTGACGGTTGCCACGATGTTTCGCGGATGTTGCCGGGCGCGTTCTGCTGCATTTCGAGCAGGAAAATCCATCCCCGCGGACAAACAAGACCGAAACTGGCTGCCGCGCCGGTGGTCACACGGAACGCCAATGAACTTCCCAGCCTGCTCTTGCACAATCTTTGCTATGCTCGCTTTTCTCTCCTGCACTGCCGGGAGCAGGGCGGGCTCGGCGGCGGACTTCTATGTCTCACCCCAGGGCAATGACGGGTGGACGGGAACGGCCGCCGCGCCGTCCGGTTCTGATGGTCCGTTCGCCACCATCGAGCGCGCCCGGCTCGCGGTGCGCCGGCTCAAAGAGCGCGAGCCAGATCGGAAGCAGCCTGTGCGGGTGCAGCTTCGCGGCGGAATGTACTACCTCGCCGAGACCGTCACGTTCGGGCCGGAAGACAGCGGCAGCGCCGAAGCGCCGGTCGTTTACGAAGCGTACCCGGGCGAGGAGCCTGTTCTCAGTGGCGGGCGTCCTGTCAGGGGCTGGCGCGAAAGCGGCGGGCAGTGGACAGTGCGGATCCCCGAAGTGGAGCGCGGCGACTGGTACTTCTCGCAACTCTACGTCAATGGTGAACGCCGCTTCCGTACGCGCCTGCCGAAGCAGGGATACTACTTTGTCGCCGCCGAAACTCCCCCCGCGCAGAAGTCAGTCGGCAAAGGATGGGACGGCTTCCGGTTCCGGCTGGGAGAGATTGACGCGGAATGGGCGAACCTCAGCGACGTCGAGGCTCTGGTCTTTCATCAGTGGAGCATGTCACGCTTGCGCATCGAGTCGGTGGACCGCGCATCGCGCGTCGTGACCCTTTCCGGGCATTCTCCGTCCACAAGCTCGTGGGCTTCCATTACGAAGAACAGCCGCTATCTGCTCGACAACGTCGCTGAAGCTCTCTCTGAGCCAGGCGAGTGGTATCTGGACCGCAAGTCCGGTGTTCTGACGTACATTCCGCTTGCGGGTGAAGACCCTGCCAAGGCCAGCGTAATAGCACCGCGTCTGGAGCGTCTTATCACAATCACGGGCGGCGCAGCGGCGAAGAAGCCCGTCAGCGGGCTTGTTTTCCGCGGCATCACGTTTGCTCACACGCAGTGGAACAACCCGCCCGAGGGCTACGCCTGCTCGCAGGCGGAGGCCGCGCTGGGCAGCGCCATCTCCGCCGCCTATGCGCACGGCTGCCTGTTCGACGGGTGCCGCATCACCCACACTGGCGCGTGGGCGCTGGAACTTGGCGTGGGGTGCAAGAACAATCGAGTCGAAAACTGCGTCCTGACCGGCCTCGGCGCGGGCGGGGTGAAGATTGGGCTGCAAGGTTATCAGGACGGCGAAGACGCCGTCGCCAGCCACAACGCCGTCCGCAACTGCCTCATCGCGCACGGTGGCCGGATTCACCCGGCTGCGATCGGGGTCTGGATGGGACACTCGCACCACAACCATATCGCCCACAACGAGATCTACGATTTCTACTATACGGGAATCTCTGTCGGGTGGTCGTGGGGTTACGGCCGGAGCCAGGCGCACCACAACGTGATGGAGTACAACCACATCCACCAGATCGGCCAGAACGTTCTGAGCGATATGGGCGGCATCTACAGCCTGGGTCTGTCGCCGGGCAGCGTCGAGCGCGGAAACGTCATTCACGACGTCAACAGCTACAGTTACGGAGGGTGGGGCATCTACTTCGACGAGGGAACCACCGGTATGCTGGCCGAGGACAACATCGTCTATCGCTGCAAGACGGGCGGGTTCCATCAGCATTACGGGCGCGAGAACATCGTCCGCAACAACATCTTCGCCCTTGCTCCCACAGCCGGACAGCTTATTCGCACACGCAACGAGGAGCATCTTTCGTTCAGCATCGAAGGCAACATCGTTTACTGGAAGGACGCGCCGCTGCTCGGCAGCAACTGGCAGGGCGGCGATCCGCGGCGCTTCGTCCTGAACCGCAACATCTACTGGAATGTTGGCGGCGAGCCCGTCCTGTTCGACGGCAAGACGCTCGACGAGTGGCGGCAGGCCGGGCACGATGCCGAATCGCTGATCGCCGATCCGCTGTTCAAAGACCCGGACAACGGCGACTTCACCCTTTTGCCCGGCTCACCCGCCGCGAAGATCGGATTCAAGCCGCTCGACGCCTCACTGGCAGGCCTCCGCCGCGCCCTCGCCTTCAAAGACAAACCCACCACGCCAAGAGCCTTTCCGGAGCCGCCGGAAGCGCCTCCGCCCATGGCGGTTCACGAGGATTTCGAGTATCTGAAACCGGGCGATACGACGCCTGACGCAACGACCAACGAAGAGAACGATGTTGCGACGGCGCGGGTGATGGATGAGACAGCGTCCTCCGGGCGGCACTCTCTGAAGTTGACCGATGCCCCCGGCCAGAAGCACGATTTCAACCCGCACGTGTTCTTTGATCCGAACTTCCGGGAGGGCGTCCTCAAGGGGACGTTCGACCTTCGAATGGAACCGGGCGCCGTGCTGTGCCACGAATGGCGCGATGCCAGCAGCCCGTACAACACCGGCCCGGCTTTGCATATCAGCGCGGACGGCAGGGTGCGCAGCGGGCAGCGCGTTCTCGCGGTCATCCCGCACGGCAAGTGGGTGCATTTTGAGGTCACTGCTGGTGTCGGAACGAAGGTCTCAGGCAAATGGAGCCTCACCTGCAGCCTCCGGGGGTTGGCCTGATGCGCTTCAACGATCTGCCCTGCAGTCCGGATTTCCGAACCCTTCGGTGGCTTGGGTGGACAGCCAATGGAACGCAGTCCGCCGTCTTTTATCTCGATAACATCAACCTGGACATTGTGAACGAATGAGACATACCCTTCTAACTTGCGTGGCGGCGCTCGGTGCCGTCTTGTCCGCTGCGGGCGTTTGCCCGGGAGAACAGGCAATGATACCCGATGATTTCCCCCGTTTTGGCGTTCCGGGATACCAGCAGGAGATGGAAGCCATGCGGCGCCTCTACTGGCTGCACTACCCGGCCGCTGGCCCGAAGGCCACGCTGTGGGACGAGTGGCTTCCGATGCCCGCGCTGTGGCCTGCCCTTGATAGCACCGGCTCAGCTGGCACAATGCGGATGCAGTGGAGCGACACGCTTGGCGGGCGCTTCATTGACCGCGACGGATATGTTGCCACCCACCAGCACGCGTCCATTGCCCACCAGCTCGGCTGGCCGTTTCCGTTCTGGAATCAGGGGCTGGGCGGATACGGATGGCACTTCTCGTTCAAGGATACCGTCGGTCCGCCGTGGCGCGAGGAGAAGCTGAGCACACCCGAGGGATGGACGCCGTCCGGTCTCGATGACGGCGGAATCGGCGAAGAGGGGTGGGAGCTTGGGCTGAAGGAGCCGCTCGCTACCCTCGCCACTCCCGCGCGGACGATTGAAGCCTTCCAGGCGCCGTTCATTCAGATTCGCTGGCGGCAGGATGCGCTTGCGGGCGCGCAGCCGTACCTCGAATGGACAACGAAAGATGCCCCCGGTTTCAGCAGCCGCCGTCGCGTCCATTTCGACCTGCCCGAGCCGGGCAAGATGACCTACACAATGGTCCCGATGTACAAACACCCCCGCTGGAAGGGCGAGATCACGGGGCTGCGGCTGGGGTTCGGGAACGCGAAGCCCGGGGGAAGTGTCATTGTGCAGGCGTTCTTCACGCAGTACGACACCCGGCACACCATCAACAGCCAGAACTTCATCCGGGGCTGCGCGCACTATTTCAATTGGACGGGTGACCTCAAGTTCCTCCGTGCGAACATCAACAGGATGCGCTCGGCGCTGGAGTTTGTGCTCGATGAGCACGAGGCGTTTCAGCGCAACATCGTCTTCACCGGCTGGGTGGGGCACGACGGGCGCAGCGGCATCGAGATCAAGCCGGACGGCAGCAAGGTTATTCATGGCGGCCGCGGAATCGGCAACAACTACTGGGACATCCTCCCGTTCGGTGGGCAGGACTGCTACGCCACCATCCAGTACTTCAACGCCGTGCGCGCGCTTGCGCAGATCGAGCGGGCGATTGAGAACCATCCCGAATGGAGCATCCCGTCCCGCCCGGGGCACAGAGATGCTCAGTGGCTCGATAAACACGCCTCAAACGTTAAGGCCGAGGGCAATCGCCTGTTCTGGGACCCGAAGGCGGGGCGCTTCGTTGCCTGCATTGACGCCGACGGCCGCAAGCACGACTACGGGTACACTTTCCTGAACCTCGAAGCGATCTACTACGGGTTCGCCACCGAACAGCACGCCCGGGCGATCATGAAGTGGATGGACGGTGAGCGCATCGTCGAGGGCGACACCTCGAAGGGCGCCGACATCTACCACTGGCGCTTCGGTCCCCGGGCGACCACCCGCCGCAACGTGGAGTGGTACAGCTTTGCTTGGGTCTCCCCCGAGTCCCTGCCGTACGGCGGACAGGTGCAGGACGGCGGCGCGGTGTTCGGGTTCTCGTACCACGACCTCATGGCGCGGCTGGCGGTCAGCGGGCCTGATAATGCCTGGGGGCGGCTCAAGGAGATTCTGGCCTGGTACGCGGAAGTGGAGAAGGCTGGCGGCTACCGCAATTACTACGAAGGGGCAAAAGACGCCACCCTGCAGGGCGGCGGGACGGCCGGCGGTCTGGGGCTGGATCACGAGTTCTTCGAAAGCGTGCTCGTGCCGCAGGTGATGCTGGCCGGGTTCCTGGGGTTCTCCGCAACGCCGGCGGGTTTCTGCATTTACCCGCAACTGCCGAAGGACTGGCCGGAACTGACCGTGGACCGCATCCGCTGGCGGGGGCTTACGCTCAAGGTGCGGGCTGCGAAGGATTCCATCCGCGTTGAGTGCGAGGGCGTCGCTGACGCCCCGGTCGAGGTGCAGATTCCCGCCGGGCGATGGCGGGTCACCTTTGGGGACAGCGGCAAGCGCGAGATTGACGGCCCGGCCGTGGTGCAGTGGGGCGCCTCGGGGGCGCTCCTGATGGAGAGATTCTGACACATCTTGAACGGGGCGGGAAGCGGTTCGATATCGGAAAACTTGAGGAGATGAGCATGCAGCGAGTTGGATTTCTGCTCCGGGTGAAGCCGGAGAAGCTCGAGGAATACAAGAGGGAGCACACGCAAGTTTGGCCGGAGCTTCAGGCCGAGCTTAAGGCCGCCGGATTCCGGAACTATAGCCTGTGGCTCAGCCCGGAAGGACTGGAGTTCGGGTATCTCGAATGCGACGACTGGGACGCTACGTGCGCCTATCTCGCCAAGTCCGAGGTTCACGACCGCTGGCAGGAGTATATGTCGAACTTCCTTGACAGCCCGGTGGACGCCGATCAGGGCGGCCAGCCCGTGCAGTTGCTGAAGCAGGTGTTCCTGCTCGAATAACGATCCCGCGCGCCGGAATCCCGGCGGTTAGTCGTTGTAGCGCGGGGTGGTGAGGTTGTCGAGTACCTCGGCGTTGGCCGGGGGCTCGTAGTTCTGCCATGGGGTGCCGGCGACGCCGATCTCCTCGTCGGTCAGATAGCAGCCGGGGTCCGGTGCCAGCCAGTCGCCCCAGTACCGCTCCGCGCGCACGCGCAGATTGCCGTTGCACATCGGCTTGAAGTGGCATCCGCCGCAGCGTCCCTTCAGGCGATCGTAACGATCCTTCAGAATGTCCATCACGGGGTCGGAGCGGTCTGCCCAGATGTCGCCGAACTTGCGGTCGCGCACGTTTCCGAAGCTGTAGTGCCAGCTAAACTGGTCGGGGTGCACGTGTCCCTGGTTGTCTATGCAGGCGATGGCGATTCCGGACTGGTTGCCGCCATTCCACTCCAGCATCTGCCGCGCCTCTTCCGCTCGCGCCGGGTCGTCGCGCAGCAGCGTCAGATACAGATACGGGTTGTCGGTGTGGTTGTCCACGGTCAGGATGTCCTTCTCGATTCCCCGCGCGTGGAAGTCCTTCGTCGCAGCGAAGATCATGTCCACCACCCGGCGCGTCTCGGCTGGCTCCAGGTCTGTCCTCTGCATCCGGTTGCCGCGCCCGGCGTAGGCGAGATGATACACGCACAGGCGCGGGATGTCCTCGTCTTCCATCAGCCGGAAGATGTCCCCGATCTGGTCGCAGTTCAGCTTGTGAATCGTGAAGCGCAGGCCCACCCGGATTCCGGCCTGCCGGCAGTTGCGGATGCCCCGGATGGCCTCGTCAAATGCCCCTTGCTTGCCTCGAATCCGGTCGTGACGCTCGCTGATGCCGTCAATGCTGACGCCCACGTAGCTGAAGCCGCGCTCTTGTATCTTTGCTGCGGTCGCGGTATCAATCAGCACCCCGTTTGTCGAAAGCACCGTCCGGATCCCTCTCTCCCGCGCGTGCCCGGCCAACTCCCACAGGTCGGGGTGCATCAGCGGCTCGCCGCCGGAGAAGAGCAGGGTGGGGACGCCGAAGCTCGCCAGGTCATCTATCAGCGCGATGCCTTCCCGCGTCGTCAGCTCTCCCTCGTAGTCCTGATCGCGTGAGTCCGCGTAGCAGTGCATGCAGCGCAGATTGCACCGCCGCGTGAAGTTCCACACTACAATCGGTTTTTTGTCCTCAGAGTAGTGCAGGAGATGGGCAGGCATCCGCGATGTCCGCCTGCCATAGCGCAGGGCATCACCGGGAGTCGCCGTTCCGCACAGAAGTCTTGTTACACCAAGCATGCCGTTCTAGACCTGACTGTAAAGCGTGTCGCGCCGCTGGGGCTCGTACCCCGCGTCGCGTATAATCCGTTCGATCTCGCTGATCGGCATGTCGTAAGACGTTCCGGTCGAGCTGACGACGTTCTCTTCGAGCATCGTGCTCCCGAAGTCGTTGACGCCGTACCCGAGCGAAATAGCGCCGATCTTCGCGCCCTGAGTCACCCAGCTTGCCTGGATGCTCGGGACATTGTCCAGAAAGATGCGCGATATGGCGACCGTCCGCAGGTATTCGTAGCCGCCGGACTTCTTGCCGCCCAGTTCCGTCCCGCCGGGCTGATAGCTCCACGGGATGAACGCGGTGAATCCGCCGGTCTCGTCCTGCAGATCGCGCACGCGCTGAAGATGCTCGACGCGCTCGGCAAGAGTCTCGACCGAGCCGTACATCATCGTCGCTGTCGTGCGCATGCCTATCTCGTGCGCGTCCCGCATCACGCCAAGCCACTCGTCCGCCGTGTCTTTGCGGGGCGCGATTTCCGTGCGCACCCTGTCCACCAGTATTTCACCGCCCGCGCCCGGAAGCGATGCCAGCCCGGCGTCGCGCAGCCGCGCCAGCGTTTCCTTCACGCTCAGGCGGGCCATGTGCGCGATATAGCGCACCTCCGACACGGAAAGCGCGTGCAGGTGCGTGGTGGGGAAGCGCTCCCGGATCGAGCGGAACAGGTCTTCGAAGTAATCGAGCTTCAGTTGCGGGTTCAGCCCGCCCTGCATCAGAAGCTCCGTGCCGCCGAGCGCAACCAGTTCCTCGATCTTCTGGAAGATCTGCTCTTTCGTCAGAACGTACCCGTCCGGCGACCCCGGCGCGCAGGAGAAGTTGCAGAACCTGCACCGGACCCAGCAGACGTTCGTATAGTTGATGTTACGCCCGCGGATATACGTCACGACCGGTTCGGGGTGCAGACGCCACCGCATTGCGTCAGCCAGGCGCGAAAGCTCTACCAGGTCCGCGTCCTCGTAGAGCCGCAGAGCCTCCGCGGCGGATATCCTGCAGCCCTGCTCAATCCTTGCGATAGCGGCCTTCACGCCGTTCCCCCCGCAACGGGCAGGTAGAACGAATCCCGCTCCACCGGTTCTCGTCCTGCCTCGCAGATGAGCGCCAGCATCTCCTCGCGCGTCAGTTCCTGATGCGTCGCTGCCACGTCCTCGCGTGTGATCTCGTACTCCATCACCGTGCCGTCGAAGTCGTCCGCCCCGTACCAGAGCGCAATCTGTGCCACCGCAGGGCTGATCATCACCCAGAAGCTCTTGATGTGCGGGAAGTTGTCGAGCATCAGCCGCGAGACAGCGATCATCCGCAAATCAAGCGTGCCAGTCGTTGGGAGGATGCCTTCCAGTTCCGTCCGCTCCGCGTGAAACGCGAGCGGAATGAACGCAAGGAAGCCCCCTGTCTCGTCCTGAAGCTCGCGCAGCCGAATGAAATGCTGAACGCGCTCGGCATTGGTCTCCATGTGTCCGTAAAGCAGCGTCGCGTTCGACTTCAGCCCCTCCCTGTGCGCCTCCCGCGCCGTGTTCAGCCACTGCCCGGCGTCCATTTTGCGCCCGAAAAGCTCCGCGTGCAGCCGCTCCGACATCACCTCGACGCCGCCGCCCGGCAGCACGCCAAGCCCGGCTTCCATCAGTTCGCGGATCGTCTCGTCCAGTTCTTGGCTGCCTGCCTCCGTGATCTGCGCCAGTTCGATCATCGTGAACGCTTTCACCGTCGCTTCCGGACGCGCCTGCTTCACCGTCCGCACAAGGTCCACGTAGTAGCTGTAGGGCAGCGCCGGGTTCAGGCCCCCAGTAACGTGCACTTCCGTAATCGGGACATGCCGGAACGCCTCGATGCGCTCGCGGACACCGTCCATCGTGAGGGTGTAGGGGGCCGGGTCGCCCTGCTTCGCGTAGAAAGAGCAGAACCGGCACCGCTTGCAGCAGATGTTCGTGTAGTTGATATGCTGGTTGCGGACGTAATACGCACGGTTCCCGTTGTGGGCTTCCCGGACGTGGTTCGCCAGCTTCCCGATAAGCCCCAGATGCGGGGTTTCGAAGAGCCGGACGCCGTCTTCAAATGACAGGCGCTGCCCACTGGCGACCTTTTCGAAGATGTCCTCAAGTCCGGCGGTGGCGAATTGCTCAGAGTTCAATCAGTAAATCCTGGCCGCGGGGCGGCCTTCTCCAACCAAATCATATACCACGCAACCCTTTGCCGCCACGACACGCCTTCAGCAAACAACGGCAGTGTGCCATAATGGCGCTATGCTGCACGACTGCCTCCGCAAACTTGAAGATCTCATTGACCCGGCGCACGCCGCCGCCGTCGAAAAGCGCGTCGCTGCCGCGGTGTCGTACGAACCTGTGGACCACCTGCCGCTCATCGTTGGCTTCTCACCGCCCGAATGGCCCGTCTTCAACTACCGCGAGACGTTCGAAGACCCCGAGAAGATGCTTCTGGCGGAGCTCTCCCAGGTGTGGGCGTCCGCGCTCGCGCGTGACGATTCTGTGTACACCATCCGCGCCAACTATGGGGTGGGGGCGGTCGCGTCAATCCTCGGGTGCGGCGTCAGCCTCTCGACGGACAACGCCATGCCGTGGGTTGAGTACCTCAGCGCCGCCGAACTCGATGCGCTGCTCGACCGGGGCGCGCCTGAGGATATGACCGCCGGACTGGGCGGGCGCATCCTCGAAACCGAAGCGCATTATCGGCGCGTGCTGGCGGACTACCAGAAACTCAGTTCGACTGTGCGCATCTTCCTTTCCGACACTCAGGGGCCCTTCGACATCGCGCATCTCGTGATGGGGCACAGCATCTATACCGAGCTTTACGACAACCCTGAACGGGTTCGCCGCCTGCTCGACATCGTCACCGAGACCTACATCCGCTTCACCCGCGCCCAGAA
>JBPOJE010000122.1:0-10655 GCA_052033935.1 Armatimonadota bacterium
GACCTCTCGCTCTCCAAGACCAGCCGCACCGACTCGTCTCGGAACTCCTCGCTGTATCGTTTCATCCTCGCAAACACCCTTTCGATAACTCACACTTAGGGTGTCCACTTTTTCGGGGGAAGTCCAGCATATCGTACCAACCTGGATGCCCGAATCCCGCGTGTACGCTTCTGCATGAAGTGGTGCATGTGTGTGGGATCGGCGGGCACTTTGGGAGCCAGTGGAATCTCGATCGTGGCCTCCAGCCACTGATCGTTGAAGGCTGCGGTGATTTGCGCCGGCTGGGGAACCAGGATGACTACCGTGTCCGCTGAGCGCGCCTGGCGGATGCGCGTGGCTACACCTGTGGGTGTGGTGTGGGGGTTAGGGTTTATATACTTGGCGGACGCGTTGATTGAACGGGCCAAGGTGGGTGCCGACGCGGCCGACATAGCTTTGCTGACAGAAGGCGTGGCACTGCCAGTCGTATTACTTCTGGCAGCAATCACAACGGCAAGCATAGCCCGTGTTAGTGGCGCCGTACCTGTGACTCGGGTGCTCATTCCGTTCGCTGTGTGGGCGTACCTTGTATTCTATGCAGTGGAGCATACCTGTCCAATATAGGTTTTCGCTGAAAGGATAGGCAGGGCCTGTCCGCCGAAGATGCGGTTGAGAGACCAGATCAGCGGAGGCTCTGCCTTCATACCTGTCCAAGATAGCTTTTTCGGATGCCGCCGAGATGCCCAGGTCTGAATGTCTTGGACAGCAGTAACCGAGGATCAGGGGCGCGGTCGCCCCGCGTCTGAGCGTGGAAAGCTCCGTTCTGAGCGCGCAGAAGGCTCGATCGGCACCAGGCGTGGGTCTTGGACAGCAGTGAAACCATACAAGCAATGGACGGCCCCGAGACTATCATCCCGTTGCCCGCAAGCGCAAGCGCTGGCAGCGCCACACAGGAGCCCCAAGGACCGTCCACCATCAGTATAGCACTGCTTCGGAACAGTGTAATGAAACAGGATCGAACTCCACTCCTGCCCGTGCGAACGCTGCCCGTCGAGTCAGAGCCAGACAGCATCCGCTTCGCCACCCGCAAGCAGGGCACGCTCGAGATTGATGCGGACATTGACCTTCCCGGCGACCTGAAATACATCGGCAGCACGGACGTCCGCCGGATTGACTGGTACAACATCGAGAACCCGAAATCGGCGGTGAAGGGGAAGACCGCCATGCTGGCGGTGCAGGGTTCGAATACGGAAGCGAATCGTTCGATGCAGGCGGCAACGGAAATGTCGTACAATGAGCGCGAGAGTGCCGTGAGTTCAGACGAAACCGGAATCAGAATAACAGGCGGTGACCGTCTCGATGAAGACGCTCAGGTCGAGCTGAGCCTTCGCCCGCGCAAGCTGGATGAGTTCGTCGGGCAGGAGAAGGTCAAGGAGAATCTCTCGGTCTTCATCGAAGCCGCACGGAAGCGGGGCGACGCGCTCGATCATGTGTTGCTGTACGGCCCGCCGGGCCTGGGCAAGACGACTCTGGCAAACATCATCGCGTGCGAGATGGACGTTCCGCTTCGCACGACGAGCGGCCCGGCAATCGAGCGTCCGGGCGATCTGGCGGCCATCCTGACCAATACGGAGCCTGGCGGCGTCTTATTCATTGACGAGATACACAGGCTGTCGCGGGTTGTGGAGGAGATTCTGTATCCCGCGATGGAGGACAGACAGCTCGATCTGATCATCGGCAAGGGTCCGAGCGCGCGAACGCTGAAGCTGGATCTGCCACCTTTCACGCTCGTGGGTGCGACGACGCGGGCGGGCATGTTGACGTCGCCGCTGCGGGAACGATTCGGCATAGTGCATTACCTGGAGTATTACGACTCCGAGGCGCTCTCGCTGATCGTGCAGCGCTCGGCGCGGATACTTGAGGCGCGGCTTCAGCAGGACGCGGCGCACGAGATAGCGCGGCGCAGCCGAGGCACGCCGCGGGTGGCCAACCGCCTGCTGAGGCGGGCGCGGGATTTTGCCGAAGTTAAGGGTGATGGCAGCGTCACGCTGGAGCAGGCACACAGGGCGCTGGAAGCGCTCGAGGTGGATAAAGCCGGGCTCGACAGCACCGACCGCCGGCTGCTAGAGACAATGATAGACCGCTACAACGGCGGCCCGGTGGGGCTGGAGACGATAGCGGCGAGCGTCGGCGAGGACGCGGAAACAATTGAAGAGGTTTACGAGCCGTTCCTTTTGAAGACGGGGCTTCTGGACCGGACGCCCAGGGGCCGCGTCGCCACGAACAAAGCGCGCGAGCACCTTGGGCGGGCCATTGACATTCGCCAGGCCGAGCTTTTCTAGCAGGGCGGCGGCCAATACCGTCGGGTGGGGAAAGACGCTGGTTTGAGACTATGGACTGCCCGAACTGTAGAACGACAAACACGGACGACAGCAGGTTCTGCAAGAAGTGCGGAACCCGTCTGAGCATGGCAGCCACCGAGGCCGCTCCGGCCGCGGAAGCAGCGCAGGCGGTGATTGACCCGGCTGAAGCGGCGCCGGAGGCCGGCGCCGAAACGGCGGCCATGAATGATCTGGAAGTCAGCAAGCTTCTGAGCCACGCGTTCGACCTGCACGACGCGGCGAAGTATGACGAGGCCTTCGAGGTCTGCCGGACCGTCCTGCGCCAGAGCCCGGACAGCGGCACGGGCCGCGCGCTTCTTGCGAGCATCTACGAAAAGCAGGGCAATCTGGACGCTGCCGTCCGCCAGATGAAGCGGGTTGTTGACCTGAACCCCGAAAGCCAGGCGGACAAAGAGCGCCTTGCGCACCTGGAGCAACGCCTGCAGTTCTTGCGGACCGATGAGGATTTCACTCCACCGCCGCAGCCGTTCAATCTCGCGTCGTTTCTGATCCAGCCGAACGTGCTGGCGCTCACAAGCCTCGTGGCGGTGGTCGCGCTTGCGGCGTGGGTGTTCGGCGACAGGCAGGAGCCCGGCTATACGCCGTCACAGCAGCACGATGCCTCGGGGACTGCTACACGGACCCCGCTGTTCAAACCCGAAAGCACGCCGCGGACCGGCAGCGGCGGCGATCTTTTCACGGGCAGCCAGACGCCGCCTCAGCGCGCACCAGTGGCCGCGATCCCGCCTCCGGCCGCGGTGAGCAGCCACACGCCGCAGTCTCATCCGGCGGCTGCTCCGGCCCACCGCACGCAAACACCCGCCGCGCCCGCTCCGGCTGTGCAGCCGCGTACAGCGCCCCCGCAGCCGCCAGCCCAGCCGCAGCAGCCGGTGCAACCCGAGCAGTCGGTGCGGATCACACGTCAGCCAGCCACGCCAAACGCGGAAGCGCCCGCGCCACCGAGAATGGGCGACACGAAGGGCGCGGACTATCAGCGGATGGCCAAGCAGGCGCAGGAAAACGGCGACACGGCCGCCGCACGGAATTACTACAACAAGGCTATCGCCGCCTACCGTCAGGAGGCTGGCCGTGACGGAGGCGCATTTGCGGCTCAGCAGGGAATCCGTTCGAGCGAACTCGCGTTGAGGCTGCTTGACAACCCGGAATAGGCCGCACATCCCGCGGATTACTGAGCACGGATTACAAATGACAAAGGACAGAAAGAGACTGCGAAGGAGCCCGATGATCCGTCTGATAGCCGCATGCGCGCTGGCGATGGCGTTTTGCGTCACGGCGGCGCTGGCTCAGACCGCGACGGACGCGCCACTCGTGCTGTTCCCGTTGTCGGCGGCTGACAAGACGCTTGCAGACAGCGCTGCCATCGCCCTGAAGGCGAGTCTGAAACAGGGCCAGAACGTGCAGGTTATCGAGTACCGCCCGGAGATTCCGAGCCTGCGGCGCGCCGTGATGGAAGGCGCCCTGACCAAGAACGACCTGGAAGCGGCCGACCCAGCGACGAGGCTGAAGGTCGCGCGGGCGCTCGATGCTGGTTTCTTTATGACGGGCAATGTGGAGCGGGACGCTGAAGGAGTGCGGTTGGCGGTGACAGCGGTTGATACCCGGCGCGGCCAGAACCACACGTACAACTCGAAGGCGGATTCCCCCACCGGCGACGCGAGCGGCGCTTTGCTGTCGGTTGCGAACACCGTGGCGACGCAGTTTCTGACGCAGGTGCTGAATGTGGTGCCGCCAGCGGCGCCGGTGGTGCTGAACCTGCCGCTGCCTCCGGTAACGGCAGAGGGGACGTCCGGCGGCGAAAGCAACAAGCCCGAGCCGCCGGCGAAACCGGCCGAAGCCCCGGCGCCCGCCGGGCCGGATCCGAGGATCGCGGCGCAGGACTCTCTGCGCGAGAGCGCGGCGGGGTATGCGGCGCAGTCGGAGACGCTCGCGGCCGAGGGCGACCTCGCGGGGGCCATTCAGGCGATGCGCGAGGCGGTGAATCTGGCGCCCGGCGATGTTAGCCACAGGCTGCAGCTGGCGAAGCTCTACACGGACAAGAACATGCCGGAAGAAGCGACCAAAGAGCTGGAACGCGCCGCAGCCCTGAACCCGGCAAGCGACGAGGTCCGAAACGCGCTGGCAAGAGAGCGCGTTGCCACGGCCTCGCCCGAGGAAGCGGTCCAGGTGTACCGCGACATATTGAAGAGTGACCCGAAGAACCTAGAGGCGCGCCTTGCGCTGGGGGACGCACTCTGGAACGAAGGCAAGCCCGGCGGCGCGGCGCTGGAGTACGCTCAGGCGGCGAACGATCACCCGGATCAGCCCGGGCCGTACTACCGGCTGGCCCGGCTTGCGGCGGCGCGGGGACAGTTTATGGACGCCACCGGTCACGTGGCCAGCGCGAAGCACACTCAGAACCAGAACGACGGCGCGCCTGTCGAGGCCGGTCTCTACAAGTCGCTGGCGCAGAGCGCGGACATGGCCTATTACAGGTACAGAGATCAACTCGATACCATGGAGAAAGACCATGCCGGCCGCGCCATCACCCGCGAGGACTACTACGGGAAGGTGCGAGCACTTCTGACGGAAGTGGAGCAGCTTGCGGACTTCCTGAGCGACCTGAACGCACCGGCGGGCTACTCGAAGGCACACCTGCACCGAAGCCTGGCGGCGAGCCTGATGGCGCAGGCAGTCACGTCTCTGCAGGAGTGGCTCCACAAGGACGAAGCCGCGCTGAAACAGAATGCGCAGGGTTTTCTGAAGGATTCGCAGTCCGAAATGGATTCGGCAGCCGCAGCCGAGCGGAAGCTCAGGGCAGACTGATACCGGTGCGGGCCGCCCGAAGATCGCCCTGACTCTTGCGGACGGCATGGGCTATGGCGAGCCGATGCCTGTTCCAGCGCTGCCGGTGCTGCCTTCGCAGCCTCTGCTGTTCAATCTGGCGGACGATCCGGGCGGGCAGAACGACCTTTTTTGCGAGCATCCGGAGCGCGGGGCGCGGCGGCAGGCGATGCTGGACGAGTGGTTCAAATCGGTGGAGAAGGATCGCGCCCGGGCGGAGGTCTGAGGGCGGGTCTGAGATTGTGAACGGCGACGCATCATGCTAGAATGCCGTTGGTAGAGGACTCTGACGGCCGCTTTTTTGCGCACGACCACGGTCAGGGCCAACAACGGGCAGCCGGCGCGCGAATACCAGCCGGAGCGGCCCGGAAGGAGTTGCGAAAAGAACACGATGAGCAAGATGATTGAGATCCGCTGGCATGGCCGCGGAGGTCAGGGGGCGAAAACCGCCGCCCTGCTGTTCGCAGACGCCTGCCTGGGCGCGGGCATGTACATCCAGGCATTTCCGGAGTACGGCCCCGAGCGGACCGGCGCGCCGGTCGCTTCCTACAACCGGATCAGCGGTGAGCCGATCACGATCCACTCGTCGGTCGAGGCGCCGAGCGTGGTGGTGATTCTCGACCCCACGCTGATCGGGACGGTTGACGTTATGAAGGGGCTTCCTCAGGATGGCGTCGTGCTCGTGAACACGAACGAGACGGCCGAGGAGATGGGCAAGAAGCTCGGCCTGAAGGGGCAGAAGCTCTTTGCGCTGGACGCATCCGCTATTTCGAAAGAAACCATCGGCCGGGACATCCCCAACACGCCCATGCTCGGGGCGCTCGTCGGCGCGACGGGCATGGTGGACTTCGATTCGATGATCGAAGACACCGAGGCGAAGCTCAAGAAGAAGTTCCGCAACAAGCCCGAGGTGATCGCCGGCAACGTCCAGGCAATCCGCCAGGCGTACGAGACCGTCAAGTCGCAGAACGCCTGAGGCAGGCCTGAGAAGGGGCGATTCTAGTTTTCACTTTCCGGCTTCAGGCTCTGGAGCCATCAA
This sequence comes from Armatimonadota bacterium, assembly GCA_052033935.1. Lineage (GTDB taxonomy): Bacteria > Armatimonadota > UBA5829 > DSUL01 > DSUL01 > JAGVUD01. Next base: position 6,241 of record JBPOJE010000122.1, read on the forward strand.
CCCAAGGAGCATCAGTTGTCAGAGACAAAAACCGAGACCAGCCTTAAGGGGGTAAAGAACCTGGCGGCGCTGACCGGCAACGAAGCCGTGGCGCAGGCGCTTCGCCAGATCAACCCCGATGTAGTCGCCGCATATCCGATTACGCCGGCGACCGAAATCGTTCAGATCTTCTCCACCTACGTTTCCGATGGCCTGGTAAACACCGAGTATGTGGCCGTCGAGAGCGAGCACTCCGCCATGAGCGCCACAATCGGGGCATCCGCCGCCGGAGCGCGCGCCATGACGGCGACCAGTTCGCAGGGACTGGCGCTGATGTGGGAGATGCTCTACATTACAGCCGGCCTGCGGCGCCCCATAGTGATGCCGGTTACGAACCGCGCTCTCTCCGCGCCCATCAACATCCACTGCGACCACTCGGACACAATGGGAGCGCGCGACGCGGGATGGCTTCACATCTTCTCGGAGGACGCTCAGGAGGCGTACGACAACACGATCCAGGCGATCCGCATCGCCGAGCATCCCGACATTCAGCTCCCGACCATGGTGACGATGGACGGCTTCATCATCAGCCACGGCATGGAAGTGGTGAAGATGCTGGATGACGAAGTGGTGCGCGACTTCGTGGGCACATACAAGCCGGACACCTATCTGCTGAACGTGGACAAGCCGGTGACCATGGGCGGCTTGGACTTCACCGATTTCTACTTTGAGCATCGCAGGCAGCTTGCCGCGCCGATGGCGGCGGCGCCGGGCGTCGTGAAGCAGATCGGCGAGGAGTACGGCAAGCTCACGGGACGGAAGTACGGGCTGTACGAAGAGTATATGCTGGACGACGCCGACTACGTGATGGTGCTGCTGGGGTCCACCGCCGGCACGGCGAAGACGATCATTCCCGAGCTGCGGGCGAAGGGCATCAAGGCGGGGCTTCTGAAGCTGCGGATGTTCCGGCCGTTCCCGTATGACGAAGTTGCGGACCTGCTGGCGGGACGCAAGGCCGTGGCCGTGATGGACCGCTCCGACGGACTGGCTGGGCTGGGCGGCCCGGTGTTCGGGGAGATCCGGTCGGCGCTCTATGAGGCGAAGAACCGGCCGCCGCTCGCGGACTACGTTTACGGGCTGGGCGGACGCGACTGCGGACCGGCACAGCTTATGCAGGTCTTCGACGACATGCAGAAGATGGCAGCGGCGGGCGCTCCTGCCAGCCGCGTCACCTACCTTGGCGTGCGCGAGTAACTCACTGGAACCTGAGGCTTAAGAGGAATTCAAGATAAATGGCGAGTCTGAAAGAACTATCTAAGAAACCGGCGCTGTTCACCGGCGGGCACAGGGCTTGCACGGGCTGCAGCGCTCCCATCGTCGCGCGGATGCTGTGTATGGCGGCGGACACCCCGCTGGTGGTGGGATCGGCGACCGGATGCCTTGAGGTGACCACGACGCTGTTCCCCTACACGAGTTGGGACACGCCCTTCCTTCACAGTGCATTCGAGAACGCGGCGGCGAGCATATCGGGCGTCGAAACTGCGTACCGCTCTCTGAAGAAGCAGGGCAAGTACGACAAGGACGTGCGCTTTGTGGCGTTCGGCGGCGACGGCGGCACGTACGACATCGGGTTGCAGTCGCTTTCGGGAGCGATGGAGCGCGGGCACCGCATGCTCTACATCTGCTACAACAACGAAGCGTATATGAACACCGGCGTTCAGCGCTCTTCGGCGACGATGTTCGGCGCGGATACGACCACCACCCCCGTGGGGCGCGAAAGCCGGGGCAAGAAGCAGTTCGAGAAGGATCTGACGGCGATTCTGGTGGCGCATGGCGTGCCGTACGTGGCTCAGGGCAGCCCGAGCTACTGGAACGACCTGATCACGAAGATGCAGAAGGCCCTGAATACCGATGGGCCGTCGTTCATCAACGTGCTGGCGCCGTGTCGGCTGGGCTGGGCGTTCCCTCCCGAGGATACGATCGAGATGGGACGGCTGGCGGCCAGCACCTGCGCGTGGCCGCTGTATGAAGTGGTGGACGGTCAGTACAAAATCACCTACAAGCCGCGCGAAAAGCGGCCGGTGAGCGAGTACCTGAAGAAGCAGACCAAGTACCGGCACATGTTCCGCCCGGGCAACGAGGCGATGATCGAGACCTATCAGGCGCATGTGGACGAGAAGTGGGAGCGCCTGCTGAAACTGGCCGGCGAGCCCATTCCCGATAAAGCATAGGGGTCTGCGGACGAGATTCTGATAGCGAATCGCCCGGCTTGTCCGGGCGATTCGCGCTTGTGGCACAAATCTGATCTTGCAGGCTCTGCGCTCCTGCAAGTGCGTCTGCCGACGCTTTGCTCCGATCCGGGTGCGCCGGTTAGCCCGCGGGACGGACAGGGCCCCCCGGACGTCGGGAGTCTTGGTAATCAGGCGGGGCCGCTGACAGAACCTGACACTCCAAACTGCCACCATTGACGTCCGTATCGTCGAGTGGAGTAAGATATGAACAGAGTGAATTGGAGAACTGGCTATGGCAGTTGAACTCACCGGGGAACGGACATTGCCTACGGGCGCCGACGACCTGAAACACCCACAGACTGACCTACCACGCATTGCACGAGATCCGAAGCGCATGGCGCAAATTGACGAGGCCGTAAGGCAGCTTCCTACACGGCACCGCCTCGTCAGAGACGACGCACGGACGCTTACCAGATGCCTCGATGGCAAGGCCCATTTGATCTTGACGTCACCACCCTACTGGACCCTGAAGACCTATCGCGACAACGCAGCGCAGCTTGGCCACGTTGACGACTACGGTGAGTTCCTGTCAGAGATTGACAAAGTCTGGCGGGAATGCTGGCAGGCGCTTGAGCCGGGGGGCCGGCTGATCTGCGTAGTAGGGGACGTGTGCCTGTCCCGTAAACAGAACCGGGGACGGCACACAGTCGTGCCCCTGCATGCGGCCATACAGGAGCAGTGCAGAGCCATCGGGTTTGACAACCTTGCGCCGATCATCTGGCACAAGATAGCAAACGCGTCGTATGAGGTTGAAGGAGGCGGTGGTTTCCTCGGTAAGCCGTACGAGCCCAATGCGGTGATCAAGAACGATATCGAGTTCATTTTGATGCAGCGAAAGCCAGGCGCCTACCGTAAGCCAACGATACGTGAGCGGTATCTCAGCCTGATCTCTGCCGAGAACCACAGAAAGTGGTTCCAGCAAATCTGGACAGGGATTACAGGTGCCTCCACACGCGAGCACCCCGCGCCCTACCCTGTTGAACTTGCGGAGCGCCTTATCCGCATGTTCAGCTTTGTGGGCGACACTGTCCTTGACCCTTTCATGGGCACAGGCACCACAACCGTGGCGGCCGCGAAGTGGGGACGGAATAGCACAGGCATTGAAGTGGATGACGTGTACTTTGAACAGGCGGTCCGGCGCATCAAGCACGACACGGCAGACCTCTTTGGCCAGAGAACAATAGAGATCAGCAGGGCAGAATGATCAACCGCGCGGAGTTGGAACAGAGATTCCAGACAGCCATCGCGTGTTTCTGGGAAGCAAGACACCGCCAGAAGCAGAAGCAGTTGGAGAGCGGCAAGAAGGACGCTGGTAGTAGGGGCGCAGTAACAGGTGGCGCCCAGATGGACGCCCTTGAGGCGCTCGTTGCCGACATCCTCCGAGCTTCGGAAATCAAGGACTGCGAGATCCGAACGAGAACGGCCCTTGAGCTGCCCGGCTACTACCGGCCGGAGAAGCAGTGGGACCTGCTCGTCCTCACAAACGACCGGCTTGTTGCCGCGGTGGAGTTCAAGTCCCAGATTGGGCCATCCTTTGGGAACAACTTCAACAATAGATGCGAGGAGGCGATTGGCAGCGCCGCTGATATCTGGGTGGCATATCGTGAAGGCCGCTTCGGTCACACCCCAGCGCCTTTTCTGGGTTATTTCTTCCTTCTGGAGGACTGCCCCGCTGTGCACAGGCCCATCAACGTGCGGAAGCCGTTCTTCGCCGTTGACGCGGTCTTCCGGGATGCCACCTACGCAGAGCGCTACACTCACCTGTGCAGGCGTCTTGTGTCTGAACGACTCTACAACGCCGCCTGCCTCGCCATCGCGACCAACACTATCCCCCCAAACATCAGGCAGCCGGCAGAAGACCTTGGCTTCGTCCGGTTTGTTGCCGCATTGACCGGGCATGCAGTGGCCTTCACAAGTGCGTAGCCGTGACCTCAGGTAGTCTCAGAAGCGACCGGTGTGCTGCACCGGCGAGCCCCGGGCAGGTCTGGTGCAGCGTGATGTCGGCCTGTGTGCACGGACTGGACTTCCCCCGAAAAAGTGGACACCCTAAGTGTGAGTTATCGAAAGGGTGTTTGCGAGGATGAAACGATACAGCGAGGAGTTCCGAGACGAGTCGGTGCGGCTGGTCTTGGAGAGCGAGAGGTC
>JBPOJE010000074.1:0-60357 GCA_052033935.1 Armatimonadota bacterium
CGCATGCTCAGGTCTAACGACTCGCGGTCGTGCTGGCTTTCGACGGTCTTCGTGTCCTCGAACACAACGCACGCGCGCGTCTTGCGTGCCGCGAAGTAGGACGCCTGCACCTTTTCCGGGCTGACCTCGCCCCAGCCGTCGTACCGCGACTTCAGCGCGTTGAAGCTCTCGTCGAACATCTGCCGGATAGGCCCGTCGTTGACGTAGTTGTCCACGCGGTCTATGAAGAAGAGGCTCAGCACCTTGACGCCGAAGGGGCGAAGTTGCGCCTGCCGCTTCATATGCTGTTCCACTGTGTAGTCAATCTGGGCTCTGAACATCTGCGACTTGTCCGCGCCCCACGTCTCGCCGCGGCCAAGCTCGGTGCCGTCCCTGAAGCGCACGACTTGCGCGCCCGCGTCGAGTTCCTCAACGGTGTATTGCGCGTACTCCGGCCGGTTGGCTCTTGCTTCCAGATTCTCACCCGCGCGGACCGTTACCACCTGCTCCCTGTGCTGGCCCGTCGCCATCAACTTGTGCAGAGCAATCCGCGCCGTCAGCGCGTTGCGCTCGGTGCGGACCTCTTGCAGCCGCAAGAACGGCCGGTTCTCGTCGCCCTCACGGACAATGCCCTCCACCTCGATGCGCTTCACCAGCTTCTGCCGGTAGGCCTCGAACGGAGTGAGGCGATAGACCAGGTTGTACGGGTTGCGGTGCGTCGCCGAGTAGCGCAGGGCAAACAGCGGGTCCAGGCTCGCAAGCGCCTTGATGCGAAGCTCGCTCTCCATCTCCTGCGGCTCATCCAGAATCAGGATGGGCCGCGCGGCCTGCACCAGGTGCACCGGCGTCTCGCCCTGCAGGCGGTCGGTGGACTGGCGAATGACGTTGGACGCCTTGTTGAAGGAGTCTATGGTCATCACCATAATCTCCACCGAATTGGACAGCGCGAACTGGCGCACCTGCGAGAGGTTGGCGGAGTCGTAGGAACTGAAGCGGTAGGGAACGTTGCCGTAGAGCTCGCTCAGGTGCGTACGGGTGATCTTCAGTGTCTTCAGCACGCCCTCGCGCACGGCCACGGACGGAACGACCACCACGAACTTGCGCATGCCGTAGCGGCGGAAGAGCTCCAGCGCCGTGCGCAGATAGACGTAGGTCTTGCCGGTGCCCGTCTCCATCTCAACAGAGAAGTTCGGGAAGCGGGCTTCCTTCTCGCCCTCCGGCGTCTCGATCGTCGCGGTAATCAGCTCGAGTTCCTCGTCCTCATCGAGCCTGTTCGCCTGTTGCACGCGCCGGAGGTTGCCGAGCAGCGCCTCGTCCGTCAGATCCAGGTCGTTTGCAACGGCCGCGAACGCCACCCCCCTGCCGAGCTTCAGCTCCGCGGTCCGGTCCGGCCGAGGCTGCCCGTCGAACAGGTCGGCTACGGCCTCTGGTAATCCTGGTTTGGTTCAAAGCGGAGGAGCATGTAGGCTTAGCCGTGGTTGGCGAGGGCTTCTCACCCATGCTCCTGCTGGCCGAGCAAGAGCTTGCGAACAGCGTCTGTGTCGATTGGGCCCTGCACGGTCTTCAGTAGCGGGTGATCCGGCTTCCCCAGAACCATGCAAGGCACTAGGTCAGGCATTCCGTAGGTCGCCGCCCACAGCACCAGGTAGTCGTCAGAGACCACGAACCACCAGCCCCGCTGGTACACCCACATGGGATGCAGACGGTTGTTGCGACCTTCCTCGAGCACTGCCGGTAGCACCTTCTTCCCCGTCTCCGTCAGGTCGGGGCGAAAGTCCTGATCGAACGGAACACACAGGCAGAGTGGCACGCCCGCGTAGTACACGAACACCTCCCCTCTTACGGCCTTTTCGAGAAGCTCCATATAGTGGGGGTCCTGCGGCGGCCTCAGATCGTTATCTGTTTCAATGTCCGTTACCCGGACCCACCTGAGTTCCGGCTTAGGGCGCTTCGAACTACCAAACAGTCCCAATACGGGTTCCCCCTACACCGTCTTCAGTCTGCACTGCAGCGCAAGGTTCGCTGCGGTTTGGTCGTCGAGCGCGGAGTCGCGCGCGATGAAGAGGTCGTCGGCGGACAGGCTGAGCGGGCGGGTTTCGTCCAGCGTCAGCTTGGCGGCCAGGCAGACGAGGAACGTCTGCTCCTTGTCAGGGTCGGTCACCTTCCAGGTATCAGGCGGGCCGGCGGTGACCGGTTCGATGCGGATGTTCAACCCGTAGCCCTCGCGAATCGCAATCTCGTAGATCACGTCCTCCGGCTGCCAGCCTTCCTTCAGCGGGTCGGCCAGAGCCTCCAGCCGGGGCATAAGCTCCTCCGGGGTCTCCTCCGGCGCGCCCGCCTCGAACTGCCGGAAGCTCGACTCGCGAAGCTTGAAGACCTTGAAACCCAGGTCCTCCGGCTCCTCGCGCTCGCCGAGGTCTAGCTTGCCCTGCGCTTCCTCCTGCATCTTCTTGATCACCCGCCGGATGCGCTCCTTGCCGATCTCCGCGATGGTGGGGAAGTCGGGGTTCTCCGTCGGCTCCGGAAGCTGCACCATGATGAAGCGCCGGTTGCCCCCATCCTCCCGGTTCAACTCCAGCACGGCTTCTGCAGTTGGGCAAGAGCCAGCGAAGAAATCGAGTATGAGATCGTCGGCGGCGGGGCTGGTAAGAATTTGCAGCATCCGGCGCACGAGCCGCACCGGCTTCGGCGAGTCGAAGCTCAGATTCAGGTCATTCACATGCCGCACCGCTTCTTGGTTGTCGCCAACCTCCGCCCTGAGCCATAGCGTGGTCGGAACAGCGCCTTGCTGGACCTCTGACAAGAACTGCTTCACGGACGGCACTGCGTCACCGCGCGGCCCGAACCAAATACGGTCTTCCTCGCGAAGGCGCTCGTAGGTACCGAACGATGGTGCCCACTGGCGGCCGGCCGCGGGCTTAAAGGTTTTTCCTGTGGGGGACACGATCTCATATGAGTGGCCCGCGGCTTTTGTCTTGGACGTGAGATCCCCGCCCTTCCACGGGCCTCGGGGATCATTGTCCGGGTTCTTGTAGCGCGCGATTGCTTCGTCACTTCTTGGCAGAAGATTGATACTACTAGCCCCGATGTTCCTGGCGTACACTGCGACATATTCATGCAGCGGCGAAATGAACTTTTCGTCGTTCTGGGGAGAGTACTTGCGCTGCCAAATCGCTGTGGCAACGAAATTCTCCTCCCCGAACACCTCATTCATCAGCATGCGGAGGTTGTGGACCTCGTGGTCGTCGATGGAGACAAAAATGACGCCGTCGTCGCGCAGGAGCTGGCGGGCGAGGAAGAGGCGGGGATACATCATCGACAGCCACGCCGAATGGTAGCGCCCGCTGGTTTCGGGGTTGCTGGTGAGCAGGTTGCCCTCGGCGTCCTTCTGCCCGGTCAGGCGCAGGTACGTGTCCAGCGGGTCGGAGAAGTTGTCCGGGTAGATGAAGTCGTTGCCCGTGTTGTAGGGCGGGTCTATGTAGATCATCTTCACCCGCCCGAAGTAGCTCTTGTAGAGGAGCTTGAGGACCTCCAGGTTCTCGCCTTCGATGAAGATGTTCTGGGTGGTATCGTAGCTGACCGACTCGTCGTGGCAGGGCGCGAGAGTGGCACGGCTGGCGGCCTGAAGCATCTGGATGGCGTCGCGCTTGCCCGCCCAGGTGAAGCTGTAGCGCTCCGGCCCCGGCTCCACGGCATCGCCCAGAGCCTCCTGCAGTTTGGCGACGTCGAAGCGGCCCTCGCTGAACGCCTCCGGGACGAGCTCCCTGAGCCGCTCGAGCCTCCCCTGCAGTATGTCCGCGCTCTCTCGGGGCACGGCTTCCGGACGCCTCTCGCCTTCAGTCACAGCCAAACACAATCCTCCGATCGTTCTCCTATTCTGCACACCACTGCTGTCTTCCTTCCTGCTTCTCACAGGTGCAGTTTCAGATATCACGCCGGGTGTCCTCACCTGGCGCCCGGGGGCGCGGCGGCCGTGGTTTGGCCGGTCTTCGGGAATCCAGCCTTCAGGGCATCGAAAGCCCGATGGTGTCTGTCATTCCCAAAGGACTATAGCAATGGCGATGCCGCGGCCGGAACCGGGCTCAGGGCAGTTCGAGCACGCAGGCGCCGCGGCTGAAGGTCACGACCCGGCGCTGTTCGGGAATGTTGGCCAGCGCCGCCTCCAGAATGGCCAGCCTCTCGATGGCGGAACCGTGGTCGGGCGTCCCCTTCTGCGAAGACCTGCGCTCGTCCGCCAGCACCTGCCGGTACACCTCGAATCGTTCCGGGCGGCTGTAGTACTCCCTGTCGAGATACTCGCACATCTCCGCCGACCGCGACTCGCGCACGAGCAGCGAGACGCAGCCGCCTTTCCCGGCGCCGGTGAGCTTGCCGCCCAGATACCCCGGGCCGCGGCGGGCTATGGTGAGAAGGAGGTCTATCTGCGGGTTCGAAACGCGGAAATCGAACGAGAGAGCGTCCTGCAGCTCGTCCACCATCTGCCCGACGCGAATGCGATAGCTGTCGTACTCCGTCGAGTCGGTGGATAGCTCGCCCGCCTGCACTCGCCGCTCGGCCTCGGTGAAGATGCTCTCGAGTGACCGCCCGATCTGATTCTCCCTGTGGAAGAAGCGCGCCGTGGTGCGAACGTGATAGCCCCCGATGTCGCGCCTCGGCTGCGTGTAGAGCTTCTTGACGGTCTCAGCATCCGTGCCGAGAATCCGGGCGGCTTCCTTGGGAGTCACCTTGACCGGCAGCAGCATGATCAGTTCGGTTATCGCCGCGTCGGGGATTCCGAGCAAGTCCTCGCACAGGCTGCCGAACTCGCAGTAGTTGTGCTCGATTGTGTCCCAGATCTCAGGAGCGCGCTCGAGCAGCGGAGTGGCGACCGGCGGCTCCTCCCCGAAACGCTCCTCAACTACCTTCGCGAGCCACCCATCGCCCGACGCGCGGCCCGCCTCGCGCGCTGCACGCACATCGGCAATGAGCAGCTTCAGAAGCTGGTCCCCGAGATGCATCCAGCCCTTGCGCATGTTGAAGCTCTGGTTGCCGCCCAGCGTCTTGTTGACCTCCCAGAGCGAGTTCGCCAGCACGACATGCACCCCGCGAACGAACGGAAGCGGCGTGGAAGCAAGACGCGGCTGGGAGTGGCGGTTGTAGAGGACGCAGTTGGGCGGATTGCGCAGAATCGTCATCTGGTCGTTGGCGCCGCCGTGCGTGCCGACGTACCATTCGGCCTCTCCGAGCAGGCGGCACACTTCGTGAACCTCCCACAGCGGAAGCTGATCGCGATTCGCGAGATACATCGCCAGGAAGCTGAGAACGACCACGGCTGAGGACGAACTAGTGCCGGCGCGGAAGGGCACCGTGGCGCGCCCGAAGGTGATGTCCGCACCGCGAATGGGTAAGTCCGGCCTGTCCCAAAGCACCCTCATGTACGGGGCAAGCACGTAGTTGAGCCAGTTGCCCTGCTCCCGGCCTTCATGGGGATAAAACAGCGAGCGGTTGTCCCAGTTGTCCGGGTGCTCGGCGGCCTTCCCGGTCCACGGCGCTGAGGCGAACCGGTCGAACTCTTCGGTGAGGATCAGCTCCTCAGCGGGGAACAGCGAGCTGGCATTGGCGACCGAAAGAACGCCGTCAGTGCGCGGCGACACGGCAACGGGTATGTCGCCGTCAATGGTCGTTGACATGTGGTCGCCAGCGCACATGTCGAGATATTCGAGAAACGCATTCAGCCGTCCCGGCGCGCGCAGAAGGTACATCGGGCGCTCCCCCACCCGCTCCGCGTGAATCCGGGCCGTTGCGGCAAGACGCTTGCGCTGCCGGGCAAGATACGCTCGATCGCTGTTTACGTAGATTTCGTTGGCCAGATACGCATCAACGCTCGGAGAGCCGGATTCCAAACGTTGTATGATCTCCCGCGCGGGAAGCGGTTCCCCGGCAAGCACGAAGGCAGCCGACTCAGCGGCCTTTGAGTGCGCCCCTTCTTTGCTCATGTGTCAGTGCATCTCCACGCCGCAGGAGCCGATGCCTCCGCGGTAGAAGTTGAACTGCACATTCGGGTGCAGCGCAAGCAGCGACATCGGCACCGCGCTGTCAGGGAGACGTTTGGAAATCATCAGCGTTGTCAGGCGTTGCCCGAACGCGTTGTCGTGCGCTCCCGCGTGCCAGATGGACACCTTCTCGGTTTTCATCGTCTCAACCGGCCCCACTGTCACCGCCTGGTTCGGCACAATGTCCACCTTCCCGCCACCGGACGTGCGGGCGTTCTGCATCACCGTGACCGGGTGCAAATCAACTACGCGGGTACCAAGCGCCATATACTCTTCGGGAGACGGTGGGGCCGCCACATACGCTCCCTCACGTTTCGGCGGGTCGTTGAATGCCCAGTGCTTAATGTCGCCCTGCCCGCCCTGCATCACGGCGCAGCGCACGCCTTCCCAGCTGTTCACGTACTCAGAAGGGTCGGCCTTGGGGAAGTGAAGGTTGGCATCGGGCATCGCCAGATCAGGCCTGATGCGGTTGAAGCAAAGCTCACGGACTGCCCTCGCGAACGACAGCGGATGGTCTTCGGCGACTTCCCGGCCGCCGATAACCCACTCGTCCATTGCCCAGAAATGCGCGCTCTTGAGGTCGAGGTCAAGGGTGTTGACAATGCGCGCGACGAGAGGAAGCTGTTCGGTAGGGCCGATCGGGCCGCAGATTCCGACAGGATCGTCCGGGGTGGACTGCCTCCATGCCGAGATGTACTCCAGCGCCTCGGCGAGATAGAAATCCTCAAGCGTGTCATAGAACACGACCCGGAAACCATCTCGGGAAAGGCCGAGCATGTCCTCGGGCGTCAGGTTCGCGGCGTCGTCGAGTATGCTCTTGTCAATGGTTGTGTAGTCCCACCAGCCGGGCGCAATCTTGCTCAAGGGTCTTGCCACTCGGTGTCCTCCTCGGTGCGAAATCATCGTCGTTACTGGCGAGCTTAGCACACAAGGGGGCCGCGAGTCCAGAGAATCAGGTAGCAACAAGCACCCAACCGCGCCACTCTCTGCACCGTGGGCTAGTCACACGCAGGCGGGCCGTAGAAGACCTTCGTCCCGTCGGAGTACTTCGCGTCTATGTGACCGGGCCCGCCCTTGAAGCGGGCGCAATGCCCGTCGAGATAGCCGAGATTGCAGGCTCCGTTGTGCCGCCCCGAAAACCAGTCCACATTACAGAACAGCGGGTCGTTGGGCGCGGGCACGGTCGGATCCTCATCCCAGGTCGCCTCCTCAACAATGAGGACAGCGGTGCTGGGGCTGGCATACGAGCCGATCTTCATGCCGTCCCGCACCTTCCAGATGCCCTGCTTGGCCTCGTTGGCGTTGCCCTTGGCGCGCGCATCCTGGCCGCCGTCGTAGTATCCCTTGCACCCGGCCACAGTGCAGTAACTATTCACGATGTAGCTCCAGGGAGGATAGCTCGTGCTCCTCTTGACGGCGCGCGGGACACTCGGACAGACGCTGGCTCCGTGGGTGCTCATATACTTTGACTCGATGATGCCCGGCTTCCACTTGTCCTTTGCGCTGCCGGAAGCCGCCGGGTCCGGGTAGAACCACATGTACACGGTCGGGAGCGTGTCCTCATTGTCCGACGCGAACATCAGGAATGCTTTCGTGATCTGGTTGACGTTATTCAGGCATGCTGTCTCACGCGCCCTGTCCCGCGCCCTCGAGAACACCGGGAAGAGAATAGCCGCGAGGATTGCGATTATGGCGATCACCACAAGAAGCTCGATGAGCGTGAACGCGGCCGTTCGCCGCGCCTCCCGCCGTCTTCCGGCGTGGCAGGGGCTGAACCCAGAGAACAGGTGTTTCATTTCATTTGTCCTTGACATCAGCATAAATGCAAGCATCCGTCCGCGATGAAACGCGGTAGAACTTCAGCTTCCCGTTCAAGCCAGAACGTAGCGCGGGCGCTGGAGGAAGGGAAGCTGATTGCCACAAGATATCCTTCCTATATTGACGCAACCTGCGGGAGCGGGATGTCTCCGCCCTGCCCTGCCACGATGCTGAGCGAGCCGGTAACGGAGACGAACTGCCCCCATACAAGGGTAACAGCCCGACATGGTTGAGGCCGCCACCGATCAGGCCCCCAGCCTGAGCGCTCGCTCATGCGGACTGGACCGGGCACGGCTCCAGGCGTCTGAGCAAGAGTCGCGCCAAAGGTGATTACGCACTCTGGGCTGCTCAGTCCTGCCGTACCCACCCATTTGTATAAACTCCCCACGTGCCGCTGCTGTTCCAAGTAACCGTGATCCCCGGCGGCCGGTCCGGGCTCTCTACATGGAAGCGCCACGGGTCACGGCCAGACCGGACAGGTGTACCTGGCTGCCCTCGGGCACGGACTTCGCGCGGAGCGTCCGGCTCGCAGTCAGTATTGCGAGTCTGATACTGCGCGTGGTTCCCATGCCCACCAACGCCCGAGGCCGCCTGCCCAAACCCGCGCGGTGGTATAATAATAGGACCATTGCGATTGTATCACGGCGCGCAGTGCCGAGTAAAGGCCTTTTTGCCCCCTTTCGGTTTTTCTGCTTGCCGAAACCTGGACACCGTCCCATGCCCAACAGATATCTCTGCGTCTTTGTCCTGCTGACATTCGTCCTGGCACTTCCCGCCGCTGCGCTGGATATGCGTGGCGAAACGATATACCTCATACTTCCGGACCGCTTCTTCGACGGTGACCCCTCCAACAACACCGCCGTTGACCCCGGCCTGTATGACGCATCCAAGACAGACTGGCAGAAGTTCTGGGGCGGCGATCTGGCGGGCATCAAGCAGAAACTCGACTACCTTCAGGCGGTGGGAATCACCACGGTCTGGACCACGCCCGTCTATCAGAACCACCCGTCGCCGGGAACCTATCACGGTTATCAGATGCAGGACCTGTTCCGCGTGGATCTGCATCACGGCACGTTTCCGGTGATGGATTCGCTGACGTGTGATATGCACGCCCGGGGGATGAAGTTCATGCTGGACATCAGCCTTAACTCCGGGCCGGCGACGGCGGCGGGAACTGCGTGCGTGCTCAAGAAGGACGGCACGGTGGTTGCGCGCTACACCGACGACACGGGCGGATGGTTCCACCACAACGGCCCGATAGACTTCGACAACGCTTCGTACTGGGACCAGGTGAACAAGGACATCTTTGGCCTTGCCGATCTGAATCAGGATACTGCCGCAGTGCGGGACTATCTGAAACAGGGCGCGGCTCTCCGGCAGTACCACGGCGTGGACTGCTTCAGGTTGGACGCCGCGAAGCACTTCGAGCCGTCATTCGGGAGCGAGTGGATGACTTCCGGCCGTCAGGTGGCGAACTGGCTCGGCAAGCCGAGAACGTACGCCGTGGCAGAATGGTACGGCGGGGGCGCGTGGAACAGCGAGTCGCTCTGGTGGATTCAGACGGCTGGCACGTCGCTCTTCGATTTCCAGCTTCATGAGACGCTCCGGGCCGTGACTGGAGAGTGGGCCTCGATGTACGAACTGCGCGACCTGCTCTACTCGCGGCATACGGCCTACGGGCAGGCGCCCGGTGACGCTCCTAACGTGCACTGGCAGGTCAACTTCTTCGATTCGCACGATACGCAGCGGCTCATTATCCCGCTGCTTCAGAAGTACGGTTACGCCAACCTCCGGAGGTCAAGGAGCGCATCGCGATGGCCCTCGGGCTGCTGGAGATGCTTCCCGGGATTCCGATGGTCTTCTACGGAACCGAGCAGTACCTGTATGTGGACACGGTCAACGACCAAGGTGTCGCCGGAGGTGACCCCTACAACCGGCCTATGATGCAGTCGTTCGACGCGAACACACTCGCGGCGCGTGTGCTGAAGAAGGCATCGGACCTGCGCCGCGTCAGCCCCGCTGTTCAGTATGGTAACATCGTGGAACGCTGGATCGGCCCCGGTCTGTTCGTCTTCTCGCGCGAGGCCACCGGTTCGGCGGTGCTTGTAGGGACCACAACGGTTGGCAGAGCCAGACAGTCACGGTGGGCGGTATTCCCTTCCCTGACGGAATGCACGAGGACGTCCTTGGCATCACCGGCGCAATCAACGTTTCGGGTGGCGCCGCAGCCCTGACAGTCCCGGCACGGTCAACGGTCATCTTCTCGTACCTTCCGAACCCGCTGACCCCGGAAATCCATACCGACACGCGCTGCTCCATGCCGTTTCCGAACCAGAGCGGGCTGCCGCCGAGCGGTCAGATTGTGATAGACGGGCAGAACATCCGGGCGGATTTCGCGGGGAAGCTGCGTGCGACACAGATCAACCCCACAGGTTTTGGCGATGCCGGCCCTGCCGCGGGTGGGTCGGAACTTGATCAGCTCTTTGTGACTAACGACGGGACCAGCCTGCTTATCGGGCTGACGGGCAATCTGGAGCAGAACCGGAACGTGTTGCTTCTCTTCATTGACAGCGGCGTCCCCGTGAGCGGTGCCTTGACAGCAACGGCGGGGCCGGACCTTGTGAACGCAATCAGAGGCTCACGCATGGACGACGGATTTACGCCTGGGTGGCTGCTCGTGATCAATGCGGAGCCTTCGGGAATCTGGTATGCCGACCTTGTCAACCTGTCCGGCAACACGTCGGAGTTCCTTGGAGCGGGAGAGGTGAATGGTCCTGCTTCGGCGCTTGCGGGCGGCGTGACGGGCGCAACCGTGATCAACGCGAACACCGCCAACACCGGCTTTGAGATTCGCATTCCATTCGATCTCATCAAGCTTAGAAGCGGATCGGTGAAGGTTTTCGCCGTGGTTACCGGTCCTTCGGGCTACTTCTCGAACCAGTCGCTGCCCGGCATGGGGCTGATGCTGCCGGGCTGCGTAGGTGGCTACCAGAACCTAGGAAACGGGCCTGTTGACTTCGGCGAGATTGCCGGGACGCAGTATGCCACGGTGGCGATGCAGAACATCGCGTATCAGCAGTTGGCGTCGAACGCACTGGCCCGGATGCTTCCAGCCGGTTCGCCGGTGAGCATCAGCGGGCAAATTGGCATCGGCGCTTTCGCCGAGCCGCGGTCGTTCTATATGCAGGACGCCACGAACTACAGTGGTATTCGGGTGCTGGCGCCATCTGGCACACTCGCGCAGCTTGGACAGGCAGTCGGCGTGACGGGCTTCACGGGTGTTGAGCAGGGAGAGCCCGTCATCCATGCAACGGGTGTTGTTGTTGGAGGCGCCGCGCCTGTTCCCGAAGCCGTCGGAGTGCGCAACAGCGATCTGGGTGGCGGCGCGACCAGCGGTTTCGCCGGGGTGGAAGGAGGCGTGGGACTCGCAAACGTGGGCATCAACGCTCGGGTTTGGGGTGTCGTTACGTCCACCGGCACGGATTCCTCGGGGAACTCGTTCTTCTACATCAACGATGGTTCCGGTGCGGCAGACTGCGCGGGCGTGCGGGTGTACACCAGCTTTGCGCTTCCCACTGCCGGTGCTTACGTGGTGGCTAGAGGCACCTCGTCGGTGGAAGAGATCGCAGGCAAGATTCGCCCGTGTCTGCTCACGCGCCAGCCGTCTGACGTCACCATCGTCTTCTGAATGGAGGCGTGGGACTGACTGGCGACTCAGCAATTGCAATGGTTTTTGCGATTGAGCGTTGACAGGAGGGCGTTGGAGGCGGACAATGTAACGGAAGAGATGTGTCAGCCGGAGGTGAATCAACTGTACCCCGGCATGGCGCGGCACCCCGCTGCATGAGCAGCGCGCCTGATCCGCGGACTAAGGAGAAAAGGAAATGAGGACTCTTCTTGTGATCGTTGCTCTGGCGGTGATCGTGTCCCCGGCTGGAGCCGACTACTATGTGGCCAGCGACTTCAACGGCTGGGACCCCGCTGGCAACGTGATGACGGACGTCGGCGGTGGCATCTGGCAGGCCAGTATCAACATGGGCGCGGGCCGCCACGAATTCAAGATCACGATTGGTGACTGGTCGCAGAGCTGGCCGGGATCCGGCAACAGTTGGACCTACACCGATTGGGATGGCAATGTCACTGTCACCTTCGACAGCAACGCTCCCATGGCTACTGGGGTTGACGTGAACCCCGGCGCCTAGACGGCGGTTGGTGACTGGCAGGGCTGGAACAACGCCGATGTGGCAACTGCCATGGGGGCGCAGGGTGTGGGAATCTACAAGTATCAGCAGACTCTCGCACCGGGATCGTACTACTGGAAAGCTGTGAACACTGGCACCTGGGACGCGATCGGCGCGGATTTCCGCAGCATAAACGCCGACAATCAGGGATTCGAGGTGACAGCCGCTAGCCCGACGGCAATCTTTACTCTCGACGCGCTCAACGGCCGCATTGGTGTGGAAGTGGTTCCCGAGCCATCCAGCCTTCTCGCGCTCGCCGGTGGCCTTGTTGGCATCGGAGGAGTCATCCGCCGCCGGTAGGCGCGGCTGACGAATCAGGCGTGGGTCAGGTGGGGGCCGACGCCTCAGACAACTCCATTTGCGGCGGGCGGCAACGCCCGCCGCAACTCGTTTTCCTGTGGCAACCGCAGGAGGAGGTAAGGCGATGAATAGACTCCTCGCCCTGTTTGTCCTGCTGCTCATGCCGATTGCGGCTTCGGCGGCGATTGACGGACTCGGCATTCAATCGGATTTCTGCCCGGGCGGTGTGCAGGGCTGCTCCGCGCTGATGCAGGTGCAGAACAATCACACAGGCTTTGGGGATACCTTCCCACCTTCCGGGGGCTTCAGCGAAGGCTCCGAGTTGGATGAGCTGTAAGTGTTCACAAGTGCTGATTCTCTGGCGCTCAACATCACGGGCAACCTGGAAGACAACGGCAACTTCTGGATGATCTTTCTTGACACGGTGGCCGATGGACAGAACACGCTCAGCACTGTCAACGAGGATATCCACTGGGCTGTCCGTTCGTTGACTGGCGCCAGATTCGACCCGGGCTTCGAGCCAGACTTCGTAATTGCCGTGAATGTCTGGGACGGAGCGCTGTATGTGGACCTGGTGAACCTCCAGACGGACACGAAGGAATACCTCGGCTCTATCGCGCTCGGCGTGAACGGTGAGCTTGTGGGTGGCACGATAACCGGAACCACTGTCGGCTTCGACAACACGAACAGCTCAGGCGTTACTTCGGACAACACTCGCGATGCCGCACAGCAGATGCTGGACGCGGCGACGGCGTCGAAGGGCCTGGAGATACTCATCAACCTGTCGACGGTTGGTCTGGACCCGTCGGTGTCGAGCATCAAGCTGATGGCCCTGCTGGCTAGTAACGGCGGATACCTCTCGAACCAGTTCCTCCCCGGCATTGGCGCGGGTGGACAGAAAGACAACCTGGGCATGGCACCGGTGGATCTCTCAAGCGAGGACGTGGCGCCGGGCAATCAGTTCGCGCAGGTCACACTTGTTCAGAAGACCGCCGCGGCCCCGGACGGGGAGAACATACCCGCTGACTCCGGCAGCGCGACGCTTGCCGCGACGCAAAACAACTTCACTCAGTTCGGCGACAGCAACTCCGCTGGACAGGCAGGCAGCAACGGGTCGGAGCTGGACGCTCTGTTCCTGAGCAATACAGACGCGGCCCTGCAACTGGGGATTACCGGCAATCTCGAGGCGAACGGCAACTTCTACGCGATCTTCCTTGAGACGGGCTCCGGTGGCGTGGCGCTGCTCGAAGTGCCCGAGGGCGCAGGTCCGATGTCCGGGGTGCTGACCGCGCTGAACGGCACAACCTTCGACGGCGGATTTGCCCCGACCCACGTGCTGTTTGTCAACTCTGGCAGAGAGGCATCCGGACACTTCGCCTACGTTGATCTGTTCGACCTGCGAACGAATACGGACCGCTATGTGGGTAAGGTGGCGGTTGGATCGGGCGCGTCCATGCTCGAAGAGGGAGACAACCCGAACGGGATGGCTCTCGCATTCGACAATTCGAACGGAGTGGGTGTCACAGATGACGCTGTCAAGACCCCGGGCGAGAACGAGACGGACACAATGACGGCCGACACCGGGCTTGAAGCGCTGATCCCGTTCGCCGACATCGGATTGGCTCAGACGACTGTCCGCTACATGGTTGTTCTCACAGGCAACAAGGGCTACTTCTCGAACCAGTTCCTGCCGGGACTGGGTGGAGGGTACAGCAACCTGGGAGACCCGCCGAGGGACATCAACCTGCTGGCGGGCCTGCAGTACGGGACCTATACGGTTACGGGCCTGACGTATCCTGCGTTCGACACAGTCACGGCTTTGAAGAGCCAGCCGGATGGCACGGCCGCGAAGATTACCGCAGTTGTCACCTGGGTGTTCGCGGACTCGGACGAGTTCTACATCCAGAGCGGCCCTCCGGGTGACGCGAGCGGCCTTCTCGTGTGTGGGGGTGCGGCGGGCCTCTCCGTCGGGCAGACCGCCACTGTCAGCGGCCTGCTGGGCAGGCAGAATGGTGAAAGGGCTCTGCATGCGGCGCAGGTTGCTCCCGGCGCGGCCGCTCAGGAACCGAAGCCGTTCGTTGCGACTAACAGGTCTCTCGGCAGCGCGGGCGTGGGCGATAATCCGGGGATATCCGGCGAGGCAATGGGCTACGGCGCGAACAATATCGGCCTGCTGATGAAAAGCTGCGGCAGGGTGACCGGCATGGTATACGACGACCTCGGTTACCCGGTCTTCTACATAGATGACGGGTCAAACCTGAACGACGGCAACATCTTCGGCTACGCCGGTGTGAGGGTCGAGATGATGCAATGGATGATGGCCCCTGCCACCGGTACGTTTGTCTCGGTGACCGGTGTCTCGAGCATCTACAGGCCGGAAGCACAGCACAATCGCCGCCTTCGGGTGCGCTCGGATGCTGACATCGTGACGCTCGCCCCGTAATCGGGAAGCGCCGGTCTGGTACATAATAGTAGAGCGCCCCGGACGTTGCCCGGGGCGCTCTTATTTGGTGTTTTGCCGCGGCGGCCTGTCATGGCGGCGTACGCTACCGGTAGGTGCTACCGCTGATAGATGATTCGGCCGTCATCGTAACCGGCGGCCCCCGTCACGATGACGAATTCCCCTTCCGCGACCTCCGGGGCCCCGTCCGTTACAACCCTGATGCTGCCTTCGGCTGACGCATCAACGATTTCGTAGGAAGCCGAAGTGATTGAGCCGGGCTTGACGAATCCCCAGTGGGTGATCAACAGGCCATCGGCGAGTCGGCCGTGTATCCCGTTCTCATTGATCATCAGAGGCCGGACGCCGCCCGTCCCGGATGTAGCCATGGACTGAACCAGGATGTAGCGCTCGCCGCCCGGCGATGTCTTGAGAATGCCCGTGAGGGTGATTGTGTCGCCCTCCGCGCCAGTAAGAGCGCCTTCGAGCCTGACGCCCGCGGAGCGATCGCGGGACTCGACATAGCCGAAGCCGGTGCGAAGCAGATAAAACTCGGCGCTGCTCAACGTCACTCGCGTGTTGTCGGGAAGGCCCTTAATGTCGGCGAGCCTCGTGACCTGTTCGGGGGCTGTGAAACAGGGCTGGTAGCCATCAACGAGGTACAGCTTGCCATCCGCGACATTGTTGTTCCCTGTGTCCAGAACGCTGATCTCGTCGATCTGGATGCCCGGCGCTCCGGCGGCCCTAGTGAAGCGGATGGCAACGTAGCGAGCATCCACGGATTCCTGGAAGCTGATCTGGATGTCACCCGGACCGGCCGCGCCGTCATTAGTCCACGCCGCCGCCTGCTGCCAGCCGTCTCCCGCGAATGTGTTGAACACCCATTGCTCTCCCGCCACGTAGGCCCGCGCAGGAAGCGTGAGGCTCACCACTGCCCCGTTTGGCGAACTGAACGGAACCCCTGTCGTGGCTGATCCCTGCGGTCCGGATACCGAACCCTCGACGGAGAACGTTGTGGAGTTCGTTGCCGTAAGTGTCCATTTCTCCGTCGCAAGAGACGGTGACTCGGGGTTCAGTGTGACCACCACCGGAGTCACGGCTGCGCCGATGAACCTGGCGGCGACGCGTTCGGGCCTGGAGCGCTCGTCTGTGCAGGTCATTGACGTCAGGACCTCTATCGAGCCGACATGCGCCCTCTCTCTCACGCCCACTGCAACGCCGCTCAACGGATACTTGCCCGATACGGGTGTAAGAACGTCGTCCGTGCTGTACTGTCCCAGGTCAACGATGAAGCCCTTGTTGGAAGCCAGGTTGCGATACGCCCAGAACACGGGTTTGGGAATGATGGTGCTCTTGACAATGCCGAGCGACATGCCAGATGGCGCGGTAACCGAATCGTCGGCGGAGTTGTTCTGCGTGTAGAGCAGCTTGATCTTGCGCGATGTTCCGAAAATCGGGTTGTACACCTCTTCGATGCCCGAGAGTGTGAAATCGCCGTTGAACGCGTCGTGCGGCGCTGCGATGCCCGAAACCGTGATCTTCTCGCCCACCTTGTAGTTGACGTCAATGTGGTTCGTGACAACGAGAGCCACCTGATTACTGGTTCGCGAAATCGAGGCGATGTCGCGCTGATAGCCCGAACACTGGTAGAACAGCCCCGCATGAGCGCCGTACTGGTTGTCTTCGGCTGTGCCCACAGGGCTGAGATCGCCGTTGGCCGGCCACCACTGAATGCCGCTTACCCATCCGAGCTTGCGCGCCATCATCATCAGCCGGATTGCGTAGTCTGCCTGCTTCTGGTCGTTCATGCCGCCACCGGATTGCAGTACTCCGCTGTCCACGGCAACCTCGCCAAAGAAGACCTCCTTGTGTCCGTCGCCGTTGGCGATCATGTGGTTCCGGCCGGCGTCGTGTGGGGCGATGAACCAGTAAGCCGCATCGGGCGACTTGTTACTGTGCAGATACGGATGCCACGAGGCCTGGTCGAAATAGCCCGGGCCTATGGTCGAATACACGTCGCCGAGCAGCCTGTTTGCGCCGTGCGCATAGCCGCCCGCGATGCCCACGGCCGTCGGGTCGGCCTCGCGCAGAGCAGTGTAGAACTCCCGGAGCATAATGGCGTAGATATCTTGGCCGCCAGACCACACCCACCACTGATCCGGTTCATTCCAGATCTGCCAATACTTGATTCTGTCTTTATAGTGGCCGACGATGTCGCGCACGTAGTTCGCCCACGGCTCGGTCCAGAGATAGTTGTAGAAGGCCGCAACCTGACTGTTCGCTGGAATCCCCGGGTCCTGAATGCTGAACTCGTCCACGTCCACCCCGACAGCGTCCTGTCCCACGCTGCTGATGCCGACGCGAAGCGGATATGTCAGTGCGTGATCGAGAAGCACACCCACCTGATAGCCGCCATCCGGGCCCGCCGCGTTCTTCGCATTGGATGTGTAGAGATAGTACTGGTCGCCGGTCTTGCGGACGTGAATCCATCGCGGAGCCACCACCTGAAAGCCGATGGAGCCATCACTTCCCTGAGTCGTGACCACGCCATTCTTGCACTGGGTCAGGTACGGCCGCCCCTGATCCGGCGTGAGTCCGTAGCGGAACCAGTTGTTCGCGTCCTGATAGACCATGATCCCGGTGTGAGCGAAGGGGATTGGGACGCCGGGTTCCCAGGTAACATGCCGGGTCACGTTCATGCTCACCTTGAAATCGCCCGATCCGCTGACCGTCTGGTAGAGGAAGTGTCCCACTCCTGAAGTATCCGGGTGGCTGACAGAAAAGCGGATCTGCCCGGGGGAAGTCTGGTTGACATCCCAGGCGGCAGGCTCATTGCTCCACGTCCAGAGCGGGTTCAGCGTGTCGTCTTCAAACTGCTCGCAGGTGATGTTGCCGCTGATCTGAGCGTCCCGCCAGGTAACCTCGCCGGTCATGTGGTTGAAGGTGAAATCGGTCCCCTCGCTGTATGATGACAGAATCCTGTCGTACGATATCTTGACCTTCGAGCCAGGGGCAGGGGGACGTCCGTGATTGTAGAGATTACGCGGAACAAAGCGCACCACCCCCAGCCTGTTCAGCATATATACGGGCGCATTGGCAGGCGCGTCGAAGATGTTGTCCACGCGCGTCCAGAGCTGCCACCCGGAACCTTCGTCCACCCAGACCTTCTCGGTGCCGACAACCACTGGCGTCAGGGACGTGCGGGGGCTGTAGTCGTCGAAAAAGACGTCCTGAACGAAGTTGGTCGTGATGATCTCGTCTTCGCGGCGCTCAGTCTCCAGAGGATATGGGGTTATGATCAGCGGGTACCAGAGCGGCAAAACCTTGATGACCGGCGCGTGGGCCAGAGTCGCCTGACCGGTTGAGACGTCCAGAATCTCCTGCTCGACGGGGATGTTCGGGGGGAAGCTCTTCCGGAGAATGCCGTTCGCCCAGGTCGGTGTGTAGCCAATGAGCCCAACGACTGAGATGCTATTGCGGACGTAGTTGTTAATCCGGTCTTCGAGGCCCCAGAGGTTGTACTCTGTGTACGGCGGGTTGCCTCCCTTGCCCTGAACCGATCCCCAGGCCAGTTCCACGCCCGTGCTGCGTATGTTGGCCTCTTTGAGAAGGGAATCGGCGATGCTCGATCCGGTTCCCCAGAAACACATCTCACCGACGTTGTAGAACGTCTTCGGCAGCTCGGTAGAATCGGCAAATAGCGTCAACCATCCGGTATCCGCAGGGTCCGTGGCAGCTCGGAGCCCGTCTGTCAGTACCGTATGCGCGTGACCGTCGCCAGCCGCCGCCAACACAGGCGTACAGGCGGCGGCCAAGGCGATTGTCGCGGCCGTCAGAAACAGCAGGCGGCAGCCCCCGGTGGCTGCGCACAGACGGAATACGCTCAGTTTGCGTCGAGACGGAAAAGCTTTGACGGTCATGTCCTCTCCTCTTTAGAGCGAGTGTATCGCCGCGCAGGGCTAATTGCGTGAGGGTTCAAGCTTAACGCACTCTATCATGCGGCCGGTCTGATTTCAAGTGCGCATCAGCCCTGACTGTAGGCCGCCGCGAATCTCCGAGACACGCACTAGTCAGACCGGATCTGGCTGGAGACGATCTCGCTTGCGCGGAGCGCGTGCTCGGGAGAGATGTCGGTGGCGACAACAAACAGCAGCCCGTGCTGAGGCCAGAAGACCAGGTGCGTCCCGTCGCGTCCCGTGAGCGTGGCCGCTTCGATCTCCGAACTGGGCGCCCTCTTCCCCGGAGGCAGCCGGCGCTGTTTCGTGCAGAGTTCGAAGACCGTTATGTGGCACCCGGCAGTATCCTTGAACGCCATATATGCTCCGGGACAGCCACCGCAGGAAGCCTTGCCTCCGCCCGCGAATGACAGTCCCATCGGCTTGAGGCTGACCGGCTGAACACTCAGGCCGGTTGCGGCGCCCATGGCGTCCACGGTTGCCTCCGGCGTTGTGAACACCCGGGCCGAACTGGACAGGACAATCCGCGAGTCCAGCGTCTCAAGCGGCAGAGGAGGACGGTTTGTGATTGTCAGGAGAATTGCCGCTGCAACGGCCGCAGCAGGCGCGAAAACGAGCTTCCAGCGTGCGCGCCGGCGGACAGACGGACGTTCGGCCGGAGCTGGGTTCGCGTCCAAGATGGGGCCAAGTGATGCCCTGAGTGACGCTGGCGCCCGAACCGAACTGAAAGCAAGCCGGACAACGTTGGCAGCCGCCTTCATGTCGCGGTACGAATGCCTGCACGAATCGCATTGTTCGAGATGATCGCGCACCTGGATCGCCCGTTCTGCGGCTAGTTCGCCGTCCAGCAACGCCGAGCAGAGTTCAAGATAGTAGTCACATTCATGCATGGGCCGAGGTCATATCCAGAGGTAGATTGCCGTCAGAACAGACAAGCCACGCTGTAGAGCGAGCTCCTGCCCTAACCATAATAGCCAACACGTCTTCGGCTCGCCGAGTTCCCTGAGAGGCACGCCGGGGCCAGTCCGTTCGCTGTTGAGCACTTGGGACAGGCACTGCAACAAGCCAGATCGCCAGCGCGGCGCTCCTCGAAAACAGGTCAGCCGTTAGAGCCGGACGGCGGGGTTGACACCGCGTTAACGCTGCCAGTGTTGTGAAAACATGAAGAATGGGCTTGCCAAGGTGGCCCTATAGGGCGTAGAATATAGTACACACAACAGTCGAGTTGTGCAGCGGCGCGGCGCGCGATGGACGGCAGCGTGACTGCAAGGCTCAGCAACGCGGACCCACGAATGTGGCAGGCGTTCGCGCGAAGGGCCGCTATCGAACGATCAGCAAAAGGGAGAAAAGATGAAAAACGGCTACCTGCTTCTGGTCGCCACTGCTCTGGCGTGCGTGCTTGTTTCGGGCGGTGTTTGGGGGCAGCAGAGCTTCACGCTCACGAACCAGCCCCTGGATGTGGACGGTGATCCGATCAGCCCGGGTACGGGTCCGGGGTACGTGTTCCTGTACGAGTCCTTCTTGCAGGTTCCTGGCACCTATCTGGATGAATACGGCAATCCCTTCACCAGGAACGACTGGTTCTACGATTACTGGATCGAGAACGCGTCCACCGAGTTTACCATTATGGCTTGGTACTGGGAGTGGACGTCTCCCAGCGGCGAGTGCTACGGTGGGCCGATTGACGGCGAGCTTATCTGGGATTCGCCGCTGGATCCGCCGGGGACTTATCCACCGGGCACGTGCACCCAGTACTACCGCCCCGTGCCGCCGTCCGGGAATCCGCTCGGACGGGTCACGGACAAGTACCACGAGAAGTATTTCGACTCGCCCTGCCCGCCCATGATCGTGAATTCAACGATCTGGTTCAGCGACGAGTACTTTGAGACATGGCCTGTGTACATCCCGCAGTGCTTCGTGCCTGAGCCTGGCACGCTTGTGGGGCTGGCAGGAATGATGGGGCTGTTGGGAGGAGTGATCCGCCGCAAGCGCTAGCTTCGAGGTTCGCTTGGTAGCAATCCTTGCATAGCCGCCGTAGCGGCGGGAGCATTAAGAGCCGTCTGCCTAAACCTGACGGGCGTGTGGACGCCCGTCAGGTTTAGGCTCGTCTGGCGGCGATTGGCCCACAGCGGAACTGAGGAGGACAGATCATGCGCGGCAAATCCTCGGGCACCGCGAGCGCTAGTGCGGTGCGCCAGTCCGATTCCCGCGCAGCTCGATGCACCCATTCGTACGATAAGTGTAGTGCCACCGGTGGCTCACCAGGCGTGATTCTATTCCCCCACGCGCAGGTGTCAGTCTCTTACGTCTCCTTTCCCCTTCCTGAAATGGGACGCGACACCGCCGAGCCCAGCCGGGGCTTCACGAAAAGGACATAAGGTGCTAAGCTATCGTGGCGCGCGCCGGGCAGCGGCGAATCCCCGGTGGGGCCAACTTCTTGAGGTGGTGCGCGCATTGGAAGGACGGATATTGTATGAGACACATTGCTGTGCTGACCTGTCTGTCGGGGCTGGCGCTTCTGCTTCCGCCCGCGACAGGCCTCTGTGCCCCGTTGAAGTTTCTCAAAGTCGAAGTGGCGCCTTCTGGCGTTGAAAAGCCGTACGCCGAGATTCAGGGGGTTTCGGCTGGCGCTTTTGAGCCCTCGTTCTGGCGGAAGAACACTCTCCACTGGATGCCGGATCAGACTTCACCGCTTCTGGAGCCGCGTGAGGGCAAGTACCGCAACATCTACGCGCCATCGGCGGTCGAGACCCCGGAAGGCTGGCGCCTGTTCTACGGGGCATGGGACGGTGTGCCGACCGGAAACGATCGCATTTACAGCGCTGTCACGACCGACTTCCGTAGATTCCACGCACGGCACACAGTGATAGAGCACGGCGACTTCCACCATGTGTGCAATGTCAACGCCATTGCGAGCCCCGACGGGTCGTACTCGATGGTCGCAACCTGCTATCCCGACTCCAGGGGATGCAACAAGCCCGGTTTTTTCTCGAGCCCGGACGGGAAGGTCTGGAACGGGTCTCTCGAGCCTTACGTCGCGACTAAGAAGGACATCGTTACCGTTAACGGATATGACAAGTACGAGGACGCGGACATCAACGGGATGAACGTCATTCTGAGGGAGAACGGGGTCTATCGCCTTTACTTCGGAAACTTCCGGGACTTCGGTCAGACCTATCGGGCCTCGGGAACAGACGGCAAGAATTACCGCTTCGAGGGCAAGGCGATTGACGGCGCCTACGCCGTCAATGACGTGAAGAAGTTTCTGACCAAAGACGGGCCGTACTACTTGATGGGCTTGCACATGAACAGGGACGAACTCTGGTACGGACTTTCGAAGGACGGACTGCGCTTTGGCGAGGCCGTTACGCTCGGCAAGAGCCTATCAGATGCCGACCGCTACATCGTGGCGATCGGGTGGGTTGTCAAGGGCGATCAGGAGAAGCCTGGCAGGCGTCTGCTCGGGTATCTCTATGGAGCTGGGGCTGATTCGGCACTGGCGTCGAACCGCATCTTCGCGCGCTGGCTCCAGAAGAAGGCCGTATTCGTTTCAGACTCAGGCAGTGAACTCGCGCCTTCGCTGGCGCGCGGGCCGGACCGGCAACTCATCTCAACCGAGGGGGCCCGCGAGCTCCACGGCCGAATGGTTCTGTATGCGGAAGATGGAAAGACTCCGATTGCCCGCTCGGCTCCGTTCACCCTTCGCCCAGGCACGGTTTATAGAATCGGATATATCAAGTAAGACATAAGAGGCCGGGAAGCCCGCAAAGGAACACGGACCAGAATATGACGTCCAAGATCGGAATCGGCTTTCTTTCGCTTGCGCACGGGCACGTTGGCGTGTACGCGCAGATGATTCGCGGATTTGACGACGCTTGCCCGGTCGCCTGCTGGGACGACAACGAGGCTCGCGGCAGGAGGCACGCGGATAGTGTCGGGATGGCGTACTCGCCGCACATCGAGGATACGCTCAATCATCCGGATGTGCAGTGCGTTGTGATTGGTAGCGAGACGAGCAAACACGCTGATCTGGCCGTGGCCGCCATGGAAGCGGGCAAGGGTGTTCTCGTCCAGAAGCCGATGGCGATCACCCTCGCGGACTGCGACCGGATGCTCGCGGCGGCGGAACGCACTGGTGTCTGGTTCAGCATGGCGTTCCAGATGAGATGCGACCCGGTCAACATTCGCATGCGCGAGATGGTGCAGAGCGGAGCGCTCGGCAAGATCGGCACCATCCGCAGGCGTCACTGCATCGGGGTTCTGTTCGTCCCATCGTTCTACGAGGGTGAAACGTACTGGCACGTGACAGCCGAGGCGAACAAGGGGATGTTCTTCGACGATGCGATTCACCCGCTGGATTGGCTCTACTGGACGACAGGCAGGAAGCCGGTGTCCGTCGTGGCGGAAATCGGCAATATTCTCACCGAGATTGCGCCGGACGATACGGGGTGCGTACTCTACCGGTTCGAGGACGGAATGCTTGCCGACATCTACAACTCCAGCGTAACCTGGGCCGGAGAGAACACCACCGAAATCTATGGCGACAAAGGCGTGCTGATTCAGAATCACGGGGACGCCCCGTCGAGCAGCGTTCTGCCTCCCCACCCCATTGCGCTTAAGCTCTTCGACTCCGGGGCTGGCGACAAGGGCTGGCAGGACCTGCAGATGCCCGTCGCCGGGCAGGGTGAAAGGATCGCGGGGGTCGCCCGCCCGTTTATTGACGCTTTCAAGAGCGGCAAGCCGCTGTGCACCGGGCAGGAGGGCCGGGTGTCGGTCGAGATGTGCCTGGCCGCCTATCGTTCGGCCGAGACTCACCAGCGGGTTACCTTCCCGTTTTCGGAGGACTGACGCCGTCCGTGCCTTAGTACGGCGAGACAGGCGAACCAATAATGCCCAACCCCATAACCAACGGCAGAGGAGAACATTGAGAGACGCCCGCGTATCAGATGCGATAGCGCTTGCCCGCGAAGTGATCACGACTGAAGCCGACGCTGTCCGGGCACTGGCGGACAGGCTGGACGACAGCTTCGACAGAGCGGTGGAACTGCTGCTCGGATGCAGGGGCAGAGCCGTCGTCACAGGGGTCGGGAAGTCGGGCGCTATTGCCCGGAAGCTGGCCGGAATCCTCTCCAGCACCGGGACTCCGGCGCTGTTTCTGCATCCCGCCGAGGGGGTGCACGGCGATCTGGGAGTGGTAACCGAAAGCGACCTGGTCATCGTGCTCTCTTACAGCGGGCAGTCCGACGAGGTCGTCAATATAATGCCCGTCGTGAAACGTATCGGCGCGAAATCTATTGCGCTTACGCGTGCCGGCGAGTCGCCGCTGACGCGGATGTGTGACGTTGTGCTGGACGTGTCGGTGGAGAAGGAGGCCGGGCCGCTCGGACTGGCTCCCACTTCGAGCACGACTGCAACGCTTGCCATGGGTGACGCGCTGGCCCTTGCTGTGATGCAGGAACGCAAGTTCACGCGCGAGGATTTCGCCCAGTTCCATCCGGCTGGCGCTCTCGGACGGCGGCTGATTCTGCGGGTTCGCGACCTCATGCGCACCGGCGACGAGATGGCGATCTGCGGCCTCGCGGACACACTCCGGGATGTCCTCTTCTCAATAACGCGCGCTCATGCTGGCGCGGCCTGCGTCATCGCGCCTGATGGCAGCTATGCGGGTGTAATTACGGATGGAGACGTCCGCAGGCATCTTCTGGCCGACGAGTCGCTCTCGGTGCCCGCCGGCGAGATTATGACCAGAGGCGGCACCACGATTGGGCCTGACGCTCTCGCGGTGGAAGGGCTGCGGCTGATGGAGGAGCGCAAAATCGGCGACCTGCCAGTGATCGAGGATGGACGTCCTGTAGGTGTTCTGATGCTGAAGGACGTTACGCAGTCGGGGCTGGCATGATCGCGATTACGGACGAAGTCCGCGAACGTATCTTGAAGGTCAAGGCCCTCGTGCTCGACGTGGACGGAGTCCTGACCGACGGACGGCTTGTGTATCTCCCGGATGGGCAGCTTATGCCGAGCGGGTTTCACGTTCACGACGGCATGGGCATGCGTACCCTGGGTGAGGCGGGCCTGAAGGTGTTCATCGTGAGCGGGAACTGGACGGAAAGCGTCCGCCTTCGAGCGGAGCACCTGAGGGTAACCGAGAGCTACCTGGGTGTCGGGGATAAGGTCGGCTGTCTGGACAGGATATGCGCGGATTACGGGCTGTCGCACTCGGAACTGGCATACGCGGGCGACGATCTCAACGACCTGCCCGCCATGCAGGCGGCCGGGTTTCCCGTTGCGATGAGACAGGCCGCGCCTGAGGTGCGCGAGGCCGCCGCATATGTGACCGAACGCGAAGGTGGGTTCGGCGCGGTGCGGGAGGTATGCGAGCTGATCCTCAAGACGCAAGGCCTCTGGGACACCGCGGTGAGACGCTTCATGGCGGATGTGGAGGCTCACGGCTTCCGGCCGCCCAAAGGCTGAGCGCGCCCGCGATGCCGGACCTCGTCATAATCCACACGAACGATATGCACAACCGGCTCGATGTGGGCGGCGCTCAGACTCTCCGGCGGGAACGCGAGAGGTGCGCCGCTCTGCTTCTTGACGCGGGAGACGCGGCGTGGGCAGGGAACGTGTATTACCGTCCGGGTGGCGAGCCGATTCTGGAGACGATGTCGGGCGCCGGTTACGACGTGATGACGGTCGGAAACCGGGAGTTTCACTTCACTCGCGGCGGTTTTACGTCTAAGCTTTCGCGCGCATCTTTTTCATGCCTGTGCGCCAATGTCAGCGCGACGCGCTGCGATCCCCTGCCGTGTGTGCCGTCAGTCATAATCGAACGCGCTGACCTGCGTATAGGAGTCTTCGGAGTCACGGTGCCGATGGTGACCCCCGGAAGCCGCGCGGCAGCCTTTTCGGCGTATGTTTTCGATCCTCCGCTTGAGGCGGCGCGCCGCATGGTTGAGCATCTCAGACCGCGGTGCGATGTGCTCGTCGCCCTGACCCATATCGGCCTTGCGCGGGATAGGCTTCTGGCAGCCGCCGCTCCGGAACTGGATATCATCGTCGGGGGCCATTCGCACGACCTTCTTGAGCGCCCGGAGTACGCCGACAGTGTTCCCATCGTTCAGGCAGGCAGCCACGCCCGCGCCTTCGGAATTGTCGAATTGACGCGCCGCGGTGGTGGCTGGCGCGTCGAGGGCAGAGTCGAGCCGCTGCGGGGGAGGCTTAATTGATCAGCCTGCTCGCGCTGTGCGCGACGCTGCTCGCTTGTGCCGGGGCGGCGGGCTGCGCGCGCTGGGTCGTTCCCTCAAAGGAGGGTGAATCGCTTGACGCATCCTTTGCTCTCGCGATTGGACTGGGCACTCTGTCCCTCCTCATCTTTGTCCTGGGCGTCGCGCAGATGTGGAACGTGTGGGTATTCCGGGGGATTGCCGGTCTGCTCGCGCTTGCGGGTTGCGTTCATCTCGTACGCACAGCCCGGTTGCCCCGGATGCGGCGCCTTTCGGCGTCTGAGGTTTTGGCAGTCGTACTGCTTGCCCTTCTGTTCGCTGTTGCACTCCTCGGCGCCTGCACGCCAGTCACCGACTGGGACGGTCTCAGCTATCACCTGGCAGTTCCCGAACTCTACCTGCGTCACGGCGGAATCTACTGGATCAGCTTCATTCACCACTCGAACTTTCCGTTCGCTACCGAGATGCTCTATGCGGCGCCGGTCGCGCTCGGCTCTCCCCCGGCAGCCAAGATCATCCACTGGGTCTTCTACGTGCTTATGGCGGTAGCGGCTGGCGGCCTTGCCAGCGAGATGTACGGCAAACGCGCGGCCATCTGGGCTGCCCTCGCGGTAGCGCTCATACCCGCCGCATTGTGGGAAGCCCAGGCCGCGTATATAGACATCTCCACCACGGCGTACATGCTGCTCTCGGCGACCGCTCTTCTCCGCTTCTTTGCCACCAGAGGTGCGAGCCGACGCTGGCTGGCGATAGCCGCGCTTGTTGCAGGGATGGCGGCGGGAACGAAGACGTTCGCGCTCGGGTGGGTGGCGCTCTCGGCGCTCTGGTTGCTTCTTCAGGGCCACTGCAGCAAGGCAACGGTTAAAGAATGCGCGGTATTCCTGAGCATAGCTTTACTCACATGTTGTTCGTGGTACGTCAAATCGCTCGTCATGACCGGCAACCCGGTGTACCCGTTTCTCTACTCCATCTTTGGAGGAAAAGCCTGGGGCGCGGCGGGCGCGGAGATGTACCGTCAAAGCTGGACGGCTTTCGGAGCTGGCCGCACTCTGGGTGGCTTTCTGATGCTGCCCTGGAATCTGCTGGCTCGGGGCGGAGAGTTCATTGATGGCGGGATCATCTTCGGAAGCGCGGGTCCTTTGCTTGCCGCATTGCTTCCGGCGGCGGTGATGCGCCTGCGCGGACACGGGCGGACGCTGGCTGTGGCAGTACTCCTGTACACGCTCGGCTGGTTCGGGCTGTCTCAGCAGACGCGTTATCTGTTGCCCGTGCTTGGCCTTGCTTCAACGATTGCCTGCGCGGCGGCTGTCGGTGCGGACCGTATCGCGAAGGCGGCGAGGGCTGCCGTTCTAGCGGCTGGAGCGGTTTCCGTGTTGCTGGCCTGCGCCCTCGCGCTGCCTACTTTCGAACTTATGAGCGGGGCTGTTGACCGGGACACGCACATAGCGCGCTTCGTCAACAGCTACGAGATTGCTGAACGCCTGCCCAGAGACACGAAGCTTCTGCTCTACCGCGAGCCGCGCGGGTTCTACTTCGCCCAGCAGTACATGTGGGCGGACGAGATGCTGAGCAGTGTCATTCCCTATGAGGTCTTCTCCTCGCCCGCGGAGATGCTGACGTGGCTGAAAGCCCGGGGGTGGCAGGCCGCGCTGATCAACTGGAGCTTCGCCGATCCTTCCAAGCCCGGACGTGATCTCGAGTTGTGGCAGGATGCAGTCAGTGGAGGGCTGGTTCGGCCGTTTCCCGGCACTGCGCCGTCTGATGCGAGCCGCACTAGCGTGCAAGTCTGGGAGATTCCATGACCTCAGACGATGCCCCGCGAGTCTCTGTCCTAATTCCCGCGTACAACGAAGAAGGCACTATCGCTGAAGTCATCCGCCGCCTCTTCGCGTTGCCGCTGGACATTGAGGTGATCGTGGTGGACGACGCATCGGCTGACCGGACGGCGGAAGTAGCGGCGGCAGCCGATTCGAGGGTAAGGGTGCTCCGGCATGAGGCCAACCAAGGGAAGGGTTCCTCAATCCGCCTAGGGCTTCAGCAGACGCGCGGAGAGATCCTTGTTGTTCAGGACGCCGATCTTGAGTACTACCCGGAAGACCTCCCCACCCTCGTGGCGCTCTTTGACGACAGCGTGGTGGACGTTGTGTATGGCTCACGCTTTCGGGGCAGACGTCCCGCCATGCGTCGTGCGAACTATATCGCCAACCGCATCCTCACAATTGCCGCAAACCTGCTCTTCGGCGGGCATATCACCGACGAGGCGACGTGTTACAAACTGTTCCGGAGGTGCGCATTAGACGGCGTGGATCTCACCTGTAAGCGCTTCGAGTTCTGCCCGGAAGTCACGGCGAAGCTGCTCCGCAAGGGAGTGCGTATCCACGAAATCCCCATCCGATACGAGCCAAGAACCTACGGTCAGGGGAAGAAAATCACCTGGAGAGACGGCTTCGTGGCCCTGTGGACCCTCGTCAAGTATCGTTTTGTCCGGTGAGCGCGGAGGACTCCTTCTCGTACAGCCGCACAATCCGCCCGACGCGGAACATGATGGAACGTTCGGTCCTCTCGATCAGGCCGCCGGCCTTCAGCGAGTGCATCCCGTGAACCTCCAGAATATCCTCGATCTCGCGGTTGCCTTCGTCGAAGACCTCGACGATCGCCAGAATCGCTTCTTGCGCCTTCACGCCCCGGCTTCGATCTGCATTCCGTCGTAGGCGACGATCAGGCCTTCTGCCCCCGCGCGCGCCTGCAGCTCGTCGTGAAGCAGAAGCGAGTTGTGCGAGAAATGCGTGAGGACAACCGGGCAGCCTTCGTTCAGTGAGCCCATCTGCTCCAGCTTCCTGCGCATCTCCAGAACATCGGGGACGGACATGTGCGCCCTGCACTGCCCGTTATAGCCGTGCGTGCACTCGCTCACGATGAGGTCGAACTTCACCCCGGCCAGAAAGTCCCATGTCGGCGACTCGTAAAGCCCTGTGTCCGCAGTATAGAGCACCGCGTGCCCGAGGTCTCCCAGAATCCAGTTCAGGCACAGCTCGTCTGCCTTGTGGACGGCAGTGATAGGCGTGGCGGTCAGCCCGCTTAGACTGACGCTTTCGAACGGCGTAACCTCGTGAATCTCCGCCCCTAGGCGGGAAGGGTCCGGGTAGTGTGTGCCGATGATAGAGGCCACATCCGGGCTGCACCAGATGTGGAGAGGATCGGCCGCGCGGTTGTGCGCAAACGGATCCGCCAGGTACTCCAGCTCAGCGGGCGCGAAGTGGTCGGCGTGGCTGTGAGTTATAAGCAGATGCTCCAGCCGCGAGAAATCCAGACCGTTGACCAGCGCCTGGTGCAGCGAGTCGGGGTTCAGATCTATCTTGATAGTGTCGTTGACAAGAATGGATGCACGGCACCGGATGTTCTTGCCGCCCAGCTCCCGTGCTGTTCTGCACGCGTCACATCCGCAAAACAGCGCCGGCCAGCCTTCGGCGGCGGCCGTGCCTAGAATCGTAATCTTCAAAGCTTTTCGGTCACCTTTCCGTATTGGAACTCCCTTGGTGAATACGCCGCGGGGCGCTGGAATCCTCCGAAAAGGGACGGTACCACTTGAGCTACCTTGCCCGAGATGATATACTGCCGCGGTTGTTCGCCGCGCGGATGCGGCGGGTCAACGAAGCATTGCCCCGGAGGAGTCACAGTCCAGAGATGAAAGCCGTACTGTCCAAAAAGAACCTGCTTGACGGAGTAAGAACCGCCGGACACGCGATTAGCGCGCGCAGTTCGTTTGCCCTTCTGACACACGTCCTTGCGTCTGCCGAGGAGGACTCGATCAAGTTCCAGGCGACGGACAATCAGATCGGCATCGCGTGCACCATCGCGGCGCAGGTGCTGGAGCCCGGGAACCTGACACTGCCGGCCGGCATCGCAACCGAAGCAATCGCGTCGCTCCCGGAGGCAGACGTACTGATCGAGTCCAACGACCTCAACCAGACTCGGATAATGTGCGGGGCATCCGACTTCCAGCTTCTCGGGTTGCCGCCTGGTGATTTCCCGGGTCTTCCAGAGGTATCCGACGCAACCTGGTTTGAGATTTCTGCCAAGGACCTGCGCACGGCGCTTCGCCGCACGAGCTTCGCCTGCTCGAACGACGAGTTGCGGTCCGCTCTTCTTGGAGTTCTCTTTGCGTTCACTGGCGACACACTGCGGATGGTGTCAACCGACACGCACCGCCTGGCTCTCGACGTGCGAATGGTTGCCTCCGGAGATGGCGAGGCCTCCGCGATAGTGCCCGCCCGCGCGGTGAACGAAATGCTCCGCGTTCTGCCCGAGGAAGGCTCTGTGCGCGTGCACATCTCAGAGCGCCAGATCGGCTTCACTGTGGGGAATCTCCTAGTTACAGCTTCGCTCATCGAGGGGGAGTTCCCCAAGTATGACCGCGTTATTCCGCAAGAGTTCGAACGGAAGATCGTCGTTCCGAGGGATGTGTTCATTCCCGCTGTTCGCCGTGCCGGCATAGTCGCCCGCGGGGACATGAACAGGGTTGTCGTGCAGGCAGACGGCGAAAGGGTGCATGTCTCATCACGCTCCGGCACGACGGGGAGCGCCATGGACGAAGTGGAGGCTGTGCTCGAGGGGGAGCCCATCGAGATCGCTTTCAACTCGGAGTATCTGCTGGATGCCCTGGATGTTATCGAGACCGAGGGCGTTCAAATACAGCTCTCCGGACAGCTCGACCCGGCAGTGGTGCGCCCGGTGGATCAGGACGACTATCTCTGCGTTCTGATGCCGATGCAACTCAAGGAGGACGTGCTGCCGGCCTGAGTCGGCTAAGCGCGCTTTCCTAGCCTGCTTTCCCGAGCCTTTCTTGCCGCCGCCACGAGTTCGGCGACTGCTTCGTGACATCTTCTCACGGCCTCGGCGTTCGCCTCTTTCCGGCACTCGGCGTCATAGAGGCCGGAGAGGTCAACCGCAGGGCCGAAATGGACTTCGATCGGCGAACGCCTCAGTATCTTTGAGTGCGGGCGGAGCATCTCCCACGTTCCCGCGAAACCGCAGGGAATCACGGGGGCCCTGCTTCTGAGCGCGATCATACCCAGACCCTGCTCGAACTCGTGAAGCTCGCCGTCTTCCGCGCGGTGCCCCTCAGGGAAGATGCCGATCATCCAGTTGTTCGCGAGCCTGTCGAAGGTGAGCCGGAGCGCCTCGCGGTCGGCGGTATTCTGCCGTACCGGGTACGACTCAAGTTTCGTGCATATCCACGCCAGCAGCCTGTTGCCCGTAAACAGCTCCTTCTTCCCCATATACGCTACCGGCCTGCGCACGGCCGAGCCCATCAGCAGCGGGTCGAGATAACTGATATGATTGCTGATGATGATAACAGGGCCTTCCGTGGGGATATGCTCGTGCCCATGGATGCGCCAGGAACCGAGGGTTCTGAAGAGAATCCTGAAGAACCCGCGAATAACGCAGTAAACCGGGTTTGGTTCAAACAGCCGCATCGTTGTAGGCACTCACGATCTGCTCGACGATCTCTTCGGGCGAGAGGTCGTCAGTCACAACAGCCATTGCGTCGTCCGCCGGGCGCAGAGGGGAGATGGCGCGCGTCGAATCGCGGGTGTCACGCTCCTCGATATCCCTGAGAACCTGCTCGAAGGTCATATCAGCGGAGCCTTTCCGGAAGTCCTTCAGACGCCGAGCGGCGCGGACCTCGGCGGAGGCTGTAAGAAACACCTTCACGATGGCGCAGGGAAACACAACCGTGCCCATGTCGCGGCCTTCGGCGACCGTGTTGCGGCCCTCGGCGATCTCTCGCTGTATTGCCACAAGCCGGCGGCGCACGGCGGGAAAGGCGGAAACAGCCGAAGAAGCCCGTGTGACTTCAGGCGAACGGATGAGCTCCGTTACGTCCTCCCCATCGGCAAGGAAGCGCTGTTTCCCGTCTCGCTGGCCCACTTCGATGTGCAGGCGCTCAACCAGCGCGGCCAGACTGGCGCTGTCATCGCTTGTTATGCCACGCAGGACGGCCGCTGCCGCCACGGTTCTGTATGTGGCGCCGCTGTCCAGATGGAACCACCCCAGCCTCTCGGCAAGCAGCTTCGCGCTGGTGCTCTTGCCGGCACCAGCGGGGCCGTCAATGGTGATAACGTGGGGTACGCGGGTGCGCAGCGGCGCTGGCAGGTCTGTCACGAGGTAATCCTGTCGAAGATGTCCTTGAAAGAGGGGAAGGACGTCTGCACGCAGTCAACGTCCCGCACCAGGCTTTCGCCGTTTGAGGCGGCGGCCGCGATTGCCGCCGCCATCGCAAGGCGATGATCGCCGTGCGAGATGGAGGACCCGGCAGACAGCCCCCGGCCTCCCCGTATGACCATTGCATCTTCCGAGGTCTGTACGGCGGCCCCCAATCCGGTAAGCAGCTCGCTCACCGAAGCGATGCGGTCGGATTCCTTGACGCGGAGTTCGGCGGCGTCGCGGATGACGGTATCACCATCGGCAAACGCGGCCGCCACGGCAAGCGCTGGTATTTCGTCAATCATGCGAGGGATAACATCGCCTCCGAACTCGGCTCCGCACAGCGCGCTCGACCGAACGAGTATCGTGCCGGTGGGTTCCACCGAGACGTTGCGCTCGCCGGACAGGGTGATGTCCGCACCCATCATCTTCAGCGCGTCCAGCAAGCCTGTGCGCGTCGGGTTGAGGCCCACATCCACCACCCGAAGCTCCGAGTCCGGTGTAACGAGCGCTCCCACGATGAAAAACGCCGCCGAGGAGATGTCGCCGGGCACCTCGATCGTTCGCCCCTTCAAGGGCTGCCCCGGCCTCAGAGTCACCGATCTCTCCATACGAGTCAGATCCGCGCCGAACGCGCGCAGCATCCTCTCCGTGTGGTCGCGTGAGAGCGACGGCTCGGTTACAGTGGTCTCTTCCTCCGTAAACAGCCCGGCGAGCAGCACCGCCGATTTCACCTGCGCGCTGGCGACAGGGCTTTCGTAGTCAATGCCGTGAAGGCCGCCACCCCGGATTGCAAGCGGGGCAAGGTCACCCTTTCGTGCGAGTATCGTTGCGCCCATCTTGCGCAGGGGTTCGCACACTCTCTTCATGGGGCGCTTGCGGATGCTCCCGTCGCCCGTGAGTATGCTCAGAAACGGCTGGCCGGAGAGGACGCCTGCCAGCAGACGCACTCCTGTGCCCGAGTTTCCCATGTCCAGCGGCACCTCGGGTTCCCGGAGTTCGCCGCCGCGGATAACAATCTCGGATGCGCCCGCCGCCTCGGACTGCAGCCCCATGGCCTGAAGCGCCTGAAGCGTGCGCCTGCAGTCGTCGGACGGCAGGAAATTGCTGATACTGGTTTCCCCCTCAGCAAGCGCGCTCAGTATGACCGCACGGTGCGAAATGGACTTGTCGCCTGGCGGGGTTATCTCCCCTCTGAAACCGGTGACGCCGCGGATTGTCCAGTCTGTCATAGCTTCGCGTCCCCTCTTGATGTGAGTGAGTTTCTGATCGCCGAGCTCTCTGCGAACCACTCCATGGCCCCTTCGGCATCGCCAGATCTGATGAGACCCTCGATTTCGTGCAGAGCATCGCGAAACTCACGGGCGGCATCTAGGATGGCCCCGGCGTTGGTGATGGAAATGTCTCCCCAGACTGTGGACAGGCTGCCCGCGACGCGCGTCAGGTCGCGAAAGCTCCCTGCCGTGAGTTTCGCTGTCTGCTCTCCAGCTCGCGCGGCAAGTCGAACGAAAATGCCCGCAACAATATGCGGAAGGTGGCTGGTAATAGCGACTGCCCTGTCGTGTTCATCAGCAGCAAGCAAAAGAACGCGTGCGCCGGCTGCTTCCGCCAGTGCGCGAACGATTTCAAGTGCCGCGGGGTTCGTGCAAGAGTCTGGTGTGAGCGCATACACCGCACCGTTGAACAGGCCGGCGGAGGCTGCTTCAACGCCGGACTCCTCGGACCCCGCCATGGGGTGGCCGCCCACGAAATGGATGTTGGGCGGCAGAGCGGCGGCTGCCCGCACGATCTCTGCTTTCGTGCTGCCTGCATCGGTGACGACAATCTCGGCGTCGGTCATGCTGCTCAGGCGCCGAATCTGCTCGATGATGACCCCGGCCGGAGTAGCGAGATAGAGAAGCTCGCACTGACGCGCGCCCTCGGCGAAATCGGTCGTGTAGCTGTCTATGGCACCGGCATCCAACGCCGTCCGCATTCGCGACTCACTGCGGCCTATCCCCAGAACGCGTCCCGAGAAGCCGTTCGCCCGAGCAGCAAGGCCGATCGAGCCCCCGATGAGCCCCACCCCAGCGATTCCAAGCGTTTTGACGCGAATGCCCATTGGCTCCCCCGCAGGCATCAGCAGCCCGGTGAACCGGTCTCCGGGTGAGCGCCAAGCATCAACCCAGCACCTCCTTCAGCGTGCGCAGGAAGCGCTCGTTCTCTTCCTGCGTCCCGATTGTCACGCGGGCGCAGGTGGGCGTCCCGAACGGTTTGCCCGGCCGGATGATCACACCCCTGCGCATGAGATCGTCACAAATTTGCATCGAGTCTCGCCCGAAGTCCACAAACACGAAGTTGGCCTGAGAAGGCGCGTAATCGAGCCCCATCTGCTCGAATGCAGACGATAGCAGCTCCTTGCCCGCACGGTTGATCTCGCGGTTGCGGCTCACGTGTCCGGGATCGTCCAGGCTTGCGGCGGCTGCATACTGCGCGACTGAGTTCACGTTGAACGGCTCTCTGACCTGGTCAATGTAGCGAACAATGGCGGGGTCGGCAATGCCGTAGCCAACGCGAAGCCCAGCCAGCGCGTAGATCTTCGAGAACGTGCGCAGCACTACCACATTGCGGCCGTCGCGCACGTACTGAATGCTGTCCGGGTAGTCGCCACTCTCGACGTATTCGTAGTATGCCTCGTCCAGAATCAGAAGCGCGCGCTCCGGGAGACGGTCGAGAAGTCTCTCCACCTCAGCCGCCGTGTTCATGGTCCCGGTCGGGTTGTTCGGATTCGCGATGAAGACAAGGCGGGTCCTTTCGGTGAACAGATCCGCCAGCGCATCGAGGTCGAACGTGTAGTTCCGAAGAGGGGCCTCGAGCATCGTTGCCCCGGCCAGGTTGCAGGCCGCCCGGTACTGCGAGAATGTGGGAGCGCCGGTAACAACCTCGTCCGTGCTCTGCAGGAATGAGAGGCCCAGGTTGTGGAGCAGATCGTCCGAGCCATTTCCGAACATAAGCATGTTCTCCGGAACACCAAGGTGCTCCGCGAGCTTGTTGCGCAGCACATAGCAACTCCCTTCGGGATACATGCGGATGTTCTGGAGCGCTCGCTGCGCGGCTTCGAGGGCGAGCGGTGATGGGCCGATGGGACTCTCGTTGCTCGCAAGCTTGACGATGTCCGTTATGCCCAGTTCCCTCTCCACCTCCTCGATCGGCTTGCCTGCGACGTAGGGCACGAGGCGGGCGACGTTTTCGTTAGCGGTGATTCGAGCCAAGGTGAAACCTCCTTCGTGGTGCAGCGGAAGTGTAGCACAAACAGCCACACGGTGTCAGCGAACACCGAAGTCTGCGCTATAATGGAGATTGAGAGAGCCTTTCACGAAGAGGCTGCTCAGGAAAGCTATCTGTGAAGTGAAGTCAACCCAGTTCCTTAATGTCAAAAGCACCGTACCGCTTATCTCGCCGCGGAAGCTGCGGGAAGAACTCCCCATGACCGAAACCGCCTACGCGACAGTCGTCAATGGCAGGGAGGCGATTCAGCGTATCCTCACCGGGGACGACAGGAGGCTGCTGATTGTCGTGGGGCCCTGCTCGATTCACGACGAGGAGGCGGCTATGGACTACGCCGGGCGTCTAGCCAAAGTGGCGCACGACGTGGAAGACCAGATGGTAATCGTCATGCGGCTCTATTTCGAGAAGCCGCGCACGGTGGTGGGATGGAAGGGCCTCATCAGCGATCCGGCGCTGGACGGGAGTATGGACATCGAAGGCGGGTTGAGGAAGGCGCGCCGCATATTCCTCAACATTTCCGATATGGGCCTCTGCGCGGGCACTGAAGTGCTGGACCCGATCACGCCGCCGTTCATCTCCGACCTCATAGCGTGGGCGGCGCTTGGGGCGCGGACAACCGAGTCACAGACGCATCGCCAGATGGCAAGCGGGCTGTCCATGCCCATAGGCTACAAGAACGCAACCGATGGCGATGTGCAGATCGCTATAGACGCCATGGAGGCGGCGCGGCACCCGCACAGCTTCATCGGGATAGACGTTGACGGACAGACCTGCGTTCTGAGCACCACGGGCAACAGGTTCGGGCATATGATCCTGCGAGGGGGACGTCCAGGCCCGAACTACGACAAGGGCAGCGTCGCTGCCGCTGCCGGACGGATGGTGGCCGCCGGCGTGGACGGCCGGATTGTGATTGATTGCAGCCATGATAATTCGTTCAAGGACTACCGCAATCAGGAACGGGTGTGGGATAGTGTTATTGAGCAGGTCTGCGCGGGCAGCCCTGTTCTTGCGGGGCTGATGCTCGAGAGCAACATTCGCGAGGGTAAACAGAAGCTGGGTGACGACCCGTCAAAGCTGGAATACGGGGTCAGCATCACCGACGGCTGCATCGGCTGGGAGGACACGGAGCGCCTGATCCGCAGTGCGCATGACGCCCTCGCCTCCAGCCGGTCTGGTGCGTGAGCGGCTGGAGGCCGTATCCACGGCCCGGACCTGTACCCTGAGAACGCGCAGGCCGCGCAGCAACCGGGCGGCCCGGTTGCTGACTGCTTTTCCGCACCCTCTGAACATGCGCGGCGGCAGGACCCCCGCACACCTAATGTATAATCTGACAGACAGGCGCGGAATGCGCCAGCAAGGGGCAACCTCATGATTTCAGACAACACAGGCAAAATGTACGAACTCGCGCGCGAGCAATATGCGGCGATTGGAGTGGACACCGAAGCGGCGATGACCCGGCTCGAGGCTATTCCGATTTCGTTGCACTGCTGGCAAGGCGATGACGTCTCGGGATTCGAGAGCGACGCCGGGCTGACCGGCGGCGGCATCCAGGCCACCGGGAACTACCCCGGCCGCGCCCGCAACGCTGAGGAGCTTAGAAGCGATCTCGACAAGGCTCTCGACGTCATTCCGGGCAAGCACAGGGTCAACCTCCACGCTATCTATGCCGAAACCGGCTGTCAGAAGGTGGAGCGCAACGAACTTCTGCCGGAGCACTTCGCCGGATGGATTGACTGGGCAAGAGCCAAGGGGATCGGGCTGGATTTCAATCCTTCGTTCTTCTCGCACCCGCTGGCCGACGCGGGCTTCACGCTGACCAGTCGTGACGAGGGTATCAGGCGTTTCTGGGTGGAGCACGGCATCGCCTGCCGCCGCATCGGGGCGGCAATGGGCCGCGCTCTCGGTACACCCTGCATCAACAATGTGTGGATTTCGGACGGCTCGAAGGACATCCCCGTGGACAGGTTCAAGCCGCGCGAACTGCTGAAACGGTCTCTGGACGAGCTTTTCGCGGAGGATATTGATCAGCACTTCAACCGCGATGCCCTGGAGTCGAAGCTGTTCGGGATTGGTTCGGAGTCCTTCGTGCCGGGTTCCCACGAATTCTACATGGGTTATGCTGCTCAGAACGGCAAGCTCTACTGCATGGATGCCGGGCACTATCACCCCACCGAAGTCATTTCGGACAAGATTTCGTCCGTGCTGACCTTCCTGGATGAGATTCTGCTGCACGTGAGCCGGGGCGTTCGATGGGACAGTGATCACGTCGTCATTCTAAACGACGAGCTCCGGGCAATCGCCGAAGAGGTCATCAGGAACAACTTCGAGTCGCGGATTCATATCGGGCTCGATTTCTTCGATGCCAGCATCAACCGGGTCGCGGCCTGGGTTATCGGCTGCCGCAGTATGCTGCGCGCGCTGCTGATAGCTCTGCTCGAACCAACTGCGAAGCTCAGAGAGATCGAGGCAGCCGGGGACTACACCTCGCGCCTGGCTCTTCTGGAAGAACTCAAGGGCATGCCATCGGCGGCCGTTTGGGATCACTACTGCGCCAGGAAGGGTGTACCGGTGGGAGCCGCCTGGCTGGACGAAGTGAAGAGCTACGAGAGTGCGGCTCTGCCCGCGCGGCAGTAGTTCGAACGCACAGGACATTGCTCTACACAAAGGAGTTGCCATGCGTATTGTTGCGCTAATAGCCGCAGCCGCGCTTGTTGGCTGTGCGAGTGCCTGTCTGGCCGCGGACCGGTGGGAGAAGGACATGCGCGCCTTCGAGCAGCAGGACAGGGAGAATGGTTATCACAAGGGTGGCATCATCTTCCTTGGAAGCTCGAGCGTGCGGGGCTGGAAAACCCTGAAGGAGGACTTCCCTGATCGAGACGTGCTCAACCGCGGCTTCGGGGGGTCGAGGATCAGCGATAGCACCCGGCATTTCGACCGGATCATCACGCCGCATCAGCCGCGTCTTATCGTGTTCTATGCGGGGGACAACGACATCTCCGGAGGCCGGACGCCGGATCAGGCGCTCAAGGACTTCCAGCAGTTCGTGCAGAAAGCGCAGTCGTCGTTGCCGAAGGTGCGCATCGCGTTCATCTCCATCAAGCCAAGTCCCTCGCGCTGGCGGGTAGCGGAGCAAATGAGCGAAGCGAATGCGCGGATTGCTGCTTACACCCGGCGGACTCCGGGCCTGGATTTCATTGACGTCTGGCCAGCGATGCTGGACTCCTCCGGTGAGGCGCGCAAGGATATCTATCTGCCGGATATGCTGCACATGAACGAGAGCGGCTACAAGCTCTGGACGGCGATTGTGCGGCCTCACCTCGACTGAACAGCCGGTGCAAGTGCTGTTGCGAATTTCCGAACCGCGCCGGAAATCCG
Organism: Armatimonadota bacterium; assembly: GCA_052033935.1. GTDB lineage: Bacteria > Armatimonadota > UBA5829 > DSUL01 > DSUL01 > JAGVUD01. The sequence goes on from JBPOJE010000074.1 coordinate 38,836, forward strand.
GCGCGGTTTTCTTTGTACCGGGCGGTATTGGCTTGTATTGACGGCCTGCCCTTCGGTAAACTGGGAGCAAGACAGCCGCCACAAGGCGGCGCTGAAACCCGTGGAGCAGCATTGATGCCGTCGTGCCAGATCAACCCTCTCAGACTGTTGTGCGATTTCGCAGCGGACCCGCTGGGGATAGACAACCCCCACCCTCGCCTGTCGTGGCAGCTCTCGTCAGAAGAGCGCGGACAGGTGCAAAGCGCTTACCGTATCATCGTCGCCTCCTCCAAGGACACGGCGCTGGCCGGACAGGGAGACGTCTGGGACACGGGAAGAGTCGAATCCTCCGATCACCTCAGCATAGAGTATCAGGGACCAGCGCTCAAATCCTTCGGCAAGTACTGGTGGGCGGTAATGGTGTGGGACTCCCATGGTACTCCCTCGCCGTGGAGCGATCCGGCATCGTGGGAGATAGGCGTGCTGAACGCTGGCGACTGGGAAGGCGAATGGATCGTGGCGCCGGACAGCATTGCCTGGGGACCGCTCTTTCGCACCGAGTTCGACGCTGGCGGGCCAATTGAATCCGCGCGTGCCTACATCTGCGGCCTCGGCTGCTGCGAATTGTACATCAACGGCTCAAAGGCAGGGGACAGCGTCTTCGACCCGGCTCAGACGGATTACGAGCACCGAGCATTCTATGTGTGCCACGACATCACGGCTCTCCTGAAGCCGGGGCGCAACGCCTGCGGGGTGATGCTGGGAAATGGCTGGTTCAATCAGGACCGTGTATGGGGCGGCATGTCGTATGGAACCCCGAGGCTGCTGGCGATGCTTCGCCTGGATCGGCCCGACGGGACGGTTCTCGTGGTGTCAAGTGGTCAGGCTTGGAAGTGCGCGGCGGGCCCGGTGCTGAAGAACAACATTTACGCGGGTGAGGTGTATGATGCCCGGCGGGAGATTCCGGGATGGGCAGAGCCAGGGCTGGACAACTCGGCGTGGGAAGATGTCTGCATTGCAGAAGCGCCGGCGCCCTGCCTGCAGGCGCAGCCCCTTCAGCCGATTCGCTGCACGGGTAAGCTGCAGCCTGTTGAGATTACCAGCCCCGAGCCTCGGGTCTATCTGTACGACCTAGGGCAGAACTTCTCCGGTTGGGCGCGAATACACGTGGACAACGCTCCCCGCGGCACGGCGATCACTCTTCGCTTCGCGGAGACGCTCGACGATCGTGGCCGTCTCTCCACCGGAAGCACCGGCGTGCAGCACACGGGGGTCGTGCAGACTGACACGTACATCTGCCGCGGTGGAGGCGTGGAAGTGTATGAGCCGCGGTTCACATATCACGGTTTCCGTTACGTCGAGGTTACCCGCTACGCCGGAGAGGCGACCGTGGACGAACTGGACGGCGTTTTCGTGCACACGGCGGTAGATCCCAGGGGCGAATTCGAATGCTCGGACCCGATGCTGAACAGAATTCACGAGGCCGCCGTGTGGACGCTGCTCAGCAATCTGCACGGCATTCCCACCGATTGCCCTCACCGCGAGCGCTGCGGGTGGCTGGGAGACGCTCACGTTGCAGCGGAAATGTCCATCTACAACTTCGACATGGCACGGCTGTGGGCCAAGTATCTCGGCGATATTGAGACAAGCTCCCGCAGTGGCGGGCCGAAGATGATCTCCCCGGGCAAGAGAACCGTGGGCTGTGCGACTCCGGACTGGGGGACGGCCGTTGTTCAGTTGCCCTGGTACCTCTATCTTTACTATGCGGACCTTCAGACCCTCGAGTCCTGCTATCCGGGGATGCAGAAATGGCTCGCTCACCTCGGCGACATTGCGGAAGGTCACATTGTAAGCGCGGGGCTAGGCGACTGGTGCGCGCCGGACGCGCTTGCGGGCTACACGCCCATACCGCTCACATCCACCGGCTACTACTACTTCGATGCCCGCATTATGGAAGCGGCCAGCCGGGTGCTGGGCCGCGAGTCGGACTCGCGGCGGTACGGCGCGCTTGCTGACGGCATCCGCGACGCCTTTGTGAGCAAGTTCTGGGATTCTGAGGCGTGCTCGTACGGCTCGCAGACAGGCAATGCTTTCGCCCTCTATCTCGGCCTCGTTCCGGACGGCTTCGAGCAAGCGGCGGCGGATGCCATTGCCCGCGACGTGGTGGAAGCGCATGGCGGGCACCACAACACAGGCATTACCGGCAGCCGCCATCTCTACTGGGCGCTCAGCGAGTACGGTCACGGCGACGTTGCGCTCAGCATGCTGCGAAAGCGGGATTATCCGAGCTTTGGTCATCTCTTCGACATGGGTGCGACCACCATGTGGGAGAACTGGGGTGAGAAGTGGATAGATGAGCAGGAGGGGGTGCGGTCACAGTCGCACCCCATGCAGGGCGGTTTTGACGCATGGTTCTACAACGGGCTCGCCGGCATCAATCCCTCAGCGGAGCGTCCCGGCTTCCGGCACATACTGCTGCGCCCGCAGGTCGTGGGCGGCCTTGAGTTCGTCCGCGCGAGGTATGAGTCGGCCGTGGGGCCGATCACCAGCAGTTGGCGTTTCGAGGGGGATGTGTTCGAGTGGCGGATAGAGGTTCCCGCGAATGCGACGGCTGATGTCTTCGTGCCCTGCGCGGAACCGACGTCCATCACCGAAAGCGGCTCCCCGGCTTTGGATGCGCTCGGCCTGTCCTTTGTCAAGACGGAGCGGGGATGCGCGATCTTCAGGGCTGGATGCGGCCAGTACACGTTCCGATGTCCGGCCCCGGCACGGCAGCAGGGCATACCGATGGGGTGACACGGTGCACGGCAATATGTCGGCCGGCCGCCGCCGGTGGCGGGGATACACGGGGTGGATGTGCAGGAGGAACTGACCTCTTATGACAAACCGGTTCGTTCGAGCAACCGCCGCGCTGATTGCGCTTCTGCCGCTTCCCGCCAGCGCATGGGGGCCTGTGGGCCATGAGGCAATAGGAACAGCAGCGGCGGAATGGCTCGAGAAGCAGGGATACTCGTCTGCGCAGAAGCATGTGCAAGCGCTTCTGCGCCCAGGAGAGACGCTGGCCAGTATCTCGAACTGGGCGGACCAGATCAAGTACGGGCAGCCCTTGCCCGGAGACACAGAATCGCAGGCATTTCTCGATGACGAGCGCAACCTTCTGCCGACAGTCGAGGACGGGAAAGCCCGCCATTTCGGGTTTCACTACACCGACCGTCCGTTCCAGGCCCGCGCGTATGAGCCGGGCGGAATTGGCGCACGCCCGGACGACATCGTTGGCACGCTGAACGAGTGTATCGTCTCGCTTCAGAATGCAGACAAAGGCGGTCAGCACTTCTCCCCTCGCGTTGCACTGATGCTGCTGACGCACTTTGTGGGCGATCTTCATCAGCCGCTCCATGTCGGCTGCGGCTACATCGTACCCGGTGAAAGCGGAGATTGGCGGTTTGCTTACCCGTCGGCGCTGAATGGAGCTATCTGCGACGAGGGCGGCAACAAGATCGCCTTCAAGCTGGACGGAAGGAAGACCTGCCTGCACAGATACTGGGACGAACACGCGGTGCTGACGGCGGCGCACGGACGATCATCGGCGACCTATGGCAAGGCCCTTGCCTCATACGACGCGCAGCCTGCTTGGAAAGCCCATGGGCCCCTGAATACCTGGCCAAGGGTCTGGGCCTCCGACACACTTGCCGCGTCGCGTGAACTGTATGCTCCTGTCCGGCTGGTGTCCGCATCGGGCGAAGGCACCGCGCGTGAGTGGACAATCGCGTTTGACGGCGGCCACACGGCATACGCCAAATTGTCGGGCCGCCTTGCTGATCAGCAGCTTGGCAAAGCCGCATACCGCCTCGCGGAGATACTCAACGCCATATGGCCCACGCCGGGCAAGACACCGAAACAGTAGCTGACGCTCATTATGGAGAATAGAACAGAGGTTTCCCGCCGCGTATGAAAATGAAACTCCTGGCGTGCGACGTGCTCTCCCGCGAGCTTTGCCGCCTCGCTGCCGACAGCCCGAGCGTCGTTGATGTTCACTTTTTGCCTTCAACCCTGCACGCCGTTCCGGAGCAGCTTCGCATGGAGGTGCAAGCCGCGGTTGACACAAGCGAAGGACAGGGCTACAAGGCCATCGTGCTCGGCTATGGCCTGTGCAGCAGGGGCACGGCGCAAGTGTCTGCCCGGTCGGTGCCGTTGATCATTCCCCGCGCGCACGATTGCATTACCCTGTTTCTGGGCTCCCGCAGCCGTTACGACGCCGAGTTCTCGGGGAATCCCGGAACGTACTACTTCACGTCCGGATGGTGCGAGCGCAAGGACGGCACTGCTGATCAGGGAGTTGTGCGGGACCGCAAGGCTGAGGTTTACGAACAGCACTTCCGCGAGTATGCCGAGAAGTACGGCGAAGACAATGCGCGCTATCTGATTGAGCAGGAGACTCAGTGGCTGGCGAACTATACGCGGGCGACGTTCATTGACACTGGCGTCGGTGATGCGCCGAAGTATCGCGAGTTCACCAGAAACCTGGCGTGCCAGCGGGGTTGGCAGTACGCTGAGATCGCAGGTGACCTGGGGCTGCTCGCACGCCTGCTCGCCGGGGACTGGCGCCCGAACGAAGTGCTGCGCGTTGAACCGGGGCAGACGATTACCGAATCTTTCGATGAACTCGTCGTCACAGTGCGGTAGCGCTGGCGGCATGGGCGCATCAGAGCAGGATGCCAGGGGGGCAATGCGGAAAGAGACTCTGAACCCATAAGGAGCGTGCACAGTGGATTACCCGACAGTTCAGCAGTTGTTCGACCTCAGCGGGCAGACGGCGCTGGTGACCGGCGGCGCCCGCAATCTCGGTTTCGACATGGCCCTCGCGCTTGCCGAAGCCGGGGCCGACGTTGTCATTACCTCCCGCACTCTGGCGAACGCCCGGAAATCAGCGTCGGTCATCGCCGAAAGGACAAGGCGCCGCGTTCTTCCTCTGGAACTGGATGTTGGCGAGGAGGGCCAGGCGTCCGCCGCCATTGACTCGTGTCTTGCCGAGTTCGGCAAGCTGGACATACTGGTGAACAATGCCGGAAATGTGGCGAGCAAGCCCGGAACGGCCCACTTGGAGGAGCGGTCGCTAGAGGACTGGATGGACTGCATCACCGCGAATCTCACGGGCACGTTTCTCTGCAGCAAGCACGCCACGGGCAAGGCGATGATCCCCGCCCGCAAAGGCAACATCGTCAATCTCGGCTCTATAACGGGCGTTATCGGCAAAGATCGCCGTGTGTACGTGGGGACGCCGATGGGCGGCAGCACGGTGGACTATCACGCAGCAAAGGGCGGCATCATAGCCATGACCCGAGACATGGCCTGCTATCTTGCGCCCTACAACATCCGTGTCAACTGCATCAGCCCCGGCGGCTTCTGGCGCAACCAGCCGGAGTCGTTCGTGAAGGCCTATAGCGAGACCGTGCCAATGGGCCGAATGGGGCAGGACGGCAAGGAGATGAAGGGGGCCGTGGTTTTCCTGGCGTCCGAGGCATCCAGCTACATCACGGGACACAACTTGATGGTTGACGGCGGCCTCACAGCCTGGTAGTTGACTATGGGCGGGGAGTGGCGGAATCTGAGCGCACTCGTTGTGGGGTACGGCTCCATCGGGAGGCGTCACGCAAGGGTGCTGGGCGAGATTGGCCTCTCTGACATCCGCGTCGCCGAGCCGGACGAGACGCTTCGCTCGCAGGCCGCGCAAGCGTTCGGGGCCGGGCGCGTGTTCGAGAGCTACGAGCAGGGGCTGGAATCGTCGCCCAACACCGTTTTCATCTGCACCCCGACAGCGGTGCACGTTCCGCAGGCTCTGGAAGCAGTCGGCAGAGGCATGGATGTGCTGGTCGAGAAGCCTCTCGGGCTGCACCCGCGGGAGTGCCAGGAGCTAGCGCACGCCGCGGACGACGCCGGCGCCATCGTTATGCCCGCGCACTGCTTCCGTTTTCACGAGGGACTGTTGCGCGCGAAGTCGTGGCTGAGGGCAGGCCGAATCGGGCGCGTGATCTCGGTTCGTGGCATTATGGGCGAATATATTCCCGAGCCGATGCCGAACTACCTCAACATGGCGGTCTCGCGCTGTAACGGCGCATATGAGCTGATGCACGATATTGATATCGCCATCTGGTTCGCGGGGCAGAAACCAGAGCGGGTGGTTGCCATTGACGGCTCGTTCGGTGGGCTCGGGATGGAGGCGCCCGATCTGGCCGAGACACTCATCCGCTTTCCTGACCGGGCCGTCGCGAGCGTCCATCTGGACTTCTTCGAGCGGGCGCGCCACCGGCAGACTGAAGTGTTCGGCGAGCGGGGGACAGTGATCGTCGAGTTCGCTTCGTGGGACGTGTGTCATCTGTCACTTTACTGCGCGGAGGAGCGGGCGTGGACTCAAGAGGAGATCGCGACCGAGCGGGACGACATGTTCCGGGATGAAGATCGCGCGTTTCTGGAGTGCGTCGTGTCTCGGACGCGCCCGCCCGTGACGGCTGAGGAAGGCGCTCTGGCCGTGGCGGTCGTGGAGGCGAGCAAGGAGTCCTCCCGCACGGGCCGCGCCGTGGATCTGTAGCGTGAAAGTCCGTGTTCTGGAGTCATCGGTCACGTTCCGGAAGCAGCCGTTTGCCCGGCCGCTTCAGATCAGCTCGGGCAAGATCACCGAGATCACCGAAGCGACGGCTACAGTCCGTGTAGCGCTCGGCAGAGTTGAGGCTGAGGGGCACGGCTCTGTCTATCTGAGTGACCTGTGGGCGTGGCCCGATCCGGCCTTCAGTCACTTCGAGCGTGATGCCCGGCTCCGTACTCTCACCAGCCAGATATCCGAGGGGCTGGCTGATCTGTGCTGCGGCGAGAGCGCTCACCCGCTTGAGTTGGGCCTGCGCCTCCACGATAACGTCTGCGCAATGGACTCACCCGTGCCGTCGCTGCTGGCGCGCGCGATGTGCCTCAGCCCGTTTGACGCGGCCATCCACGATGCCGCCGGACTGGCCTGCGGCCTCAGCGCGTTTGCGTTCTATGATGCTCCAGCCCCCATTCCGTCCGCCGATCATCTGTTCCCGGAGGGGATTGCGCGCAGCATCAGGCGCATCATTCGCCACCCGCGTCTGGAAATGCCTGCGTGGCTCATCATCAGCCGGGGTGACAGCCTTGAGCAGGACGTTCGCCCGTGGACTCGCGATCGCGGCTACCGATGCTTCAAGGTCAAGATTCTGGGGCGCGATACTGAAGACGACGCGGCGAGAACCGCCGAGGTATTCAGGGCTGTCCGGGCATTCGGTGTGCCTGCTCCCCGCCTGACCGTGGACAGCAACGAGGGTAACCCCGATGCGCGCAGTGTCCGGGAGTATCTCCTGAGCCTTCGTGATCGTGATGCCGAAGCGTTCGACGCGGTGGAATACCTGGAGCAGCCGACCGCGCGTGACATCCGGGAGTATCCGTTCGACTGGAAACCCGTGACCGCCCTGAAGCCCGTGATGCTCGACGAAGGGCTTACCGGGCTCGATATTCTTCCCGAAGCGCTGGAACAGGGGTGGAGCGGGCTGGCGATGAAAACCTGCAAGGGACACAGTTTCGCGCTCGTCGCTTCGGCATGGGCAGCAGAGCGTGGAATGCCGATTGCGCTTCAGGACCTGACGAATCCGGGGCTATCACTGATTCAGGCCGCTCTGTTTGCCGCCCACATCCCGACTGTGAACGGAGTTGAACTCAACTCCCCCCAGTACACTCCAGAGGCGAACTCGCCGTGGCTGCCGCGCCTTATGGCGCTGTTCCAGCCCGAGGACGGCATCCACCGTCTTCCCAATGCCACAGTGGCCGGACTGGGCTCGACATTGTAGAAGGCAACAGCCGCCGAAGCAGCTCCCGCGAAGCAGAGGAAAACAGGCGCCATGTCAACACATCTGAAATGCCTATGGGAACGACACACGAGCGAATTCACAGGCGTCCTGGTCAAGACGGCGCGCGCCGCGCCGAACCGCCTGCCTGATCTTCCACGCGATGTATCTGCGCGCATTCTCCGTCATTGACTCGGGCACCTCGATGCCGGCCTCCTGCATCCTGCAATGCGCGTAAACTTCGGCTTCGTACTCGCGCCTGTGCCGGGATTTCGAAGTCCTTCTGTGGAGATGCAGGTGCCCGCACTCGTGTAAAAAGACATAGAGTGCTTTGCGCGTCTTCGGCAGGGGCGCCTCGATAGCCGCGACGCCGGCCTTGTGCAGAGCGCGTCCGGTCAGCCTCTTGCGCCACCGAAGAATGACGGCATCGGCGGGAACGTTGGCATGTGCGCACGCGAGGCACTGCCGCGCGATTCTGCCGGTCGCGGAAGTCAGCTCCTGCTGCAGAAGATCTTTCGCACTGCGCCCGTCGCGAACTTCCTGGATGGTTACGCGGCGCGGCAAAGCGAAGCCTTTCCCCAGCAGCGGCCGGTCACAAATGGGTGTGTGCTCATTGACGCGCTGATTATACATCCCCGGTTGGGTAACTGCGAACAGAATCTGCTCCGCTTCCGGTTGCTTCTGGACAGGAAATCGGTTTATGATACCCGCACGGTCTTAAGCTTATGAAACAGGTTTTCACGGATGGACAGGGGGCAGTAGTCATACGCGACGTCTCGTTGCCGGAACTGCGCCCCCACACGGCGCTGATCCGCACCGCATATTCTCTTATCAGCACAGGCACGGAAACAACGGCCATCCTGGGCCGCCGGGCGAACCCTGACTCAGAGCGCCCGGATGCGGCAATGGGATACACGAATTCCGGCGTCGTCGTCCAGGCGGGCCCGGGCATGGAGCATCTGTCTCCTGGCGACCGTGTTGGGTGCTACGGCAGCACATTCGCGCCGGCAGGTCACGCGGAGAACTCGCTTGTATCGCGCCACCTTTGCATTCCGCTGCCCAGCTCGGTCAGTCTGCGCCAGGCAGCGTTCACCGGTCTTGGCGGCATTGCGGTGCAGGCTGTGCGGCAGGCGCGCCTGTCGTTTGGAGAAACAGCCGTCGTGGTGGGGCTGGGCGTGCTGGGACAGCTCGTTTCGCGCATCTGCCTCGCGGCGGGATACAGAGTGATTGCTATTGATCTCATGAATTCGCGCGTTGAGATAGCCCGGCGGCGGGGAGTGGAGGCTTGTTCGGACGCTGAGGCGGTTTCCAGCGCCGTGGCCCGATTCACGGCGGGGCATGGCGCGGACGCGGTGCTTCTCTGTGTCGCAGCAAAGACGTCAGAACCCGTTCGGCAAGCGCTTGATTGGGTGCGGTTTCATGGGCGCGTTGTGATTGTGGGCGTCGCGCAACTGGATGTTGACCGGAACCAGTTCTTCTCGAAAGAGGCGCAGATTACCATATCGCGAGCCGCCGGCCCGGGCCGCTACGACGAGAGCTACGAGAAGGACGCAGAGGACCTCCCCTACCCGCTCGTGCGCTGGAGCGAGGGACGCAACCTGCAGGAGTTCATCCGTCTGCTCTCCGAACGCAGGGTTGTGGTGGACGATCTGATCAGTCACGAATTCCCCCTTTCCGAAGCAACCGCGGCATTCGAACAGATTCTGGAGCGTCCTTCCGAAACGCTGGCCGTGCTTCTGCAATACGGCAAATGCGAGGGCACGGAGCATTGAAGAGGCGGATTGGCGGTGCGGTCTTCGCCATTGCGGCTGCCCTTGCGCTCGTCGCGCCCGTCGGCGCCGCACGCGACGAGGACGTTATCAGGCTGAAAGTCTGGCAGCTCCCGCTCAAGGAGGGCCGAAGCGTCCCGGAGAAGGCCCGCTGGGCCATTGTCGAGCGGTTCATGGAGCTTCATCCGAACGTGGAACTCGAGGGCTTCCGCGGGCTAAGCGCGCCCGGGATGAGCATGGAGGTGGGGCCTCTGCTGGCAATGGCCGGCGGAGTGGCCCCGGACGTGCTGTACGTCAATTTCCGCATCAGCGACAGCTACATCCAGCAGAAGTTCTTGTATCCACTCGACGACTATGTCGAGCAGTGGGCGAAGGAAGAAGACCTCTCCGAGCGAATCTACCCACCCGTCTGGCAGGTCATCAAACGCGAGGGCCACATCTGGGCGATACCTTACCAGACTTATGTAATCACACTGCAGTACCGCAAAGACCTGTTCCGGGAAGCCGGCCTGGACCCGAACCGCCCCCCTCGCAACTGGGAAGAGCTGTTCGAATATGCCAAAAAGCTCACCTACCCTGAGAAGGGCCAGTACGGGCTGGGGATCGCCGCCGGGCCGCAGGCATCATGGTGGTTCATTGACATCCTCTGGTCCGCCGGCGGAGAATCTGTCGTTCAGGACGCGGACGGTACCTGGCGCGCCGTCTTTAACGACGAGAACGCCGTGACCGCGCTCAAATTCTACCAGCGCCTGGGCCGCGAAAAGTGGGAACGCAACGGCAAGCAGTATCGCGGCGTCGCATATCGAGAGATGGACTACTCCAAGCTCTGGGACCTCGGCAAAATCGGCATGCGGTTCACGTATATGGACGACCAGAGCCTGGCGAACATCAACCCGAATCTCGTGGGCATTGCCCCCATTCCGGTTGGCCCGTCCGGCAAGCGCGGAAACGAGCTGAACTGCCCGATGATGGGCATCAACTCACAGATCAAGGACAAGCGTGTTCGTGACATGGCCTGGGAGTACATACGCTTCTGGGCCAGCGAGGAAGCCACGAAGATCCTCTGCAAGGTGTATGTCGAAAACGGGTTCGCCAAGTTCATCGCGCCGAAATACCTGCGCAAGTTCGGTTACGGTCAGTACGTGAAGGAGGCGCCTCCCGGCTGGGAAGCAACGCTGGAAGAGGCGCTGAAGTCGGGCAAGCCCGAGCCTTACGGACGCAACTGCCAGATGATCTACAATGAGATGACGCCGCCGTTGGACGCCGTCTGGCTCAAGGACAAGGTGAACTACAAAGCCGAACTCGACAAGGCTGTCAACCACTGCAATGAGAAGCTGATGGGTATTGTTCAGGAGGACGTCGCGGAGTTCCGGCGCCGGGTCGCGCTTGCCGTCGTGCTCGTGCTGTCTGCCCTGTTCTTCGTCATCTTCCGTTCCGTTTTGAGGGGCTTCAGCAAGGACTACGAATGGGAGATGGCCGAGCCATCCGATCGTCCGGGCCGCCACCGCAAGCGCACCAGAAGAAATCTCTTCGCCTGGCTGGTTATGTCGCCGGCCCTGGTATCGGTGGCTCTCTGGGCTTACTACCCGCTCGCCAGAGGGTCGCTGATGGCGTTTCAGGACTACAAAATCGTCGCCGGGACGTCGTGGGTGGGCTTGAGCAACTTCAGCGAAGTGCTCTTCACGCCTCAGGTGTGGATTTCGTTCAAGAACAGCTTTCAGTATATGGTTCTGTCGCTGGGGCTGGGCTTCTTCACGCCCATCGTCCTTGCGATGATGCTGCACGAGATTCCGAGGGGTAAGATTCTGTTCCGCACACTGTTCTACCTTCCGGCGGTCACAACCGGTCTGGTGATCATGTTCTTGTGGAAGTTCTTCTACAATCCTAGCCCGGCGGGAGTCCTGAACCGTCTTCTCGCCGGAATCAACGACAAGATACTGTCGCCTCTGAACGCGGCTGCAGACTTTGTCCACCTGCCCATGCAGATTCCGATGTTCGAGCCTCAGACCTGGCTGCAGGACCCGCGCCTTGCCATGCTCTGCATTGTCATTCCCATAGTCTGGGCATCGGTGGGACCGGGATGCATCATTTACCTCGCCGCCCTGAAGAGTGTTCCGGAAGACATTTACGAGGCGGCCGACCTGGATGGAGCAGGAGTGCTTCACAAAATCACGCACATCACCATCCCCTATCTCAGGCCGCTCATCATCATTAACTTCGTCGGGGCGTTCATAGCGGCGTTCCGCTCGTTCGACTTCATCTTCGCGATGACCGGCGGAGGGCCGATGCTGGCAACGCATGTGGCAGGGCTGGAGATCTGGTACAACGCGTTTCTGTATCTGAAGTTCGGATACGCGGTCGCGATGGCCTGGCTGCTTGGTTCGCTGCTTGTGGGGTTTACCGTCTTCCAGCTCCGCATCCTCTCGCGGCTTCAGTTCAAGACGGCGGAGGCATAGCGAACCATGCCGATTATCAGCGTTGTCGGACGGAAGCAGAAGAAAGTGCGGGCGTTCATCGCGCTGCTCTACGTGCTGCTCACCCTCGGGGCAATCACGATGGTGTACCCGTTTGTGCTGATGATCTCGACCTCGTTCACGAGCCCGGTGGACCAGAACGAATTCGTGCCTATCCCTCGCTACTTCTACAAGGAGGACAGCCTCTACCGGAAGTACATCGAGGCGAAGTACAACGAAGACGTTTCGGACTACAACATCTGGGTCGGAACGGACTGGGCTGCGTTCGAAAAGGTGAGTCCTCCCGCGCGTGCGAACAGGCGCTTTGTTGAAGACTGGCGCAAGTTCCAGAACGCGCTCCCGCCTGATCACAAGATGCTGATGTTCTCGGAGAGCGTGTCGCTCATCACCCCCGAGTCGGTGGACCTGTACCGGCGGTATCTTAGCCGCAAGTTCGGCAACGATCTGAAAAAGCTCAACCAGGTCTATCGCGAGGTCAACGAAAACTGGATGGAGGTCTATCTTCCGGCGGAGGACTGGGCGCAGCGGAGCTTCACCCCGGTCGAGAACATCAAATACCGGGAGTATCTCGCTTTCAAGAAGTCTCTGCCCGACCGTTACCTTTCCGCGATTTCCGGCGATGGACTCTATCAGGACTTCCTGCGCCTGAGCTACGGCGGAATTGACCGCGTCAACGTGGCGCTGGGCACGCACTACAAGTCGCGCGGGTCAATCACCCTCTCGCCGCGCGTTCCCCCGGGAGGTGAGGCGCACCCGTGGGAGGCGTTCGTCCGGAACGAATGCCCGGTTCACTTCATCAAGCTCGACCCGAAGGCGCGCCCGGCGTTCCAGGCATTCATAAAAGCGAAATACCAGACGATTGACGCCTACAACAAGAGCAGGAACGCGGCCGAAAAGTCGTTCGCAACCCTCGCCATGCCCGCGACTCGGCCGAAGGGCGGCATTGCGCTGGTTGACTGGGTGGACTTTATCGAGACGGCCGCGCCGGTGAACAGGATTGAAGTCCGCACGCCGGAGGTGCTCTACCGGGAGTCGCTCACGAAGCGCTTCGGGAGCGTTGACGGCGTGAATCGTGCATTCCAGACGGCATTCGCGTCCACGGCCGAGATCAGGCCGCCGCTGGTAGAGAGCGACCTCCTTGACCTTCAAGAGAACACCCGCGCTATCCGCAAGGAGTTCATCGCGCGTAACTATCGGGAGGTTACGAACTATATCGCCCTGCACGGACGCGCGACTCTGAACACGGTCATTCTTTGTTTCGCGGCGGTGCTGACGGCACTCACGGTGAACCCTCTCTGCGCGTACGCGTTGTCGCGTTACAACCTGAAGGCAACTTACAAGATACTGCTGTTTTTGCTTGCGACCATGGCATTTCCGGCGGAGGTTAGCGCCATCCCCAGCTTCCTGCTCATCAAGAACCTTCATCTGCTCGGGACGTACTGGGCGATCATTTTGCCGGGGCTCGCGAACGGGTACTCGATCTTCCTGCTGAAAGGCTTTTTCGACAGCCTGCCGAAGGAGCTGTACGAGGCTGCCACGCTGGACGGCGCAAGCGAGATGCGCATGTTCTGGACGATTACCATGAACCTCTCCAAGCCGGTTCTGGCAGTCATCGGGCTGGCGGCGTTCACGCATGCATACGGGTCATTCATGTGGGCATTTCTGGTGCTGCAGGACCCGAAGATGTGGACGCTGATGGTATGGCTCTACCAGATGCAGCAGTGGGCGCCTCAGTTCTTGGTGTACGCGGGCCTAGTGCTAGCGGCGATACCTACACTGCTGGTGTTCATCTTCGCTCAGAATATCATCATGCGCGGCATCATCATCCCTTCAGAGAAGTAGCGGAAACCTTCCGCTTCTTCTTGCCACTTCGCGCGGACTCGGCGGGCGAGCGCCCGTTTCCAGGGTCCTGCGCGGGCAAGCCGAGCAGCGGCCGCAGGAACCGTCCCGTGTGACTCTCGGCGCAGGCGGCGATGTCCTCCGGAGTGCCCTGGGCAACCAGATAGCCCCCGCGCTCTCCGCCCTCCGGTCCCAGGTCTATGACCCAGTCCGCCGTTTTGATGACATCGAGATTGTGCTCAATGACGAGTACGGTGTTTCCCTGGTCCGTCAAGCGGCCGAGCACATCGAGGAGTTTCTTGATATCGTGGAAGTGTAGCCCGGTCGTAGGCTCATCGAGGATGTAGAGTGTGCGGCCAGTGCCGCGCTTCGCTAGCTCCGTGGCGAGCTTCACCCTCTGGGCCTCGCCGCCGGAGAGCGTTGTCGCGGGCTGTCCCAGCCGCATGTAATCCAGACCGACGTCGTGAATAGTCGAGAGCTTGCGGGCAATGGCCGGGAGGTTGCGGAAAAAATCGAGCGCCTGGGAGACAGTCATATCGAGCACCTCCGCGATGTTCTTGCCCTTGTAGCGGACTTCGAGCGTTTCGCGGTTGTAACGCTTGCCCTTGCAGACCTCGCACGGCACGTACACATCGGGAAGAAAGTGCATCTCGATCTTGATAATGCCGTCACCCCGGCAAGCCTCGCACCGCCCGCCCTTCACATTGAAGCTGAACCGCCCCGGCTGATATCCCCTCATCCGGGCATCGGGTGTCTGAGCGAAGAGATCGCGGATCATATCGAAGACGCCGGTGTATGTGGCCGGGTTGCTGCGGGGCGTGCGCCCGATCGGAGACTGGTCAATGTCTATGACCTTGTTGATGCCTTCCGTACCCCTGATCTCATCGAGTTCGCCCCACCCTCTGTATGCGCCGTAAACCTCCCGCATGAGGCGCGGGAAGAGCGTCTCCTGAATGAGTGTGCTCTTACCCGAACCGGAAACGCCGGTAACACAGACGAACAGCCCGAGGGGGATGCGCACATGGATGTTCTTCAGGTTGTGCTGCCGCGCCCCTGCGATCTCCAGCGCACTCTCACCCGGCGGCCGCCTTATCGGGGGGAGCGGGATTGTCTCCTTGCCCGATAGATAGCGCCCGGTGTACGAGTCTTCGCACTTCTCGATGTCGGCAACAGCGCCGGTGGCTACCACGAAGCCTCCGTGCTCACCTGCGCCCGGCCCCACGTCAATGACGTAATCCGCCGCCCGGATCGTGTCTTCGTCGTGCTCCACGACGATGATCGTGTTTCCGAGATCGCGCAGGCGGGCCAGTGTTTCAATGAGCCGATGGTTATCGCGCTGATGTAGCCCGATGCTGGGTTCGTCGAGGATGTAGAGCACTCCCATAAGCCCGGAGCCGATCTGTGTCGCGAGGCGAATACGCTGTGCCTCTCCTCCCGCCAACGTTCCGGCGGCGCGATCGAGGGTCAGATAACCGAGACCCACGTCCTTCAGAAACCCGAGCCGGGTCCGTATCTCCTTGATCACCTGCCGCCCGATGATCTGCTCGCGCTCGCTGAGGGGAAGCCCCTCGAAGAACTCGAGCGCGGCATCAACAGAGTGAGCGGTGAGCTGGGAGATGTTTCGATCACCAATCGTAACAGCGAGACTCTCGGGCTTCAGCCTTGCGCCCTTGCACGCCGGGCATGGGTGCTCGGACATGAACTTCTCGGTCTCCTCCTTCAGCATCTGCGAAGACGTCTCGCGGTAGCGGCGCTCGAAGTACTTCATCACCCCCTCGAAGTGCGTCTCCCATACACGCTTGCGGCCGTGCCTGCTCTGGAAGTGAACCTGAATGGGGCTGTCCGAACCGTGGAGAAGAGCTGCCCATTGAGCTTCGGTAAACTCCTCCACGGGTTGATCGAGCGAGAACCCCATCAACTCGGCAAGCCCTTCCATCATCGAATGCCAGTACTGGCTGGTGGTCTTGGCAAGCGGAGCAACCGCGCCCTGACTCAGCGAGAGCTTGCGATTGGGAATAATGAGGGCCGGGTCGAGCGACTTGAACGATCCGATTCCGTGACACTCGGGGCAGGCGCCGTACGGGGTGTTGAACGAGAAGTTGCGCGGCGCGGCCTCTTCCAGGTTGATGCCGCACTCAGCGCAAGCGAAGTCCTCGCTGAAGGTGACTTCGTCCCCATCAACAATGGCGGCCGTGACGCTGCCCGATGCAAGCCGCAGAGCAGTGCCCACCGAGTCGGATATCCGCTGTGTGGCGTCCGGGCGCACAATCAGGCGGTCAACGACCACCTCGATCGTGTGCTGCTTGTAGCGGTCCATCTGGATGTCGTCGGTAACTTCGTGCATCCGCCCGTCAACACGCACACGCACGTACCCCTGCTGGCGAACGTCGTCTATCACCTGCCTGTAGATGCCCTTGCGCCCGCGCACGAGCGGCGCGAGTATCTGAAGCCTGGTACCCTCGGGGAACGAGGCGATTACGTCCACGATCTGCTCGGCCGTCTGGCGAGCGATCGCCTTGCCGCACTTCGGGCAGTGCTGGATGCCAATCCTTGCGTATAGAAGACGCAGATAGTCGTAGATCTCCGTGACTGTGCCTACCGTAGAGCGCGGGTTGCGCGTTGTGGACTTCTGATCGATCGAGACCGCCGGGGAGAGGCCCTGAATATCGTCAACGTCCGGCTTGTCCATCTGCCCCAGAAACTGCCGAGCGTAGGACGACAGGGATTCCACATACCGGCGCTGGCCCTCGGCGTAGATGGTGTCGAACGCCAGGGACGATTTACCCGACCCCGATAGTCCCGTGATGACGACGAACTTGTCGCGGGGAATCTCGAGACTGATATTCTTCAGGTTGTGCTGCCGCGCGCCAAGGATGACGATCTTATCCTGCGCCATGGGCCCTCCGTGCCGCGAACGTATGTTTGTGCTGGAACTCCATTATACCGTTTCCGCTCTGGAGCCTACAACCGCTCCACCGAGAATCCACCGTCCACCATGAACACCCCGCCCGGAGAGTATGCGAAGTCGCCCCGCACCAGTGAGGCCACCGCGCGTCCGACGTCCCCGGGCTGTCCCCAGCAACGCTGCAGCAGGATTCCGTCTTCTATAAGAGTGTCATACTTCCCGCGCACGCCCGCGGTCATGTCAGTGCTCACGATGCCGGGGCGGACCTCAAAGACGTTGATCCCGTGCTCCGCGAGGCGTACAGCCCAGAGCTTGCAGGCCATTGAAAGTCCGGCTTTCGTGATGCAGTAGTCGCCCCTGTTTACCGAGGCTGTCGTCGCCGAAATCGAGGTGACAAAGACAATTGTGCGATGGGTCTGCGGATCGCCCGCGTCGTCTTCGAGCATCCAACGGGCGACGGCCTGGGTCAGAAAGTACGGCCCCTTCAAGTTGATGCGCACCAGGCGATCAAAGCTCTCCTCGCCTGCGTCGAGGATGTCGGCGCGCACGTCCGGCCCCACCCCGGCGTTGTTCGCCAATGCATCCAGGCGCCCGAAGCGCTCGCGAACCCCGGCAATGAGGCGCTCGCGTTCGGCGGCGATGCTGATGTCCGCCGGCACGTACAGCACCTGCACGCCCAGCGCTTCAAGTTCTGCGATTACTTCCGAGACTTGTCCCGGCGGGCGCTGCCCGTTCAGAGCAAGGCTCCAGCCCTCCGCAGCGAGCGCTCTCGCGATTCCGAGGCCGATTCCCCTTGTGCCGCCCGTTATGAGCGCAACCCTATCCGCCATAGCTCATGCCTCCGTTTGCTGGGCCGAAGAACGTGTAGCAGGGCTCATCGCGAATGATCCGCTGCACGTACAGCGCCGCCTCTCTTAGATGGTAGTCGCCCCACATGCTGGACTCGCCGCAGGGGATCTTCGAGCCGGGAGGCGTGTAGTCCCAACCGTTCGGACGGTGGTAAATGGAATGCAGCAGCAGCCCCTGATGTGCCTCGCCCGTGCTGAGATAAGGCTCGTCGAGAAGAGTTCTGAGCACTGTCAGTCCGGCCTGCCAGTATCGCTTTCCGGCCTCGGCGTCTCCCGCCGCCTCAAGATAGCGCCCCAGTCTCAGCAGCCCCTGCGCCGCGATAGCCGCCGCCGACGAGTCCACCGGCTCGTACTCGTTGAACGGGTCCGCGGGCCGGCCCGGATAGTCGCCGAGCAGGTGAAGGCCCGGAGCGCCCGTGTCCCAGTAGGGGATGCCGTCGGACGGGGTCTGCTCGATGTAGAAGTCACAGGTCGCGGCCGCGGCTTTCAGATAAGAGGCGATTATAGCCTCGGAAGACGGCAACCGGGCGAGGTCGTCCCCGCAGCACGCGGCAAGAAACTCGAGTTGCTCCGCATATCCCAGCATCACCCACGAAAGCCCGCGCGTCCATGTCGTGAAGGGCGAGTAGCCCTGCTGGGTCGAAGGGCAACGGTAGCGACCGCTCTTTGTGTTGAAGATAGACTCGTGCGCCACCCTGCCGCGAATGTCGTAGGTGTCCCGCCCCTCCCCGTAGTACACCGTGTACTCAGCCGTGCTGTTCGCGTGCTGCAGCAAGCGCTCAAGCAGCGAGATACGCTCGTCCTGCTCACCAAGAAGCTCGTGCCCCAGCATATGGGCCATCGCCAGCGAACGCAGCGAGCGGATCGTGTCAGCAAACAGGGAGTGCGGCCCGTTGAATGAATGGATGTAGCCCGTGCCCGGCCCTGTGACCGTCCAGCGCATAGCCTGAACGGCCCCGCTTGCCTTCAGGGCGAGTTCGAACATCTCCTGATCCCCGGAGGCGATATCGAGCTTGCCTTCCAGTGTCAGCCGGCGCAGATTGCCGTAGGTGCTGACGATGTTGAACCCGTGGTCGTGAACACCCATGTGCGTAACATGAGGCGGCATGAGCCACCGCGTGTTCCGAAGCCCGGTCTCCAGGAACGACGGGTCGCCGGTGGCATCGTACTGGAGGATAGCCGATCCGCAGCGGAAGCCCTGCGTCCAGTCCGTCCAGCCGCGAGCCGTGTAGGCCCCATCGGCCGTAAACACAGGAGAACCCCGCGAGTCGTCCCACTTCTTTTCGAGATCAGCGATCTTGCGCGCTGACAGATCCCAGAGCCTGTCTATCTTGCTGGCCAGGCCATCTGGTTTGAGTCCGTAATCAATAGTGATCAATGGAGCTGCCTTGTCCTGAGTTTATGCCCGCCGCCGGCGCTGGCGCGCTTTCCTTGCCGCGGGCCCCGGGGATATGTTACAACACCTTGGAGCGCCCTGCATAACCCCGGGCGTGAAAGGCACCAGATGGCGGGACAGCGTATAGGAATCATTATGAACGGCGTCACGGGGCGCATGGGCACGAACCAGCACCTCGTGCGCTCGATTGTCGCGATTCGCGACCAGGGCGGCGTGCGCATTCCCGGAGGCGGCAGCCTGATGCCGGATCCGATTCTGGTTGGGCGCAACGGCAAGAAGCTGGAGGCGCTTGCCAGAGCGCATGGCATATCCCGTTGGAGCACTGACGTCGCGGCTTGCCTTGCCAACGCGGACGACAGCATCTACTTTGATGCCCAAACGACCAGCTTGCGCGCAGCGAGCCTACGGGCGGCAATGGAGGCGGGCAAGCATGTTTATGCCGAGAAGCCCGTCGCCACAAGCCTAGCCGAGGCACTCGAGCTTGTTGACATTGCGGCGCGGGCAGGAGTCAAGAACGGAGTGGTGCAGGATAAACTGTTTCTGCCCGGCCTAATGAAGCTGAAGCGGCTCATTGACGGCGGATTCTTCGGCAAGATTCTCTCGGTGCGCGGCGAGTTCGGCTACTGGGTGTTCGAGGGGGACTGGCAGCCCGCGCAGCGCCCGTCGTGGAACTACCGCAAGGAAGACGGTGGGGGCATCATCGTGGACATGCTTTGCCACTGGCGCTATGTTCTCGACAATCTCTTTGGCAGGGTGAAGGCTGTGTCATGTCTAGGCGCCTGTCACATCCCCCAGAGATTCGATGAGGAGGGCAAGCCGTACCGCGCTACCGCCGATGACGCCGCTTACGCCACGTTCGAGCTGGAGGGCGGTGTGATTGCTCACATCAACTCGAGTTGGGCCGTACGGGTGTACAGGGACGATCTGCTGGTTCTGCAGGTGGACGGCACGGAGGGAAGCGCGGTCGCAGGCTTGCGCTCGTGCAAGGCTCAGCACCGCGCGCAGACTCCCAAGCCCATCTGGAATCCCGACGTCCCCCAGCCTGTTGATTTCTACTCCAACTGGGTCGAGGTCCCGGACAACCAGGAGTTCGACAACGCATTCAAGGCGCAATGGGAAATGTGCCTGCGGCATGTCGCCTGCGATGAGCCGTTCCCGTGGACGCTTCTGGAAGGCGCGAAAGGGGTACAGCTCGCCGAACTCGGGCTGGAATCGTGGAAGCGCCGCTCGTGGGTGGACGTGCCCGATCTGGTGGCAGGCGCATAGATGGACAGACTGACCGATACAAGCCGCCTGAGCCTGAATCAGTACACGACCAACGCGTGGTCCCTGCGTGAAGCGGCCGCCGGCTGCCGCCGCGCCGGGCTGAACTGGATTGGACTGTGGCGGGACAAGGTTGCCGAAGCCGGACTCGATGAGAGCGCGCACATTTTGCAGTCCGAAGGGCTCAGGTGTTCCGGACTGTGCCGGGGCGGCTGGTTCCCGGCAGCAAGCGCCGCGGAACGCCAGGGGCGCATTGACGACAACTTCAAGGCCGTTGACGAGTGCGCGGCGCTCAAGTGTAACACGCTCGTTCTCGTGTGCGGAGGGCCGCACAGCAAGGATATCGAGGGCGCCCGGCGCATGGTTCAGGACGGCATCGCCGCGGTTGCTCCCTATGCGGCCGAACGCGGCGTGAGGCTCGGCATCGAACCCCTGCATCCGATGTTCACGGGCGACCGCTCGGTCGTCTGCACGCTCGGACAGTCGCTCGACATCGCGGAAGCCGTGGGTGCCCCGAACGTGGGCGTGGTCATTGACGTGTACCACGTTTGGTGGGACCCGGATGTATATGCGCAGATTCGCCGCGCGTCAGGGCGGATCTGGGGATTTCACGTGAACGACTGGCTCGTGCCGCCGCCGGACATGCTGATGGGGCGCGGAATGATGGGCGACGGAGTGATCGAGATACGCCGCCTTCGCGTTGCCGTGGACGAAGCGGGCTATGACGGGCCCATCGAATGCGAGATATTCAACCGCGAGATATGGCATATGCAGGGCGACGCGGTGCTCGAACTTATGAAGCAGCGTTTCGTGCAGCATTGCTGACAATCCCATTCAGCGAGTCCGCAAAGTGCCCTCTCCATACGATTCAGGAGGTCATCCGATGCCTGCCAGCCCAAGGGGGGCATCCGAAGATGGCTGCCGGAATTGATGCTGGTCGGACAAAGCACCGATGTCCGGCATCTCCGCTGCCGGACGGGCGTCTGCGGGGTCTCTGACACCTGACCGGTGCGCACGCCGCGCACTGCCGTCTATGAACGCCGTCCCGGATCGGCGAAGCTGTTTGCCTGAATGGAAAAGGAGCAAAGCTCCTGCAGACCTAGTCGCCCGAGCAGAGACCACGCGACATCCTGCACTTCCCGGCGCCGCCCGTCATACCTGCCATATGGAGTGCGGAAGCGCAACTTCCGCTTTCAAGGCTG
>JBPOJE010000040.1:0-4833 GCA_052033935.1 Armatimonadota bacterium
GAGAGAGTTGCCACAGAAGGCGCCGCTCCTCTTCCGATATGGTTGCTGGCAAGCGTGTCGTGTTCATGCTGCAGCTTACCACAAAACTAAATCTTGTGCCAAGAGATATAGTGTGCAGTACACTAGCGGCCCTGGGCGTCCGGCTTCGTGGCGGTAAGGTCCAGCGTCCCCTCAATCCGCAGAAGCCCGTCTTCCGTGCTTACCCCCGTCAGCCGGATGTTGAGGGGGCTCTCCGGCACCACATAGACGGGATTGATGATGGGCTCCAGCCTCTGCTTGCTCCAATCGGGCATCGGAAGCCCGACCCCCATGGCCGAAACCTCGACGGGCGTCATCCACAAAAGCGTCCCGCCGCGCACCGACGGCTTCACCAGCGCCGACCCCGAAGGCCCGACCCCCTTCACCGCCGTCCGACCGGACGCGGTGATGCCTTCTCTGGTGATCCGCACCTTCACGTCCTGCAGGTAGCGCGCCTTGTCCGCCAGAATCTCCGTCGCTACCTTCTCGTTTACCCATCCACGCCAGACGGCAGGCCCGCTCTCCACAACGCTCTTCGCCTTCATGTCCACGCGCACGTCTGTGGCCGACGCTTCGATCTTCGCCATTGCGGGCAGATCGTGAGGGGTGACGTTCACCCCGCTGATCGCAACCGAGCGGACGAACCCCCGGGACAACTGCGCTGCCGACCCTTCGACGTGGACTTCGTAGGACTCGGCCGGCCCCAGAAACTCGGGGAGCATCTTCAGAATCGTGTCCTCAGCTTTGCGCCGCGCCACGCCGTCCAGGCACCCGGCGAACATCAGGCCAGCGCCCACAAGGCACGCCGCCGCAAGCAGGAATCCCGAAAGCCGACGCGAAAAGAAAGAGCGTTTTTCCTTCATATCATCTGTACCTGACTCTCATATTGTGTCAGGAGTTGTGTTATTCGGCACGCCCGCGTTCACCTGCGCGCGGCGGGGGAATCGTGCGGGCGCATTTCTGCGTATAATAAAGGTGGAAGCCAGAGCCCCGGGCCGGGGCTGGCTCAACAGCTATCGGTTCAGCGCGCGATTGGGGAACTCACGAAAATGAATCAGTTCAAGACAGCCTTTCTACTCACAGTACTCGCGGGGCTCTTCCTGGTGACGGGA
Source organism: Armatimonadota bacterium (assembly GCA_052033935.1). GTDB lineage: Bacteria > Armatimonadota > UBA5829 > DSUL01 > DSUL01 > JAGVUD01. The sequence continues at coordinate 1,131 of JBPOJE010000040.1, forward strand.
TACGCCATCGCCGGGCAGCAGGGCGCAACGATGGCGTTCATCTTCGCTCTGGTGATGAACTTCGGTGCGTACTGGTTCAGCGACAAGATCGTGCTGAAGATGTACAAGGCGCGGGAAGTGGACGAGACCACACATCCAGATTTCGTGCGCCTGGTGCGCGACCTCGCCACTAACGCCAACCTGCCCATGCCGCGCGTGTATATCATTCCGACCATGACGCCCAATGCCTTCGCCACCGGGCGCGATCCGTCTCATGCGGCCGTCGCGGCCACCGAGGGGATCATGCGCATCCTCAACCGCGACGAGCTGGCGGGCGTGATGGCCCACGAGCTTACCCATGTCAAAAACCGCGACACCCTTGTGCAGACGGTCGCGGCCACCATCGCCGGAGCGATCGGGTATATCGCAACGATGGCCCGCTATGCCGCTATCTTCGGCGGCTCCTCCCGCGATGACGACCGCGGTTCCGCCGGCGCGGTGGGCGCGCTCGTCGCTATCCTCGTCCTGCCGTTCGTCGCCATGATCATTCAGATGGCCATCTCGCGCAGCCGCGAGTTCATGGCCGACGAGGGCGGCGCGATGGTGTCGAGCAAGCCGCTGGGGCTGGCGAGCGCGCTCGCCAAGCTCGAACAGGGCGTGCAGGCCATTCCCATGGACGCCGAGCCGGCGACCGCTCATATGTTCATCGTCAGCCCGCTCACGGGCGGCGGCCTGCTGTCAATGCTCAGCACGCACCCGTCCACCGCGGACCGTATTGCAAGGCTGCAGGCGCTGGCCGATCAGGGTGTGGGAATCACAAGCGCCCGGATGCCACGCTTCTAGAAAGTATCCCGCACACCGCCCGCAAACGGGTAGGAGATGGCGCGGGCGGAGGATAAGTGTCTGGGAGGCTTCGGCCCGAAAGTCGCATCCCGCGATGAACGGCCGGAGCCTCTTTGCCACCTGATTATGAAAGTCGGAATCATCGGAAAGCCCGGTTCGGGCAAGAGCACGCTCTTCCATACGCTCACACGTGGTCACGAGCAGGTGTCCCACACCAAGGGGCCCGTTCACGGGGTCGTTGTCGTTCCCGATCCCCGGTTCGACTATCTTGTGGAGCTGTACCGCCCCAAAAAAGTGACGCCGGGGACAATAGACTTCGTGGACGACGCCGCCCGCATCGGCGCGGAGCACGGGTGCGAGTTCAGTGACGAAGCCATGGGTGAGCTGCGGGCGGCCGACGCGATGGCGCTCATAATCAACGCATTCGAGCCGGAGTCAGACGATCCGGCGGCCGTCCGGGCGGAGGCCGTGGCGTTCCTCGATGAGATGGCCCTGCGCGACCTGATGCTGATCGAGAACCGTCTCGAACGCATGCAGAAGCAGTCGCGTTCGCCGCAGGCCGGGCAGGCGCTGCAGATTGAGAAGGGCGCGCTCGAAAAGCTCAAGAAGTCCCTCGAAGCGGGCGAGCGTTTCGCCGATATCTCGCTCGACGAGAGTGAAAAGCGTGCCGTGGCCGGGTTTCAGCTTCTCACGGCCAAGCCGCTTGTCGTCGCGATCAACGTCGCCGAGGACGAGGCCGCCGGAGCGGATGAGAAGTACAGCGGTGCGCGTAACTACCTCGGCGGTCTGGGAATCGCGGCGTTCTGCCTGTCGGCGGACATCGAGCGGCAGGTTGCCGATCTGGACGAATCCGAACAGGCGGCGTTCCTCGTGGAACTCGGCATCTCCGAACCCGTCCGCGACAAGCTGATTCGCGCCATTTACTCCAGTTGCCACCTTATCACGTTCTTCACTGTCGGGGAGAAAGAAGTGCACGCGTGGCCCATCTTGCGCGCCAGTACCGCCCTCGATGCGGCTGACTCCATCCACTCCGACCTTGCGCGCGGTTTCATCCGCGCTGAAGTGATCGCGTACGATGACGTGCATGCGCACGGCGGTTGGGACGAGGCGAAGGCTGTCGGACGGATGAGGCTCGTGGGCAAGGAGCACGTCATCGAAGACGGCGACTGCCTCTACATTCGCTTCAAGGTTTAGTCCCTCAGGCGCGAAAAAGCCCCGGGCGCAGCAGCGGCCCGGGGCTCTTCATGCCTTACATCTGCTTTGAGAGCAGCCTCAGCGTGCGACGTACGGCAGCAGCGCAACATGCCTCGCGCGCTTGATGGCAGCCGCCATCAGGCGCTGATGCCGCGCGCAGTTGCCCGAAGCTCCCCGTGGGACGATCTTGCCGCGGTCCGAAAGATACCGCTTCAGGCGGCCGACGTTCTTGTAGTCAATGACTGCGACCTTGTCAACACAAAAGCTGCAAACCTTGTGCCGCCTCGGCCGATATTTCCCTGGTCTTCTGGGAGGTGCCACGTATTCTTAGTCCTTTCGAGAATTCAAAGTGTAAATGTGAGCTATTCGCCCTGAAATGGGTCTTCGTACGCCGCGTAGTCGGCGCTGTCGTCTCCTGAGGGCTCCACGTCCGCATCGGGCATGGGGGCGGGGCCTTCTCCGCCATCCGTCCGCGGGCGGTCGAGACCCTGCACGCTGTCGGCGACCACTTCGGCGCTCCTGCGCTTCGAGCCGTCCTGAGCAACCCACGGCCGTATCTGCAGCCGTCCCTCGACGGAGACCAGCCGCCCCTTTGTCAGGTAATTGGCGGCGAACTCCGCGTTGTGTCTCCAGCAGACGATATCTATGAAGTCCGTTTGTTCTTCGGCGTCTTTTCGTTTTGGACGGTTCACGGCCAGGCCGAAGCTGCAAACGGGCGTGCCCTGCCCGGTGTATCGAAGCTCGGGATCACGCGTCAGCCGTCCAATCAGGATGATTCTGTTCAGCATTCCTGTCTCCTGTAGTGTTGTGCCGAGGTCAGCCTTCTTCCGTGTTCTCGGCGGGCTTTTCCTTAGCGGGCGTCGGCTCTTCAGCCGCGGGCTCAGCAGCCTCGGCTTTAGCGGGAGCTTCCTCTTCGCCGGCGGGTTCCGCAGCGCTGTCTGCCTCCGCGCCATCCTCGGCGGGCGCGGCTTCGGCCTCAGCGGCCGGGGTCTCGTCCCTGCGCCTGCGGTATCCGCGGCGATCCTCCCAGTCGTCAGTTCCCGGTTCAGGAAGCTGCTCGGGGATAGCCGTGTCGGCCGGGTCGAGATCTTCCGCGCGGACGATCAGGTGGCGTAGAGCGGACTCCGAAAACCTCATGGCGCGGTCCAGCTCCTTGCAGGTGATCTCTTCACCGTTGAAGCGCACCTGTACGTAGAAGCCTTCCTTCCAGCGGTCAATCTCGTAGGCGAGCCGCCGCTTGCCCCAGGGGTTGGTGGAAAGGACTTCACCGCCGCTGTCGGTGATGACCTGGCCGAAACGCTCAATCAGAGGCTCTGTGTCCTCTGGAGCCAGGTCGGGGATGAGAATGTAAAGACACTCGTACTCTCGCAAGTAATTACCTCCCATGGATCGTTGGTGTTCAAGAGCCCGGTACCAGCGAGTCAGGCGCCGGGCGGGAAGCAAGCCGTATTCCGTTTTGCTTCAGGCCGCCGGCATTATGCCGACGAAACCTCGCGGATTATACCCGCCGAGGCCGCGTCCTGGCAAATTCGTGTCCTCGTCATCGCTACGCCGCCGCAGCACCTTGTATGTTCTGACAGGTGGTGGGTAGAGTGTCGTAAGAGCCAAGGACACCAGACGGCACGAATGTGACCGTCAGCGCCAGGCGGCTCTATGGACTCTGTCCACCACCGATGAGGAATTCTAT
>JBPOJE010000035.1:0-11865 GCA_052033935.1 Armatimonadota bacterium
GGGCACGACTTTCCAAGAAGTGACTACGTACAACGTGAGCAACATAACGCTAGCAGTGCCCCCCCGCTCCGAGCAGTGTCAGATCGCGGACTACACTCGCGCCCTCACCGGCAGCTATGACGACGCCGCCAGCAACCATGCGCGCCAGATCGCTCTCCTCACCGAGTACCGGGCGGCGCTCATCAACGAGTGCGTCACCGGGCAGCGGCGGGTGGAGGAGGCGGAGGAAGGGGACTCAGCAGACAGATGAGGCCCACGGCACACAAGGGACGTATGCTGGAGGTGGTTGAATGAGCGGGTTTATCCCAAAGCACGGCGGCTACAAGGACCTCGCCGCATACCAGAAGGCGCTTATTGTGTACGACTGCACTGTGGCTTTTTGTGAGCGCTTTATCGAAAAGCGCAGCCGTACGCATGACCAGATGATACAGGCAGCGCGCTCCGGCAAGCAGAACATCGTGGAAGGCAGCATGGCGTCCGGAACCTCAAAAGAGACCGAGATCAAGCTGGCCAACGTTGCCCGCGCCAGTCTGGAGGAGCTGCTTGAAGACTACAGGGACTTCCTGCGCACCCGCAGGCTGCCGGCCTGGGACAAAGACCACCCGCGGGCGCAGGTTGTGCGGAAGCTGGCGTACGGACAGCATGTGTCTTATGAGACCTATGAGTCCCATGTCCGGGAAGGGAGCCCCGAGGTGGCGGCCAACACCGTCATCTGCCTCATCCACCAGACAAACTTCCTGCTGGACCGCCTGCTGAAGAGCCTGGAAGAAGCCTTCGTCAAGGAAGGCGGCCGCATGACTCGCGCCCGGCTGGAGGTACGGAAGCGTGGGTCCCATGCGGCGCATGAGGCCCGTAAGCCCGATGGGAGCCAACCATGCTAAAAACATCCGACATCTCCGAACGCGCGCTGGAAGACGTGGTTGCCGCCACACTGGCCGCAAGCCCCATGTTCTCCGCGCGGCCGCCGGAAGCCCTCAGTGCCAGGACTTTCCTGGACGCGGATGAGCTTGCCGAGTTCGTGAAAACCACCCAGCCGCAGGCGTGGGCAAAGCTGGCGAAGTACTTTCCGGATGATCCGCGGGGAGCGCTGGAGGAGCACGTGCCGCCGCTGGTGCGCAAGCGCGGCACTCTGGAGGTTCTGCGCAATGGCGTGGCCTTCGGCGGCGTCAACCTGCAGCTTGCGTACTTCCGCCCCTCGTCCGGCGACAACCCGGAGCATCGGGCAAAGTACGGGGCCAACCGTTTCAGCGTCCTGCGGCAGTTCCACTTTTCAGGCAAAACGCCGGACCAGTCGGTGGACCTGGTCATCTGCCTCAACGGGCTGCCCGTGGCCAGCATCGAGCTGAAGAACCACTTTACCGGGCAAAATGTGCAGCACGCCGTGACGCAGTACCGCAGGCGCGACGCGAAGGAGCCCTTCTGGAACCGCTGCCTGGTGCATTTCGCCGTGGACGATGACTCGGTGTTTATGGCGACCCGGCTGAAGGGGGCGGAAACCAGATTCCTGCCGTTCAACCGCGAAACGCGCACCCCCATCATCCCCGGCCGCTTCGCATCCAGCTATCTGTGGGACAGCTTCACGGATGAGGACGGGGAGGAATATGCCGGCATTCTGACCGCGGACACACTGCTGCTTCTCATCCAGAACTACCTGCATAGTGAGACGGACCCGAAGATGCACGCCGAGAAGATGATCTTCCCGCGCTTCCACCAGCTCATGTGCGTGCGCAAGCTGCTGCGGCACGCAAAGGAGCACGGCAGTGGGCACAACTACCTTATCCAGCACTCGGCGGGGTCGGGCAAGTCCAACTCGATCGCGTGGCTGGCGCACCAGCTTGCCAACCTCTGCGGCGCGGACGGGCAGCTGGTGTTCGATTCCATCGTCGTGATAACCGACCGGCGGATACTCGACCGCCAGCTTCAGACCACCATCAAGCAGTTCGAGAAGCTGCCGGGCGTGGTCCGCAAGATAGACCGCAACACGCGCCAGCTCGTGGATGCCCTGCAGCGCGGCGACAAGATCATCATTACGACGCTGCAGAAATTTGGCTTTGTGGAAGGGCTGTCGGAGCTTCCCGGAAAGCGCTTCGCGGTGATCGTGGATGAGGCACACTCATCCCAGACGGGCGAGAACGTGAAAGACCTGAAGCTGGTGCTCACGAGCGAAGAGCAGTTGAGGCAAGCCGCCGGTGAGGACACCGAAGCCATGGGCGAGCCGGAAGACGAGCTTGACGCTCTTCTGGAAGAGGTGCAGGAGGCAAGGCAGAGGCTGCCGCATCTCTCCTTCTTCGCCTTCACCGCGACGCCCAAAAACAAGACGCTGGAGCTGTTCGGAGTGCGCGAAGACGCGCCGGTGCCGAGCTTCCGGCCGTTTCACCGTTACACCATGCGCCAGGCCATTGAGGAAGGCTTCATTCTGGATGTGCTGGAGAGCTATACCACCTACGCCACCTACTTCACGCTTATCCAGAACGAGAAGGCGGACGGCGACAGGGAATTCGAAAAACTGAAGACGCGGCGGCTGATGCTGGAATATGTGGACCGGCACGAAGTCGCCATCAAGAAGAAGGCCCATATCATCGTGGACCACTTCACCAGCAAGACCTCGCACAAGATTGCGGGGGCCGCCAAGGCCATGGTGGTGACACACTCGCGCGCGCACGCCGTGCTGTTCAAGCAGGCGCTGGACGAAGTGCTGAGCGAGCAGGGCCTTACCTACGGCGTTCTGGTGGCCTTCAGCGGCACGGTGGAACTGGAAGGCACGAAGTACACCGAGGAAAGCATGAACCCGCCCGGCACGGGCGACATCGCGGAGGCATTCAAGAACCCGGCGCAACGCATCCTGGTTTGCGCCAGCAAGTTCCAGACAGGGTTCGACCAGCCGCTGCTGCACACGATGTACGTGGACAAAAAGCTGGGCGGCGTGGCGGCCGTTCAGACCCTCAGCCGCCTGAACCGTACCGCCCCGGGCAAGATGGACACGATGGTGCTGGACTTCGTCAACACGCACGAGACGATTCAGGCGTCGTTCCAGGACTACTACGAGCGCACGGAGCAAGAAGGCGAGACAGACCCGAACAAGCTGTACAACCTGAAGTACACGCTGGAGCAGATGAGGGTTTTCACGCCGGAGGACGTGGAGGAGTTCGCGGAGTTGTTCGTGATCAAGAGGGTGAGTTCACAGCAGCTTCAGGGGTTCTTCGCTCGGATCGTCGAGGAGGGTTACAACCGCCTGGCATCCGAGCACGAGGGCGAGCCGGAATTCGAGCGCCTTCAAGCGGAGGCAAAAGACAGGTTCCGCAAGCTGACTGCCAGCTACGTGAAGCAGTACAACTTCATCAGCCAGATCATGACATTCACGGATGCGCATTTGGAGAAGATGTACCTCTTCTGCCGGCTGCTCTTGCGCCAATTCCCGTACGAGAAGCCGACCTTGCCGCTGGAAGTCATTGAGATGATTGACCTGGACAAGATACGGACGCAGGAGGAGCAGAACGGCCACATACTGCTGACGCCAGAGGACGGCGTGCTGGACCCGTCACCTGACGACGGGCACCGCAACAGACAGGCTGAGGAAAGGGAGCAGCTCAAGAAGATCATCGAGACGCTGAACGAGCAGTACGGCATGGAGCTCGGGGAAGGAGACAAGGTGGTTAGAGCTGTCAAGGCAAAGCTGGTAGCAGACGAAGCGCTCCTGGCCGCCCATCGCGCCGGAGGCCTGGTGGACCTGAAGCGTGTGCGTGTGAACGAGAGCGTCAATGACGCTTTGCTCTCGAACGCAGACGAGTTCCTGAGCTTCATGGCCAGGCTCGAGACTGACCAGGCCTTCGGGAAGTTCTTCTACTCGGAAATGTTCAAGTGGTACGAGTTGTGGGCCCGCGCGGGTTTGGAGAAACCGGTTTCCGGACCGAGTCCGGAATGACGTGGCTTGTGGGTGTGGCGGCGCTATTTGACGGCGCTTTCGCCCGGTGCTACCATTGGTGGCGTCAAGGGGGATAACTGGATGGAAGCAAGTTCTGCTCTCAAAATGCTCAGGTTCGCGGCGTGGATTGTGCCCGCCGCTGTTATCGTCTGGACGCTTGCCGCCGGGACAAGGCGCTCGCGCGGGGATGCCGAGGACCGTGCGCCAACGGGAGCCCTCTGGGCGCTCGCGATTGCGGCGGCGGTGGTCACGGCCGTCGTGGCGCTCTATCTCGACACGGTCCTCGGCAAGGGCGACAGTGCCGTCACGGTGTGGGTCAACATCGCCGCCGGAGGCGCGGTTGCGCTTCTGGGCCTGCTGGCCGCCGGACATCTCAGGCGAGACGACCCGGACGATGCTGCCGCGCAGGCCGGCTCGGCGGTCGCAGTGCTCGCGCTTGCGGTGCTGTTCGGCGCGTACCTCATCTCAAAGCATACCGCGCGCCCGGACGTGTGGCTGCCGGCGGGCGCGCTCGGGACGGCGGTGTTCGTGGCGTTCTTCGCGATTGCGGCAGGCATGGCCCGGCAGGCCGGACACGTTCCGTCCAGACTCGTCAGGCCCTTGGAGCTTCTGGCCGCCGCCTGCGCGGCGGTGGCGCTGGGGATGCTCGTCGGCAAGCTGCACTACCCGAACATCCGTCACGCGGGAGACGTGGTAACGCTTTGGCTCGCAATCGCCCTCCTCGTCTGGCTTCCCCTCAGCATCGTCCGGCGCTCCTCCTCGCGTGAGTCCGTGGCGGTCCCGGGTGTCCTGTTTCTGCTGTTTGCCGTGCTGACGGCGTGGCTGGGGCATCTCGCGGCGAAGGTCAATCTGCTGCAGGCATCCGTCAGCCAATGCTTCTGGGCCGGACTGGCGGCAGGTCTCGCGGCGGCGCTGATGCATGCGGCGGGGCTGTTTCGTTCGGCGATGGCGCGGCAGGCCGGAGCTGTCTGCCTGCTGATCGTTGTCGCGGCCTCTGCGCTCAGCATGCGCCTGTTGGCCGGATTCGGCGCGGCGGCCTGCGCCGCCGGTATGCTGGCGGCCATACCCGCATGGGCACTCATCGTGCCTGGGGGAAAAGACGAAGCAGAAGACGCCTTCCCAAGCACGCTGCTGTGGGCGCCGGGCTTTCTGGCCTGCCTGGTGGCGCTCAGAATCTGGCTGCAGGGCGCGGGCAGCATGAACGTGCCCGTCTTCGCGCCGTACAGCTTCTTCGGACTTGTCATCGGCATCGCGCTGCCGTTCGCCGTCTGGTCGCTCCGGCCGCGGGGCGAGGGCGCACCGCATTCCCTGGCCATTGCGGGGGCGGTGGTCGCACTTCTGGCAATGGCGGGCGCGACGGTGGGGGTGTCCGTCGTCTTCCGCGAGCCCGCCGTGCGGCTGTTTCTGATGGGGCTGGCCGCGGCCGGGATGGCGGGCGCGATTGTCGCCTGGTCCGAAGGGCTGGAGTGGACGGCCGCGCCGGTGACGGCTGCTTCGCTGTTCGCCGCGCTGCTGGCGCTGACGGCGTCTCAACCGTTTCAGGACATCACCGCCGAGGCCACGCGGCCCGAGAAGGTGCGCGCGATCATCATCATCTCCGCGCTGCTCATCGCCGCCTACGCACTGACGGAAACGTGGCGGTGGCTTTCGGGGCGGCGCGGCGCGCCGCAGGACTGAACTCCGCTCTGCACGGCATGATATAATAGTCGCCGTCCGCTTTCAGGAGGTCTCTTCGTTTGAACGCGCTTTTTCTGCTGCTCGTCTCTCTCATCGCGTTCGGTCTTGGCTATCGCTATTACGCTTCGTTCCTGGCGGCGAAAGTCGCCGTCGTTGACACATCCCGCCAGACCCCCGCGCACCAGTTCCGCGATGGCCGCGACTATCATCCGACGAACAAAATCGTGCTGTTCGGGCACCACTTCGCCGCCATCGCGGGCGCGGGCCCGCTGATCGGCCCGGTGCTGGCCGCGCAGTACGGCTACCTGCCCGGCGCCATTTGGATTCTCGTCGGCGCGATATTCGCGGGATGTGTGCACGACTACATTTTGCTGCACGCTTCGGTGCACAACGAAGGGCGGTCGCTCTCGCACATCGCGCAGAAGTATCTGGGCAGTGTGGCGGGCGCGTGCACGGGGCTGGCGATCCTTTTCATCATTATCGTCGCGCTCGCCGGGCTGGCGATTGTGGTCGTCAACGCGCTGAGGGAGAGCGCATGGGCGACATTCACGCTGCTCTGCACGCTTCCGATCGCGCTTCTGATGGGACAGTGGCTGTACAAGATCCGTCCGGGCAAGGTGGCGGAGGCGTCGGCGATAGGCGTTGTGCTGCTTCTGCTCGCGGTCGGGTTCGGAGGCAACGTCGCCGCGTCGAGCTACGGGCATTACTTCCAGTTCGGCGAGAAGCAGATCAAGGTGGGGCTGGCGGCGTACGGGTTCGTGGCCGCTGTGCTGCCCGTGTGGATGCTGCTCTGCCCGCGCGATTACCTTTCGACCTACCTGAAGCTCGGGACTGTGGCGCTGCTGGCACTCGGACTGTTCTTTGTGAACCCGAGCCTGCACATGCCAGCCGTGACGAGCTACACGGCCGGGAACGGTCCCATCATCCCCGGCCCTGTGTGGCCGTACGTCAGCATTACGATCATGTGCGGGGCGATCTCGGGCTTCCACGCGCTGATCGTGAGCGGAACGACGCCCAAGATGCTGAACAATGAAGCCGAGATGAAGATGATCGGCTACGGCTCGATGGCGGTGGAAGGCTTCGTGGCCATACTCGCGCTCATCGCTGCCTGCGCCCTGCAGCAGGGAGACTACTTCGCAATCTCGACCAGCCCGGAGGCCTGGGCGAAGCTCGGGATGACCACGCACGAGCTTCCGGCGCTCGCGGAGGCGGTGAAGGAAGACCTGATGCACCGGCCGGGCGGGTCGGTGACACTGGCCGTCGGGATGGCGTCGGTTTTCTCGGGCCTGCCGGGCATGAAGGCGCTGATGGCGTACTGGTACCACTTCGCGATCATGTTCGAGGCGCTCTTCATCCTCACGACTATTGACACCGGCACCCGCGTCGCGCGGTTCATTCTTCAGGAGGTCGCGGCGAAGGTGTACAAGCCGCTCGGATCGAGCACGTGGATGCCGGGCGTTATCTTCACGAGTGCGCTCATCTGCCTTGCCTGGGGTGGGCTGCTCTACGGTGGCTCCATTTCGACGATCTGGCCGATGTTCGGGCTGGCGAACCAGCTTCTGGCGGCGCTGGGGCTGGCGATCGGGACATCGTACATCATGCAGACGTCCGCGAAGCGCATCTACGCGCTGACGACGTTCATTCCGTTCGTGTTTCTTGTCGTCACGACGTACGCCGCTGGGTTCCTGAACATACAGGACTATCTCGCGAAGGGTGCCGCGACGCCTGATGCGGCGACGCGCTTTATGTTCACCATCAACACCGTCCTGTCGGCCGCGATGCTCGTGCTGAGCACGATCATTCTTATTGTCTCGGTCCGCGACTGGCTTACCCCTCGAAAGGTCGCGCCCGAAGCGCCAGAGGTGACCGCGGCGTGACGGACGCGCGGACGGCACGAGCGGCTCTTACCGCCAGCCCGGAGGCGGCGGATTTCTGCCGGCGCCGCAGGTGTCCGTGCGATGCAGAAGAGGGGCTTCACGCTGTCAAGGCAGGGCGGAAGCCACGCAAGATGCGAGAACAGGACATGGTGATGCGTTGACCGAAGACCGGAGGAACATCTCGGAGGAAGAGCAGGCTCTCCTCGAAGAGGCTGCCGCACTTACAGAACAAGCGTCCGAGAAATGGGAGCAAGGGCGGTATCTGGAGACGGAGTCGCTCTACCAACAGGCACTCGATATCTGGAAGGCGATTCTGCCTCCGGACAGCCCCGAGATTGCGAGCGGCCTCTGCAACCTTGCGAACCTCTACTTCGCCCAGGCATTCTATGATAAGGCCGCGCTCCTCTACAGTCAGTCGGTTTCCATTGTTGAGAAGATCTGCGGTGCGAACGACCCCTGGCTCGCGCACCCCCTGCACTGGCTCGCTGAGAGCTACTTCGCCAACCAGGAATACGACCAAGCATACGAGCCCTATGAGAGAGTTGTGTCAATTCGCGAAGCCTCTCTGGGAGCGGACTCGCGCGAAGTGGCTGACGCCTTGATGGATCTTGCCTACCTCTACTACTTCGTGGGCAGATATGCGGAATCCGAGCCGTTCTACCTCCGGGCGCTCGCCATCAGCGGGCAAGCCTGTGGAGAGGGCAGTGCTGAAGTCGGCTATTGCTGCAGGTGGCTCGCAGTTCTTTACGAGAACGCCGAAGAGCTGGGCAAGAGCCCCGAGCCCTTCCTCCGCAGGTCGCTGGCCAGTTACGAGAGCGCATACGGCGGCCAGCACAAAGATACTGCTGAAGCCGCCTTTCGTCTTGCCAGGCATCTCGCGGAAGAGGGCCTGACCGACGAGGCCGAAAGCCTTTTTGAGATGTGGCGCTCTACCTTCGAGGATCTCGACTTCGAACCCGACGAACTCTCGTGGATGCTGAGCGGCTACGAAGAGTACCTCCGCAGCGCCGGGAGGACCGAAGAGGCGGACGCGATCGCCAGCCGCCTCGAAGCCTGGAACCCGTATGAGTCAATAGTAACCGCTGAACTTGACAGGCGCCAGCGCACACTGGGGCCTGATCACCCTCTGACTCTGGAGAGCCTGTTCAACCTGGCGAACCACCGGTTCTTCGAAGGCCGCCTGGACGAGGCCGAACAGGTCCACCGCGAGGTGCTTGCAGGCCGGGAGCGTGTACTGGGCCCCGAACACCCCGATACAGCCGCGAGCCTGTGCCAGATGGCGAAGCTCTTGAGAAACACGGGCCGCGCCGGCGAAGCTGAGGAACACGTATTGAGAGCACTGGCTATTGAGGAGAAGCGCGGCGGGAAGGGCACCTCCGACTATGCCTCCTGTCTGCAGCAGCTGTCCTACATTCGTGAGTGCCAGGGAAAACCGGAAGAAGCCATCGAGCTCTACACCGCAGTGATAGGCATCCTCGAACGGGCGTGCGGCCGTGCGAGCCGCGATACGGTGGAGTCGCTCTGGCACTTCGCAAGAATGCACATGCATCAGGGAAACCTGAGCGAGGCGGAGGCCATGCTTCGCGAGACAATCGAGCTGACTGAGGAAGATATCGGCGTGTCCCCGCTAGAGCGATCGGACTATCTGGAGGACTACGCAGATGTGCTCGACCAGATGGGAAAGAAAGAGCAGGCCGAGGCCGCGCGCGCGAAGGCGCAGGCGATCTGCGAGGAATATGAGCGTCGGATGGAGGCTGACGACTTCGACGACGATGCGTTTTTGGGGGAGAAGTGAAGAGTTGGCTGGCGGCTCGTCAAGGCCAGGCGGTTGCCGATCTCTTGAGCGGGTGCGAGCAACCCGTGTTCTTGAAGCGGCAAAGGTGTTACCATGGGTAACGGAACAACAAGCCGGTGAGCCTCGGCTGGAACGGAAGACGGCGGCGCTGATATGACGACACACACGTTCTCTATCGTGGTAGAAAAGACAACGACGGGTACTTCGTAAGGTGTCCTGCTCTGCAAGGGTGCTACTCGCAGGGCGACACATACGAGGAGGCCGTCGAAGCAATCCGCGACGCAATCTCGTTGCACCTGCAGGACAGGCTAGCGCGCGGCGAGACGTGGAGCACGCCCGAGATCGTCAGCCTCGCCACAGTTGAAGTTGCCGCCTGATGCCTCCGCTTCCCCGTGTGCCGGCGCCGCAGGTGTCCGCGCGATGCAGAAGAGGGGCTTCACACTGTCAAGGCAGAGCGGTAGCCACGCCATTCCGGACTCGATCCGGAACCCACGGCTCCCGGAACCGGATGGGTGCTGAAACAATCTCAGCATGACGTGGTGTGGTGACTACGTCATTCCGGGCTTGACCTGGAATCCAGTCCGGGCGGGGCTGCGTCACCGGATGAGTGCTGAATCAAGCTCAGCATGACGTGACTCCTCCCGCAGCGCCTGCGCGAAATCCGCCAACGCGATACGATAGTGGCGTGCCATGGACGAGAAGAACAAACCCCGCAACAAGCGAGCTGCGTTTGCGCGGCTTGTTGACTTCCTGAAGCCGCACAAGGGTTCGGTCGCCATCGGTGTCACCGCGAACATCGGCCTCGGGCTGATCGCGCTGATACCTCCGCTCATCTACCGCCGCATCACTGACGGCGTCATCCTCTCCGGCGCTGCCGCCGCCCCGCGCATCCGCACGCTCATTCTGTGCGCGGCGGGCGTTATGCTCGCATATGCGGCATCGGCGCTTCTGGTGTTCTGCCGCAGCTACGTGATGCACGTGCTGGGCGAGAAGATCATCCTCGAACTTCGCCGAAGCATCTTCTCGCGGCTGCAGATGCTCTCTCTGTCGTATTTCGACTCACGGCAGACGGGCGAGATCATGTCGCGCGTCACGAATGACAGCGAGATGGTCGAGAGCTTCGTGAACCATGCCGCCGACACCCTCATCAGCGACGTGATCAAGCTGGCCGCGATGGTCATCGTGATGTTCATCGTGTCGCCGCTCCTCGCCACCATTGCCCTTGTGCCGGTGCCCATCCTGTTCGTGCTCGCGTTCCGGTTTTCCAGGCGCATCCGCCCGCTCTATCGCAGAATCCGGGAGCGGCTTGCGGACATCAACGCGGGCATACAGGAGCGCATCAGCGGAATTCGCGTCGTCAAGTCCTTCGCGCGGGAGGCGTATGAGTACGGCCGGTTCGACGCGGAGGCAAGCTCGTACTACGATGCGCGCGTGAACGCTGTAAAACAGTGGGCGTCGTTCTTTCCGCAGGTGGACATGCTGGTGCGGGGCGGAATCGTCGCGATATGGGTGGCGGGCGCGCTGCTCGTGATGCGCGGGCAGACGACCATGGGCACGCTCGTCATGTTCCATTCGTACCTCGGAATGCTGTACGAGCCTGTGGGCAACCTGGCGCGCATCAACGACACGATCCAGCGCTCGCTTGCGGCGGCAGAGCGCATATTCGAGGTGATTGACGAGGAGCCCGCCATCAACGACGCCCCGGACGTCCCCGACATCGGTCGCATACAGGGCAGGGTCGAGTTCCAGAATGTCAGCTTCCGCTACGAGGATGGCGAGGAGGTACTGAAAGAGGTCTCGCTCACCGCCGAGCCCGGACAGATTGTCGCGCTTGTCGGCAGGAGCGGCGCGGGCAAGACCAGCATCGTGAACCTGATCCCGCGCTTCTACGACCCCATCGCCGGGCGCGTGCTGATTGACGGGACGGACATCCGGACGGTCACGCAGGCCTCATTGCGGCGGCAGGTGGCCAAGGTGCTGCAGGACACGTTTCTGTTCAACGGCACGGTCAGCGAGAACATCCGCTACGGAAAGCTGGAGGCAACAGACGAAGAGGTGCGCGAGGCGGCGCGCATCGCCAACGCCGAGGAGTTCATCCTCGACATGCCGTCCGGCTACGAAACCGAGATCGGCGAGCGGGGCATCAAGCTCTCGGGCGGACAGAAGCAGCGACTGGCGATTGCGCGGGCAGTGCTGGCCGACCCGCGGATACTCATCCTCGACGAAGCGACGAGCTCGGTGGACTCGGAGAGCGAATACCTCATCCACCGCGCCATGGACCGTCTGATGGAGGGGCGCACGACGTTTGTCAGCGCGCACCGGCTTTCGACGGTCAAGCATGCCAGCCAGATCATCGCTCTGGAGCATGGGCGCATTGCAGAGGCCGGCGACCACGGCACGCTTCTGGACGCAGACGGCGTCTATTCCCAGATGTATGCCATGCAGTTCCGCCTGGCCGAAGACGCTGGCTAGTGTACTGCACACTATATCTCTTGGCACAAGATTTAGTTTTGTGGTAAGCTGCAGCATGAACACGACACGCTTGCCAGCAACCATATCGGAAGAGGAGCGGCGCCTTCTGTGGCAACTCTCTC
>JBPOJE010000056.1:0-41756 GCA_052033935.1 Armatimonadota bacterium
AGCGCAGCTCGCCCGCCTCCGTCAGATCTGGAAGCTGCCTGCCGACTATCAGAACTACTGCCAACCCTCGCGCAAGCTTGTCTCCAAGACAAGGCATGGCGCCAAGGTCCAGCGGCTCTATGATTCCACCAGAACACCCGCACAGAGGCTCTTGGAGCGCAACGATGTCCCGGAAAAGACAAAGGATTGCCTGAGGCAGACCTACGAACGCCTGAACCCTGCCGCGCTTATCCGAGCCATCACCGAACTCGTCCGCAGGCTCCAGGAGACCCTGAGCTACGGTACGATTACCCGTGAGGCATTACGGAGGGTATGCCGCGGCGTTTCTACGGGCAGCCCGCCCTGTCGAGAGCCAGCCAGACGTCGGCGAGATGGCGCGGATGCGTCATGTGCGCCTCAGCGTCCTCACCCGCATAACCCCAGATGTGCAGGCACCCGACGTCGCAACACGAGCGCAGGGGATACTCCGGATCCGAAGCGGCGGAAGTTGAGCCCGGACGCACAGACTGTGATTTGAGACCCAGAGCCTTGACGAGAGCCGCGGCACATTCGGCGGAGCTGGAGTAAGACGGGGTGGGCACCTCGGAGTGCGTAAAGACGAACGTCTTCTGGCCTTTCACCGCCTCGGAAGCGAAAGGCACGAATACCTGAATCTGGTCCTCCCGGGGGGCGGGGCGGACGCCCTTCTTTGCTGCTGGGCCAAACCCGGCGTACATCGAGTCGGAGAGCACAACGCGGCGGATCATCTTGAAGACAGACGGCGTCTGAAGCAGCTCGCGCACCGCGCCATACCCCGCGCTGAAACTCGAGATGTCCACGGTTGTGACCAGCACCCCGCGAGGCGCGCCGCGCTTCTCCAGTTCTTTCTGGATGATCCTGACAATCCGGCCGAAGCGCTGCCTGTCGAGAAATGGCTTCTGATACACCGCGGACCCCTCGCCCAGGTAGAAGCAGACAAGCGGGCCGGTCAGCCCCCGGCGCAGGTGCTCCTGGATTCCAAACCAGATGGCCGCGTGAAAGTGCGCCGTGAGGGTGATGCGGCTCTTCGGCTTTGCATTCCAACCGTCCGGGAGGAAAAGCGTAAACTTCGCGCCGCTGTCATCGAGATCGATTGTCTCACCGGGGAACCCCTCCGCGGGAGGCGCGATCTGGCGGCGGGGCATGGGCGGCGGGACAGGCAGCGCACCTCCATCCGCTCCGGAAGCACGGGCAGCCAGCGGAAGCACCAGAGCGAAGACACACGAGAACCCGATGATGCGGACGGCGTTCAGAGTTTCCAATAGATTCCTCGCTTGTTGCACGAGCGTATGATGAGCCAGAGACAGCTTGTCCAGATGAAACCCCAGAGCATCCCGTTCCAGCCGGTCTTGTCGAGCAGAAACGCCTTCCAGACCGGCGCGTCGAAGGCCGAAGCCCAGCGCTCCAGCATTTCGTTCGGCTGGCCCGCGAACAGCGGCTCGATCTGAAGGGCGCGGAAGGCAAGGCGCATAATGATCTGCATGAAGTAAGCCAGCAGGGCGTTTGCCCCGAAAACCTTCAGCGGAGCGCACCATCCCTTGAGGCCCCGCATATCCACGAGCCAGTAAAACAGAAGGAAAGTGAGCGCCCCCACCCCGGACGCGAACATCGCGTAAGACGATGTGACATCGGGCTTGTTGAAGCAGAGGCCCATGCGGCCCGTGGCAAGCCCAACCTGGTGAACGGCCAGCCCGAACGCCGTGAACACGGCGCCGGTCAGCAGGCACTGCCGCACAATGCGGCGGCTCTCCCGGGATGCAACCGCCTCGCCGACCAGTACCCCGATCATCGTCATCGCGCCGTAGGAGATAGAAACCCAGGGTTTGCAGTGGACGGTCAGCGGCTTCTGCCAGCTTCCGTAAATCTGGCTGATAGTCCAGAATGGCCGGTCCGTCTCACCGAAGTGCAGCCACCAGTGCGTGTAATGCGACATGAGCCCGTGGAACGCCAGCACCCCGAAAATGGCCGCCCAGCGTCCCCACGAGGGCAGCTTCATCACACCAGCCCCCATCAGATATGCGATGCCGATGGCCTGAAGTATGCCCCACCACCAGGAGACGCCAAGAATGAGGCTGAGGTAGAGCACGCCCGCGCCGATGAGCATACCGGTTCGCGAGAGAACGTGCCGCCACCAGTCTCCGCCACGCCTCGACCGGCTGAGCGGGATGCACACTCCCACGATAAAGACGAAGAACGGCGCGACGAGGTCGGTGACGGTGCATCCGACATTGCGCAGGCGTGCCTCCGGCAGGGCAAGGATCTCGGCAGGGGTGAGGCCGCGCTCTTGCATGCGCCCGGCGAACTCGTCCCATCCCGCCTCGGCGTGCAGCCAGGTCGAGACAGGCAGGCTGCCGAACCAGCGGGCCTCGTGCGGCAGATTCCTGTATCCGGCCGCGGCCACCGCAATGACGAACACCATCAGCAGGATTGTGAAGCCCCGGAACGCGTCCACGGACTCGACCCGCTGCCGGGGAACGCCTGCCGCAGGCGATTGCGGCGTGACTGAGTTTGTTGCTTTGCTCTGCATACTTCGCCCGCTTTCCCGTGCGCCTTGCCGCAGGGATACCCGCCCGCAGGCGGGAAATAGCCCCAGGAGGCAGCCACGCACAGAATGCTTTTCAATCAGCAGATACGCTTCAGAGACACGCTTTCCCTTCTGTATTCCACCAGCAGGCAGTGGCGGCATCAGTGATCACATCGGACTTCACGATCATCGGCGGCGGCGTGGTGGGTCTCGCGGCAGCGCTGGAACTGAAGCAGCGATACAGTGACGCCAGCGTACTCATCATCGAGAAAGAGGAGCGCTGCGGGCTTCACGCGAGCGGCCGCAACAGCGGAGTGCTTCACGCAGGGTTCTACTATGACGCGGACAGCTTGAAGGCGCGTTTCGTGCGCGAGGGCAACAGGCTGATGAAGGGGTTCTGCGAGGAGCGGAATCTGCCGCTGAACCGCTGCGGCAAGCTGGTGGTGGCGCGCGGCGAGGCGGACTTCTGCGGACTTGACGAACTGCTGCGGCGCGGGAAGGCAAACGGCGTGCGGCTCACGGAAGAGACGGAGGCGGAAGCGCGCGAGATAGAACCCAGAGTCAGAACGCACGAAAGAGCTCTGTACTCGCCAGACACCGCCACGGTGGATCCGCATGCCGTCGTCGCGGAAATGGCGGGGGAGAGCGAGCGCGGGGGAATTAGAGTTCTCATGGGCGCGCGGTACATGGGACGTTCAGGGAAGGCGCTGCGGACAAGCGCGGGCGAGATCGGGACGGGCTACACGGTGAACGCGGCGGGCCTCTACGCCGACCGCATCGCGCGGGACTTCGGGTTCGGACTCGGCTACAGGATTGTGCCTTTCAAAGGGCTGTATCTCTACTCGAGCGGCCCACCGGGCGAATTTCGCGCCTGCATATACCCCGTTCCAGACTTGGGCAACCCGTTTCTGGGGGTGCACATTACCGTTGGGCATGCAGGACAGGCGAAGATCGGCCCGACGGCAATTCCGTGCCTGTGGCGCGAGCAGTACGGAGTACTGCGCGGCGTCAGCGCATCAGAAGCAGCCGATGTGGGAGCGGGGCTTCTGGGTTTGCTTCGCAGCGGGGGCATGGAATTCGTGCGGCTCGCCGCCGGGGAGATCCGCAAGCACTCGCGAAGGATGCTGGCGGCACAGGCGGCACGGCTCGCGACAGGCGTTGAGACAACGGGCTTCCGGCAGTGGGGCAAGCCCGGAATCCGCGCACAACTTGTGCGCCGCAGCAACAGGCGGCTGGTTATGGACTTCTGCCTGGAGGGTGACGAACAGTCGCTGCACGTACTGAACGCAGTGTCGCCCGCGTTCACCTGCGCACGGGCGTTCGCGGCGCACGTTGTCAGTGAAATCGAAGCGCGGACGAGGGCCGGCTGAAAACTGGCACAAAACTCCGTGCGCGGTATTGACAGCGGCTTGCTGGAGGTATATGCTAAAGGTAGTATGATTGGCTCGTACGCACAGGAGGCTGGGCGACCCACAGCCGTGCTGAGGACTCGATCAAACGAGGACGATACGCACGGTTCTCTGAGGGAAGCTGCAACAGCCCTTACAGGGTAGTTGGACAGAAGGAGAAATGAGGAAAGGGAGAAGTTGATGAAACGCACGTATTTCGTCGGGGCCGTTCTCCTGCTTGCCATGGCCGTCAGCTCGGTGCCGGCAGCAGCAGATGCAACAGTCTATATGAAACTGACCGATCTGCCTGACAACGGGTGGAAGGTCACAACCATCGTGGGAGCGGAACCCGGAACATCAGTGACGGAGAAACTGGACTTCGCCGGCGCAAACGGCTTCCAGTTCAGCCCCAAGAGGTCCATCAACGACGGCCGCTCGTGGGCGGGAATCAGCACCGATCAGTTCGCCGGCATCAGGGCCAGCCAGATCACAACGCTGAAGATCCGAAACTACGGCATAGAGGGTGACGGCGGTTCGTGGCAGCCGCCGGCATTCCACTTCGCGTTCCAGAAATCGCCCACCAGCGCGAGCAACCGCGTAGCCATCTGGCTGCCGTGGGAGGGCAATGAGCGGCTTCCGGGCCAGTGGAACGAGATTGACGCTCTGACCGCGGGCACATGGAAGATTCCGTGGGTTGGCAAGACCTACGCCAGCTTCGCCGCGATGCTTGCCGAGTATCCGGACCTCGTATTTGCAGCAGACGATGTCTGCGCGGCGTGGATTCCGTCCGGGCAGAGCTTCAATGTTGCTTCCGGCGCAGCCTACAACGAGATGAACCAGTACTTCTCGTCCGCTCGCGGAGTCGTGGACTGGTTCGAGGTCGGCATTGACTCGAACATCGCAGCGCCCGTTCTGACAAGGTACGATCTGGCGGACGTGGTTCCCGAGCCGAGTTCGATGCTGGCGCTTGGCACAGGCCTGCTGGGCATGCTCGGAGCCATCCGGCGCACGAAGTAGAAGAGTCCCCAGACATCCTGCAGTCTGGATTATCCGCCGGGGCGGCCTCAAGGCTGCCCCGGTTTCTTTGTGCGTGGGGGAAGGGTGAGAGCGTCCGCTACTCGGTGGTGACGATATCCTGCTCTTGGTGCAGGGCGGCGTGGAGTGTGTGCCAGGCGAGGATGGCGCACTTGATCCGAGTTGGGTAGTTGCCGACCTCCGAGAACACGACGAGCTTTCCGAGCTGGTCTTTGTGCTCGGCAGCGCCGGTCTCCCCCAGCACCATTCCCCGGTATCCGGCAATGACCGCATCCGCCTCTTCGACGGTCTTGCCCCGCAGGGTTTCGGTCATAAGCGATGCCGAGGCTTTGGAGATTGCGCAGCCCGCGCCATCAAAGGAGACGTCCGTGAGAACGCCATCCTCGACGACGGCGTAGATATAGTAATGATCGCCGCAGAGCGGATTGAAGCCCTCCGCGAACCTGTTTGCCTCTTCGATCTTACGGAAGTTGCGCGGGCTTCTGTTGTGATCGAGGATAATCTCCTGATAGAGTTCCCTCAAGTCTGGCATCTAGCGAAAAACCTCCGCGACTTTGGACAGCCCGTAGATGAGCGCGTCCACCTCTTCGATGGTATTGTACATCGCGAATGACGCCCTCGCGGTCGCGGGAACGCCAAACTGCTGCATAACGGGCTGCGCGCAGTGATGGCCTGTCCTGATCGCGATTCCCTCGGTGTCCATAATCGTGCCAATATCGTGAGGATGCACGTAATCGAGCACGAACGAGATAACGCCGGCGCGCTTGGGAGCCTTTCCGATGAGCCGGAGCCCCTCGACCTGGCTGAGGCGCTCGGTCGCATAGGCAAGGAGCGCGTCTTCGTACGGGACCAGCCGGGCGATTCCCACGGACTCGACATACTCAATCGCCTTGCCCAGCGCAATGACCCCGCCGATATTCGGCGTTCCGGCCTCGAACTTGTAGGGCAGATCGTTGAACGTCGTCTTCTCGAAGGAGACCGACCGGATCATGTCGCCGCCGCTCTGGTAGGGAGGCATCGCCTCCAGAAGCTCCTCGCGGCCGTACAGGACGCCGATTCCGGTGGGTCCGAACACCTTGTGCCCCGAAAGCACCAGAAAGTCGCAGCCGATGTCCATCACGTCCACCGTGGCATGGGCGACGGACTGCGCCGCGTCAACCAGCGTCACCGCGCCTGCGTCGCGAGCCAACTGAACGATCTCCTTGATCGGATTCACCGTTCCGAGAGCATTCGAGATGTGCGTGATGGCCACCAGCTTTGTCCGCTCCCCCAGCAGTGCGCGGTACTCGTCCATCAGCAGCTCACCGTCATCGCTGATCGGAATGACCCTCAGGACGGCACCGATCTCCTCACACAGAAGCTGCCACGGGACGATGTTGGAATGGTGCTCCATTGCGGAGATGACGATCTCGTCTCCGGCTTTCAAGAAGTGGCACCCATAGCTGGAGGCGACAAGGTTGATGCCTTCGGTGGCACCCCGGACAAAGATGATCTCGCGCTCGGAGCGGGCGTTGAGATACCGCTGGATGGTGACGCGGGCTTCCTCGTACTGGCGGGTGGCCAGATCGCTGAGATAGTGCACAGCGCGGTGGATGTTCGAGTTGCAGCACCCGTAGAACTGATTGATGGCACAGAGCACCATGTGGGGCTTCTGCGTCGTCGCAGCGTTGTCGAGATAGACGAGCGGCTTCCCGTGGACAAACTGATTCAGAATCGGGAAGTCTTCCCGCACTCTGTGCACGTCGAACTCCCCGAAGCCGACATTGCCGGGAGAACAGGTAATCATTGGAGGTCTCCAATAGCGGCAGCCGTACGCAGTGCGGATGTCTGCGCGCGGTGCAGGTAGACGCGGACAGGCTCGAGGCTGATCCGCTCGATAATGTCGTTGGCGAACCCGTAGGTCAAAAGCTGCGACGCAGTCTGCTCGTCCATTGCGCGGCTTCGCAGGTAGAAGAGCTGATCCTCGTCGAGCTGGCCGACGGTGGCACCGTGCGTGCACTTGACGTCGTCGGCGAAGATCTCGAGCTGCGGCTTGGTGTCAACGGTGGCGTTCTTCGAAAGAAGCAGGTTGCGGTTGGTCTGCTTCGCGTCCGTCTTTTGCGCGCCCGGGCGAACATGGATCTTGCCGTTGAAAACCGAGCAAGCCCGGCCGTCAACGATGGCTTTGTATAGCTCTTCGCTCTCGCAGCGCGGGCTGGCGTGGTCGAGCGCGGTCTGGTTGTCCACGTGGCGATCCCCGTCAACGATGCTCAGGCCGTTCATGACGGTCGTACATGCCTCGCCCGCGAGTTCCACGGCGAGGTTGTTCCGCGTCAGCGCGCCGCCCAGATTGATGGACGCCGAAGAAAAGCTGCTGAGTTCTTCCTGGCGCACCCCGACAGATGAGACGTGGTATGCGAGAGGGCTCTCCTGCTGAATGCGGTAGTAATCCACCACCGAGCGGCGGCCAACGCAGATTTCGGTCACCGCGTTCGTGAAGTGCGGGCCGCCCGTGAGCGAGACAAAAAGCTCAACAACGGTAAGCTGCACATGGTCGCCAACGATGATAAGGTTGCGCGGATGCGCGGCGAACGGCTCATCGCGCACGGCGAGATAGACAAGCAGCACGGGCTTCTTGACGGTCTCGCCTTCGCCGGCGTTGATGTACGCCCCGTCGTTGAGGTATGCCGCGTTCAGCGCCGTGAAGCCGTTCGTGCCAGTCGGGACGCCCTGCCCGATGTGTCTCTCGGCCACGGGGTGCCCGGAGGGCATAATATCGGCCAGGCTCTGAATATCCGCCCCATCCCACTCGCCGATGCTCGAAAGCGAGCTCACGAAATGCCCGTCGGCAAAGACCAGGCTGGTCCAGCCGGGGGCATCGAACAAAAACGGCGCAAGGGTGGCGGGCGAAACCCCAGGACCAGGCGAAGTGGCGAAGGGGAAGCGCCCTTCTGCAATGGGGACGACGTTCGTGAAACGCCAGTCCTCCTGCTTCGGCGCGGGAAACCCCAACTCGCGGAATCCGTCCAAGCCGAGATTCCGGAAATCGGCAATCCACGGCGCTGCGCGGCGTCCCGCGCCGGTCTGGAAGGCTGCCGCGTCCTCCGCCCAGGCGGCCACGTGTGTTTCTCGCGCGGGGGCGCTCAACTGCTCACCCCGTTCGCGGCATCGGCCTCCTGCTTGATCGCGTCGTAGCCATACTCTTCCAGATGCAACGCCAGGTCCTTGCCCCCCGACTTAACGATGCGCCCGTCGAACAGCACGTGTACGAAGTCCGGGACGATGTAGGTGAGCAGGCGCTGATAATGCGTGACGAGCACGAAAGCGCGATCCGGGCTTCGGAGCTGGTTGACGCCATCGGAGACGATACGCAGCGCATCAATGTCGAGCCCCGAGTCTGTCTCGTCGAGAATCCCGAGGTAGGGCTCCAGTATTGCCATCTGGAAGATCTCGTTGCGCTTCTTCTCACCGCCGGAGAACCCCTCGTTGACGGGCCGGTCAACCAGGCTCTGCTCCATCTGCACCATGGCGGCCTTCTGCTTGACGAGTTCCACGAAGTCGAACGCGTCGAGTTCGGACAGACCGCGCCGCTTGCGCACTTCGTTGAGGCCGGTTCGGAGGAAGGTCGAGTTGCTCACACCCGGTATCTCGATCGGATACTGAAAGGCGAGGAAGATGCCGTCCCGCGCTCTGTCCTCGGGGGCCATTTCCTGTATGTCCTGACCCTTGTAGATGATTCTGCCTTCGGTAACGGTGAAGGCCGGATGCCCCGCGACCACCTGCGCGAGCGTGCTCTTGCCAGAGCCGTTCGGCCCCATAATGGCGTGCACCTCGCCCGGGTTGACGATGAGGTCAACGCCCTTGAGGATCTCCTTGCCCTCGACCTCCGCGTGCAGATTTCTGATTCTAAGAATTGGCTCCAAACGTGATCTCTTTCCTTGACAATGTACCCAGACTGATTCCCGCAACCGCCGTCAGCCGACGCTACCCTCAAGACTGACCGACAGGAGCTTCGTCGCCTCGACGGCGAACTCCATCGGAAGCTCCCGGAACACCTCCTTGCAGAAGCCGTTGATCACCATCGAGATGGCATCCTCGGTGGACAGCCCGCGCTGGCGGCAGTAGAAGAGCTGGTCTTCGCTGATCTTGGAGGTGGACGCTTCGTGCTCGACACGCGAGGAGTTGTTGCCGACGCTGATGTACGGGAACGTGTGCGCTCCGCACCGGTCGCCCATCAGCATCGAATCGCACTGCGTGTAGTTGCGCGCGTTCTCGGCTTTCGGCAGAACCCGGACCAGCCCGCGGTACGTGTTCTGTCCCCGTCCCGCCGAGATTCCCTTCGAGATGATGGTACTGCGGGTATTCTTCCCGATGTGGATCATCTTCGTGCCGGTGTCCGCCTGCTGATACTTGTTCGTCAGCGCGACCGAGTAGAACTCCCCGATGGCGTTATCGCCCTGCAGGATGACGCTCGGGTATTTCCAGGTGATGGACGAGCCGGTCTCGACCTGCGTCCACGAGACTTTCGCATTCGCGCCTGCCTTCGCGCGCTTGGTGACGAAGTTGTAGATTCCTCCCTTGCCCTCTTCGTCGCCCGGATACCAGTTCTGGACAGTGGAATACTTGATCTCGGCGCCATCGAGCGCAATGATCTCGACGACGGCGGCGTGAAGCTGGTTCTCGTCGCGCATCGGCGCGGTGCAGCCCTCGAGATAGCTCACGTACGCGCCTTCCTCGGCCACAATGAGCGTCCGCTCGAACTGCCCCGTGCTGGCGGAGTTGATGCGGAAGTAGGTCGAGAGCTCCATCGGACAGCGCACGCCCTTCGGGATGAAGCAGAACGACCCGTCGCTGAAAACGGCGGAGTTGAGGGCGGCGAAGTAGTTGTCGGACGAAGGCACGACCGTGCCAAGGTACTTCTGCACTAGCTCGGGATGGTTGCGGAGTGCCTCGGAGAACGAGCAGAAGATCACGCCCTGCGCGGCAAGCTGCTCCTGAAACGTAGTCGCGACCGAGACGCTGTCGAAGACGGCGTCCACTGCGACTCCCGCGAGGCGCTTCTGCTCGGCGAGCGGTATGCCCAGCTTCTCGAATGTCGAGAGAAGCTCCGGATCAACTTCTTCCAGCCCCTCCTTCGGCTTCTTCTGGACCGGGGCGGAATAGTAGCTGATGTCCTGATAATCAATGGGCGGGTAGGTGACGTTCGGCCAGTCGGGCTCGGTCATCTTGAGCCACTGGCGGTACGCCTTGAGCCGCCATTCGAGCATAAACCCGGGCTCGTGCTTGAGAGCCGAAATCTGGCGGATAACATCCTCGCTCAGGCCCTTCGGGATGGTCTTTGCCTCGATGTCGGTAACGAAACCCCATTTGTATTCGCCACTGGCGATCTGGTCAAGTGGACTGCTCATATTGTCAACCTTATAGACACAACAGCAAACCGCCGCCAATCATTCCCGAAGCCAGGCGGGCGGGCACGCTTCTGGCGGATGGGGGCTATGCTACCCGGAGGCTCCGAGGTATCTTGAGGAGTGGGAGAAGGACGCTTTGATTGCCCGGCAGTCTCACGTGAACGGGTTGTCCCACAAGCACTGATCGAGCAAGCAAGCGCCGATGGCCCGCTGCATGGCGAGCCAGGTTTGCCCGGGGTTGCGAGTATAATCGCCCGCTACGCCTTCCGGTCGAACTGCGGCACCTTCATCTGCTTGCCGCCCTTCAGCGCCGATTTGTGTGCGATGATGCCCGGGGCGGTGTACGCAAGAGCTTCATACACGTCAATCGCCGGTCTGCGGCCCTTCGCGATGGCTTCGACGAATTCGTGGGTCAGGAACGGCTCCGCGCCGTCGTGTCCGCCGCCGTGGCGCATCGGCTCGGGCAACATCGTCTCCCACCACTCGGGCTGATCGTACTGCTCGAACTCGGGGAGATCCCGCTCGAATCCGGCCGTGTCCTTCTCCTTCTGCCCGCCTCTGCGCACGATGATCGGCCCAAGCCCGTTCGGGTTGGGCTCGAAGAAGCTCATTTTCGTGCCATACCACTGCGCGCGCTCGGTGCCGCGCATGGAGCCATACCAGTAAACGGCCACGCGCATTGCGTGCCCCTTGTCCGTCTTGAACAGCGCGGTCTCATTCCAGAACGGGTTCTTATAGACGTTGTCCTTCACGTACTGCGAATCGTCGCCCCACCCGATGCAGGTGACCTCGGTGAGCCGCTCGCCCGTAAGCCCGACCAGAAACGCGGTGCAGTGCGTAGGGTAGTTCATTGGCGGCAGGCCATAGCGCCACGTACGCTGGCCGTCCTCCACATACAAAACTTCGAGTCCCGGGTGGTGATACTCAGCCTCGGTGTAAAAGATCTCGCCGAAGGCGCCCTCTTTGTACCACTTCCGTGCCGATATCATCGCCTGATGGAAGTAGCTCGTCTCCGCCATCATGTACGTCAGCCCGGTCTTCTGGACGGTCTCCAGAAGCTCCTCGCACTCGTCTATCGTCATCGCGGCCGGGACCGCGCACATGACGTGCTTGCCCGCCTTCAGCGCCTTCACGCAGTGCCGCACGTGGTCGGGTGCCGGGGTGAAGATTGCCACGGCATCAATATCGCGGGCTTTGATCAGTTCTTCAAGCGACGGGTATGTCGTGTCGCATTTGTATGTGTTGACCAGGTTCTGGAGCCGGTCCTCGCGCAAGTCGCTGACCGCCTGCACCACGCAGCCGGGGTCTTCGTGCCACTGAAACGCGCAGCCAAACCGGCCGCCGACAACTCCAATACGGACCTTCTTTGACTTCCTCAATGTGCGAGCCTCCTGTGCTGAAACGATTCGCGGAGCCAGAGTGGCCCCCGCAACGGCAGCCCCTCCGGCAGTGATAAACCGGCGCCTCGATATGCGCCTTCCCTGTTCGTCAGTCATTGTCATCCTCGATTCCCAGCATTCGGACAGCGTTGGAGTAGAGTATCGCCTCCATTTCCGCCTCGTCCTTCCTCACCCCACAGCCCGTTATGCCTTCCGGTCGAACTGCGGGACCTTCATCTGCTTGCCACCCTTCAGCGCGGACTGGTGCGCGATGATGCCCGGGGCGGTGTACGCAATGGCCTCATACACATCAATCGCCGGCCTGCGGCCCTTCGCGATGGCATCTACGAACTCGTGGGTCAGGAACGGCTCCGCGCCGTCGTGCCCGCCGCCGTGGCGCATTGGCTCAGGCAGCATCGTCTCCCACCATTTGGGCTGATCGTACTGCTCGAACTCGGGGAGATCCCGCTCGAAGCCGGCCGTGTCCTTCTCCTTCTGTCCGCCCCTGCGCACGATAATCGGCCCAAGCCCGTTCGGATCGGGCTCGAAGAAGCTCATCTTCGCTCCGTACCACTGCGCCCGCTCAGTGCCACGCATGGAACCATATTTGTGAACAGCGGCCCGCATGGCGTGGCCCTTGTCCGTCTTGAACAGGGCGGTCTCGTTCCAGAACGGGTTCTTATAGACGTTGTCCTTCACGAACTGCGAATCGTTGCCCCAGCCGATGCAGGTGACATCGACAAGCCGCTCGCCCGTAAGCCCGACAAGGAACGCCGTACAGTGCGTCGGGTAGTTCATGGGCGGGAACCCGTAGCGCCACGTGCGCTTCCCGTCCTCCACATACAGCGCCTCAATGCCCGGGTGGTGATACTCGGCCTCGGTGTAGAAGATCTCGCCGAAGGCACCTTCTTTGTACCACTTCCGTGCCGATATCATCGCCTGATGGAAGTAGCTCGTCTCCGCCATCATGTACGTCAGCCCGGTCTTCTGGACGGTCTCCAGAAGCTCCTCGCACTCAGCTATCGTAACCGCGGCCGGGACCGCGCACATGACGTGCTTGCCTGCCTTGAGCGCCTTGACGCTGTGCCGCACGTGATCAGGTGCCGGGGTGAAGATTGCCACGGCGTCAACGTCGCGGTCTTTGATCAGCTCTTCGAGCGAGGGATACGTGTTGTCGCACTTGTAGGTGTTGACGAGTCTTTTCAGCCGGTCTTCGCGCAGGTCGCTGACCGCCTGCACCACGCAGCCGGGGTCTTCGTGCCACTGAAACGCGCAGCCAAACCGGCCGCCGACAACTCCGATGCGGACCTTCTTTGACTTCTTCACTGTGCGAGCCTCCTGAGCCGAAACGATTCGCGGAGCAAGCGCGGCCCCCGCAACGGCGGCCCCTCCGGCGGTGATAAACCGGCGCCTCGATATGCGCCTTCCCTGTTCGTCAGTCATTGTCATCCTCGATTCCGAGCATTCGGGCAGCGTTGGAGTAGAGTATCGCCGCCTTGCCCATCCCCACCCTGCCAAGGGCAGTGATCAGCGCCCGCAGTTCTTCGTACAGAAAGAAAGTGTACCGTGCCTCCCCCTCCGGGCTCTTACGATCGGTATTCCACGAATACGGGGCATCGGTGAAGTTGATGTATCGCTCCCCAACGTACTCGCGCACCCCGCGTATGAGCGTGATCGGCAGATCGGTCCCGAACAGCAGACGCTCCGGACCCAGAGTGTCGAAAAAGTACTCGAACACATCGGGATTGAGATTGGCCGAGCAGTCAAATAGCACGCCCGGGCGGTCTGTGAAATGCGGAAGCCCCTTGCGCGCCGTCGGCAGGCAGAACGCCCGCCCGACATGCGCCACAACCAAGCGCACATTCGGATAGCTGCCTGCGATCTCGAGCACCTCGCGGATGTTTTCCGGGTCGCCGATGCGTCCGGGGCGGGAGATGTGCAGCACGACCACGGCCGAGTACTCGTCGAGCACCCTGAGGTGCGCGCGGCAGGAAGTCGAAGATGCTGCAGTCCGTCTCGTTCGAGGCGGCGAGACGGGGTACGGCTTGACCCCGGAGAAGCCATCCAGAAGCGCCTGCCGTATTCGCGCGGGGTCGTCTTCGGGGCGGCTGACAAACAGACCGCGGGCGCGGTTGGCCGGGTCTTTGATGCCCGAGAGCACCCTGTCATTGTCAACGTCGGCGTCGAACTCTTTGAAAACCCCGCCGAACGCCAGGCAAAACACCTCAACTCCCGAAAAGAGCGTCTTGTACGTTGCCCGCAGATCCTCCCACGAGTGCGAGACGCCCACCTCCATCGCCCAGTTTCCCTTCATCCGCTCCGGGCTGACTGGAACGCGCCTCTGACGAAGGCTTACGTGGACGTGAGCGTCAAGTATGCGCGGCGGAAGCCACGGGAGCAGTTCGCTCCTGTAAACTGTTTCGTCAACGGGTCTGTATTCGAGCAAGCGGCAATTCCTCCGGCCGGGCTACCCTCACTGAGCTATTTCGAGGAATCAGGGCGCGGTTCCTTCGGCGGCCACGGCCAGTATCTCGCATGGCGAGGCTGTGCCGGTCTGATGAAGCTTGCGGATGGTGACGGCGGCCGCGTAGTTACCGAGCGACGCGGCATCAGCCGGATCCGCTCCGGCAGCCAGCGCCGCCGCGACCCCGGCGAGCAGGCTGTCACCCGCGCCCACCGTGTCGGTCTCGCCCGTAGCGGGCACGCCCGGTATCTCCGCCACCCCTTCGCCTGTCCGCACGACAACGCCCCGGCTTCCGCACGTCACGAACACCGGACGCCCGCCGCGCGCGAATAGCAATTCGGCCGCCTCGCGCACACGGCCGCGCGAAGGCACCTCGTCAGGCCCGCCGGTCAGCCGGACCGCTTCGCGGGCATTCAGCTTGAGCCACGCGCCGGGGTAGCATCCGCTGAAGTGCCTGCTGTCGGCAATAAAGATGATGCGGGAATGGCGGGCGATGGCGGCGGCCAGAGCTTCGCGCAGGAAGGGCGTGTGGATGCCCTGCGGCACCTGCTGGTTGATTACGACCACGTCCACCTCGGAGGCCAACTCATTGAGGCGCGCAATGAGCGCTTCGGCGGTGCCGCGCGACAGCTCGTTGAAGTTCCCGAAGTCGCGCCGGTTCTCCTCGCGGCCTTCGACATGGGGCTTGACGTAGGCGAGCGTGTCCCAGTGAGCGGTCTGAGTCAGAATGCCGCTCGTGTCCGCGCCGGAATTCTGAAGAAGACGAAGCAGTTCGCGGCCCCAGATATCGTCGCCGATGACGCCGAGCGCGTGCACGGAGCCTGCGCCAAGCGCGGCCAGGTTCGTGACGACGTTTCCTGCGCCGCCGGGCAAGCAGCGCTGGTGCGCCACAGGGTGCGTCGGCAGCCCGGTTTCCAGCGAGAGCTCGCTGCGCGACAGATCGGCAAACCAGTACGCGTCCAGGCAGTAGTCGCCGAAAACGGCGCCCCGCGCGGTGCAAATCGCTTCCAGAAGCCGCTTCAGATGTTCAAGCGTCACGAGTGTTTGTCCGGATACAAGGCAGAGCCGCAAAGGAAACGGCCGTCTCTGTCCGCAATACCTTAGCCGTGGGTGGCGCAAACGCCTTCTGCGGCGCGAGGAACGAAGGAAGCAGGCGATGACGGAAGAGAGCGGATTCATACCTCCGGCGCGTGAGATAGAGAGTCATCTGAAGGAGATCGAGCATCATCTGACCGAAGAGCTTGTTCCGTTCTGGATGACGCACGGAGTTGATGAGAAATACTGCGGCTTTCTGACGTACTTCGACCGCGACGGGAAGCCCACGGGCGAGACCGTCAAGACGCTCATTTGCCAGACCCGGGTGATCTACGCATTCGCGCGGGCGCATCAGGAGGGGTTCGGCGACGGGTACTTTCTGGAGCAGGCGCGGCAAGGATTTGATTTCGTCGGTCAACGGCTTATAGATGAGAACTACTACGGCTATGTATGGACCGCCGAACGGGATGGGACCGCCATCGATGCCAAGAAGGTGGTATACGGCCACAGCTTTGCGATCTACGCGTTCAGCAAGTACGCTGCGGCCTGCTCCAGATTTCAGATCAAGCCCGGGTCCACGTGGCATGAGGCAACTGACCCGCACTCAGCGGCCGAAAGTATGCTGCAGTTGCTTCAGACAAGAGCACTAGATGCCCACCACGGCGGATACTACGAGTTCTTTGAGGACAACTGGGAGCACACCAGACCCGGCGACCGAAAGTCCCTGGATGTCCACATACACTTAATGGAGGCCTTCACCAACTGCTATCGTGCTCAACGCAAGTTCTTCAACTCAGCCAAGCACCTGGGCCCCCTGCGCCGGCACATACAACAGATCATGGACTTGATCTGCGAAAAGATGCTGCACCCTGAGTTCGGGACTGGGCTCGCTCAGTTCACGCCGGACTGGACGCCGCTGCGGGCCACCCAGTTCAAGAACGTCTGGGGGTCAGACCGTGAGGCGGACGACCCCGAAGGGCGGCCTCTCGACAACACGAGCTACGGGCACAACGTGGAACTGGGCTGGCTGCTGAGCTGGACCATTGACGTGCTGGGGCTGGAACGTGGGAAGTACGCGCCGAAGATCAGACGGCTCTACGACCACTGCCTGACGTGGGGTATTGACTGGGACAAGGGCGGCGTGTTCTGCGAAGGCCCCGGCGACGGCCCGGCGCGCGAGCGCAACAAGGAGTTCTGGCAGCAGGCCGAAACTCTGGTGGCGATGCTGGACGGCGTGGGGCAGTTCGGCGATGAGCGCTGCTGGGAAGGCTACAAGAGCGTCCACCGCTTCGTGATGGACTTCGTCATCAACCACGACGTTGGCGAATGGTTCGCGCTGCTTGACGAGAACAACAACGTGCAGTGGGACTACATGGGGCACGCGTGGAAGATCAACTACCACACAATGCGTTCCATGCTGGAGTGCCGCCGCTGTCTGACGCGCCTGCTCGACAGGGCGAAAGGCGGCTGAGATCAGGCGGAGGAGTCGGGCCTCTGCGTGAGAGCGGCCTGCTCACCCGCGCGGTGCCGCATACGGTCGAGCGCAACGGCGAGCACGATGATCGCCCCGGTGACGATCTCCTGCACCCAGTTGGGCAGAAACATCTGGGCGCATCCGTTGCGGATCACGCTCATGATGAGCGCCCCGACAAGGCTGCCGAGCACCGAGCCCTCGCCGCCCGACAGGCTGCCACCGCCGATGACGACGGCGGCGATCACATCGAGTTCCAACCCCGAAGCGACCGTGGGATCACCGACGGTGAGGCGTGAGAACTGCAGCACACCGGCCACTCCCGCGAACAGCCCCGCCAGTGAATAGACGGCAGCTTTGACGGCGTTGACCGGAACCCCGGACAACCGCGCCGCCTGCTCGTTGGAGCCGAGCGCGAAGAAGTAACGTCCGGGGTGCGTGCGGCGCAGGAGCGTGCTTACGGCGACGGCGAGCAGCACGGTGATCCACACCCCGGCCGGAACGATCATCCACGCGTGTGAATCCGGCAGCGACGCGAGCAGGCTGTTGAGACAAGTCGCCGGAGCGCTGACCGTCTGCTCACGGGCAAGGCCTTTTGCCAGGCCCCGCGCAAGAAGCAGAGTGCCCAGTGTCACAATGAACGGCACCACGCGCAGCCGCGTGATGAGCCGCCCGTTTACAAACCCGCAAGCCAGTCCGGCCCCCACCCCGGTCATTGCCGCCAGCAGCGGACCGTGGCCTCCCGCAAGCACCAGCGCAACGATGACCGTGCACAGGGCGACGATGGAACCGACGGAAAGGTCTATCCCGCCCGCGATAATGACGACGGTCATGCCGAGCGCCGCGCTGCCGACAATGGCGGTCTGGCGGAGGATCGTCTCCACGTTGCCCCATTCGCGAAAGCTGGGAGGGCCGATAGCGGCGAACAAGGCAAACACGATGGCGAGCCCGGCGACAGGCCCGAGCCAGCCCCATCGTCCGCCGCCCACGGCATTCAGTGCGCAGCGCAAGCTCTTCATGGGGCGAAGCGCTCCCGATGAATGGCAGGCTCCGACAGGTAGCAGGCTTCGCGGAGGTTCACTGTAGCCATTCGTCCAGTGGAGGATTGAGCAGCTCCTTTATCTGCGGCTCCTGCATATTCCCCAGGGTGACAAGGTAGGCGCCGGTGTCAATGCGCTTCTCGACCTCCTTGCCGCCGAGATGCTCCACCATCGCCTTGACCGCCAGATAGCCCATCTTCATCGGGTCTTGAACGACCAGCGCATCTATCTGTTTCTCCGTCAGCGCCGTCACCAGCTCCGGGGCGCTGTCGAAGCCGACGAAGCGCACCGTCCCGACCAGGTTGGCGTCCTGCAGCGCGCGCAGCATCCCGAAGGTTGTGGACTCGTTGGGGCAGAAGATGCCCTCCGCGTTGAGCTTGCCGCCAGCGCCCTTCAGCGGCGCAAGCAGGCGCTCGCTCGCAGCGAAGGCGGTCTCACGCGTGGTGCCACCGTACTGGCTTGCGGTCACGATTTTGATCCCCGGGAACCGCTTGATGCCGTCCAGAAAGCCCTTCTCGCGGTCGAAGGTGCTTGCCGAGCCTTCCTGATATCGAAGGACCACCACCCGTCCTTTGCCGAAGAGCAGACGTCCCATCTCTTCGGCCGCGAGTTCGCCTCCCTTGTAGTTGTCGGTGGCAACGAAACTGACGTAATCCACATCCTTCAGGCTGGAGTCGAAGATGACGACAGGGATGTTCTTGCTCTGGGCCGCGGCGACAGGGGCTTTCAGTGCGACATCGTCGAGCGGAGCGAGGCAGATTCCGGACACGTTCGTGCTCACGAACTCCTCAACGCGGCGAATCTGCGCCTCGCGGTCGTCCTCCTTCAGCGGCCCCTGCCACCTGATCTCGACCCCGAATTCCTTTGCCGCCTTCAGTGCGCCCGCATGCACGGATTTCCAGAACGCGTGCGTGGTACCCTTGGGGATGACTGCGATGGTTGTCGCGCCCTTGCCCGAAGGCGCCTGCTGCGTGGAACAACCCGCACAGCAGATGAGCGCGATGAGAAAGATACCGGAAACGATGTGCCCTGGCTTGAGCTGCATATCTGCCCGCCTCTCCTGCGATGAAGTCAGGAGTGAGTTAGCGGCCGGAGGGCGCAAACCCTCTATTGGTCAGGAGCGGGCGCAAGATATCCCTTGCGAACTGCGTCCTCGATCATGCCGCTGGCGAACTCCCAGAGCGCGGGCGCACCCTCGGCAATGTGGCAGTTGCGCTCAATGACTTGATCGGCGGTGACGCCATGCCGCCGCCACGCCGCCCCTTCTGTCCTGAAGTTGTGCAGCAGAGGCTGAAGCCTGTCGAGCGAAGCCGCGAATTTCGCCTCGGGGGTCTGGCGCGCTTCGAACTCGTCCCAGAGCGCGCGGACATCACTGGCGAGGTCCGGCGGCAGGATACTGAAGATGCGGTCGGCCGATTTCGTCTCGCGCTCCAGCTTGCCGATGTTAGCTTCATTGTCGTAGCAGAACGTATCGCCGCAGTCTATCTCGACGATGTCATGAACGAGCGCCATCTTCACCGCTCGCAGGATATCAATGCTTGGGTCAGCAGAGTACTCCGCGAGAAGCACCGCCATCAGAGCAAGGTGCCAGGAGTGCTCGGCGTCGTTTTCGCGCCGAGAGGCATCCATCAGCAACGTCTGGCGGAAGACCTGCTTCAGTCTGTCAACTTCGACGATGAACTCAATCTGTTGTGCGAGCCTGTCGCTGGGCATCCGGTGTATGGCCTTTCGTACGGCGAGCGAATAACGCAAGTTTGAAAAAGGTGGGCGCCCGTAAGCCGGGTTCTGTTTTATGTGGTCATCTGTCTGGGCGCCGGCTTGCGCCGGCGCTCAAGCGGCATTTCCCGAAGGGATCGCGGGCAACGTTAGCCCCTTCCTATTAGCCTTGCTCCAGATGGGGTTTACCAAGCATCCCGCTCTCGCGGGACCTGGTGGTCTCTTACACCACCGTTTCAGCTTTTCGGGCGCGGCCCGGAGGCCGTGCTTCGAGTTTTCTTTTCTGTGGCACTTTCCGTACCACGGTCTCCCGCGGCCCCGGAGGTTATCCGGCATCCCGCCCTGCGGAGCCCGGACTTTCCTACCACGCGGGATGCCCAAAAGCGCCCCGCGCAGTCAACCACTCGGCGCCCACGCACATCTTAGACGATATCCGCGGCATCCGTCCCCGTCAAGCCACAGTCACGGCAGCAGATCGGGGGGAATGCCCTGCGTCCCCACGCCAGGGAACATGCGCAGAGCCTCCTGAATCAGTCCAGCGCCAAGAATAACGAAGAGGACTGTGCCAGCGATGCCGATGATGATGGCCGCGCACCCCAAACCCCGCGACCCCTTGACCATGGCCACCAGCCCCAGAATCACCGCTCCGGGTGCGAATCCGAGAAGCGCGCATACAAGCGCGCTGATGCCGTAGGCTTTGGCGCTGGCCTGGACCGCGTCAACGCTTCCGCCGCCGATTCCGGACACCAGCGGCGTGCCGCACGCACGGCAGAAGATGTCGCCGGGAGTAACCTGCGTCATGCAGCTATAGCAGGTCGAGACGCCCTGCGCCGCGGGCGCGGCGGCTGGCGGCGCGGCAGCCGGAGCGGCGTATTGCTGCTGCTCTTGCTGGGGCAGCGCAGCCTGCGCGGCCAGCCCCTGAGCAGCCCCACAGTGCGGGCAGACGCGCGCTGACGCGGCAATGGCGCGATGGCACTGGCGGCAATATATGGGAAAGGGATCTCCTGACATGCGGACACTCCTGTCTGACTGATACGCGGCACGCCAAGCGGTGTTCCCGCCGAAGCCGTGCAATCCGGATAGCTTTTTGACTTCCGGGCAGGAGTCGGCTATACTTCGGCGGGACATGCGGGCGGACGGCTTCGTCCACCAGATCTCATCCCGCGGACAACAATGGCTGCCGCCGACGATACAAGACGCAGGGAGTTCGAAGAGCAGGCACTGCCGCACCTCGACCGGCTGTACTCGGCCGCGCTTCGCATGACCCGCAACCCCTCCGACGCGGAAGACCTCGTGCAGGAAGCCATCCTGCTCGCGTTCCGCCACTTCCACCAGTTCCAGTCTGGAACCAACATCCGAGCGTGGTTGTTTCGAATATTGACGAACACGTTCATCAACAGCTACCGCAAGAAATCGCGGGAGCCGGAGCGCGTGGACCTGCCGGAGGTGGAGGACTTCTACTTCCTTTCGCAGGCGGCACGGAACAACGAACTGGGAGCGGATCCGGAGTCCCAGATTCTCAGCAAGTTCGCGTACAACGACATTATGGCGGCGATAGACAGGCTGCCCGAGGAGTTCCGGCTGGTGGTCGTGATGAACGCGGTTGAGGGCTTCGCGTATCAGGAGATTGCGGACATCCTCAACATCCCGATTGGGACCGTGCGTTCCCGCCTCTACCGCGGGCGCAAGGTACTTCAGAAGCATCTCTACGAGCAGGCGCGCGAAATGGGCTATGTCGGGGCATAGAAAACTGACCTGCGGCGAGGCGGTCGCGCTTCTTTACGATTATCTCGATCGTGAAGGGGCGCAAGCATCCATCGAAGACGTCGAGGAGCATCTACACATCTGCCGTCACTGCTGCGACCGCTTTGCTTTCGAGGCGTCGCTCTGGAAAGTGGTGCGCCGCAAGGGCTCCGAGGCGCATTGTCCCGAGTCGCTCAGGCTCCGCGTGAGCAAGCTTCTCGACGAATACTGAGAAACTCCCCCTCTTGATACGCGTTGACGCAACCCTGCCCATCCGCCCCGGCATGGCCGTCTGGCCCGGCGATGGCGGTGTAGTCTTCACACAAATCTCCAGCATGGCGGACGGGGACTCGTGCAACGTCACGCGCATGGATATGGGCGTCCACACGGGAACGCATGTGGACGCGCCTTCACACTTCATCGCCGCCGGACAGAGCGTGGAAGCAATGGACCTCGATACCCTCATCGGGTCGGCGTTTGTGCTTGATCTCCCCGATGTCCGCGGCTTGGTCACGGCGGAGGACATCGCTGGTGCTCCCGACTGCGAAAGGCTGATTCTACGCACGGCAAACACCGCGCGGGGTCTTCTGACTTCCGACAGTTTTTGTGACGACTTCGCGCACATGTCGGGCGCGGCGGCAACGGCCATCGTTGAACGCGGGATCAGGCTCGCCGGCGTAGACTATCTGTCCGTTGAGGGCTTTCACGCGGGCTCGCATGCTGTGCATGACACCCTTCTGGGGGCGGGCATAGTCCTAGTGGAAGGGCTGGACTTGCGGGAGGTTGCGGGCGGCTGGTGGCGGATTGTCTGCCTGCCGCTGAAGCTCGAAGGCGCTGATGGCAGCCCGGCCAGAGTAATCTTCGAGCGCGACGCCTGACCGCGGCGGCACTCTTCTCCGAACACACCCTCCAGTCTGTCGCAGGGCAAAAACAGAGAATCCCTCCGCCCGCGCTCCTGCGCCGGAAGAGGGATTCCCTGCTGGATACCGATTGAAAGAAAGCTACAGATCTGGCGGCGGCGGAACGTCGCTGGCTTCGTTGTCTTCGCCAGCATTGCCACCCGGAGCGGGAGGCGGGGCGACGTTTCTGCGCGGCCTGCGATAGGCCCCGTCTGCCGCTGTTCCGGGCGCGGCATTACCGCCATCGGCGGGCGCAACTCCCGGACGATTGCCTGGCTCACGACCGACGCGCGGAGCGCGAGGAGCAACGTTCGAGCGCAGCGCTGGGTCATCCGGGCCCGGCAGCGGCGATGGGGCGTCAATGGACGGCACCACAGGCGCTGTCCCCGGTTCGATGGCGGGCTGGTCAGGAGTGCTCATGTTCCCACCGAACCCCGTGGCGTTGCGGTCCGGGTCCATGGACGACGGCAGAGGGTTCGCGGGCAGAGCCGGCTCGACAGCGGGCTGCGTCCCTGCGTCTATTGCCGGAGGAGGCGTGCCCGCGCCGCCGCCCTTCACCAACATCGCGCGCCACTGCTGATTGCTGCCGCGCACCACGCGGAACACCTTGCTCGCCGCCTCGAATCCCGGCTTCTCGACGAGCACACTGAACTGCGCAGGCTCGGGAACAGGGAAGTCCACGACGATTCTGCTCGCATTGAACTGCCCCACGGACACGGAAGGTTTCTTCGCGCCATAGCCCACATACTGGAGCGTAACCGAAACGGGCGGCGCGACATCCCAGCTCACATCAACGCGTCCTGCGCCGCGCGGAAGCGCGGGCGCTTTGGAGCGCATGGAGAGACGGCGATTGACATCGCGATAGGCGAACTGACCCTTCGCCGACGGCCGGGTAAACGGGGTGAGCGCGGGCTTCGGCTTCGCCGCGGAGGCCGTCGCCACAGGCGCGGAAGATACCGCTGGCTTCTTGACCGCCGGGGCCGGCTTGGCCGCGCGCGCGGCGGCGGCAACGCCCGGAGGAGTGGTCACGGCGCGGATCATAAAGTTCACCTTCGGATCAACGGGAGCGGCCACGGTTCCAGGAACGCCCACTCTGGACGAGTCGCCGGGGGCGGTGGTATCCGCGCCGAGGAACACTCCCTTGCGCAGCGTGGAATCGTAGATGAGCGTCACGTAGAATTTGCCCGACACCGACAGCGGCGTGTCAAGATTCATCGTCTGCCAGGTATCCCGGCCGGGGCTGATGTTCGTCAACGGCTTGTCAATGCGCTGCATCGGCCGGAACTGCTCGTCGGAGATGGTGACGACAAAGTTGTCGAGAGGGGTCGCGTCGGTGGCATAGCGCGACCCGAAGAACTGGACCCCGGTAAGGTCGCGCGCGCCATCGGTCGTGAACTCGACCGTGGCACCGGTCAGATTGAGCTTCACGCGCTCATCCATCTTCCCGTCATCGTAACTGAGCAGCCTCATGCCCGAGGTATCCACGGGCACCGCGCCAGCGCCCGCTTGGAGCGTCAGCAGCGCGAGCACCGCGAACAAAGCAAACCTGTGTAGTTTCATGTAGTGTTTTAAGCCTCCGGAGATGACGCCCGCCAAGACGGCGAGCGTGCCCGCAACAGACGCCGGACAAAAGGCATTCTAGTTTTGAGCGCCCAACGTGTCAACTCCAGACGCTGGCGATTTGAGGACTTCGGCAACGCCCGGGCGTTTCTCCGCGCCTTTACAGCAAGCGGATATCCGGGCGCCGGAGCCACGCGATCACGCTTATCACCACAAAAACAAGCCCGCCCGACAGCACGGCGATCTGCGGAGACGAGAACTCGGCAAGGCCGCCGATCCAGAGACTGCCGATGGGGTTGAGGCCCTGGGACACGAAGACATACGTTCCGACCACCCGCCCGCGCATGCGGTCGGAAGCGAGCGTCTGCAGAACGGCGTTGATGGTTGCGATGTAAACCACCGTCCCATAGCCCGCCACCACCATGCAGGCGAGTGTGATGGGAAAGTGCGTGGCCTGCGACAACCCGATGAGCGCGAGCCCCACAACGCCCGCCGCCAGAATCATCGTTCGTCCCCTGCCCAGGCTTCGGGAAAGATGGTAGATGGACATCGCCCCCGTAAGCGCGCCGATGCCCGCGAAACTGAGCATCGCCCCAAACCCCTCTGCCCCCTGATGCAGGATGTCCCGGGCGAATATCGGCAGCAGGGTCTGATACGGAAACGACAGGACATGGGGGATGGCAACCATAAGCAGAAGCGCTAGGATTGTTCGCTGCGACCTGATATACATCAGCCCGCCCTGAAGATCGGAAAGAACGCTGGAACTGGGTTCCTCGGCCGGGCGGGTGTCCACTCGCACCATCACAAGCGCCAGGATAACCGCGCCGAAGCTTGCCGCGTTGAGGGCGAAACAGACCCCCTGACCCCAGGCGGCTATGATGAGGCCCGCCAGAGCCGGGCCCAGAATGCGCGCGCTGTTAAACCCGACAGAGTTGAGAGCGATAGCGTTCGGAAGATCCTGCTTGCCGACCAGATGGTACACCAGGCTCTGTCTGAGCGGGGCGTCCAGGGCGGCGGCCGTGCCGCTGGCAAGAGCGATCAGCATAATATGCTCGATCTGAACGCGCCCGCTGACAGTGAGATATGCGAGCATGCTGGCACAGCCCGCAAGCGCCGCCTGAGTAAAGTACAGCGTGCGGCGCTTGTCGAGGCGGTCCGCAAGCACGCCTCCGAAAAGCGACAGGGCGAACATCGGCGCGGACGAACAAAACCCCACGGCCCCCAGAAAGAACGGGGACGCCGTCAGCGAGCGCACCAGCCACGACAGCGCCGTGCTCTGCAGCCACGTGCCCGTGAACGAGACGAGCGTTCCCGACCAGTAGAGCCGGTAATCGCGATGAAGCAGGGGGCGAAACACCCTTACCTGGTTTCCGGGCTCTCGCTCAGCAGATAGGGCGTCAGATGAACCGCGAAGGACTGCGCGAGGTCGGCGCGGATGAGCACGCCCTGCTCGATGTACTCCGCGCTGTTGACGCAGCCACAGTCGTAGCAGAACGAGACGAGGTCGCTGCGTTCGTAGGGCACCAGCGCCTCGACGGAGACGAGCAACGACTCTACCGCCGCCTTGATTCGCGCGATGAGGTGCGGCACCCCATCCTGCCACAGCGCGGACATGTAGCAGGACAGAGGGTCGTATGCGACGAGACGGCGCAACTCGTAGGTGTCGGAGCAGAGGTCGCTCTTGTTGTAGACGGTGACCGTGGGCTTGTCGTGAACGCCGATCTGGGCAAGCGTGTCACGGACAGCGTCTATCTGGTCATCCCGGTTCGGATGCGAGGCGTCCACCACCAGCACCAGCACATCCGCAAGCACCACCTCTTCGAGGGTGGCGCGGAAGGCCGCGATGAGCGAGTGCGGCAGGTTGCGGATGAAGCCGACAGTGTCCGTAACGAGCACGCCCCACCCGTCCGGAAGGACGACGCGCCTCGTTGTCGGGTCGAGCGTCGAGAAGAGGCGAGAGTCCGCCGGCACATCCGAACCTGCAAGCAGGTTCAGCAGTGTGGACTTGCCCGCGCTGGTGTATCCGACGAGCGCGGCGGAGGGAAACGGCAGCTTCCTGCGCGCGCTGCGGGCGACTTCACGGTGCTTGCGTACGAGTTCGATCTCGTCGGCCAGGGTCGCAATCCGGCGGCGGAAGCGTCTGCGGTCGGATTCGAGCTTCGTCTCTCCCGGTCCCCGCGTACCCACCCCGCCACCCAGCCGCGACATTTGTGATCCCGACCCGGCAAGCCGGGGCAGCAGATAGTTGAGCTGCGCAAGCTCTACCTGCAGCTTGCCTTCCTTCGTGTGGGCTCTTCGGGCGAATATGTCGAGAATGAGTTGCGTGCGATCCACCACACGCACTCCGGCCTCCTGCTGGAGTTCAGAGTGTTCGCTGGGGCCCATATCCTCCGCGACAAGCAACACGTTCGCGCCGCTCTCAATCACATCCTGATGCAGATCGGCGGCGCGCTCAGCCGAAATGAACGGCTGCCCAGGACGCCGCCGCACTCGCGAGAAGAAGCGCCCCACGACATCCACCCCTGCCGTGAAGGCAAGTTCGCACATCTCCTCGACGTGCCAGGCATCCTCCTCTTCGCTCTCGAAGAGGATAAGGGCTCTATCCTTCTGTGCTACTTCGTGGGGCATATGACATTGCTGGCGAATCCGCCGTCAGCAGAACACCGCGCCCACTCGCGACATCGGCGCCATACGCCGGCACCAGGGCAGACCTAGAGCGGAAACTCGCCCGTGAAAACCTCAGCCGCCGGGCCGGTCATCAGAACCCGTCCATCCGAAAGCCACTCTATGCGCAGATCGCCGCCCTCAAGATGAACCAGAGCCGACCGCCCCGCCCATCCGTTCAGAGCGCCCGCGACAACACATGAGCAGGCCCCGGTGCCGCAGGCGAGCGTCAGCCCCGCGCCACGCTCCCACACCCGCGCCTTCAGTTCCGAATCCGAAAGCACCTGAACAAATGGCACGTTCGTCCGGCGCGGAAACAGGGGGTGGTTCTCAATGAGCGGCCCGATTTCGGTGACGGGGAACGCATCAACATCATCCACCCTCACCACACAATGCGGCACGCCCATCGAAACGCAGGTGACGTCCAGTTCGCGGCCGCCCACGGACAGGGTCTCGGTGACAAAACGAGAACCATCCTCAGCGCCCGTCATCGGGATGTCAGCCCTCCGCAGCAACGGCGCGCCCATATCCACCCGAATCTGCGCCGAGCGCTCGCCGGATTCGATAAACTGCACCGTCTTGACGCCGGCTCCCGTCTCGATCGCAAACTCAT
Organism: Armatimonadota bacterium; assembly: GCA_052033935.1. GTDB lineage: Bacteria > Armatimonadota > UBA5829 > DSUL01 > DSUL01 > JAGVUD01. The sequence continues at coordinate 26,937 of JBPOJE010000056.1, forward strand.
CGCCGGAGGCGAGGCCCTGCTTCTGAAGGAAACGCGCGAAGCAGCGGATGCCGTTGCCGCACATCTCGGCCTCACTCCCGTCGGAGTTCCAAAGCCGCATCCGGAAGGGTGCCTGATCGCCCCGGACGGCGAACATCAGCCCGTCCGCCCCCACCCCCATATGGCGGTCGCAGACCCGTCTACCGAGCGCCGCCATCCCGGCCCCGTCGAGACTGGCGGCAGTCGCGTCAACAACGACGAAGTCATTGCCGGCACCGTGCATTTTGGTAAACCGCACTACGCGTCCGCCTCGGGGCTAGCTTCCGTACCGTCCTGCGGGGGAGCCTGTTGCGGCGCTTCGCGCGGCGCGCCCGAATCCACCCGGAAGTTTACAGGCCGGGCCGGCACCACCGACGCCAGCGCGTGCTTGTAAACGAGCTGAGTCGGCTTGCTCGGGCTTTCGAGAATGATGGTGAACGCGTCAAACCCGCGAACATGACCCTTGAGCTGAACCCCTCCAATAAGGTAAACCGTGACCGGTACGTTCTCTTTGCGAATTTGGTTCAGGAAAAGATCCTGAAGATTCGTCTGACTTTTGTGCATAACTCCCTCAACCGCGGCAATTCCTTCGCCAGGGACTGCCGTATTCCGGGCTTATCAGCCGCCCGGCATCGCTTGTGCGGCCCCGAACCCTGCCGCACGATAATCAGTTCAATCGCAACTCCCGGGTCAGCCCGCGAACGGACTGCCCGATCCTTCCAGGCGATCGAGAATCTCCTCCGCGATCGCATCCGGAGACTTGCCCTCTACCGCTATCCACGCGATCCGGCTGTCCGCGCGGAACCAGGTTCGCTGTCTCTTCGCGAACCTGCGCGTGTTCAGCTTGATCGCCTCAATAGCCTCATCGAGCGAGCACTCACCGTCCAGACAGGCAAGCATCTCGCTGTACCCGAGAGCCCTTCCCGCCCGCGAGCCGCGGGACAGGCCCAGCGCCTTCAGCGCCCGCACCTCCTGTTCGAGCCCCTCGCGCACCATCGCGTCAACACGCTCATTGATTCTTATGGCAAGAGCTTCGGTAGAGTACTCCAGACCGAATAGTTTCCACTGCGTGTTTTCGCGCCTTCTGCGATCGTCCTCATGAAACGACGAGATCGGCCTGCCTGTCGTCTCGAAGACTTCCAGTGCCCGGATGATCCGCCTGGTATCGGCAGGCGACAGCCGCGCCGCCGCGGCCGGGTCCACCGCGCGCAGCCGCTCGAGAAGCTCGCCGCTGCCGGCGCGCTCCGCCTCGGCGCGCAACTGGTCGCGCACCTCCGCGCACGGCGGGGGCGGAAACGACAGACTATCCACCACCGCACGGACATACAGCCCGGTTCCACCCGCCAGAATGGCGCACTTCCCGCACGCCCGGATTTCGGCGACTGCCTCCCGGGCCATCTGCTGGAAGACGGCAACGCTGAAATCGTCACCGGGATCCACCACGTCCACCAGGTGAAAGGTGGCGCGCTCGCGTTCCGCGGGCGAGGGCTTCGCCGTGCCGATGTCCATTCCCCGCCATATCTGCATGCTGTCGGCGGAGATGATTTCGCCCCCGGTTTTTTCGGCCAGGCTGACCGCCGCGCCTGTCTTCCCCGCCGCCGTGGGCCCGACAATAGCGACGAGCGCCGGGACGCCGCGGGCCATCATAGCCTTGTCCGAATTACAGTATAACACGCTCGACAGTCCAGCGCAGGCTCACAGTTCCTCCGGGCGCGGGTCACCCGCGAGTCTGCGGGCAAGCGGATAGAGAACCGCTGACATGGCGTTGACCAGCAGCACCTGGCGGGCAGCCGTGTTCGCCCAGAACGCGAGATTGCCCGACGGCTCGACAAGCAAGAACACCACCTGAGCCGCCGCCGCCGACAGCGCCGCCACGCCCACCGCCACGGCCGGGTTCACTTCCATCGGATCGGCGACGGTGACAGCAACAAGCGCCGCCAGCACCCGGCTGATTGTGAAGGCCAAATAGTACCGTCCGCACAGCACCCCTTCGAGAAACCCTCCGATGAGCGCGATGATCCCCAGAGTAGGGCTTCGAAGCAGCAGCGCGGAGATGATGACAACGGTCAGGATAAGGTCGGGACGCCACTGAGTGGACGCGACCCTGTCGGCGAACTGCCCCTGCAACACAAAGGCCGCAAACAGAGTAACAAAAGCCGCCGCGACCTTCACGGGCGTTCCACCACAACGAGCACCTCTTCCAGCGAGCGCGGCTCGACAGCGGGCCGGATCAGCGCCTTTTTGAAATGGTCGTGGTTCTGCGCGGTCACGGCTTCAACCGTACCCACGATAATCCCCTTCGGAAAGACCCCGCCATCGCCCGATGACAGCACGCTGTCGCCCTTGCGGATGTCCGAGGCCAGCGGAATGTACATCATCCGCAGCATCTCCCCACCGTCGCCCGAGCATATTCCCGGTGCCCGCGTGCGCTGGACAAGCGACGCCACCGAGCTGGCCGCGTCCCTGAGCAACAGCACCTGGCTGGTACGAGGCTGCATCGTGAACACCATCCCCACAAGTCCGCGCGTGGCAACAACGGCCGAGCCAACCTTCACGCCGTCAGCCGAGCCGGCACCGATGGTGCAGGTCTGCGCCCAGGGGGTTGCGGGCCGGACAAGCACTCGCGCAGTCACGGTCTTCACGGGAAGCTTCTCGCTGAGCGACAACAGGCCGCGCAGGCGTTTGGCTTCCGCTTCGGCTTCGGACATCTGGTGCAACCGGCGGCGGAGGCGCTCGTTCTGGCTCGCGAGGCCGGCGTTCTGCCGCTTGAGCGAGGAGTTGGTACGGAATATGCTGGTAAAGGAGCGGCCCTTGGACGCGACGGCCTGACCCGAGGCAAGGAACGGCCGCGCAAGAAGCCCCGTCCATTCGCTGAGAAATCCGGCGCGCCCCTGTGTCTGCGCCCGCCTCCCGGCGATCCCGGCCGTAATGCCCAGGATCAGGACGGCGGCGAACACGATCAGCCGTAAGGTTCTGCGGCTCATCGGGGCTGACGTCCGTGGCGTTCAGTCATGGCAGCGCGGTCTAGCCGAACCTGGCGGAGTTCACGAGGGCCTTGCGCAGCGCGGGATTCCTCTCCGATTCCTCAAGCGCGCGTCCCGTTCCGATGACCACGCAGGAAAGCGGATCGTGGGCAACATGCACCGGCATATCCGTTTCGTCCGCAAGAAGCTGATCAATCCCTCTCAGAAGAGCGCCCCCGCCCGCGATCACGATGCCCCGCTCCATGATGTCCGCCGACAGCTCTGGCGGCGTGCGTTCGAGAGTGAGCTTGACCGCCTCGACAATCGAGTTCACCGGGTCGGACAAAGCCTCGCGAATCTCCTCGGACGTGAGCAGGGCGCTCCGGGGAAGGCCCGAGATGAGGTCGCGCCCTCGAACCTCCAGAGTCAGTTCCTGTTCGAGCGGGTAGGCGGAACCAATGGTGGTCTTGACGTCTTCCGCGGTGCGGTCGCCAATCATAAGGTTGTACACCCGCCGGACATAGGCGACGGTCGCTTCGTCTATTTCATCGCCCGCGACGCGCACCGAGTTGCTGGTGACGATGCCTCCGAGCGAAATGACGGCGACTTCCGTGGTTCCGCCGCCGATATCCACGATCATGCTTCCGGTCGGCTCGCTGACAGGCAGACCGGCGCCGATGGCCGCGGCCATTGGTTCCTCGATGAGATAGGCCTCCTGCGCCCCAGCTTTGCGCGCCGCATCAAGCACCGCGCGGCGCTCGACCTCGGTGACGCCCGACGGAATGCCCACCACGACCTTCAGCCGGACGAAGCCGCCCGTACGATGGACTTTGCGTATGAACCCGCGCAACATCTGCTCGGTCTGGTCGAAGTCGGCGATGACGCCGTCTTTGAGCGGCCGGATTGCGACGACGTTGCCGGGGGTGCGCCCCAGCATTCGTTTCGCTTCCTCGCCGACGGCAAGAATCTTGCGGCTCTCCACCTCGGTGGCGATGACCGAGGGCTCGCGGAGGAGAATCCCCCTACCGCGCACGTGGACGAGCGTATTGGCCGTTCCGAGATCTATACCGATGGCGCGCGAAAAGCGGCTGGACAGCACTTTGAGAAAGTTCATAAGGGTATCGTGACCCGGCTTCCATGCTGGCGGGCCGCCGCATTATATCATGTTCGCCCTGCCTGAGAAAGGTCATGGACAGCATCGGGCGGAATGTCCACCGGACCTGCGGTGAGGTTGCTCAGAAGGAGCCTGTGGTGATATGCTACAGGCGTTGCACGGCCTCAACGCAGGCCCGAACGGACTCTATGATCATCACTGTCACACTCAACGCCGCGGTTGACAAAACCTACACTGTGGCCAATTTCTCCCTGGACCGGGTTCACCGCCCGTCGGAGTGGAGGATCGTCCCAGGCGGCAAGGGCATTAACGTCTCGCGCGTTCTGAAGGAGCTTGGCGCGGAGACGCTGGCGATGGGTCTTGCTGGCGGGTACAACGGCGGGTTTATCCGGGAAGGGCTGGCCGCGGAAGGGATTGCTTCGGATCTCGTTGAAACAGCGGGCGAGTCCCGGGTCTGCGTCACGATAATAGACCCGGAGCAGGGCACGCAGACCGAGATTAATGAGAGCGGCCCGGAGATTCGGACGGGGGAGATCGAGGAACTGGAAAGCCGCATCTTCGCGAGGCTGGCGGAGGCAGAGGGGCTGGTGATGTCGGGCAGCATTCCCCCGGGCGTTCCGCCCGGCATCTACGCGCGCTGGATCGCCGCCGCGCACGAGCAAGGCAAGTGGGCGCTACTCGATTCGAGCGGACGGGCGATGGCGCTTGGGATGGAGGCACTGCCGGACATCGCCAAGCCGAACGCGCGCGAGATGGCCGAGTTGACCGGCCGGGATCTGATTACGACGGCCGAGACAGCCGAAGAGGCGCGCCGCTACGTGAGCGGCGGCATCGGGACAATGCTCGTTTCCATGGGACGCACCGGCGCTCTGGCCATAACGAAAGACGAGCAGTGGATTGCGTCACCTCCTCCCATCGAGTTTGTGAGCGCGGTGGGGTCGGGAGACGCATTTGTGGCGGGTTTTCTGTTTGCGCGACATCATGGGGGAGAGCTTGCGAAGTGCCTGCGGCTGGCGACTGCCGCCGGAGCCGCAAACGCCATGACTTTCGGGGCAGGATTCTGCTCGCGAGAGTCCATCGAGGCTCTTGCCCAGCGGGTGGACATCACACAGGCAACCAGGGAACAGACGGTCAGTTGAGCATCGGACCTCCCGAAATCGTAGTGCTGTTCGTTCTGGCCCTGTTGCTTTTCGGGCCGAAGAAGCTGCCCGAAATCGGGCGCGCCGTGGGGCAGGCCATGCGCGAACTCAAGCGAATGTCGAGTGAGGTGACCACCGCGTTCGAAGAGGCCATGGAAGAGCCCCGGCGCATGGTTGGCGAGTGGGAGTCCGCAGTCTCGGCCGACGCCACGGCGAGCGAGGACGGAGGGGATGATCCGTACGCGCCGTATCGTGACGCCGAAGAAATGGCCGTTGGCGACGAGGAAAACTGGATGGGCGCTACGGATGCGGACACTGACGCCCGGGACGAGGATTCGGACGCGGTGCACGGGGAAAACTCCGCAGATGACGATATGACGGAGGGTGAGGAGGCAGAACCGCCGGAGCGTGGCGATTAGCCGGGGCGGGTGAGCGGAAAGGGCACGTATATGCAGTTTCAGAACGCAGTTGGGCTTGCAGAGCTCTGGCCCATAGCTCTCATCATTCTGGTTTTGTTTGGAGCCAAGCGGATACCGGAAATGATGAAAGGTCTCGGCGAGGGGATGAGGGAATTCAAGAAGGCCTCGCGGGAGATGACGGAGGACACCAGTTCCACGGACTCGTCGGCTTCTGCCGATAACAAGTAAGCCGGGCACCGGTGCTTGCGGGCCGGGCTTTATTCAGAAAGACACATACGACTCGATAGATGATTCACATCCTTCTTAACACCATTCAGATTCTGTCCGCGGTTGTGCTGATCGCCATCGTGATGTCGCAGACGACCAAGAGCGAGGGCATGGGCGGAACGATCGGCGGCAAGAGCGCCACGACGTTCAAGGGCAAGGCTGGGCTGGACGACCAGCTTCAGCGGTACACAATGGTCGCCGCCGTCGCGTTCTTCGTGGTGAGCCTGGTCGTCGGGCACATCCTTCCGAAGCTGCCCCCGGGCCTCTAGTACGTCGGTAATCTCCGTAACATAAGGCCGCGAAGCTCGTTGGGACGCCCACAAGGGGCTATACTACGCGTCTCATGAGGAGAGCGGCCGGGCGGCGTCAAGAGCTTTAAGGGCCGCCTTGAGATCGAGGCGGCCGTCGTACAGGGCTTTTCCCACAATCACACCTTCGACACCCAGCGGGGCAAGACCCGCCAGGGCGACGATATCCCCTACCTGTGACACGCCGCCACTTGCGATAACACTCGCGCGCACCCCCTGAGCCATGGCCCGCACTGCCTCCACGTTCGGGCCGGACAGAGCGCCGTCGCGCGATACATCCGTAAAGATGATGCGCCTACATCCCACGGCATCCAGATCGTACGCCAGATCGAGCGCGTTCACCTGAGTCTGCTCCTGCCACCCCGCCACGGACACCATCCCGTCGCGCACGGCAATGTCCAGAATGGCGGCGTCGCCGAAATCGGAGAATATGGCCCTGGCGAACTCAGCGTCCATCGCCCGGGTTCCGATTGAGAAGAACTGGAACCCCTCATCAAGCACCGCGCGCGCGGACTCGCGCGACCGAATTCCGCCGCCGATGTCGCAGGGGATGGCAATGGCCCGCACGATCTTGCCCGCAATATCGAGATTGCGCGGTTCGCCTTCGCGTGCGCCGTCGAGGTCCACGACGTGCAACCGCTTTGCGCCCATCTCCTCCCACCGCTTTGCCACCGCCACCGGGTCGCTCGAATAGACTGTCTCGCGGCTGTAATCGCCCTGAACAAGACGCACGCACCTGCCGCCGCGAAGGTCAATGGCGGGGATGATGTCGAACAGGCAGCCGCTCAAGCCGGAATCTCGCAAAAACTGCGTGAAATGCCCTGCTCGATCGCGCCGAACGCTCCGACTCCCGGGAGGATAAGACGGCGGGCGGCCTCGATTTCAGCGGCGGTGGAGACGAGGCGCGATCCCATGCCCGACCGCGCGAGCGCCTTCTGGACGCTGGCGAGGTTGCCCATCCCATAGTCTATGATTGTTACAGAATCTTCTACTTTACTGCACTCCTGTGGCAAACCCTAGAGGGCACCCTTCGTGGAAGGAACGCCCTGCACCCGCTCGTCGAGCGTCACCGCCGCCCGAAGCGCCCGCGCGAACGCTTTGAAGGAGGCTTCTATGACGTGGTGCGAATTCGCGCCGGAGAGCCGCCTGATGTGCAGGGTGATGCCCGCGGAGGCAGCCACCGCGCGGAAGAACTCCTCGACGAGCTGCGTCGAGAAGGCGCCGACGCGCGGGACCATCTCGCCCAGATCAGCGACAAGCATCCCGCGCCCGCTGATGTCCAGCGAGACGAGGGTCAGCGCTTCATCGAGCGGCACCGCTGTCGAGCCGAAGCGGCTGATGCCCTGCTTGTCGCCCAGAGCCTTGGCGAGCGCCTGTCCCAGACAGATGCCCGTGTCCTCCACGGTATGATGGTCGTCAATGTGCAGGTCGCCCGTGCACCGGACGCACAGATCCATCAGCCCGTGACGGGCGATCTGATCGAGCATGTGGTCGAAGAACCCGACGCCTGTCTCAACGTCGCTCTGCCCGGTTCCATCCAGGTTGATGGATATGGATATGTCGGTTTCTTTTGTCTTGCGATGAACCTCAGCTATTCGCTGCGCCATCCTAGCCTCCTCCGCGCAATGCGCCAAGCGCCGACAGAGCCGACGCCGTATCGGGCGCGATCATGTCGGCACCCATTCGAACAAACTTGCGCCGCGCCACTTCTGGCGCGGAGCCGAAACAGATTTGAACCGCGAGCATCTCGCGCTCGTCCAGTTTACGGAACATGCGGGCGCTTCTAAGATCATCGGGGTTGTCGCCGACGAACGCCCCGGACACCATCGTGAGCCGGTCGGCGAGCATCTTGAGCGGCCGCCCGTCGGGCTTCGGCATCCCCTCGCCCGCTGACATGATAAGGTGATCCGGCAGCCATTCCTGCATTCCCAGAACACGCAGCCCGACATGCACTTCGCCCAGCGTCCGGCCGGTGTACACCCCAATGCGGTAGGGCAGGTCGAGTTGCTCCGGCGCAATCAGCAAGCGATCGTTTGCGATTCGGCCTTCGCCTGTCCAGTATTTCGGCACAAACCCGTACATTTCGAAGCAGTCCGCGCCACCCACGACCTCCATGAACATCTGCATCACCAGATCGGCATCCCACATTCCCGCGCCCGCCTCGAAGGTTCCCTCTCCGGCCCAGCCGCGCAGCCACTCCTCCACCCCCTCGACCCCGCCGCCCCGCGCCGCCGACCCGCGTGCCACGTCCGCAAGGGATGGCGGCTTGCGCCTGAGAGCCCGTCCGTCCGTCAGCCCAAGACGCGCCTTCTTGACCGCATAGACGAGCGCGGCGGCGGCGGCTGTGTTCCAGTCGTCGTTGAAGCCTCCCGCCAGCCGGAACTCCGCAGTATCCGAGGCATCTATGAGGCTGTCAGCGCCAGTCAGCCCGAGCGCGGTCTCGGCCCACAGCCCGAGTGCCTGTGGATGAGCACTCTCGATGGAGCCGGTCGGGTCAATGATGACGCCGTCCATATCGAAGATCAGCGTGTCTATGCGGGCAAGAGCATCGGCGCTCTTAGCTCTGACGAGAACGCCGCCGAGGCTGATGTATCCGGTGGCCTGAGTTGCCGCGGCGCGGGGCGTCAACGGTCCGCGCCGTCCGTCAGGCGAATATCGAGCGCCGCTTTGTGAGCGGGAAGGTCTTCTGCCTCTGCGATGATCACCGCCGCGCGAGCGTCTTCTTGCATTGCATCGCGGCCATACCAGAGCAGGCTCGTGCGCTTCTGAAACTCTGCGACTCCGAGCGCCGACAGAAACCGCGCTGACATGCCGGTCGGGAGCGTGTGCGAAGGCCCGGCGGCGTAGTCGCCGAGCGGCACAGGCGTGTAGGGACCGGCGAAGATAGCGCCCGCGTTTCTGACGCCGGAAATCCACTCCTGCGGGTCTCTGACGAGTAGCTGCAGATGCTCGGGGGCACAGGTATTCACGAGTTCGAGCGCCGCTTCGGTGTTTTCGGCGACGATGATGACCCCACCACCGGAAAGAGACTGCTCGATGAGTTCGCGGCGGGGTTCCGCGCGGACACGCTTCTCGACAACGCTATTGACGGCTTCGGCGACCTTACGGGAGAGCGCGACCAGAATCGCCTTTGAATCGCCCGCGTGCTCGGCCTGCGCGATCAGGTCGGCGGCAATCCACTCTGCCGGGACGGAGTCGTCAGCGACGATCAGCACCTCGCTCGGCCCGGCGAACGAGTCTATGCCGACCTGCCCGAACAACAGCCGCTTGGCGATGTTCACATACTGGTTGCCCGGCCCAGCGATCTTGTCCACGCGCGGAACGCAGCCGGCCCCAAACGCGAAGGCTGCAATCGCCTGAGCGCCACCCATATTGAAGACGCCGGTGACCCCGCAGAGGTGGCACGCCGCGAGCACCGCGTCGGGAGGACGACCGTCCGGCCCGGCAGGCGTAGCGACGTAGATGCTCTTCACGCCCGCGACGGACGCCGGGATAGCGGTCATAAGAACCGAACTGGGATAGCAGGCGCGCCCACCGGGCACGTAAAGCCCGGCGCAGTCCACCGGCCTCACAAGCTGTCCGAGCGTCGCGCCACCGCGCTCCGTCACCCACGACGACTGCTTCTCCTCCTCGTGGAAGCACCGGATGTTGCCGGCCGCGCGTTCGAGTGCCTGCCGCAGATCGCCCCCCACCCTTCCGGCGGCGCGCTCGATTTCTTCCTGAGGCACGGCAATCGTTTCAAGCCGCGGGCAGTCGAAACGGCACCCGAGATCGAGGAGCGCGCTCTCCCCGCGAACCCGCACGTCCTCGATGATCTCCCGCACCACAGACTCGACCCCGGGCTGCAAAGCAGCCGCCCCGACTTCGAGCGCGGACGAGATGGTCTCGGCCGGATCAACTCCCTGTATCAGAATACGCATAGCCTCACGATTATATCAGAATGCGCGCCCAACACTCTAAAAACAGCGGGCGGCCGCACGCGGCTTGACGGCAGCGGCCGAAACTAATATGATTGCCGATATACCCGCAGCGCCCGGAAACGGCGCTGCTCCGCGGAGAATCGCCCATTGCCCAACACACCCGAAGGCTCGCCACACCGTGAAGCGCCGCGCCACAGCGCGCCGGCGGTCGCGTGTGTCGGCTGCCTGTCGGTGGGGGTGCTCGGGATGCTGGTCGCCATGCTGACATTGGCGACCTACTCACGTCACGGCAAGGTGCCGGAGCCGCTTAACAACCTCGTCAGGATTCAGGAATGCACGCGGAATCTGGTCAGCCTATCCGCCGCGATGACCCGCTATCACAACAAGAACGGGGAATACCCCGCCTCGCTGCAGCAGTTGTCTCCGGATTTCCTGAAGTCCTCAGACGTGCTGTGGTGCCCCCTGGCGGTTCCGAATGAGGCGGGCTCGGAGTATGAATACACAAGGCCGCCCGCAACCGCGCCGGGCACGTTCGTCGCGATACGCTGCAAGCGGCACAAATTCCACACCGTCCGCATGGTAATCGAGGGGTGGCTGGATGGATCGGTGGCCAGCCGTCAAAACGGTGTAGCGCGAGTCATCAGCCCTGCCGAGCGCAGCATCATGAAGCGGCCTGCGGCCCCGGAGGCGGGCAAGTGACGCAACAGTGTCCGGAAGGCTGCACCCCTGAGAGGAGATTGCGCAGATGAGAGAGTTCTGTCAGCAGGCGCTGGACGCCGCAAAGGCGCTCGGCGCTTCGTACGCCGACGTGCGTATCGTCCGGCGCAGGAACGAGGCGATCGGCACCAGAAATGGTGCCGTTGATTGCCTGTCCTCGTCCCGTGATGAGGGTTTCGGCATCCGGGCGATTGTCAACGGCGCGTGGGGTTTCGCGTCCAGTTCCACAATCAGCGAGGAAGAGGGCAGACGGGTTGCGGAGCTTGCCGTGCGAATAGCGCTCGCCAGTGCCTCGGTGAGTGGCGCGCCGGTGACGCTGGCCCCCGCCGATGTCGCCGACGGGCGGTTTCTGATGCCCTGCCGGCGCGACCCGTTCGACGTGCCGCTGGAGGAGAAGATCTCGCTTCTGCTGGACGCCGACAGGCTGATGCGCGCGAATCCCGGAGTCGGTATCGCCGAGGGCTCCATGGAATTCTACCGCACCGAGACGGTTTTTGCGAGCACGGAAGGCAGCTACATAGAGCAGGAAAAGACCGAGTCCGGCGCGGGGATTACCGCAACCGCCATACGCAACGGCGACGTGCAGCGGCGTTCGTTCCCGTGCTCGATGGGCGGCGATTTCGCCGCGGCGGGCTACGAGTTCGTGGAGGACTGGGCACTGACGGACCATGCTGAGCGGATCGCGGCCGAGGCCGTGGCACTGCTGGACGCCCCGATCTGTCCGAGCGGGGCGATGGACATCGTTCTGGAAGGCTCGATGCTCGCGCTTCAGGTGCACGAAAGCTGCGGACATCCGATTGAACTCGACCGCGTCTTCGGATCGGAGGCATCGTTCGCGGGCACGAGTTTCCTGACCCCGGAGAAGATAGGGGAGTTTCAGTACGGCTCGGAGATTGTCAGCATTGCGGCCGACGCGACGGCGCCGGGCGGGCTGGGCAGCTTCTTCTACGACGACGAGGGTGTCACCGCCGAGCGCACGGACATTGTCACGGAAGGGGTTTTCCGCGGATACCTGAGTTCACGTGAGACCGCCGCGCGGCTGGGGCTGAAAGCAAGCAGCGGCACAATGCGGGCGGACGGTTGGAACCGAATCCCGATCATCCGCATGACGAACATCAATCTGGAGCCCGGCGACTGGAATCTGGAAGAGATCATCGAGGACACCGCAAACGGTCTCTATATGATGGACGTGAAATCGTGGTCCATTGACGACAAGCGCCTGAATTTCCAGTTTGGCCAGGAACAGGCGTACGAGATTCGCGACGGCCAACTCGGGCAGGTGTACCGGAACCCCACTTACGCTGGGATCACATACGAGTTCTGGCGGAACTGCGACGCGATTGCCGGGGACGACGACTGGCACCTCTGGGGAATTCCGAATTGCGGCAAGGGCGAGCCGATGCAGGCAGGCCATGTGGGGCACGGCGTGGCGCCAGCGCGCTTCCGCAACGTGCAGGTAGGGGTGATAAAGTGAGCGCACAGTTCAACTTGAGGGGTGAGGAACAGCTTCTGCGGCTCTGCCGCGAGGCGCTTGATCAGTGCCCGACCGAACAGGCACAGGTGACCGTGGCCGCCACGGACAGGGGGTTGACGCGTTTTGCTGGCTCAATGATTCACCAGAACGTCTCGGAGCGGGACTGCACGCTTACGGTGAAGGCGGTGAACAGCAAGCGCGTGGGCTTTGCCTCGACGAACCAGCTTTCGGAAGCGAGCGTGCGGGAGACCGCGGAGATGGCCGCGCGGTTCGCCGCAAGCCTTCCGGAGACGCCCGATTTCCGGAGTCTGCCGGAGCCGGGCGCAGGCTATCCGCAGGTTGCGACGTGGTTCGCCTCCACGGCCTCGCTGGGACCCGAGGAGCGGGCGGCGCAGGTTGCGGCAATGGCGGACGCGGCAAAGAGCGCGGCGGGAGACAGCGCGCGGCTGTCGGGGTCGCTTTCGCAGACGCTTACAGAGACGGCAATCGTCAACTCGCTCGGGATCGAGGCTTACCTGCCCTGCTCCATGGTGTCGCTCGTCACGGTCTGCCAGTGCGAAGAAGGCGTGGGCTACGCCAGCGCGTGCGGCCGGGATGCGGCAAAGCTGGATTTTGCAGCCAGTGCACGCGAGGCGGCCGATGTGGCCCGCCTGAATGTTGACCCGGTGGACGTGGAGCCCGGGGAATACGACGTCGTGTTGATGCCGTACGCCGTGACCAATCTCCTGGGCAACCTGCGGTGGTGCGGGATCGACGCCCTACGCTTCCAGGAGGGCCGTGGTTTCATGGCTGGCAAGATCGGCCAGAAGATCGTGTCGGAGAAGTTTTCGCTGTGGGATGACGGGGCCGATGCGCGCGGCCTCGCGCGGCCTTTCGACGGCGAGGGGGTGGCAAAGCAGCGCGTGGAGCTGATTACCGATGGAGTAGCGCGCGGCGTGGTGTACAACAGCTACACGGCCGGCCGCGAAGGGCGTGAGAGCACCGGACACGGCACGGGCGGCGGCCTGAACGAGCGCCCGGCGGCGATGAATATGCACCTCGGCGGCGGCGGCGCAGACGTGAACGAGATGATCGCATCCACGGCGAAGGGTCTTCTTATTACGCGTTTCAACTACACGAACCTGCTGAGAGAGAGCGACGCCGTTGTGACGGGCATGACGCGCGACGGGACGTTTCTGATCGAGGGCGGTAAGGTGACGCGCGCCGTGAAGAACCTTCGCTTCACCGAAAGCCTGCTTCGCGCGTTCTCGAACCTGGAATCGCTGGGAAGCGAAATCAAGGTGGGACAGGGTATTGCCGCGCCCGCCGCGAAGATTCACGGTTTCCGGTTCACCAGCACGACCGAGTTTTAGTCACCACAACGCGGCGGCGCCAGAAGCTTGGCAGCCTACATATAGACCTCGTCCACGTCCGGTTCCAGAGTCTGCATCTGCTCCGGTGTCAGCGGACGGCCGTCCGATGCCCTGCTGTTGTCCAGGAGGTGCTCCGTCGAGCGTGTGCCCGCGATGACGTTGGATACGGCAGGATTGCTGAGGACGAAGCGCAACGCCAGTTCGTTTAGGGGCATCCCCACCCTTCGCCCAGCAACTGCAGGGATGCCACCCGGCTCTTGAGCGCCGCATGCTCGCCGCCGAGCCGCTGAATCTTGTCCGTAAGCCTGCCCGCGGCCAGACCGTCCTTGATGAGAACGCCCACGTTCGCCGAGAGCGCCATCGGCAGCACGCGGCTTTCCATAGAGCGGCCGAGCGCGTTATAGCTGATCTGAATGGTGTCGTAGCCGCCGGACTCGATTGCAGCGAGGGCCTCGGCTTCGCCGCAGGAGAGACCAATGAAGCGGATATTGCCCTGCTCGCGCGCTTTCCGCATCTCCGCCAGGGCGTCACCCCTCTGAATGACATCGAGTGGGGCGGAGTGGATCTGGTAGAGGTCAATGACATCAGCGTTCAGCTTTGTAAGGCTTGAGTCCAGAAACTTCTATATAGCTGCCGGCGAGTAGTCGTACACCGAGCCTGACTCGTTGCACCACTCCCCCCATTTTGTCGCCAGCACGAACTCGCTTCGGCGGCCCGAGAGCGCCTTGCCGATCCGTTCCTCGCTGAGCCAGTACGCGGCAGCCGTGTCAATCAGGTTCACGCCGCTATCGAGCACATCGTTCAGAAAGCGGACGGCGGCTGCTTCGTCCGGCTGGTTGCCCGGGTCGTCCACCGACGGTATGCCCCATCTGCGCCCCACTTCCAGCGCCCCGAGGCCTATCTCGGACACACGTAATCCTGTTCTGTCCAGTGTGCGGTATTTCAACCTGTATGATCCTCCCGTGCACCTGCCCGGCGACTCGCGCACGGCGAGCGGCCGTACTGCCTCACGGGTAATCGTACCGTAGCTCAGGGTCTCCTGGAGCCTGCGGACGAGTTCGGTGATGGCTCGGATAAGCGCGGCAGGGTTCAGGCGTTCGTAGGTCTGCCTCAGGCAATCCTTTGTCTT
>JBPOJE010000025.1:0-84262 GCA_052033935.1 Armatimonadota bacterium
GCCAAGGTCCAGCGGCTCTATGATTCCGCCAGAACACCCGCACAGAGGCTCTTGGAGCGCAACGATGTCCCGGAAAAGACAAAGGATTGCCTGAGGCAGACCTACGAACGCCTGAACCCTGCCGCGCGTATCCGAGCCATCACCGAACTCGTCCGCAGGCTCCAGGAGACCCTGAGCTACGGTACGATTCTTCCGTGAGGCAGTACGGAAGAGTGCGCCCGCGCGGATTTGCGCTAAACTGTCGTGAGGGGAGGAGATACCCCGCCCTGCCCGTAACAGCAGTACCGGGCGGAAGACCGCCCGCGCAAGGTCACGGAGAAGCTAGAAATGGAACAAAACGACGTCCAGTCCGCAACCGCATCTGAATCCGTTCCCCCGCCGCCTCTGCCGCCGCCTCCGGCTGGACCGCCGGTCACACAAGCCCCCTCCACCCGGGGAACCAGCGGCAGGCTGTGGCGATGGCTCCTCGGCTGTGGATGCCTCGTCATCCTCTGCTGGGCGCTTGTGGCGGCGGCTGTCGCTGCGCTGTTCAAGACCGGCGCTGCCAGCAAGCCGTTCGGCCAGAAGGTCGCCGTCGTCTATGTCAGCGGCGCGATAAGCTCGGGCGCGTCCGATGGCGGACCGTTCTCGTCTGGCGGAGCAGCGTCCGAGCGGGTCATTAACGACCTGCGAACAGCCGTAGAGGAGTCCGGCGTCAAGGCCATCGTCCTTCGCGTCAACTCGCCCGGCGGCAGCGCCGCGGCGTCGCAGGAGATCTATCAGGAGATCGTGCGGGTTCGCGGCAAGGGCATGCCCGTCGTCGTTTCCATGGCCGATGTCGCCGCCTCGGGCGGATACTACGTCTCGGCACCCGCGGACGTGATCTTCGCCGCCAACGGCACGCTCACGGGCAGCATCGGCGTCATTCTGCAGACCACCGATATGACTGCCCTGCTCAGCAAGATCGGCCTCAAACCCGAAACGATCAAGAGCGGCAAGCACAAGGACATGTTCTCGCCCAGCCGTTCGCTTACCGACGAAGAGCGGATAATGGCCAAGGCGATGATCCTGGATATCTACGATCAATTTGTCTCCGATGTTCTGGAAGGACGCAAACACAAAGGTCTCACGCGCGAGAAGCTGCTCGCTGTCGCTGACGGGCGCGTGTTGACAGGCCGCCAGGCCCGCGACGCCCTGCTCGTGGACGAGATCGGCTCGCTGGACGATGCGATCCGCGAGGCCGCCAGGCGCGGCGGAATCAAGGGTGAGCCCTCCGTCTGGAAGGTGAAGCGCAGTTTCTGGGAGACGCTTGCCGAAGCGAGGATGGACGTGCGGCCGAATGTGATTCTGGACCTGTCGCGGGCGCGCGCCGGAGGCTCCGCTCTCGACGAGCTTCTCACACCGGGCCGCTGACGTTGGCGACTCCGCGCGCCAGTGGCCGCCGCTGCATCGTGGTGGATGGCAACAGCCTTCTCTACCGCGCCTTTTTCGCCATCCGGTTCCTCAGCACGCGCTCCGGGCAGCCGACAAACGCGCTGTTCGGCTTCGCGAACATGCTGCTGAAGGTGCTGGAGGAGTATTCGCCAGACCTGCTGATCGTCGCCTTCGACGCGCCCGTCAAAACCTTCCGCCACGAGGAGTTCCCGGCTTACAAAGAGACCCGCAAGCCGACGCCGGATGAGCTTATTTCGCAGCTATCGCTCTCCCGGGACCTCGCCCGCAGCCTGGGCGCGGTTGTCATCGAACTACCGGGCTATGAGGCCGACGACGTGGTGGGCACATGCGCGCGGCAGAGCGAGTCCTGCGGGTATGAAGTCATCATTTTTACGGGCGACACCGATGAACTGCAGCTCGTCACGGAGAACGTGACCGTCGTCGCGACGGCGCGCGGGGTCTCCGATGTCGCCGTCTATACTCCCGATGCCGTTGTGGAGCGTTTCGGCCTGACCCCCGGCCAGTTCGTTGACTACAAGGCGCTGAAGGGCGACACGTCCGACAACATCCCCGGAGTGCCGGGTATCGGCGACAAAACGGCAAGCAAGCTGCTTGCGGAGTTCGGCTCGCTCGACGATCTTATGAAGCGGCTGGACGAGCTTCCGAAGGGCAAGGTGCGTGATGCGCTCGAACAGTCGCGCGAGCAGATCTGGCTATCCCGGCGCCTGGCGGCCATCGTGACCGATGCCCCGATAGGTGCGGACTGCGCCAGCCTTCCCCCGTATTCGAGGCCTCCGGGCGAGGCCGAGCGGCTCTTCCGCGAGCTGGAGTTCGAGACGCTCAGCAGGCGGTTGCCGCCGTCCGAGCCTCAAGAATCATCCCCGCAGGAGGCCATGCCCACGCTCGAAAGGGTGGAGGACGAGGCCGGCCTTGCGAAGCTGTACGAACGCCTGGAGGGTCAGGCCGGAATCGGCGTCCACCTCGAGACCGACGAGGCGGGTACGCTTCTGCGGATTGGCTTCGGCGCGGAAGGGTGGGGCGTGAGCGTTGACATTCAGCCCGCGGGCGGTTCGCAGGGCACTCTGCCGGGAGGCTCGGGTGGCTTCGAGGTATCCGCGGCGCGGCTCGGAAAGGCGCTGGAGTCCAGGGGTCTGCTTCAGCAGTTCGCGACCCACGATCTCAAGCGCGCGCTGCTGATGCTTTCGAAACACGGCATGGCACTCCCCGGATGCCGGCACGACACGATGCTGGCGGGTTTCCTGCTACAGCCGGGCAGGGGGTCGTACACGCTGGACTGGCTGGCAGGCCAGCACCTGGGATCGCCGATTCCGGATGACCTCAAGGACTGGCGGCGAACGGCTTTCTCGGCCGCCCTCATCGCGCGTCTCGCGGTGGTGCTCGCAGCGGGTATCGGGTCGGAGGGTCTCACGTATGCGTATGAAGAGATAGAGATGCCCCTTGCCCCGGTGCTGGCGAAGATGGAGCAGGCGGGCATTCAGGCGGACGCCGGGCGGCTCCGGGCGGCCTCGGAGAGCATGGCCTCCACCATCAGCGCGCTGGAGGCCGACATCTTCGCGCTTGCGGGGACCGAGTTCAACATCGGATCGCCGAAGCAGGTGGGTTCGGTGCTGTTCGAGAAGCTGCAGCTTCCCGCCGGAAAGCGCACGTGCACCGGCTACTCCACCGATGCCGAGACTCTGGAAGCGCTCGCGCCGTCGTACGAAATCTGCGCGAAACTGCTGCAGTGGCGCGAGCTGACCAAACTCAAAGGTACCTACGCCGACACCCTTCCCCGGCTCATCAATCCCGCGACCGGACGCATTCACACGAGCTTCAACCAGGCCGGCGCGGCGACCGGGCGGCTCTCGTCGAGCGACCCCAACCATCAGAACATCCCGATCAAGACGGAGGCCGGCCGCGAAATCCGCGCGGCGTTCTCCGCCGCCCCGGGCTGCACTCTGCTGGCGGCCGACTATTCGCAGATTGAGCTGCGCCTGCTGGCACATCTGAGCGGCGACCCCGAGTTGACCCGCTGCTTCAACGAACAGGAAGATATCCACGTGCGCACGGCCTGCGCGCTGTTCGGAGTCGAGTCTCATCAGGTGACGGCCGGCCAGCGGCGGCGCGCGAAGACCATCAACTTCAGCGTCATATACGGCAAGAGCGATTTCGGGCTCTCGAAGGAACTCGGAATCACCATCGGGGAGGCCCGCGCCTACATCGAAGCCTACTTCGCGCAGTACCCGCGGGTGCGCGAGTACACGGCGGAGGTTCTGGAGCGCGCCCGGACGGACGGGTATGTGGCGACTATTCTGGGACGCAAGCGCTGGTTCCCGGAGCTTCACGCGCGGGATCGCAACGTGCGCGCCAACGCCGAGCGCGCCGCCTTCAACGCGCCTCTGCAGGGCTCGGCGGCGGACATCATCAAGCTCGCGATGATTGCCATTGACCGCCTCGGCCCGCTGTTCCCGGCAACCATGGTGCTGCAGGTGCACGATGAGCTGGTGTTCGATGTGCCCGAGGGCGCGGCCGAGGAAGTGACGAAAACCGTGCGCGAGAGAATGGAAGGCGTGTGCGATCTGGTGGTCCCGCTCGTCGTGGACGTCAAGTCGGGGCCGAACTGGCGCGACGTGGAGCAGTGATCTGGAATCGGAGGCGCGCAAAAGAGTAGAATTTCGCGCGGCATGCAGGAATCGCGCCGTAGTTGAAGAAAACACATTCGTCTGGTAAAATCGGTACTCTTTTCGGGCTATTGGGGAAGGCGCCGTGGGCACCCGCCCATTGTGCACGGGAAGAGAACGAGTACAGGCTGGGTTTCCAGTCGGGTTTATCAACACATGCCCGGGGCCTCCAGAAACACCGGACCAATGTCCGGCAGCCCCGGGGCGAAAGAGGAGTAATCGTATGTTCCACGAGATGGCCGGTCCGCTCGTCTTCTTGAAGCGCGGCGTTTCGCTGTTGGCGGGAGACGAAGAGACGGTGGATGTGGCCGGCGGTGGCGGTGGCGGCGTGTCCCCGGGTGATGAGTCCGCCAGCGTTCAGGAGAGCGCGGATCCAGGACCTGATGTGACCGAAGGCGGCGAGGACGGCGTGCCGGAGGCTGTGTCGCCGGACGCGGCGGCAGAGGAAACGGCCGAAGCGCCGTCGGAAGAACCGGCGGAAGATCCGTCCGAGCCGTCTGTTTCGGACGCCGAGGCGTTCGAGGCCGCCCTTAACGACCCGAACCTTGGCATGCCGACAGGGTCGAAAGAGTCGCGTCAGCAGATAGATTACTCCGGCACGTTCCAGTCCCTTCGCGAAGGCGACGTAGTGAAGGGCACTGTTGTGCACATTGACCGCGAAGGCGTCCTTGTTGATGTCGGTACCAAGTCCGAGGGCGTCATCCGCATGAACGAACTCACCCGCGACAGCTTCCAGAACCCGGAGGATGTCGTCTCGGTCGGCGATGTGATTTCGGTCTTTGTTATGGAGACCGAGAGCCATGATGGAGCGCCGGTCCTCTCAAAGAAGCGCGCCGACTTCGAGGTTGCGTGGGAGCGCGTGGAGGAGGCCGGCAAGAACGGCAAGGTCATCTCCGCGATGGTGACCGACAGGGTCAGGGGCGGTATTGTGGTTGACCTGGGCATTCGCGGTTTTGTCCCGGCTTCGCATGTCGGTACTGGCAGGGGGCAGAACCTCGACCGATTCATCGGACAGTCCATCCCGCTCAAGGTTATCGAAATGGACCGCGACCGCCGCAAGGTGATCCTGTCGCACAGGCAGGCGGTGGAGGAAGAGCGTGAAAGGAAGCGCGCCGAGACTCTTGAGAGCCTGGCAGAGGGCCAGCAGAGGACGGGTATCGTTCGCAGGATTACCGAGTATGGCGCGTTCGTGGACATCGGAGGAATAGACGGGCTTCTGCACATCAGCGAGATGTCGTGGACTCGCATCAACCATCCCAGTGAGGTCGTCAAGGTTAACGACAAGATCCAGGTGATGGTGCTCAAGATGAACCTGGAGAACGGGCGCCTGTCTCTTGGGATGCGCCAGATCCTTCCTGATCCGTGGCAGGGCGTCGGCGAGCGCTATCGCGTCGGCGACATCATTCAGGGCAAGATATCCAGACTCGTGCCGTTCGGCGCATTTGTCCAGCTTGAAGAAGGCGTGGAGGCGATTATTCCGAATCAGGAACTCTCCGTGCGCCGGATCAAGAGGCCGGATCAGGTGGTCTCCGTTGGTGACGAAGTCGAGGCGAAGATTCTGGATATGCGTCCCGACGAGCGCCGCATGACGCTGTCCATCCGCACTCTGATGCACGAGCGTGATGAGCCGATGCCTGAGATGCCGCCGATGCACTCGGGCGGTGGGCGTGAAGCTCCTCGGACCACTGTTGCCGACCTGCTCGGAGAGGGCTTCGCCGAGAGGCGGGCTCAGTTTGAGCGCGAAATGGAAGGCGGCGGCAAGAGCAAGGGCAAGCGCCGCAAAGAGAAGGCTCGCGCTGCCGAAAGGGCCGAAGAGGAAGCCTACGGTGAACTCACAGACGAGGAACTGCTCGATCTGGCTGTTGATCCCGTGGGTGAAGAGGGCGGCTTCGAGGCCGAAGAAGAGGCCGTGGGCGAAGGCGAACAGGCCGCGGAAGCGGATGACAGCGCCGAGCGTGCTGCCGAGGCCGAAGCATCGGCCGAAGAAGCGGGGAGCGAGCAGCCTGAAGAGGCCTGATTGCCCCACTTGTTCTGATTTCGCACATGGGCTTCGTGGGGCATACCCGCGAAGCCCTGTTTCTTGTGCCGCCCGGGTTGGGGAGCGCGAACCATGCTGAGCGTAGGACTGACAGGCGGCATCGCGACAGGCAAGTCCACGGTGCTGAGAATGCTTGCGGATATGGGGGCGAGCGTATTATCAGCGGATTCTATAGTTCACGAACTCCTCGACAACGACCCGGACGTGCGGGCGCGTGTTGTCGCCGGGTTTGATCCGGAATGCGTGAACCAGGACGGCAGTCTCGACAGGGCGTGGCTGGGCAGAGTCGTGTTCAACGATGCCCGGAAGCGCCGGGAATTGGAGGAGATCATCCACCCTGTGGTTATCTCACGCATCGGGGCATGGCTGGAGGCCGAGAGCAGGCGTGAGACCGCTGTTTGTGTCGTTGAAGTGCCGCTCCTTTTCGAGGCGGGACTGCAGGAGATGTTCGATACTACCGTCGTCGTGTCCTCGGAACACGAGGTGCAGGCGCATCGTCTCAACAACAGGGGGCTGTCACCCGCGGAATCTGACGCTCGGATGGGCGCGCAGATGCCTCTCAAGGCTAAAGAGGAGTTGGCCGGCCATGTCCTCCGGAACGACGGTTCGCTCGACGAATTGCGCACACGTGTGCGCGAGTTTTGGGAGAATCTGCCGCCGGGAGGCGAATAACCCCGTATCTGATGTTCCCATTGGATGTTGTCAGGCTTGAAGCGCGGTGTGGGACATGCTAATATCTTGCGGCCTGAGCCGGGTGGACCGGTTCCGCCTCTGGCTTGGACCAACCTCTCGCTCGCAGGGCGTCTGATCCCCGATTGTATCGGCGGTATCGCGGGCGATGGGGTCAATTGGGTCAAATGTTGCCTGCTCTTTGTGCGGCAGCCGGGAGGAGTGCGCCCGCGGGAAGTTGAAGACTGCTGAGGCAGGATGTTTTGGAGCGACGGTACGGCCGGAGGGCTGGCAGGACACCGCGCCCCGGAAGGAACGGCGTTTGTGATTAGGGCGAACAATAAGAAGGCAATTCGTGCTGTGGCGAAACTGCTTGTGGCGATTATGGTGCTCCCGCATCTGCTGCTGGTGGCGTCGTCATCAGTCGTGATGGCGCAGACCGAGGCAGCCACGGCTAACGTCGCGGTTCTCGACTTCGCCAACGTAAGCAAGTATGGCGACTCGATGATCTCTCGCCTTGCGACCGACGCGGTTGTCGTGGAGTTGACCAAGTCCGAGAAGTTCACCGTTGAGACACTACAGCGCACGCGGGAGGCGATGGCCGGCCTCGACCTGCGCTACCCGCTGACGACAGCCGGTATGCTGCGGCTTGCTGAAGAGCTTGCCGTCAACGCAATGGTTGTCGGTAAGGTGCGCGAGGTCAGTATCAGCGACAAGCCCCGGCAGGCGAGGGTTGAGCTTGAGGTGCAGATGCTCGACGGCGCAACCGGCGAACCGATGAACGGCGCCATTGTGCGCGGCTCGTCCAGCCCGGTCGAGAGCTTCACGGGCGACGATGACGTACTCATTATGCAGGCCGTCAACAACGCCGCGTACGTGGCCGTCCGGCGTATGATTGACTACATCATTCCCGAGGCGACAGTCCTCAACGCCATCGGATCGGACAAAGTGCTGCTCAACCGCGGCGCTCAGGATGGCATCTCCAAGGGGATGGACATGATCGTGACCCGGGGCGACGAGGTGATCGGCAAGATCCGCGTTCTCGATGTTACGAACAACGACTCGACCGCCGCGATCGTCTCTGCAGTGCGAGGGGTCAAAGCAGAGGACAAGGCGAAGGCCGTCTTCAACGTCCCCGAGAAAGTTACTGGCGGGTATGGCGAACCTGCGTCGAAGCTGAGCGGCGGCGTAATCGGGGCGCCGAAGAAGAAGGGCGTTGGCAAGGTTCTCGGCGTGCTCGCCGGTCTGGCCCTGGTTGCGGTTATCGCGGGGCAGGGCAGCTCGTCCGAAGATGTTTCGTCCGGTGCGGTGGTGGCGACCGCCAACGGCATCGAACTGACGCTGGATCAGGGTGCGTTCCATGGGACATCGAACCTGATCGAGTATCACATTTACAGGAGCGATCAGGGGCTGCCCGTGTTCTCCGTGCCGGGCTCGAGCGCCTTCGCTCTTGACACCGTGCTCGGCGCCGGCGCGGCGCCGCCCGAGATCACCTATCAGGAGCCCGCTGCGGGCAACGCTGCGGATCTCGTCGAGAAGAAGGGCTCCAACCCCGGCCTGCAAGTTGGGACGCAGTACACCTATCGCGTTCGGGCGCTCTACAAAGAGCTTACGTCACTCACGGGCAGCTCGTCGGATTCGGGCAGCGACGGAGGCTCCTCACACCGCTATCGCCTGACCCCGCTGGCGACTATGGGCCGGGCGACGATGATCAAGCAGCTTGTGCTCGCTGATCTGGTGCAGCCGGTGATGGACGCCGCGGACGTGAGCCTGTCGAGCGTGACATTCGGCTGGCAGTCAGCGCTCGGCGCCGACCAGTACATTGTGCAGGCGTCACTCGACCCATCGTTCTCGACGGTCGCCTTCCAGAGCGGCATCGTGACGGGTTCGCCATCGGTTGGGGGCGAGTTCCTGACATTGAGCAACCAGAATTTGTCCAGCCAGTTCTCGAGTACGGATTCCGCCACGCGGATATACTGGCGTGTGGGCGCCAGGCGCAGCAGCGACAGTGCTCCAGCCTGGAACTACAGTCCCGAGAGCTGGTTCAAGAAGAGCGAGGGGCCGCCTCCTCCGCCATCGTAGTCTGTTGCGGTGTGATTTCGGATTCGGCAGGCGCAGAGCCGGTGGTGCCGCGCCGGTTTGTGGTTGGCAGTCGAAACGCCTTGAGGGGGCGCTAACTGAAGGGTTTTGCGATATGAGTTCTAAGGACATCGGGCGGGTGGTCAGAGTGGCGTGGCTGGCCGCCTTGCTGCTGGCCATGCTGGCTGCGGCATCCCCGGGTTTTGCGGCAGGGGGCGGCGGCATGGAGCCCGGGTATGTGCCGGGCGAACTCGTCATCAAGCTTCGCGCGGGTTTCGGACCCTCTGACGCGGCATCCGTGGCCGCAACGGCCGGAGCGGTGGTGAAGAAGCCCCTGCCGGTCGAGGGCTTCTACCTGCTGGCAGCGAAGGATCCCACAACCACGGTCGTCCAGATGCGCGATTCCCTCCGCACCGATGCGCGGGTCTCCTCCAGCGAGGCGAACTATCGCTGCAAGCTGGCGGCCGAGCCCAACGACCCTTACTATGCGCAGCAGTGGAACCTCATGCTCATCAACATGCCCGAGGCGTGGGACCCGATCCACATCCGCGATGCCAGCGGCATCCGCGTGGCTTTGGTGGATGCCGCCGTGCGGACGGACCATCCCGATCTGACCGGCCGGATCGTAGCCGGGTATGACGTCGCGGACGATGATGCGGACACGAATCCGCCAGACGAGGCCCGGCCCTGGAGCGAGCACGGAACGCTGGTGGCAGGAATCATTGGAGCGGTTGCCAACAACAAGATCGGCATCGCGGGAATGTGCTGGGACGGGGTCCAGATCGTCCCTATCAAGGTCTATGAAGACCGCAACACCACAGTGTATGGCTCGGGCGACGACTTTGTTGCGGGCCTGGACGAAGCCCTCAAGCGGAACGCGAACGTTGTCAATATGAGCATGGAGTTCGCCGTGACGTTCGATCTCCTGCGCGAGAAGATAGAGGAACTCGCTAACGCCGGGATCATCCTTGTTGCCGCTGCCGGGAACGGAGGAGGCAACGTATCCTATCCGGCTGCGTATCCGGAAGTGATCGCCGTTTCGAGCGTCAACAGTGACAAGGAGATCTCCGAATTCAGCAACAGGGGGCCGCAGGTTGACATCGCCGCGCCGGGTGAGGACATCACCTCCACGGGGGTGGATTCCACCGTCACGCCCACTGCCTATTACATCACCGCATCCGGCACCTCGTTTGCCGCGCCGCATGTGGCGGGAGCGGCGGCGATCCTGCTCGCGAACGGCCGGCCGGCGTCTTCAGTCCTTGACGCGATTCAGGCGACCGCGCAGCGGCGTGGGACGGAGATACCAAACGACGAGTATGGTCACGGGATTCTCGACGTCGGGGCGGCTTTGCTGTATCAACCGTTCAACGTCATCATTGACCGCCCGCAAAATGGGGACAGTCTCTCGACTACTTATCCTCCCGTTCGCATCAGCCTGAACGGAGTCGCCATCGGAACGGTGCAGGTTCTCGTGGACGGTGAGACCGCCATTTCCGGCGGCCAGAAAGCGAACGCCAAAGTCTTGCACTACAGTGCACCCACGACAAGCGGGCAGTTGGCGTTTACGTGGCCGTTCACGACGGGCACGCACCGCATAACAGTGACAGCCTCTCCGGTCTATAGCGCTACCGAGACATTGACTGTCAAAAGCACGTTTACCGTTGCTCCCCGCACTCTGCCGCCGGGCATGTATATGTTCTCGCTGCCGTTCGCGACGGCGGGATCGCAGACGGGGCTTGGGGATGTCGTGGCGGCTTCGGACGGGTCGCCGCTGTTTGTCTATCGCCAGGCGCGCTGGGACCCCGAGGTCGCCGCTTACAAGCTTTACAACTATCCCGGAATTCCGAACGAGACAGGGGCGTCGCTGCAGCCCCCGAGCGTCCGCGCGGGCGAGAACGCGCTTCCGGCGGTGGGTGTGGCCTCGACGACCCTGCCCAGAGGCGTCGGATACTGGCTGGACCTCCGCCAGAGCGCTTCGCTCATCAGTTCCAGCTATGTTGATGACAGCAAGACCTATGCCATCGAACTGAAGCATGGATGGAACCAGATCGGGAATCCATTCCCGTTCCCGGTGGGCTGGGGAAGCGTTCTTGTAAGCTATCTCAATGAGACCGTTTCCATTACCCAGGCTGTCTCACGCGGCTGGATTAGCTCTTCGCTCTATCGCTATGAGAGCGGCGCATACCGGGCGGATGCCGCCCCGAACGGCCTGCTTGAGCCGTGGAAGGGCTATTGGGTGTATGTGAAGGTTCCGCCCACGGGAGCCGTGCCCACCGATCCGAATGCCCCGACTGCGAAAGTGACGCTGTTCATCCCGCCCCTGCAGGGCGCTCTCGCCGGCAGCCTGCCGCTGACGCCTGCGGCCGTCAGCGGTTCGGGGGTCTCGAATGCAGCTGGAGGCGCTGCCGCTTCAATGCGGGGCACTCTCGCGGCCGGAAAGGGCTCGTCCGGACGTTAGCTATGCGGAACAACGACATGAACTTGACGGTCAATGACATGACAGCGAAAGCGGGCCGCCGTCGGCAGCCTCGCCCTGTGCCATTGCCCTTTTCGTGCCACGGGTCCCGGCACTACCGGCCGGGTCAGGTACGCACTGGCGGGAGGGCACGATGATTCCCTGTCCGCCAAACGGAGTGCTGAGCAGAATGACCATACCAACACCCGCCCGACCTGCAGCGCGCATCTCTTTCGGAATTGCCATGGCTGTTGCCGCGCTGCTCTGTCTGCAGGCGCTTCCGGGAATGGCGGAATACACCTCGGTCACCGTCTCAAACCCCTACATCAGAGTGGTCGCGGGGATTTCGGGAGATGCTGAACTTGGCAGTGCCCGCGGGGGCGGTTCGCCCGAGGTCGCCGGGAAGTTTGCTGTCGGTACCACCGGGGGCGACCCTTCCAGTTCGCTCGACAACAACTCGGCGCTGCTGGCCGGGTCTGACGGAGAATCCGGCAGCTCGCTGGTGCCGTTCGGCGGCTCAACGTACATCGTGATAGATGAGGAGACCGTCATCCTTTACGGGGGAGAGGATGGAACGTGGACCAAGCGCCCGACTCTGGACCCCGTTACCAGGGTGATCACCGATTCGTTCACGCCCGAAGAGATTCCGATCACCATCAGCCGCACGCTCAAGCTGCTGCGGGACAACGTGTTGATCAGCTTCCAGATCACGAGCGACGATCTGGTGGCGCACACAGTGGGTCTGGTCACAGTCCTCGATACCGAGTTTGGAGCCCTCGAAGCTCTTCCGGCAACCGGCGGACCCTTCTATACGGCTCTGACCGGAAGCGTCAGCTACGAGCGCGCGTTTCTGGGGGCTGACGTCCCGGACATTATCTATGCGGCCGACAGGCTCCCCGACTACAAGATCATCTCACAAGCGCTCTTGCGCCGCTCGGACGTCACGACTCCCGATGAGGTTCAGCTTGTCTCTCTTGCCACCGCGACGGCTGACCCGTGGGAATGCGAGGCGGATCCCTCGGTGTCGTTGTTGACGGACAGCGCGATGGTGCTGAAGTGGAACGAGAAGGCGTTGCCTGCCGGGGGCAAACTGCCTCCCATCTCTTTCTACTTCGGTTTGGGCAACGCGTGCGCGGAGTTCACCTATCCTGCGGTGGCGGCGCTTCAGACGCCGTTTACGCTCAACTACGTTCGGGATACTGACGATGAAACGGGGCTTGTCGAGGACACCGGTTACATTGTGCCGGACCCGTTTGTTGTTTACGGCTATGTTTACAACCTGAGCCCCGAGATCAGCCTGAGCGGAGTTCAGCTTCAGCTTACGCTGCCTGACGGGCTTGAGTTTGCGACAAGCGAGTCGGCGATCCGCTCCATCGGCGCCATCGCTCCTCTACAGGAAGGCTCGGTCTCGTGGAAGGTCCGCGCCACTGGCCTGAAGACAGGTCCTCTGCCGGTGACTATGTCGGCCGTCGGTTCACCGATGACAGGCAAGGCGGTCACGCGCACAGTGGATGTCCCCGCGACGGAGACCTATTTGTTCCGGGGCGGCCCGGGGCGCTGGCAGATGGTCACCATTCCGTTTGAGACCGAGAGCACCGATCTTGCCACCACGCTCGGGCTCACTACGGCGCAGTGCCCGCGGTCGTGGCTGGACAGTCCGCTCAACTTCGATGACTACGGCGGACCTTTGAGTTATCACGCCTTCCGCTGGAACCCGGATGGTGGCGGTCTGAGCAAGTACGGCCGGGTGACGACGGTGCCGTTGCCCGGAGTTGCGTTCTGGTTCCGGGGGTGCGCCGATCTGGTGTTGACAATGCAGGGCGCGATGCCGCTCGTCGAGTCTGAGCTGCATACGCGGACTATTTCGCTCCGGCCCGGATGGAATCAGATCGGTAATCCCTGGCTCTACGGCGTGGCGTGGGGACGCTTCCGGGTTCTAAAGGACCCGGCGGTCGGGAGCGTGGAGCTTAAAGAAGCCATTCGTCAGCGCTGGCTGAACGGGACGCTCTACTGGCTCAATCCCGAAACCAACGACTACGATTTCAGTTCCGCCCAGAGTACGGTGCTGCAGCCGTGGGCGGGCTACTGGCTGCGTGCTTACGAGCCTGTAACGCTGATTGTGCCGAACGTGGACACGATCGGTGGATCTGGCGTGGATATATCAGGCGGGACCGGGACTGGGGGCGGAAACAATGGCGGAGGCGGGGATACTCCGCCCGGCCCACCGGGACCGCCGCCCATGCCCACGGGAACTACGGGCTTTTAGTTTTGCTGCACGGGGCCGTCAGCAGTGCGCGGCCCCGGCTCTTGCGCCGGGAGTGCTGCCGGCGTGGATGCGTGCTTGAGCGGCCGGGGCCTGATTTGGCCCTCAATGGCCTGGGGAGTAGTGAACGGGTTTGGACAGTAGGACACCTGGAACAGACAACCAAGGGGGGCTCGTGGGATCGAGATTGACCTGGCGAATATCGGCCGGAAGCGTACTTCTTGCGCTGCTGGCTTTGCTGTGTACGGCCAGCGCCGCGCTGGCGCAGACTATCTCGCTCACCGACGGCAAGGTGACGCCGGAGTTCAACGTGCGCGGGGCGGTCTATACGTACTCGGTCACGTACTCGGATCGGGACGCAATGCCGCCGATGTACGTGCGCGTGGTCATAGACGGCCAGAGCTACACCATGCAGCGTTCACCCGGCGCGCCCGACTATGAGAACGGCGTTGTTTACACCTACCAGCGCCGTCTCACCACCAGTGGCGCACACCGCTATCATTTTGAAGCGCGTAATTCGTCGGGCTTTGCGGTCTGGGATTTCCTCAGGTTCAGGGCCGGATCGGTGGAGGTGGAAGAGGAAAAGGACGAAGAAGGCAACGTCGTCAGTTCCGTCGCCGCAATCTCCATCGCCGGGGATGGGCCGTTCCCGGAGTGCTACTCCGAGATAAAGTGGGTTACCGGAGACCGGGAGGGCACACCGGACGCGGTGGATTCGTTCGGGGATTCGTTAATCATATCGAGTGAAGGCCCGTTTGAACCCGCGGCTCGGGGGGGTGATATGTTCGAACTCCCCTATTCGCGCAGATGCAGGACGGCCTTTACCGTTGTCGGCGACTTCCGGAATCCCCTGCTCAACGACGCCCCGTTCCTGTCAGACCCTGTGATCTCTCCGCGATGGAACGCGGATGGGTCGCAGGCGCACTGGACCTTCAATGTCACCTACAGCGACATCGAAGGAGATCCACCTTCGTTCGTGCAGCTTTTCCTTGGCAGGGCAACTCTGATGGCGGCTAAGTCCGTAAGCGCAGCCGAAACCGGCGCTGTCAGTCTCGCTGCCGCGCTGGGAAAGAATCGGCTTCTGAACGTGGTGGGGGTCTATGATGACCCGGCGGGCGAAGGCATCAACTACTATACGGGCGGCAGTTACAATCCAGATACCGCGGTTGTCACGCTCGGCACGCCTCTGCCTGAGCCGAAGAGCGTGTACGTCACCTATCACGTCACGCCAATGACCTGGCAGGTGTACGACATGATTAAGGCCGATCCGCTCGCCTCGGGCTACAGGGACGGCGTGGAGTACGTGATTTCCGCCCCCATTCAACTCGATGCGTACAACACGCGGGCGCCGGGCAAGCCGCCTCATCTGTATTATTATTCTTTTGAGGCTGGCGACGGTCGGTACGACGAGCGCAGATCTGGCTATCCGCTGTCGGTTTTGCCCGAACCGGATAAGCAGCTTTTCGCGGCTGTTTCGGAGGTAATCGGAGCACCCGGGGCGGAAGCGCCGTACCCCATGGTGTTCAACGGTCTAGGCGCTGGCTGGAGCGAAACAACGACCGGCCCGGTATCCCGGATTGTCATGTCCGCGAAGTACGGGCCGCCGGAGGCCGCCGATTACGGGGTTCAAATCAGGACGATCTCACCGTCGAACCAAGTCACGCCAAAAGACGACGCGACGACAGATGATGTTCTGGGGCAGGTGACGCTGAAGCCGGCGCCGCCGGCGGGCGATACTGTTACTGCCAGCTACGTCTTCGCGGAGCCTCTCCAGATGGGGACGTTCGCATCGCCGCCCGTCCTGGAGGATGGCAGGGTCACCCCCGAGATAGGTGACCGCTCGGAAGCGTTCACCTATTGGGTCACCTACAGAGATGCCGCTGGGAGAGCTCCGGAGTCGGTCACTGCCGTCATAGACGGTGTCGCCCACGAGATGTCGCTGGCCGGGTCAGGCGATCCGGACTATGCGACCGGGGTTGTTTACCGGTACAGCACGATGCTCGCGCCCGAGACGGAGCACCGGTATCATTTCGAAGCTGTCAGCGCGGGTGGGTATGCCGTTTACGATGCGCTGCCTCTGGAGATCGTGTCGCTGCAGTACGACTACGCCGAGGACGGGGTTACCACCATCTCCACGTCACTGGCCCAGAACTGGTGGGATGAGGAGTTCGAGGGGAGCGAGATCACCTGGGTGACCGGACTCCGCGCCGGTGTCAGTGACCCTGTGGAGGGCGTTCGGGTCATAGACTACGACAGCATTATGCCAGACGATGATCCTGCTACGATCACCGTCAGCGGCGTGCTCAACCGCGACCCCGCAAAGGAGCCGTTCTCGGGAGACCAGTTCACGCTGAACCGGTCACGAAGCAGCCTGTGGGCGATCAGCGCCACGGGTGACATCTTGGGGCCGTATGTCAACGACTCGCCGACTCTCGCGAACTCGCAGGCCAGCCCGAGCACCAGCGTGCCGCTTCCGAACTCGGGGTGGACCTTCCAGACCACATACAGCGACATAGATAACGATCCGCCAAAGTTCGTGTACGCCATTCTGGGACAGGCTACCGCCCACTCCGTGCAGCCGTGTGCCGCTTCCTGCGTGAGCCAGGTCACGGTGGTTCCGCCCGATCCGGGCATCCCCGGCGAGGCCGCGCCGAAACTGCTCAACGTTGTGGGAGTCTGGGACAACCCCAACGGCAGCGGCACGAACTACTACTCCGGCGGCTCGTTCGACCCGGCCACGGGCGTGGTGACGCTCGGCACGAGCCTCGCTGCCGCCTCCACGGTGTACGTGACATATCACTGCACCCCCATCGTGTGGGCGCCGGAGGGCGCTGGCACGGGCCGGATTACCTTGTCCAAGCTCGACCCTGGCGACATTGATTTCAGCGACGGAGCGATCTACACGACCTCGGAGCCCGTCTATTTCGATGGGCCCGCGACCGGCAATATCGCGAAAGATCCGCCTCGGCTCAATTACTACTCTTTCGCTGCCTCAGACGGCTTCACTCGTGCGAAATATGCACCCAATGACGTTCGTCCGTCTCCAGGCGCCTATGGCATCGAGATGGACACGCTGGTGACTGCTGACCAGCAGACCTACCGGATGACGTTCAACGGCTTTCCGGTCAGTTCGCGGCCTGACCCTGTCTCGCCCGTCTTGCTCGGGCCGCTTGCCTCGTCGCCTGTGGATGGGGATCTCGCGCTCGGGAATCCCGTCGTTATCCTGACGCCTGAAGACGGCATGCCGCAGGTTCTGCCCCAGGGCGACTTCGCGTCGAGGATGGAGTACGAACTGGACTACGTGCTCGGAACCGTTCGGCTGGGCGCGCCGGGAGCTCCGGCGGATCTCGTCCAGGCTAGCTACTGGTTCGCGCGGGCTTTGCCGATGGTGCGGTACAACAACCCGCCTGTCCTCACGTCGGGCAGGGTGACGCCGGAGGTCGGCTCGCAGTTTACAACTTACACGTACACGGTGACGTACACCGATACGGACGGCCTGAATGGGACGGCTCCGACCTACGTTCGCGTTGTCATTGACGGGACGCCCTACTCAATGGAGTGCGTATCGCCAGGGGTTCCGATCTACCGCAATGGCGTGGAGTACCGCTACCAGACCAAGCTGGCGCCCAATATGTCGCATCGCTACTACTTCGAGGCGAGTGACGGCTACGGCTATGCGCTGTTCCACGCGCCGTCTATTCTGGTTTCTCAGACCTCGTTTGATGCCGCCTCGGCAACATCGGTCGTGTCGGCTCTCGGCCAAGCCTGGAAGCCTTCCGTGCACAAGAACGCCACAATCGCATGGGTCACCGGCAAGCGGGCTGGCAAGTACGACACCATCCTCGACAATACCGCCTCGACGCTCACTGTCGGCGGGCTGCTGAACGCCGATGCCGCAACGCAGCCCGTTGTTGGCGACCAGTTCAAGGTTACGAAGTCGGAAAGCAGCCTGACCGCCTTCACCGCTCCCGGAGCCATTGACGGTCCGTTCATCAACGATGCGCCGTACCTCACCGATGGCGTCATTGCCGCCGCCTATGCCATCAAGCGCGGTGACCCTGTGACCTATATGGTGTCGTATCACGACAGCGACAACGATGCCCCCGCGGACGGCTACCCGATGGCCTGGGTCGGCGGTTTGGACTGGGAGTTCAACGGCGGCATCACATCGCGCATTTACGGTGATGTCACGCTCATCACTGGCGACAACGAGGCGTGGACGCCCTCGCAGTTCAAGGATCAGCCGCTTACGTGGATTACGGGCAAGCGCGTCGGCATCACCGACACGATCCTCGACAACACGTCGAATATGCTGATCATCAGCGGCCGTCTCGACTTGAGCATCACCACGCGGCCGGAGGTCAGTGACCGCTTCAGCATCCTGCAGGCGACCGGGACCGCGGCGGCCATAGACTACCGGGCCGCGGCATTTGTGGATGACACCAAGGCGTTCGTGCCGGACGTGCTTGCGGGCGAGCGCATCCAGATGGTTACCGGATCTGGCCTCGGCGCGGTCTTCAATGTCGCCGCAAACACGGCTGAGATGCTCGTGATAGCGGGACGGCAGCTTCCCACATCGTCTGATGATCCCGCTGTCGTGGCTACCGGCGTGGCGAGCGGCGATTCGTATTCTATTCACGACTTCTTGGTCGGCGCGATCACGTTGAACCTGAACGACGGCGGCCTGGTCTCGATGAAGTTCAACAACTCGCCGGGCTGGGAGACTGGCCAGTTCGCCGGGCTTGTCATTCAGATGATGAGCGGTACGGCGGTCTGGAAGAACTACACCATCCTCGACAACACGGCTGATACGCTCTACTTCTCCCAACAGGCGAGCGTCTTCGTCAACGACGGTGTGGCAACTGGCGACGTTGTCCGCATTGCCGGTCTCAAGATGGACAAGAAAAGCCCGGGTGAGAACGATTACACGGTCGCGCCCGGAGTGTACTACACAGTCACCATTCCGGGGCTTGGGCTCGGCGATCACACGGTCAAATGGATGGCTTCAAACAGCCCGCTGGTGCGCGGCGTCCGAACTACCTTCCAGGGCCGGTATCCTTCCGGAGCTTCCCTCCCTGGTCCGCTCGTGACCGCTGACATACCGCCCGGCAACACGGCCCCGCAACTTAGAAACGCGGTTGCGTCGCCGGCCATCGGCCTCACAAGCAGCAACTATCGGTTCTCGGTGGACTACCGGGACGCCGACGGCGACCCACCCGGTCCGCACGACGGAGTGGTTGGGTTCCTTCAGCTTGTCGTGGATGCCGAGATCAATGGCCAGATTGTCCGCCGGACATACCAGTCCTCGGTGGACCCGGTGAGCGGCGGCGCTTGGCCCGTCAACGTCTATCGAACGATTGACTCGACTGTCTTCAACGGCTTCCTGCTCGATGCCAGCGTCGCGCAGCTTCCGCCGGGGACGCACAGGTTCCATTTCGAGGCGTCGGATGGCTGGTCCGTGGTTCGCTACCCGTCGAACGCCGCCGACGATCCGATGGTGGTTGTCAACAGCCGGCCGACGCTCACGATTCCCGCCGCTGGTGGGGTGAGTCCTGCCGAAGGAAACACCGGCACGACATTCCGCTTCCGTGTCATCTATGCGGACGGTGATAACCAGGCGCCCACCGCCATCAGCCTCGTGCTGGCCAAGGGCGGCGTGCCTCAGGCTCCGCTGGTTCTGTCGCAGGAGGTTCCCTCCGATGGGAACTACCTGGATGGCGCTGTGTACTACGTGGATACCACCCTGCCGGCCGGAACGTACACCTATTACTTCTCGGCGAGTGATGGGGTCGAGCTGTACCCGGTTGTGACGCAGTCGAAGCTCGGTCCGATAGTGCGCGGTGAGAACAACGCTCCGGTCCTTCTTGAGGCAGCCGTGACTCCCGCTGTCTCGCCGTTTGCCGGAAACGAATTCAACTATAGCGTGCGCTATCGCGACCAGGACAACGATCCCCCGAACTATGTGCGTCTGACTGTCTTTGCTGCGGACAAGACGACGGTTCTGGACACGCTGGCTATGGAGAAGGCTGACCCGGACGACACGGGTTACTCGAGCGCCGAGGGCGTTTTGTATGAGTATCCCGGGTATCACTTCGGTCAGAGCGGAACGTTCTTCTACCAGTTCAGTGCATCCGACGGCGTGGACGCCACCGGCGAGGTTGAGATAATGACGGGTCCGTTCGTCAACACGCCGCCGGTGCTCAGCGACCCCGAGGTTGACAAGATGAGCGGGCCATCCGACGAACTCTTCACGTTTGGCGTCACCTACACCGATGCTGACGACTCCGCGCCTTCGGCGGACGGGTATGTGAGGCTGGTTTTGACGACGGGCTCCGCGATCACGAAGGTGGATATGGTTCGGCAGGCCGAAGACGGCTGGGCTGGCGGAGTGCGGTATCTGACGCGGATACAGCTCGCTCCTGGCGCGCACAGCTTCTACTTCGAGGCGAGCGACGGGCTAGACCCGGCCGCGAGCACTGAAACCGTCAGCGGCATCACTGTGACGGCTATGCCAGGGCTCAGGAACCCCACTGTGACGCCCACCACGGGCAAGTCAACGGATACGTATTCGTATTCGGTCACGCTGGCGAACCCGAGCGGGAGCGGTCCGGACGAGATTGTTGTCTTCATTGACGGGACTGGCGAAGACTCGGCCCATCTCATGACGAAGGTGAACCCCTCCGACATGAACTTTGCCGAGGGCGTGCGCTATATCTACACCACCCAGCTTGCCCCGTCCGCGAGCATTCCGGGCGGCAAGCACACCTGGTTCGTCCGCGCTACGGTGGGCGGGCAGACGATCTACCCGCCGGGGCAGACCCCCTCGACGCCGAGCATCGGGCCGCTGGTCAACAGCGCACCGGAGCTGACGGAAGCGAGCGTCAACCCGACATTCGGGCGCCCGTCGGACACTCAGTTCACGTTTGTCGTGACTTACGCGGATGCCGACAGAGTGGCGCCGGGAGCAGGCGGCTATGTTCGGGTAGTTGTCTCGGGGGTTGCCTACCCGATGACGGCCCAGGCGAATCCCGACTGGAAGAAGCCGGTGGTTTACACACTGGCGACGCCTCTGCCGGGCGGACAGCATTTGTTCTACTTCGAGGCGTCCGACGGCATCGAAGCAACGCGGCTGCCAGGCGGAAGCGGTCAGTTCGACGGTCCGCGGGTCAGCGCGCGCCCATCGTTGACGGACGGAACGGTTACGCCGGATTCGGGAACCACGGCGACGCTGTTCAGCTACAGTGTGAAGTACTCCGACCCCGAGGGCGACCCTCCGGCGGTGGACGGCGTTCAGGTGCTGATTGACGGCCAGCCGCACGTAATGACGCGCGCGCCGGGTGTGCCGAACTACGTTACCGGGGTGACGTACACGTATACGACCACGCTGGGCGCGGGTTCTCACAACTTCATGTTCCAGGCCTCTGATGGAACAGATCTGATCACGAGTCCTTTGCAGAGCGGCAAGCCGGATGTGGACGCGGTCGGGCTGACCGTCAACGCCTCGCCGAACCCGGCGGCCCTCGGGAGCCTGATCACCGTTTCCGGCGAGGTGCTTCCAAAGCGCGCGGCAACTCTGAATGTGGTTCTCGTGCGGCCGGTGGGAGCAAACGTGAATCGTACGGTTACGACGGATTCGTCCGGCGCCTATTCGTTCACATTCGTGACCGATGAGGTGGGGACGTGGGATGTACGCATAGCCGATCCGGCGACCAGCGCCAGCGCCGCCCTCAGTCCGAAGCTCACCGTCAACAAGGCCTCCCTGCGCGTTCAGGGCGGGGTGGTGGATATGATCTCGAGTCCCGTTTACTCGGTGACGGGCGATCCATCGGCCGTGTTCGGAAGCGCCGAAGCGCTCGGGCTCAACATTGTGAAGTGGGTTCCGGCAGCGGCTGTTTACAGTTACTACGGGGTTGCTCTCGACTTCCCTGTGCTGGGCGCGGCGTCGGGTTTCTGGATCAAGCCCGCGGTGACCACCACTCTTGAGTTGTCGGGTGCCCTGCACGACCAGACGCAGCCGATAGCAGCGCGTGTTTCGGCGGGCTGGAACCAGATAGGCTCCGGCTTTGTGACACCGGTGAACTGGGCGGATGTCATGGTGAAGTACGGCACGCAGGATCCCGTCAGCCTGTCCGAAGCACAGTCGCGCGGGTGGATCCGCGATTACGCCTGGGGTTACGATCCGCTGGCGAAGCGCTACTTCTTGGTGCGCGGCTCAGGCGGCGAAGCGAGCACTCTCGATCCTTTCAGGGGCTACTGGGTGCGGTCGTTCGTTGATTGCGACCTACTCATCCAGCCGCCCTCGAAGTAGTAACAGAATACGGTAGGTCTTCCCGCGGCAATCAGAGAGCTGCAGGCAGGCAGTCTTCAGGTTGCCGGCCGGGCCGGTTACGAGTCTGGAGTTACGTAAGATTGAGCGATATTCATAAGAAGAACAGAAGAGCCATGAACCTGCTGAGCCGACTGAGGGGGCAACTGGTTGCCGCGCATGGTCTGCGAGCCGCACTGCCGGGTCTCGCCGCCGCGCTGGCGTGCACAGTTCTGGCAGGGCCGGTCTCGGGTCAGTCGCTGTCCGGACCGGGCGTCACGCCGGGTAAGGCCACCACCAACTCAATCTACAATCATACCGTCACCTGGAATTGGACTCCCGCTAACAACCATTTCCCCTGGTATGCCAATGTTGTTACGCTTGGGCCGGAAGAGGTTACGCGCGTCTATCGCGACGCCGCGCGCACGCAGCTTGTCACCGACCAGGTGGACATCAAGATACCCGCCACATGGTTTGGCGTGGATCGGTTCTACGAGATCTGGGCCGCAAACCGTGAGCGCTACCCACAGACCACAGACCGGGTCAACATGGGACAAAGGGTGGGCGGAAACCGCCTCCGCGTGACCCTTCCGGTGGACGAAGAAGGCAATACGATCAGCCCTGTCACAGCGACGGGCGATCTGACAGCACGGGTCCGGCTTGGCGCCTTCCGCGTCGTTGAGCGCAACATCCCCGTGGATCCCGACGGCGACGGCCAGACTTTCTTCACGCGCGCGGTGCCGATTGTTGCTGTGGCTGGAGTGTTTGACGAGAACGGGGTGGATTACTGGGAGACCCATGACCAGAACGGCAACCCGACAGGCAGTCTGGGTTCTGTTGTCAGCGGTGGAATCTATCCGTACCGCTGCGGCCTCAGTCTGCCATCGCCGCTACCCAGCCGCGTGAAGACCGTGACGCTCATCTACTATGTCGGCCCGGTGACGCTCGGCAACATCGGCGGCGGTTTTCCGGATGACGACGGTAATTACGTGCCGCTTGCGGCCGCATGGGATGGCGACAGGATGCCACAGGATGGGGCGAGATTCCTCGTGTCCGTGTCCAAGGGCCTCAGTCTGCTCAACGACCCGCGCGCCGTGCCCGGGGTAAACCTTGTGACCGAACCGTGGCGGGCCCAGCACTGGGCCACCCGTTTCATCAAGCGTGACAGCAACGGGCGTCCCGAACGGATAACCAGCGATACCGATGACGACGTCATACGTTACGGTGCGCATCTCGGCGACCTGGATACCGAGTCGTTCCCGTCAACACCGCCGCTCGTGGGCGCTGATGCGACTGTTATCGGCCCCAATCTGTACACCTACCACAACTATCCGAGCGTGCTACAGAAAGTAGGCCCGAGCGGCTCGACTATCGTCAAGGTTTCGCCTCCTGACGGTGGCTATCTTTCGGATGTTCGCGGAGTGTGGGCCGATTCCGACGCGGACGATGACGACGTTGCCGACCTGACCGGGCCAAACTACTACAGCGGCGGTACGTTCGACCCCGAGACCAGCATTATTACCCTTGGCACCGCACTGCCCTCTTCGGTTCAGACTGTCTGGGTGGACTATGCTTACACTGGCCTCTTCCGGTACGGTGGCGCCGGCGAGGAAGAAGACAAGTACAAGTACCTGTGGGGTCACGATGTGCTCGCGGCGTACCCGACGGTGGCGTTCGTGAACCGCGCTAAAGTGTACAATCCGCTGGTGGCCGAGCAGTATATCCGCGACTACTACTGGCGCATAGACCCGGTCTCGGGCGACATGGTTGTGAACCCTTCCGCAAGGAAGATGCTCAAGATTACCGACGACGCCGCCTTCATAGATGGCAGTGGCACGGCGACGG
Organism: Armatimonadota bacterium; assembly: GCA_052033935.1. Lineage (GTDB taxonomy): Bacteria > Armatimonadota > UBA5829 > DSUL01 > DSUL01 > JAGVUD01. The sequence continues at coordinate 23,749 of JBPOJE010000025.1, forward strand.
CGGATGAGCGGCTCTTCACTCCGTTCAAAGAGAACGCTCCCAACGACGGCAACAGTTCGCACTCGTTCAACTTCAGGGTGCGCTACTTCAACGACCAGGGCCTCGGCGCCACCAACTGGTTACCGAGAGCCGATGGCCTGCCGGGCGCTTCGGGCGTGATGGTGTACGTGAAGTACGATGGCGAGAACGACTACCGGCCCTACGGCATGGCCCAGGAGAATCCGGCGGTCAACAACGTTGCGCGTAATGACATCGGCTATCCGGGCGACTACGGATTGGGATACCTGCTCCGGTTTGAACCGAATTCTGGGTTCAGCGGTCATGTCCTGGCGGGCAAGAAGAACTACCCCAGGCAGCCGTGGACGTTGCCGAACAACTACATCTCCATGCCCGTTGGCAGGCATCAGTACTTCTTCGCGACGTCCGATGACTCGGTGAAAGACTGGGATGGCAATCTCTGGCGGAACCCGCTGCCGAAGGTCAGGGCGCTGGACTGGGAGGATCCGTTTGATTATCCGTGGTGGACCCAGCAGAACCCGCCCGCTTACCGGCCCGGCGATGCCATCCTTGGCTTCGACACGTTCAACTTTGCGGATATCAGAACCTATCAGCCCGGGTTGCTGACTACGGGCTACGAGTACGAAGCGACCGAGCACCCGGTCGTGCATGCGCTGCTCTCGGGCATTCCGTTCGGGCCGGATGCGTACGGGCACATCGGCGGCGGTTACTTCCTCGGAACGCTGTTCCCCTATGTGCCGGCGACCAATCCTGTGCAGCCGCCCGTGCTGACGGGTATGTCCGCCGGGTTCAACCTTGCGGGTGCATGGCAGCCAACCTCAATGGGCACGTCGTCCACGATGTTCACTTTCAAGGTCATCTGGCAGTCGTTCGATCCCGATACCAAGGTGGGCCGTGCGCCAAAGTACATCAAGGTGTTCATCAACAACAAGTCCACCGCCAAGCCGACGCTGGATACGGACAATACGACGGTTGATCCCGCCGCGAAGTACACCGGCTACACGATGGTGCCGGTCAAGGCCAACCCGACTGCCGCCGACTATGCGGCCGGCCTGACCTATCAGTATCAGACCACGCTGCCGCCCGGCCCGCATACGTACTATTTCGAGGCTGACGCCGGGTTCGGCGCTGTGCGTTTCCCGGTGCGCCCAGACGGACGCCGGCTGGACGCGCCGCCGGATGACGGAGGCTATGCCTGGTACGAGGACCCTTATGTGCCCGGCGAGTACGACTTTGCCGACAACAACGACTACTGCCCGGGGCCGTATGTCAACAACAAGCCGCAACTGCTAAGCCCGAGCGTCACGCCGTCGAGCGGCCCTTACGGGACAGATTTCGTTTACAGGGTCATCTACAAGGATCCGGACGGCCAGCGGCCGGTGCAGACCGACATCATCATCGAGGTCGCTCCCGGCCAGACCGTGCGCGCCACCATGCAGCGCGTTCAGCCCGATCCGGCGAAGGTGGACTACGCCGCGGGCGAGGCCTATATCTTCCGGGCTTCCTCGCTCCAGGGTTCGGTGTTCGCTCCTGGCATCAGGCGCTATCGCTTCGAGTTCCGCGACGACTGGGGCCACCCCGAGATTCAGGTGGACAGGGTCCCGGGTGAGCTCGTGAGCGCGCCTACGATGGTGAACAATGTGGTCGCGTGGTATGATGGGCCGACGGTGTCCGCTCAGGCGCGGCCGCTGCTGACCGCCGGGGCGGTGTCGTCTTCGGATGGTTCGTCGAATCCGGCCACGGTGTGGACCTACCAGGTCACTTACACGCACGGCAACAACATCGCGCCGAGCTTCGTCAACGTCTACATCGGCGCTCAGCGCGATCCGGCCGACCCGCTCAATGAACGCACGCTGGAACGTGCCAAGCCGTCGTCGGCCAGAAGCGTGCAGGTTGCTGCAAGTCCGGTCACGTCGGTCACTGGCGTGTGGACCAACCCGGCGGGAACCGGTGTCAACTACTACAGTGGTGGCAGCTTCAACCCGAGCACGGGGGTCATCACCCTCGGTGTCGCTCTGCCCGAGCCCAGCCGTGATGTCTGGGTGACCTACTTGGCGAACCCCATCGTCTGGGATGGCGGGAACCGGATGAGCAAGCGCGACGCCGCCGACATCATCTATACCGACGGCGCGGTCTATCAGTATCAGACCATGCTGCCCGGTCCGCAGAGGACGGGCGACCTGCCAATTACGTACTACTTCACGTATCAGGCGTCTGACGGGCGGCTCGTGACCCACTACGATGCTGCCTCATCGGCGTCAGCGTTCGCGCTGACCCGCCAGCCCGCTGGAGAGGGAGTCACCGATACTGGTGAAATTCTGAACCACGCCACGAGCCAGAACTACACGGTGTATCAGGCCGGGTACTTCCCGATCGTGGGGCCGCTGCCGGTGAGCGCGACGAGTGATCCGGGCGTGCTCTTGCAGCCCATCATTTACAAGAATGATCTGCAGCTTATGCCTGGTTTCACCGGAGTGCTGGACTCGGCCTATCCTGAGGACAACGTCACGGTAAACCCCGACGGCCTGAGTGTCACCGTTGACCCGTCCGTGGTCCACATGGTACTCGGCGTATATACCGACGCTCTGATGATGGGCACGGATTACTACGCCGGCGGTGCGGGAGGCAAGTACAACAGCGCCTCGGGCGTCATCGCTCTGGGCACGCAGCTTCCCGCGGGAGTCCGCCGTGTGTATGTGAGCTTCTCCAACAGGGGCGACTATCGCGTGGACTACGTAAACGGCAAGGTGATCTTTACCGAGCCGAACGAGGCCAGTGATGTGCTCGAGATGGAGTACTGGTGGGCCACCAAGGGCCCTGCCAGCGTCGGCCTGAACAACCCTCCGTCGCTCTCACTGGGGCGCTGGACGGCGATGCCGGTGGATACCGTGCCGAACGATGGAGTGGACGGGTCGAGCACGACGGAGTTCACGTTCTCAGTCGTCTATCGCGATGTCGACGGGCAGGGAGGCCAGGCGCCTTCGTTCGTGAACATCATCATTGATGGCGTTGTGCATCCGATGACGCTCAGCACGAGCAATCCGGTCTATTCCACGGGCGCGACATTCAGCTACACGACAAAGCTGTCGAGCGGATCGCATCTGTACTACTTCGAGGCGTCGGACGGCACGGGCTTTGCCGCATACGATGCGGAAGGGTCGAAGAGTTCGGCAGCCGAGATCACGGGGCTGGTGCCGATCGTCGGGCCGTATGTCAACGACCGGCCGGTGCTCTCGTCCGGCGCTGTCTCACCCAACCCCGTGGACGGCATCGCGGCAGGAAGCTCGGCGACCTACGCGGTCACGTACACTGATGCCGACGGCAACCCGCCGAACGTGGGCTACCCGAAGGTCTGGATAGACAATCCGGCCGAGGTGGACTACTCCGGTAAGGTGACGGCGGTCAACGGTACCACGCTCACCATTGGCGGCGCGGACTGGGCGCCCGGTGTGCTGACCGGCAAGCTCCTTCAGGTGACGACCGGACTGGTGCTTGATCCCGAGACCCAGACGCTCCGCAGTCCGAGCGCGGCTTCCGGCCGAATCTATCAGGTGCTGGACAGCGGGCGGAACACGCTGGTCGTGATGCCCACCGAACTGCCGGGTGAGACGATCATCGTGGGAGACACGATCTCGGTTACCGCGCTGGTGATGAGCAAGCAGAACCCGCAGCAGACAGACTACCGGCAGCCGGTTCCTTACCAGCTCGTTGTTCCATCCATGCCTGTGGGCACTCACGAATACCACTTTAGCGTTGTGTCGGCCCCGACAGTGGAGATTGTGAGGCTCAGGGCAGGCACTGCCGAGTTCGCCGGTCCGCTCGTCACGAGCACGCCGCCAGACGGCAACGTGGCCCCGGTGCTTGCGGCCGGATCGGTCACGCCGGAGAGAGGCGTCTCGAACACCGCCTTCACGTTCGAAGTTGCCTATTCGGATGCCGATGACGATCCGCCGGGTGCGCACGACGGCGTGTTCGGATATGTCAGGCTCGTGTTCAACGACGGCAGCTATCCGGCGCAGAGAATGCAACCCGTGAGCGCGGTCAACTCGTGGATCAGCCCGGTCGTTTACCGGGTGGTTCTCGACGATCTTCCTGCTGGAACTCATCTGTTCCACTTCGAGGCGTCCGACGGATACCGTGCCGTGCGTTATCCCGAGACAACGGCCTACGACACGGCGGTTGTGATCAACTCCGCGCCGTCACTGGCGTCGGGGACGGTCTCGCCCCCGAACGGGACTCCAGACGCCGATTTCACTTGGAGCATCGTGTACAGGGACGCCGACAACCAGGCCCCTGCTTTCGTGAGAGTGCTGATCGACGGCACGGCGCACGATATGGCGAAGGTTACCGCCGGGAGCAACTATGCGTCGGGCGTGACCTACCGGTGGACGCAGAACCTGCCGCTCGGCACGCACAGCTTCCTGTTCGAGGCAAGCGACGGGCAGCCGGGAGAGCCTGTTGTCCAGACCACGCTTCAGAGCGGGCCTATCGTTCAGGATGTGGCTGGGCCGGAACTGACGGACGGGGCGGTTTCGCCGGAGCAGGGCGCGGCGAATGAGCAGTTTGTTTATAGCGTGTGGTATCGCGACCCGAACAACCGTCTGCCAGCCAGCATCTCGGTATTTATTGACGGCAGCGCCACCGGACGCGCGCTGTTTGCCACGGGCGTCCCGGACGCTCAGGGACGGCAGCGCTACGAATCTGCGCCGGTGTCGCTGGGTGGCGGCTCGCATACGTTCTACTTTGAGGCCTCCAACGGCCTCGCGACCAGCCGCCTGGGCACGCCGGGCAGCCCGCTGCTTGGGCCGTTGGTCTCTGGCGCCAGTCTGGTGCTGAACGTGTCGAGCGATAGCTACAAGCTCGGACAGACCATCTCGGTGACGGGCTCGCTCGCTCCGGCCAGCCTGAGTCCGGCCGCGATCATCATTACCCTGAACACGCCGGACGTGAACCGGCCCGTGATTCAGAAGACCGTGACGACCGCGGCCGACGGAACATTTGCAGCGGACGTTGCCACGGCGGACTATACCGGCACCTGGACTATCCGGGCGGCCTGGAACGGCGGCTCTGGGTTCCCGGCGCAGGAGACGGCGCTGACGTCCATAGATGTTGGCGGCTTCGTGTTCCACGTGAACGCGGGTGGCGTGGATATGGTGACGCTGACACTGATTCCGTCGAGCGCAGACCCGGCGGTTGTCTTCGGCGATGCCGCCACGGCGACGAACGTTCAGATGGCCGCCTGGAGTCCGGGCCTGGCTGATTACCTGTTCTATCCCGCCCGCGCTCCGCGCGCTGCCGCGCAGCTTTGGGGTGGGGCCGGATTCTGGATCAAGCCGCTCGTGACGCAGGATGTCGAAGTCAGCGGAAAGCTTGCTTCCCAGACATCGGCGTATCGGATACCGCTGAGCGCTGGCTGGAACCAGGTCGGTTCTGTGTTTGTGAGGCCGATACAGATCGGTGCGATGCAGGTCGTGTATCAGGGTCAGACACGGACGCTGGCGGATGCCGCGCGGCAGGGATGGATCCGAGACTACGCCTGGGGCTTCGACTCGGCGGCGGCAAATCCCGGCGAATACTACTTCCTGGTGATGGCCGGTACGAACCGGACGACCTTCGAGCCGGGCCGGGGATACTGGATCAGGGCGCTTGTTGACTGCGACCTGGTGCTCGTTCCGTAGGATGTTTCCTGCCCCGGCGGGGCAGGAATAGGAGACAGATGGTCTTCCACCGGGGGACGGCTTGCTGGTGGGGACGATTAGCTGATAGTGCAGATGAGGAAACTTGATGAGATGTAACGTGTTTCAGCGCATCGCGCTTCTGGTGGCGGGCGCATATGTGATCAACCTTGCCGCGCCAGCCGCTGCGCAGAATGCCGCTCCGGCGCCGGAGACCGCCAAGGCCCCGGCTGTGGCGAAGGCAGACGGCGGCGCTTCCGAGGCGGGGTACACCGGCCCGCGCATCAGCCTGCTGGTGTTCCCGTTTGATACTTCGGAAGTGCAGGGTGCGCCACCGGGACTGGGCGAGAGCCTGGCTAAGATGTTCAAGGACGGCACCCTGCGAAGCACCATTTTCACTGGCGTGACATTCAATCCGAAGTTTCCGGTCCTGCGCCGGGCGCTCGACGAGACGACGCTTTCGGCCGCCGACATGAAGGAGCCGTTCACGCTGGATCCGCGCGACGCCGAACGCGCCGCAAAGATCGGTCGGGTTATGGACATGCCGGTCGCTCTGGGATCGCTCCAGGACTTCAACTACGACCGGGAGAAGAAAGAGGCGACCGTCACCATTACAGCCGAGATTATCAACAGCCAGACCGGGCGCATTGACAAAACCCTTGTCGCAAGCGGCAAGACTCCGGCCTCGATGGTCGTCGGCACTGAAACGGACTATCTCCTGCGGGCGGCGGAGGCCGCCGGGCAGGATCTCCTCGCGAAGATTCCGGGTGTGGAGCCGGTGGTTGACCCGGTGGCGGGCACGAACGGCAAGACTGCGGCGGCCGGCGGGGAAAAGCCCGTGGTTGTTGAGCCTGTCAAGAAGAAGAAAAGCAACTCCGGCCTGTGGGCGGCGCTTGCCGTGCTGGCTGGCATCATCATCGCCGGAAGCGGCGGTGGCGGAGGTGGGGGCGGAACCGCCACGGACGGGCCACCGGCTCCTCCTTACTAAACTAAAGAGACAGCCTGCACGAATCAGCTTCAGAGCGGCGGCGCCGGATTCCGGCAGCCGCCGCTTTTTCGTGTTACACGGCCAGATGGCATTGGATATACTGATCTGCGGAGTACATCCATGAGCAGCTTTCGACTCACGACGGACCTCACCGCGACAGGCGATCAGCCGCGGGCCATTCAGCAACTGACAGACGGCATCCAGGACGGGCTGGACCGGCAGATACTGCTCGGAGTTACGGGGTCTGGAAAGACGTTCACTATGGCGAAAATCATCGAGCGCGCCCAGCGCCCGGCGCTCGTCATCGCCCACAACAAGACTCTCGCCGCCCAGCTCTGCAGTGAGTTTCGCGATTTCTTCGGCGAGAACGCCGTCGAGTATTTCGTCTCCTACTACGACTACTATCAGCCCGAGGCTTACATCCCGCAGACCGACACCTACATCGAGAAGGACAGCTCGATCAACGATGAGATAGACCGCCTGCGCCATTCGGCTACCCAGGCGGTGCTCGAGCGCCGCGATGTCGTTGTCGTCGCGAGCGTCTCCTGCATCTACGGGCTGGGCTCACCCGAGGAGTATCGCAAGACGATGCTGATGCTGGAACGCGGCGGGGCGTACGGGCGGGACGGCCTGCTGCGCCAGCTCATCCAGATGCAGTTCGTCCGCAACGACATGACGCTCGGGCGCGGCATGTTCCGCGTGCGGGGCGACATCCTAGAAGTGCAGCCAGCAGACGAGGAGATCATAACGCGGGTCGAATTCTTCGGCGACGAGGTCGAGAAGATCACCGTCATTGACCCCGTAACCGGCGAGGTTACGGCCGCCCTTGACCGCGTCACCGTGTATCCCGCCACCCACTACGTGACCCCGGCCGAGGACTTGGACGAGCTGCTTCAGGCCATCGAGAGCGAGATGAGCGCGCGCGTCGAGTATTTCCAGAAGCGTGGCCGCCTGCTCGAAGCCCAGCGCATTGAACAGCGCACACGATACGACATGGAGATGATCCGTGAAGTGGGCTACTGCAGCGGCATCGAGAACTACTCGCGCATCTTCGACCGCCGCCCGGCCGGGTCGCCGCCCGCCACTCTGCTCTCGTATTTTCCGTCTGATTACCTGATGTTCATAGACGAGTCGCACCAGACGATCCCGCAGATACACGGGATGTACAACGGTGACCGTGCCCGGAAAGAGACCCTGGTCGAGTATGGCTTCCGGCTGCCCTCAGCCTTGGACAACCGGCCGCTCAAGTTCGAGGAGTTCGAGACGATGATGGGGCAGACAGTGTTCGTCAGCGCCACGCCGGGGCCTTACGAGAAGCGCCATACGAAGCAGATCGCTGAGCAGCTCATCCGGCCGACCGGGTTGATTGACCCGGAGGTGGAAGTCCGCCCGACGAAGGGGCAGATTGACGACCTCATCGGCGCCATTCGCGAGCGGATTGACCGAGGCGAGCGGGTGCTGGTGACCACGCTGACGAAGAAGATGGCCGAGGACCTGGCGGAGTATCTGCTCGATCTCGGCTTCAAGGTGCACTACCTGCATTCCGAGGTGGAGACGCTCGATCGGATCGCGATCCTGCGGGACTTGCGCCTGGGGGTGTATGACATCATCGTCGGTATCAACCTGCTGCGCGAGGGGCTGGACCTGCCCGAAGTCGCGCTCGTGGCGATACTGGACGCGGACAAGGAGGGCTTCCTGCGCTCGGAGACGTCGCTGATCCAGACGATTGGCCGCGCCGCGCGCAACGTGCAGGGCAAGGTGCTTCTGTATGCCGACGTGATGACCGGCTCGATGAAGCGGGCTATCGGCGAGACCAACCGCCGCCGCGAGATACAGATGGCGTACAACAAGGAGCACGGCATCACGCCGGCGACCATCACCAAGGCGATCCGCGACGTGATCGAGTCGCGCCGGATGGGGCCGTCAGCCGGGCCGTCCGAGCCCGGGACCGAGGCGCTCTCCAAAGCCCGCGCGCTGCGTCCGGAGAAGGCGCCTCTCGATGAACTGATGCTGACGATTGCCGATCTGGAGCAGGAGATGAAGCTGGCGGCGCGCGCTCTCGAGTTCGAGCAGGCGGCATTGCTGCGCGACGAGATCGCGCGGCTGAAGAAGCTTGCGCCGGCAGGGTCAATCGTGGATGCCCCCGTCACCCCCGTCCAGCGCCGCGCGGCAGCCAGGCAATCGGGCAAGAAGTAACGCCGCACCACTGCCAGTCGGCAGGGGGCGGTGCAGGAATGTCCTGCCGCTTGGCGGAACACAACGATGATGAAGGCCAGGGCTCGGGCGAAGGGAATCCGCATTGCTTGCTGGGCGGCGGCAGCGATTGTCGTCGCTCCTGCCCCCGCGTCGGCTAATGTCGGGGTGCCGATGGCGTTCGTCGTGATGCCTGCCGCCATTGTTCTTCTCCCCGCAATCATCGTTCTGGAGGCGGTTATCGGCTGGCGTGTTGTGGCCATGCTCCTTTGGCCGCGCCTTGCGCACGAGCACACTGGCCAACCTTGTCTCGACACTTGCCGGCGTACCCCTGACCTGGGGGGCTCTGGTGTTGCCGGAAGCCCTTCTCTGGGATGGCGCCGAGGGGCTGGAGACGCCCTGGCAGCGCATTTTCGCGGTGACGGTGCAGAGCCCGTGGCTGGTTCCATACGAGGGCGACCTGCATTGGATGGTGCCTGCCGCGGCGATGACGCTGTGCGTGTTTTTCTTTTTCGCGAGCGTGTGGGTTGAGTACCTGGTGATGCGGCGTCTGACGCCAGACGTCGAGCGCCGGCTGGTTGGGCGCTGGGCCTGGCGTGGCAACATCGCAAGCTACGCCCTGCTCGAGATCGTGCTCCTCGTCATTCTCCTGATCCAACTCAGCAAGTAGCAGGGCTGCGCTCGCTTGCATGTTGACCATCCCGTGCGAGTCAGATCGTTTTGCACGGTGGTGTGGGTAACGAGTACGGCACGGTCGAAGAGGCGCGGGATAACTACCGCGTCCTCGGCGAGGGTGGGGGCAATCCTTGCTCTCTGCCACGATATCCAGGCGGCGGGACCAGCCGGAGAATGTCGTAGCAATGTATGAAGCGGGGTATGAATACGGATGGCAATGAAGGCTGACTGGGATGTGTCGAAACGGCGGTTCGAGGCGTGGTGGAACAACTCCGCCGAAGACCGCGTGCTGCTACAGGTGATCGCGCCGAAGGAAGCGGAGACGAAGCCCGCCGCGCCTCCGGCTTCTCCCGAGCAGCGCTGGCTGGACGCCGACTGGCGTATTCAGGCGTTCGAGGATACGATGGCGCGTACGCACTACGGCGGCGACGCCTTTCCGTATCTCGACACCCACATCGGGCCGGGTACCATGTCGCTGTACCTCGGCGCGGTCCCGGAGTTTCACGATAGCACCGTCTGGTATCACCTCTGCATACAGGACATCCGGACCGCCGAGCCGCCCGAGCCGGACGAGGACAACCGCTTCTGGGCTTTCTCGAAGGAGTTCGCGCGAAAGGGCGTCGAGCGGCTGAGAGATAGGGCTTTGGTCAGTTTCCCCGACCTGATCGAGGGGTTGGACACGATATCGAGCCTCATTGGCAACGACGAGCTTCTGCTGGCGCTGGTGGATGCTCCGGATGGCGTCCATCGCTTTCAGGGTTCGCTGACCGACACATACTTCGATTTCCACGAGCCGCTCTACAACATCATCCGCGACGCGGATGGAGGCTGCTGCTTCTCGGCGTTCAACACGTGGGCGTCCGGGCCAATGGCCAAGGTGCAATGCGACTTCAGCGCGATGATCTCAGCGGAGATGTTCGAGGAGTTCGTGCTGCCGTATCTCGATGAGCAGTGCGCCCGGTTGGAGTATTCCGTCTATCACCTGGATGGCCCCGGCGCGCTTCAGCATCTGCCGCTTCTGCTCGACATACCGGGTCTGAACGCGATCCAGTGGACGCCCGGGGCAGGTGAGCCTTCGGCCGCGTGGGAGGGCTACATTCCGATGTACCGCAAGATTCGCCGGGCCGGAAAGTCGGTCATGGTGCGCGGCGGAACGCCTGACGAAGCGAGGGCGCTCGTGCAGGCAATGGGCCCCGAGGGGCTGGACATCCTGCTGTGGGTGGGCTCGCCGGAAGAAGCCAACGCGCTCGTGAAGGAGTCGTTCACCTGGAAGACCCGCCCGGGCTGATCGCGCCTATCTGCCTGAGCGCTTCTCGCTGATTGTCCCTTCGCCTTTCATGGTCGAGCGTCAGGAAGCGGTCCTTCCCGATCTGAGTCCAGAAAACGCCGTCCTTCGCTATATCGAGATGCGGCAGGCCTTCTGCGTCCATCGCCGCGCGCAGTTCCTCCGCAAGCGCGGGCAGGCCGTCCAGCCGCGCCACCTGTCCCTTGCCGATGCTTCGCCCCTTCGGCGAGGCCCCGAACGGGATCTCCTCCGGCTCGCCCGTGCCCTCGACACTCTCGAACCGCGGCACGCCCGTCACCAGAAGCCGGCCGCCCTTCCTTACCCATGCGGCGATCAGCCGTGCGTCCGAAGGCTCCATCACATCGCCGTGCAGCACGACAAGCACCCGGTTGCGGTCGAGCGCGCCCGTGCGGAGCATGGACCCGTCCACATAGTCGAAGTCAATAAAGTCGCGGAACTCCGCCGCTTTCTCCAGATAGCCGCCCCATTTCAGCGTCAATGCCACGTTCGGATACCAGAGCGCGACCGGCACCACCGGGTTCGCAACGTGAAACAGCCACGGCAGGTTTCGGCGCTGCGCCTCAATCCGCGACTGGCTCGATACGACGTTTGGGTTGTAGTCGTGAAGCTGGTTCGCGCCCGAAGCCGTCGCGTTGTAGATGCGCGCCGCGATGCCCTTTTCGTCCTCGGCGCCCGCTGGATCGAGCCCGAAGTATGCCCCGTAGTGCTTCCCCGCCGACGCCACCCAGCGCGTTACCGCGAAGTTCGCCGCATAGTCGGATGCCTCGTTCGTAATGCGCACGCCCGCTCCGTGCTTCGCCGCCACCCGGCACTGCTCCGCGAAGTTCGACCCGTGCTCAGGAGTCGCGTCGCCGCCCGTGCAAAGGTAGATGGGTGTCCGCGGGAAATGCTTCCGGGCCACCGCCATCCACCAGTCCGACCAGCCGGTCATGCATTCGCGGTACCAGTCCACGAAATCGAGCCGGCGCCTGCGTACGAACGGGTCTCCCGATCCAACGCGTTCGCGAAACGCCTTCAGATCCTCCCCGCGGCCAGGGAATCCGGCGACGGAGATAGCCGCGAAAGACGTGCCCCACGCGCGGTTCAGAGCTTCAGCCGATTCGTACCGCCGCCCGAGGAACTTCCGGAAGCTCGCCAGCGCGTACGGGTCGTCGCACCAGAAACCGGCGTGGTTGTGATACTTGCCGGGGATGTCGAACGTCCAGCCACCGCCCCATACCGAGTAGATCGCCTCGCCGAAGTTGCCCTGAATCCCGAGCAGCACCGACTCGATCACGCCGCTCTTGCCGTATCGCTCGGCGAACGCCGCAACAAAGCGGAGCGGTCAATCCGCTTCGGGAGATTCGGGTTCCAGAGGGATTCGACCTTGCTCTGGATTCCGTGCTCCAGGCAGCGGCAACCGTAGTGCTCGCTGCTTTCGCGGAACCAGTCCGGAGTCGAGTACGCCGGCCCCAGAATCAGAAACGGCACCCACTTGAGGCCGTGCTCCTTCAGAACCCGCACCTGCTCGTCCCACCTCGACCAGTCCCACTCGCCCTCCTTCTTGCCTTCCACGGTCTCCCAGGTCACATAGCTCTCGATGCTTGTGACACCGAGCGCGCCATTGCATGCGAATGCGCTCCGTATCGTCGGGAACCCTGATCTTCGGGTCTTCAGAGTAGAGCTCCAGGCGCGAGAGACGCAGGTCCAGTGGGCCATTGATGCGGAAGTCCGCGCCGCCGTTCTGTGTGCCTGCAAACCTGGCATCGGTGAACCGCAGCACCGCGCGTTCCCACTTGCCTGATCCGAGCATCAGTATTCGTGGACCTTCGGCGTAGGCGGATGTGCCGGAGTTGTACTGCGTGCGCACTATTCCCATGTTGCTGTCGAGATAGTCAACCACGACATAGATGTCGCTGCCCGCCTTCGAGCGCGCGTCCGGGCCGAGCAGGAAGTAAAGATAGTGGCTCGCGGGCTCTGTGTCTGCGGCATTGCCTACCGCCTCACGGCCGGCGATGCTGGTCTTTTCCCACCGTCCGTCCGGAACCGAAGCCAGTTCCAGCCCGCCCGACGCTGATGGCGCAAACACGGCCGCCGGGCTTGCCGCCGCCAGAAGCGGCGCGGATATCAGCGCGGCGATGATGGAAACCACGAAGATGATGACAGTTCGCATTATATCTTTCTTGCCCATCGGGTCGCGAAATCCCTTTCCGCCGAAGATTACTGTTGTATCCGCCCTCTCTGTTCCGGCAGAATGGGTCCGCCGGCGGGTGCCCGGCGACAGTGAGCCAGGCGCGCACGACCATGTCCGTCTTTTGCACTGATGGGGTGTGAGCGTGCGCAAGCTGCTTTAGGCCTGCCGTCCGGCTATTGACAGAACCGCGTCAAGCGCGAACAATGCTCAGTGAGCCGGGCGCACTTTGTGCCGCTCAAGGAGTAAGTATGAGTCTTCCGTCGTGGATTCCGGGGGGGCGCGGGGTAGCGTGCGCGGGGCCGGTCCGGCCGCTGGCGCGGGGTTTGCGCTTCGCGGCGCTGGTTCTTCTTGCATCTGCGTGCTGTTCGGCCGCATGTGCGCAGGCGGTCTTTACGCTTGAACCGGCGGGCGGCGCACTGCTGACAGGCGATGACTGTACGCTCACCACCGGATACCGTGGTGCGGGCATCGCGAACACCTATCTGGTTCTCAATACCACCCTTTCCTCCGTGCGGGGAGCCAGCCTCTGGTATGATGCCGTCAACAACCGCCTCTGGCTGCGCAACGACCTCAGCACTGCCTGGCTGGGCGGCCACGCGCCGGGATCGGCGTTCACCATAGAGAACAGCTATGTCAAAGTCGTCTGCGCACAGACCTCCGTGTCGCGCAGTGCCGAGGCGCTGAGTGTCGCCTGGCGGGTCCAGCTCAAAGACTCAATGGCCGGGAAGACCCTGCGAAGCTGGATGTACGTGGACTTCACCGACCAGACTCGCATCGGCTGGAACGAGATGTCGCCATTTGCGGCCATTCTGCCCGGGCGCGCGCCTGTGAACGTAAGCATTACGCCGTCGTCAGGACCGGTTGCCACAGGAAGCAAGCTCACCCTCCAGGCCGCCTACTCCGACCCGAACGGATACGGCGATATCGCGGGCTGCTATCTTCTTCTGAATTCCAGGGTTGATGGCGCGGGTGCGATCTATGCATGGTACGACGCTGTCAACAACCTGCTCTGGCTGCGCAACGATGCGAACAACGCGTGGCTGGGCGGTTTCGCGCCGGGCACTGGCAACACAATCGAGAACGCGCTGGCGTCGCTCGACTGCGCGGGGACAACCGTTACCGGGTCGGGCGCGGACCTCACCGTGAGCTTCCGCATTCTGCCAAAGCCCGCCGCTGCAGGCCGCTTATTCAAGGAGTTTCTGTACGTTACTGACAGAACAGGTCTCAACGGCGGTTGGGACGAACTCGGCTCGGTCGCCGTCAACGCGGCCCCCGCTACCGGATCCCTCACTCCGCCCGCGAGAGCGCTTGTCACCGGCACACCGTACACCTTTACCGCCACTTACTCTGACGCCAACGGCGCGTCCGATATCAGCAGAGCCTTCCTGCTTCTGAACACCAGCCTCTCGGCCGTCAACGGCGCGGACCTGTACTACGACGCCGCTTCCAACAAGCTCTTTCTGCGCGATGACGCCAGTTCGAAATGGCTGGGTGGGTTCGCTCCGGGCTCCGACAACACCATCGAGAACAGCTATGTCCGGGTGCTCTGCGCGCAGACGGCGGTCACTTCGTCCGGCGCCAACCTCAGCGTCGCCTGGTACGTGGAACTGAAAGACGCCATGGCCGGCAGGACGCTTCGGAGCTGGCTCTGGGTGGATGACCGCAGCGGCAGTCAAGCGGGCTGGACCGAGAAGCAGGCATACACGGTCTCTCTCGGCAATAAGCCGCCCGTGAACGTGAGCATCAGCCCGTCGTCCGGGAAGGTCGCGGCCGGAAGCAAAGCAACTATCAGGACATCGTTCTCCGACCCGAATGGGGCGGCCAGCATCAGGTCAGCTCACCTGCTTCTGAACACCACGCTCGAAGCCCGGAACTCGGTTTACCTCTGGTACGATGCCGCGGGCAACCGGCTGTTCATCCGCGACGATGCCAGCACGAAGTGGGTTGGCGGAGCGGCGCCTGGAACCGCCGGGATTATCGAAAACAGCCAGTTCAAGCTCCATACCGGCGAAACGTCCGTGACCAGGAGCGGCGCCGATCTCGTCATTGACTGGGTTATCGAGTTCAAGCCCGCCGTTGCGAACAAGCCCCTGAAGGGCTGGCTCTACGTCTCGGATGCGGGCAAGCTGAGTGACGGCTGGGACGAGATGGCTGCGCTCACGCCCGTTATTCCAAACATGAAGCCCGCTAACGTCAGCGTCGCGCCGTCGTCCGGGACGCTGCCGCTCGGTGCGGCTTCCACAATCAGCGCGGTCTATTCCGACCCGGATGGCGCCACTGGAATCGCTGGATGCTACCTTCTGATGAACGCGAAGGTGGATGCGGCGGGGGCCATCTACGCCTGGTATGATGCCATCAACAGCAAGCTCTATCTGCGCAATGACGCCAACACGGGCTGGCAGGGCGGCTTCGCACCGGGGAGCGCCAACGTGATCGAGACATCGCTCGCGAAGCTCCACTGCGCCGCGACGTCCGTAACCGCGTCGGGCGCGAATCTCACGGTGAGTTTCAGCATCGAGCCGAAGACCGCCACGGGCGGACGGCTGCTGAAGGAGTATCTTTACGTTGTGGACACAGGGGCGCTCACCGATGGCTGGGACGAGCTCGGAGCGGTCACGATCGCTTCCGCCGGGCCGGCAAATCAGAGTCTGTCTCCCGGTGGGGGCGAGTTCCCCGTCAACGATACGATTACTCTCACCGCCACATACACCCATCCCGAAGGGGCCTCAAAGATCGCTACGGCCTATCTGCTTCTCAACATGAAGCTCGACGGCGCCAGCGCGATGTACGTTTACTGGGACCGGGTCAGCAACAAGCTCTATCTCAGAAACGACGCCAATACGGCCTGGTTGGGCGGCCTCGCGCCCGGCGCGGTCAGCGTCATTCAGAACTCACAGGGTTGGGTGGACTGCGAGAACACCAGGGTAACATCATCGGGTAGCACGCTCACCATCCAGTGGAGCCTCTTGCTCAGGGACATACTGCCCGTCTCGGGCGTCTGTGGCTGGATGTTCGTCAAGGACACGAGCGGGCGGCAGGACGGATGGGACGAGATGGCCGTTTATGGGGGTAGGCGGACTCCCGCTAACGTCAGTGTCATTCCCGCTACGGGCACAGCGTACGCCGGTATCCCCTTCACGCTGACCGCTGAGTATGCCGACCCGGACGGCGGCGGCGATCTGTCCAAAGCGTATCTGCTGTGCAACACGGCCCTGTCATCAGCGTCCGCGTGCAGCCTCCTCTGCGACGCGAGCGCAAATAGGCTCTACCTGCGCGACGACGCCAGCACGAGGTGGCTGGGGGGCTTCGCGCCGGGCTCGCCCAATGTCATCGAGAACAGCCAGTGCCGGGTGTACTGCCAGGAGACAACGGCGGCGGTCTCCGGGTCCGCGCTTACCGTGGCTTGGCGAGTCGAGTTCAAAGCATCCACAATCGGCAAGGCGCTGAAGACGTGGCTCTACTGCTCGGACAAGTCCTCGCTGTTCGACGGCTGGGACGAGATGGGCACGCTTTCGGTGGCGGCCCCACCCAACTTCGCGCCCCAGAACGTCAGCCTCAACCACACCGGGTCCCTGACCGCGGGAAGCCGCGTCACGTTCACGTCGGTGTTCTCGGATGCCAACGGCGCGGCCGACATCTCCGGCGGATACCTCCTGTTGAACGAGACCGCCAACGCACCAAACGCCTGCTACCTGCGCTATGACACGGCGGGCAATAAGCTCTACATCCGCGATGGCGCAAACACGGCGTGGCTGGGCGGCTTTGCCCCGGCATCCTCGAACGTCATCGAGAACGCGAACGTGAAGCTGTACTGCGCGGATACCATCGCGGCATTCTCGGGCAGCGAAATGACCGTCACCTGGAGTGTCGAGTTCAAGATCCCCATGATCGGCCGGTCGCCTAAGGGCTGGATGTACGTTCTGGACAGGAAGAACCTCTCGGACGGCTGGGACGACATGGGCACGTTCCTGATAGCCGCGCCTGTCAATCACCCGCCCGCCAACGTCAGCCTGTCTCCTGCCAGTGGAAACCCCGCAATCGGCGCAACGCAGACCTTCACCGCCATTTACGCCGACCCCAACGGGCACGCGGACATAAAGTCCGTGCTTCTGCTCCTCAACTCCGCCGCATCGGGTGTGAACGGCATCCTTTGCTGGTACGACCAAGCTGGCAACAAGCTGTATCTCCGGGATGATGGGGATACGGCGTGGCTGGGCGGATATGCTCCGGGCTCGGCGAACGTGATCGAGAACTCGCGCGCCAGGCTCCACTGCGCTGAGACAACGGCGGTGGGCAATGGACAGAACCTCACAGTGGCATGGCGGATCGAGCCGAAGTCGCCCATGGCCGACAGAAGTGCGGTAGGCTGGCTCCACGTGACGGATGCTGGCGGACTCACGGACGGATACGATTCGTTGGGGCAGTACTTCTTCCCCGGGGCGCTCAACTACGCGCCGGTGTGCGACAGCCTGACGCCGCCGGATGGCGTCATTGTCACCGACTACAGCATCAAGAAGAAATTCACGGCTGTGTTCTCGGACATCAACGGAGTTCAAGACCTCTCGCAGTGCGAGCTTCTTATCAACTCCAGCCTGAGTATGGCAAATGGCATCTGCGTGCGCTACGACGCTAACGCAAACAAGCTCTATTTGCGCAACGACGCGAACACCGCATGGCTGGGCGGATATGCGCCGGGTTCGGCGAACGTCATTACCAACAGCCGGGCAAAGCTCTACTGCGAGTTCACGACGGTGGCTCCGTCTGCTGATGCACCGTCCACCGCGCTCGAAGTCGTCTGGATGCTCGATTTTATGGGACTGAAGGACAGCAATGGGGTTGTCACGCACTGGGCGTGGACGCAGGTGTCCGACAACTCGTTCGCGACACAGGCATGGAGGCAGATGGGCGGGTACAGTATTCTGAAGGTGGACCTGCCTCCGCCGCCGAGCTGATGACCCTCTCGTGGCCTAGGCCTCTCGCCTATCCTCCGCCAGCCCGAAGCGGCGCCGGAGGTGGGCCGGACAGGACGGTGCACCTCAAGTTCTCGGGGCAGGCCGGGCGCGGTGGATCGGTTCCTGATGGGTTCCACAGGCCTGCGGGGTTAGTGTGAAGAGCGTCTCCGCTAAGGGGACGCGTGTTTTCTGAGTGCAGGAGGACTGCGAATATGACACCTGAACAGCGTCTCATAGATCTGGGGGTGGAGCTTCCTGAGCCGCCCAAGCCAGCCGGGCTTTACCGGCCGATCGCGATTGCTGGAGGAATGGCTGTCGCCTCCGGGCATCCACCGCTGAACGAGGACGGCAGCAAAGTGACCGGACGCGTCGGCGAGACACTCGATGTGGAAGCCGGAAAGGACGCCGCGCGCAAGTGCGGGCTGGCGATCCTGGCGTCGCTGCGAAAGGAACTCGGCTCGCTCGGCAGGGTGAAGCGGGTGCTTCGTGTGACCGGGCTGGTGAACTGCACGTCGGGCTTCACGGATCACCCTGCCGTTATCAATGGCTGCAGCCAGCTTTTCGCGCAGGTGTTTGGCGAGGAGGCGGGGGTGGGGGCGCGCTGCGCCTCCGGAAGCAACTCGCTGCCCATGAACACTGCCGTCGAGATCGAGGCGACTTTCCTCATCGACACGGAAGGCTGAAGCTGTGGCGTGGTGCTGGCTGAGCTTACTGGGGCGTTTGCGAGATGCGCGGCCCGTCCTCACCTGCCTACGGGTTCCGAATCCAGATAATGAGGTAAACTAGTACTGTCTGCCCGCGCTGCTGTCTCAATCGTCTGGCGGCCGGTGCAGGCGTGGAGGCGCGGTATTCGCCCGCGCACAGGGAAGCAGGGGGAGAAAAATGTCTCAGATGAATCGCTCGGTTGGGCCGCGGATCGCGGCGTTCGCCGGAGTTCTGGCGCTGATGCTCCTCGCCGCGGTCCCACTGGCGGCGGCGGAGAGTGAAGTCTCGCTTCCGGCCAACACCATCATTCCCGTGGTTCTGGAAGGTTCCCTCAGTTCCAACGAATCGTAGGCAGGGGACACCTTCACCGCCGCCGTCAACACGAAGGGCAAGGACGCTTACGCCGGCATTCCCGATGGCGCGAAGGTGGAGGGCACGGTCAAGGAAGCCCAGTCGAAGAAAGGAAAGAACCCGGGCCTGCTCGATCTCCAGTTCGATCGTCTGCTCCTTCCAAACGGGGACACGTTCAAGATCAACGGGTCGCTCGCGTCGCTGGAGAGCAAAGACGTCAGCACCGCATCCGACGGGCGGTTGGTTGCCAAGAAGACCTCGAAGAACAAGCGCATGACCTACCTCGGATACGGCGCGGGCGTGGGTCTTCTGGTGGGAATCCTGGGGGGCACGATACGGGCGACCTACTGAAGGACGCCCGTATCGGCGCGGGCCTCGGCTATCTGGCCGGGTCCATCAACACGTCGAGCACGCACGACGTGGCGCTGAAGGAAGGCACGGAGCTGGGCGTGGTTCTGGCGGACAAGGTCGTTGTCGCATCATACACGCGCGAGAACAACCCGGCGCCCCGGCCGTCGCCGGCCCAGACAGCGCAGGTTGTGAGGGCGGAGTACGGCCAACCAGCCGCCTCGGCTATCGGCGTCATGGTGGGCGCTGAGTCCGTTCAGTTCAGCCCATCCGTGCAGCCGCTCATCGTGAAGGGCGTCCTGCTCGTTCCCGCTGCGCCCGTTATGGCGACTGCCGGGGTGCCCTGCCGCTACGATTCCGCGACTCGCAGTGTCATAGCCGACGGCCCGAAGGGCGAAGTGAGAATCGCGATCGGAAGCCGCATTGTCCTGGTCAATGGCGTCCAGCGCGTGCGTCTGGAAGCCCCGGCCCAGATTTTCAAGAGCACAACCTATGTGCCTATGAGGTTCCTGGGGGTGGTTACGGGCAAGACGGTCGGTTGGGATGCGGCCACCAAGACCGCAACGCTCAGCGACGAGTCCGAGGTCTCGGCGTTGATTCAGGACCCCGCGTAGGGTTTCCCGCGGAAGTTTACGAGAAGCCGTCCTGGCGTGGCTTGTCCGTGCCGGGGCGGCTTCTCAGACTGCCTTCTCGACCTTGCCGATGATGTCCGACGGGCTGCCGAGGCCGCTTTCGGCCAGGTATTCCCTGATGCCCTCCACGATCTCCGGCGCGGCCATCGGGTTTACGAAGTTCCCTGTCCCGATCTGCACCGCCGTTGCGCCCGCCAGAAGAAACTCGATTGCGTCTTCGGCCGTGACGATGCCACCGATTCCAACGACGGGGATTCGCACTGCCTGCGCCGTCTGATACACCATTCGGAGAGCCACCGGCTTGATACACGGCCCCGAAAGCCCGCCCGTCACATTCGCCAGCCGGAAGCGCCGCGTGCGGATATCAATCGCCGTGCCAGCCAGCGTGTTGATGAGCGAAACTGCGTCCGCGCCCGCTTCTTCGCACGCACGCGCGAACACCCGGATGTCCATGACGTTCGGGGATAGCTTGGGGATAATCGGCTTCGAGGTTGCCTTCCGCACGGCATCCACGACGGCGAACGTCGTGGACGGGTCGCCAGCGAACTCCGCGTGCCCGTGCTCCACGTTCGGGCAGGAGATGTTGATCTCGAGCGCGTCCACGCCGTGGGCATCGTCCAGAATCCGCGCAAGCTCGGCATACTCGTCTGCGCGGTTGCCCACGATGTTGATGATCACCCGCGTGTCGAACTGCCGCAAGAACGGCAGCTTATCGTCGAGGAAGCTCCGCACCCCGTCGTTCTGCAGACCGATTGAGTTCAGCATGCCCGACGCTGTCTCGAAGATGCGCGGGGGCGGGTTGCCGCGGCGTGGCTCCAGCGAAGTGCCCTTCACCACAATTGCGCCGAGAAGCGAAAGATCGTAAAGCTCAGCGAACTCCCGCCCGAACGCGAACGTGC
Organism: Armatimonadota bacterium; assembly: GCA_052033935.1. Classification (GTDB taxonomy): domain Bacteria; phylum Armatimonadota; class UBA5829; order DSUL01; family DSUL01; genus JAGVUD01. Next base: position 44,664 of record JBPOJE010000025.1, read on the forward strand.
CCGATGCCGTCATCACCGGGTTCCTGAGCGTCAGACGCTCGATTCGAGTGGTCAGATCAACGCCGCCGGCCGTCACCAGATCAGCCTCGCCGCGTCCACCACCGGCCCGTCCACGCACGCGCGCTGATACTCGAAATCGTCCGGGCCTTCCCCCGTCCTCATCTTGATGGTGCATCCCATGCACACGCCCATGCCGCAGCCCATATACGTCTCGAGCGAAAGAAAACAGCGCGTCCCGCGCGCTTCGGCGATGTCGGCCACCGCCTTCAGCATCGGTGCCGGGCCGCAGACGTAGAGCGCCGGATTGGGCGGGCGGGATGCGAGGTAGCGCTCCAGAAGCGCCGTCACAAGCCCCTTCTCGCCCAGGCTGCCGTCGTCTGTCGCGATTTCGCACCGGACGCCGAGCCGCTTGAACTTGCCTGTCAGCACAATCGCCTCCGCGCTTCGCGCGCCGTAGAGCAACCGCACTGGGCGCGGGTCTCCGCGCTCCTTCAGCGTATGCGCCGCAAACAGGAAAGACGCAATCCCGAGTCCTCCCGCCACGAACACCACTTCGCTGCACTCGTCCAGCCCGAGAGGGTAGGGCTTGCCGAGCGGCCCCGTGACCAGAAGATCGTCTCCCGGCTCCTTCTGCGCCAACTGGCGCGTGCTGTTCCCAACCGCCTCATACAGGAACGCGAAGGTCTGCCGGTCCGCGTCCACCTGGTTCACCGAAAACGGGCGCGGAAGCAGCGGGTCGCTGCCTCCTGAAGCCTTCACTTCCACGAACTGGCCGGGGAGCGCCGCCGCCGTAATCTCGGGGAAGCGTACATGAAGGAGATGAATCGCCCGGCCCAGATGCTCCGTCCCGGCAATCGGGACGCGGCGGCTGAACTTGCTTGCCCCGGCCGCCTGCTGTGTCATCCGGCCTGACCTGACGCCGCCGGTGCGCTCCGGCTGAAGTACTCGTCAATAGTCAGAGTCGGGAATCCCTCGCCGAGCGCGCGGCTGCGTAGCGCCAGCAGCAGCGCCCGCGCGGTGTCCAGCGAAGTCAGGCACGGAATCTGATGCTGTACCGAGGTCTTGCGGATGATGGATCCCTCCTGCTCGATGCGCTTGTCCCTCGAAACGGTGTTGACGAGAAGGTCCACCTCTCTCGATCGCACCAGGTCCAGCAGGTTCGGCGAGCCCTGGCTGATCTTCTGCACCGCCATGTTCTCGATGCCGCGCTCTTTCAGGTAGGCGCTCGTGCCGCCTGTCGCATACACCTTGTAGCCGAGTTCCACAAACCCCCGCGCAATCTCGACGGCCTCTTCCTTGTCCGGGTCGGCGGCGGTGAGGATCATCTTGCCCGCCGATGGCACGTCCACGCCCGATGCGACCATTGCCTTGTACAGTGCGCGTCCGAAGTCGAAGTCCATGCCCATAATCTCGCCGGTGGACTTCATCTCGGGCCCCAGCGCGACATCCACTTCCGTCAGCTTGGCGAACGAGAACACCGGCGCCTTGACCGCAAACATCTTTCGGGGCGCCAGCAGCCCTGTGCTGTAGCCCTGCTCCTTCAGCGTACGGCCGAGCATAATGTTCGTCGCCACCCGCACCATCGGGACGCCGGTGATCTTGGAGAGATATGGTACGGTGCGGCTGGCGCGCGGGTTCACCTCGAGCACTTGCACGATGTCGTCCTGCATCACGAACTGGATGTTCATCAACCCTTTGACTTCCAACTCGCGCGCGATGTTGATCGCATGCCGCGTAATCTGCCCGATGATATCACCGGAGAAGCTGCTGGACGGGCACACCGCCATCGAGTCGCCGGAATGTACGCCCGCGCGCTCGATATGCTCCATAATCTGCGGAATCAGGCAGTCCTCGCCGTCGCAGATCACATCCACCTCCATCTCCTTGCCGATGATATACTTGTCCACAAGGATGGGGGCTTTCGGCGACACGCTGACGACGTAGTTCATATACGCCAGCAGTTCGATGCGGCTGCCGACAATCTCCATCGCGCGTCCGCCCAGCACGTACGACGGCCGCACGAGCACGGGATACCCGATCTCTTCCGCCACAGCCACGGCGTCGTCAATCGTCGTGACTGCCCGTCCCGGCGGCTTCGGGACATCCAGCCGCGACAGCATCTTCTCGAAAAGGTTCCTGTCCTCGGCGGCATCTATGCTCTCGAACGACGACCCGAATATCCGTATGCCCGCCCGGTGGAGCGGCTCGGCAAGGTTGATGGCCGTCTGCCCTCCGAACTGAACGATCACACCTTCCGGCTGCTCCTCGTCAATGATGTCCAGGACATCCTCAGGCGTCAGAGGCTCAAAGTAGAGCCGGTCGGACGTGTCGAAGTCCGTGGAAACCGTCTCGGGGTTGTTGTTGATGATGATGGACTCGTAGCCCGCCTCCTTCAGCGCCCAAACCGAATGCACACTGCAGTAGTCGAACTCAATTCCCTGCCCGATGCGGATCGGCCCCGAACCGATGACAATGGCACGGGGGCGGCCCGACGGCGGCCTGGTTTCTTCCGAAGCCTCGTCCTCAGTTTCGTAGCAGGAGTAAAAGTAGGGGGTGACTGCGTCGAACTCGGCCGCGCACGTGTCCACCATCTTGTACGTCGGCTTGATGCCTGCCGCAATCCTTGCCCGCCGCACATCAGGCTCGCTGATCTCCGCGAACTCCGCAATGCTCCTGTCCTGGTACCCCGTGGCCTTCAGATCCCGGACGATGTCTCTGCCCTTCAGTGCGTCCGGCGTGTCTTCCCCCGCGGCGAACGCGCGAATCTCCGCTGCGCTCGCCCGGGCAGCGTTCTCTGCTTTCACAATCCGCTCGATCTTGTGCAGGAACCAGACATCAATGTTCGAGATCGAGGCGATCTCTTGCACCATCATCCCGCGCCGGAAGGCTTCCGCGATCACAAACAGCCGCTCGTCGGTCGCGGTCTTTAGGGCTTCCTCAATCTCCATCGGCCCCCAGATCGCTCCGTTCTTGAGAGTCAGTGTGTGGGCGCCGATCTCGAGCGACCGGACGGCCTTCATCAGCGCACCCTCGAACGTGCGGTCAATGGACATGACCTCGCCCGTCGCCTTCATCTGCGTCCCGATGGCGCGGTTGGCGCTGGTGAACTTGTCAAACGGCCAGCGGGGCACCTTCACCACGCAGTAGTCAATCGCCGGCTCAAAACAGGCCAGCGTTTTGCGGGTCACAGCGTTCGGAATCTCGTCCAGGCGTAGCCCGATGGCGATCTTCGACGCGACGCGGGCGATGGGGTAGCCCGTGGCCTTCGACGCGAGCGCCGAAGAGCGGCTCACGCGCGGATTGACTTCGATCACGTAGTACTCGTAGCTCTTCGGGTTGAGCGCGAGTTGCACGTTGCACCCGCCCTCGATGCCGAGCGCCCGGATGATCTTCAGCGAAGCCGAACGCAAGAGCTGATACTCTTTGTCCGAAAGCGTCTGTGTGGGGGCGACGACGATCGAGTCCCCCGTGTGGATGCCCATCGGGTCGAAGTTCTCCATGCTGCAGACGGTTATCGCGTTGTCCGCGCCGTCCCGCATCACTTCGTACTCGATCTCCTTCCAGCCTAGAAGCGACCGCTCCACGAGAATCTGGCTGCGCATCGAAAGCTCCAGACCCCGCTCGCCGATCTCCATAAGCTCCTGCGGGTTGTGGGCTATACCGCCGCCCGTGCCTCCGAGCGTGTAGGCGGGCCGGATGATCAGCGGCCAGACGTCCCCTTCGGAGATTGTGCGAAGCTCGTCCATGCTCTCAATGACCCAGCTCTCCGGCACTGGCTCACCGATGTCGCACATCAGCTTCCGGAAGAGTTCCCGGTCCTCGGCCTTCTGTATGGACTCGATCGGCGTGCCGAGCAGCGCCACGTTGTGCTCGTCCAGAACACCCGCTTCCGCCAGTGCGACGGCCAGGTTCAGGCCCGTCTGCCCGCCGAGAGTGGGGAGCAGCCCGTCCGGCTTCTCCTGCGCGATCACCTGCGAGGCGAACTCCAGCGTCAGCGGCTCGATGTACACCCGGTCCGCGATCTCGGTGTCGGTCATGATGGTCGCGGGGTTCGAGTTGATCAGCACAACCTCGCACCCCTCCTCGCGCAGACTCCGGCAGGCTTGCGTGCCCGCGTAGTCGAACTCGGCGGCCTGCCCGATCACGATCGGGCCGCTGCCGATTACCATCACCTTCTTGATGTCCTGTCGTCTTGGCAAATGTCTGTTAGTCTTTCAGTCAGTCGGTCAGTCAATCAGTTGGGCGGTCTGTCAGCTAGTCAACTGTTTAGCCCAGGCAAACCAATGACTCGCGTTTCGATACTCGGTTAGCACTGTGTAGTAGATGGTCTCACTCATGATTCGATCTCCGAGACTCCAGTCTTGCCTCTTGATCTGACGGAAAACCCTCAATCCTGCGAGGTGGTGTTGCCGCGACCGCGTTGGGGCGACAGGCTGCTCGCGCTTTCCTTCAAAGACCGCACCAGCGTGCCTATCATCCGTTTCACCTCTTGCACATGTTTCTCCAGGACATCGTGACTATGCTTCTCTATGTACCCAAGTTCAAGACACAGCAGCAGTTGGTATTCCAGTTCGCTGGCCGAGCCAGCGGCAATCTGCAAGAAGCGCGCCAGTTCCCGGTCCCCGGACCTGCCGCAGCCCTCGGCAATGTTCGACGGGATCGACGCGGCGCATCGCCGAAGCTGAGATGTCAATCCAAAGGCTTCAGCTTTTTGTCACCTCGTAGATGGCCACTGCCAGCCTGTGAGCCTTCTCCCATACTTTCAGATTGCGGAAATCCTGCATTCAAACTAACTCGCAGCCGGCTTCCGGCTCTCACCCATTGCCCGCCTGATCCACTGATAGACTGACAGACTCCCACGGGCGCTATCCCACCATGCTCTGCACAAAATGGTGGAACAGGAATCCCGAATCCACCGGCCCGGGCGAGGCCTCCGGGTGATACTGGATCGAGAAGACGGGCCGCTCCTTGTGCCGCAGTCCCTCAACCGTCCCGTCGTTCATGTTGATCTGGGATACTTCCAGCGGACCGTCCGTCAGTCCGTCCGGGTCGAGCGCGTAGCCGTGGTTCTGGCTCGTAATGTGCACGCGGCCGGTGGCCAGTTCCTTGACCGGGTGGTTGCCGCCCCTGTGCCCGAACTTGAGCTTGAACGTCTTCGCTCCGTACGCCTGTCCGAGTAACTGATGCCCCAGGCAGATCCCGAGCAGCGGCTTCGCCTCCGCCAGCTTACGCACTTCAGCAGCGATGTCCCGCAGCCTCTCAGGGTTGCCGGGCCCCGGCGACACCATGACCCCGTCAGGGCCGCGTTCCAGAATCTCCTCCGCGCGGGTGGAGCAGGGCCACACCGTCACTTCGCACCCGAGCTTCGTCATCTCGCGCATGATGTTGCGCTTCACCCCGCAGTCAATCAGCGAGACGCGCCTGCGTATCCTGTCCTCGTCAATCGGCCAGACGTACGGCCGGGGAGTGCTGACCCTCTGGACGAAGTCTATCTCCGAGTAGTTCGCGGCCTTGCGTACCGTTTCGACCAGCTCGTCCGCCGCAAGTTCCGTCGAAATCGCGCCCATCATCGCGCCGCGCACCCGTATGTGCCGCGTAATCGCCCGCGTGTCCACCTCCGACATCGCGACGACGCTGTTCGCCCGAAGATACTCGGTGAGTGTGCCCGTGCTGCGCCAGTTGCTGGGAGCGTCGCACAGATTGCGGATGATGAACCCTGCCACCTGCACCTTGTCCGACTCGACGTCCTCCTGGTTGATGCCGTAGTTTCCGATCAGCGGATAGGTCAGTGTCAGAAGGTGTCCCGCGCAGGATGGGTCTGTCAGCATCTCCTGATATCCGGTCATGGCCGTCGAGAACACGACCTCGCCGACGCTTGTCCCGGCCATGCCGATGGACTCGCCTTCGAATACCGTCCCGTCCTCAATAGCGAGAATTGCTTTCACTTGCGATCCTTTCCGCCATGCGCGGATTCCTGCGCCGCCTATCTGCCGCTGTCTTCGTAAACGATCTTCCCCCGGACGATGGTGGCAACCGCCCTGCCGGTCAGTTCCCAACCCGCAAATGCGGTGTTGCGCGAGCGCGAGCGCATCTTTGTGGGGTCCACCACCCATTTCACCGCCGGATCAATTATCGTGATGTCCGCCGGGGCCCCTGCCTCAAGACGCCCTCCGGGCAAATCCAGAATTCTCGCCGCCGCGGCGCTCATCTTCCCGATCGCATCCCGCAGGCTCAGCACGCCAGCCTGCACCAGATGCGTCAGCACAAGCCCGAGCGCCGTTTCCAGCCCCGTCATCCCGAATGCCGCCGCCTGGAACTCACACTCTTTCTCGTTGGCGGCGTGCGGAGCGTGATCGGTGGCAATGGCGTCTATCGTGCCGTCCGCCAGCCCGGCCTTCACCGCATCCTGGCAGGCCTTTGTTCTGAGCGGCGGGTTGCACTTGGCAAGCGTGTTGTAGCCGCGAACGTCTTCGTCCGTCAGGCAGAAGTACTGCGGGCAGGTCTCGCAGGTCACTGTTGTTCCCCGTGCCTTTGCCTGCCGTACCAGCTCGATTGCCTTCTCCGACGATATGTGCTGAATGTGCAGTCGGCAGCCGGTCAGCTCGGCAATCTCGATGTTGCGGGCAACCTGCAGGTCTTCCGCTGTTTTCGGCATGCCTTTCAGGCCCATAACGGTGGATGTGAGCCCCTCGTTCATCACCCCGCCCTTTGTGAGCGCCTTGTCCTCACAGTGGGTTAGAAGGGGCAGGTCGAACGTCCGGCAGTACTCCATCACCCGGCGCGTCATCTCGGCGGACTGAAGCGGGAAGGCATCGTCGGTCACGGCAACGGCGCCCGCGTCCTTCGCGTCCGCGATTTCCGACATTTCGGTGTTCTCGTTGCCGCGCGTCGCCGCAACCGCTGGATACACGCGGACGGGGCTGGTCTCCCGCGCACGCCTGGCCACGAACTCCACGGTTGCCCGGTTATCTGTCGCGGGGAGTGTGTTCGGCATCGGAACCACCGCGGTGAAGCCTCCCGCTGCCGCCGCCCTGCCGCCTGTCTCGATCGTCTCCTTGTATTCGTGTCCGGGTTCCCTCAGATGCACGTGCATATCCACAAGTCCCGGCGTCACAATCAGCCCGTGAGCGTCGAATATCCGATCATCCGCCTGTGCCATGCCTGCCGGGAGACGATCCCCACACCATGCGATAAGGCCGTCCTCAATGAGAATGTCGCCCGTCCGGTCACATCCGGCCACCGGGTCAAGAATCCGTCCGCCCTCAATTCGCAGCCGCATCTGTTGAACCTCCCAGCAGAAGGTAAAGCAGCGCCATCCGCACCGCAACGCCGTTTGTCACCTGCTCGGTGACGACCGAGAACTCTCCATCCGCGACGTCGGGTGCTATCTCGACGCCCCTGTTCATCGGGCCGGGGTGCATCACGAGCACATCGGGTTGAGCTTCGCGCAGCACGTTGCTGTTGACCCCGAACTTCTGCGCGTACTCCCGTAGTGACGGGAAAAGCCCCGCCTCCTGCCGTTCGAGCTGAATCCTCAGCACGTTCACGACATCGCACCCTCGTATGCCGGAGCGAAGATCGGTGTGCGCCTCCACCGGAAGCTGCCTTATCTCAGCAGGTAGCAGCGTCTCCGGCCCCACGATGCGCACCGTTGCCCCCAGCTTTGTGAGACCCCAGATGTTCGAGCGCGCCACGCGGCTGTGAGCGATGTCGCCGACGATCGCAACCGTCAGCCCCACGATGCCGCCCTTGTGCTGCATGATCGTCAGCATGTCGAGCAGCGCCTGCGTCGGATGCTCGTGCGCCCCGTCTCCGGCGTTGATGACGTGCGCTCCTGTCAGGCTCGCCGTGAACTGCGCCGCGCCGCTCGCCGAGTGCCGGATCACGAACACGTCCGGCTTCATTGCGTCGAGCGTCAGTATCGTGTCCTTCAGCGACTCGCCCTTCCGCAGGCTGGATATGGATGCGGCAAAACCCGAGACATCCGCGGAGAGGATCTTCGCGGCCATCTCGAAGGACACCCGCGTCCGCGTGCTGTTCTCGAAGAACATCGTGACGACGGATTTGCCCCTCAACGTAGGGACTTTCTTGATGTCACGCGAGAGAATCTCCTTCATATCCGACGCCCTGTCGAGAATCAGGAGAATCTCCTCGCTGCTCATTTCCTGAAGCCCGAGAACATCCTTGCGCGTCAGGTTCACTTCGCTCCCTCCTCAGCTACAGGCTTCTGAATGCAGACCCGGTCGTCTCCCGGAGTCTCGCCTACCGTCACCAGCACTTCCTCGCGCCTCGATGTCGGCAGGTTCTTGCCGACATAGTCCGGCCGTACAGGAAGCTCCCTGTGCCCACGGTCCACCAGCACGGCAAGCTGAATGGATGACGGCCGCCCGAAGTCCACGAGCGCTTCCAGTGCGCTGCGTGCCGTTCGGCCCGTGAACATCACGTCGTCAACCAGGATAACCGTGCGTCCTGTGAGAGAGTGGGGGATGTCCGTGGGATTCACCGCGGCGGTGCGGGAGCCGTAGTCGTCGCGATAAAGAGAAATGTCGAGGGTTCCGAAGGGCAACTCCGCGCCCTCTATGGCCTGAATAGCCTGGCGGATTCGAAGCGCGAGAGGAACGCCCTTCCTCTGAATACCGATGATCACGAGTCCCGCCGCGCCGTGATTGCGCTCGATGATCTCATGCGAAATTCTGGCAATGGCGCGCCGGATTTCATCCGCGTCCATCACCTGGTTGATCTCGTCAACGGCCATCTGGCGACCCTCCGTCGCGTGTCGCGTGCCCGCATTCCGGCGGGCACAAAAAAGCCTCCCTGCGAAACGCAAGGCGGCCTGTGCGGTGCGCCGGGAGCCGCGTGCCTGCTCCTTCAACCGGCGCTGTCTGTATCCGTACCGTCTCCCTTGCTAGCCTCGCAGGACTAACTTAAAGGCGATGTCCCGGGCACTCCCGGAACGAGCGCGGCCAACCGTCCGCGCTCCATCCAAACCACCGGGATTGTAGTCAACGCTCCGCGCCCTGTCAACGGAATCGGCACCTTTTAGGTATGATTTCTGCTGCGGCAGGAACCCTGCGCGGGTATTCGGGTATTCTTAACTCATGGGCCGCCTGCGAGCGGCCATCAGATTTCCAGAGACCAATGAGACAAACCCTTCCCGTCTTCATCCTATCGCTCTGCGCGGCCGCTTCATTCGCGCGGAGTATGCCGGAGGTCACTCCGGTGATCGAGCCCATGCCCGCCCTGCGCAGGCCATCAGTCGTGCTGCGCGCGCCGGAGGTGTGGCGCGAAGGCAAGGATGCCGAAATCGTCGTCGAGACCACCGATGTGGCCATCGCTTCCGTTTCTGTGTACGTCACCGCCGAGCGGACGCCCGTGGGTGGCAAATCCCGTGGCGAGTTCACCTGCGTGCTTGTTCCCGCTACCCCGGTCGGATATTCCATCGAGATGCCGAATGTCACGTTTGTGCGCCACGCATTCAAGGTGCCCTTCTACGATGCCGTTCGCCTCCGTCTCATCGCCAAGGGTTTTGACGCGGCTGGCCTCGAAGTAGCGCGGGCGAAGATGCTCGTCACTTTCGTCCCGGCGTCGGTGCCGGCGGATATGGCGAGTGGTGTCGTCGTCAGCAAGTCGCGCCAGCGGATGTTCGCGCTCAAGGACGGCGTGGTGAAGGCCGCCTGGGTGGTTTCAACGGGCCGGCGTCACAAAGACGGCGGAGGCCCGACTCCCACGATGGTCTCCCGCATCCACAACAAGATGCGCGTGGCGCACTCAAACCGCTACGCAGTGGATATGCGCTACTGGAACGCCATCACAAGTGACGGGCGCTATGGTATCCACGCCACCTGGCCGAGTAAATACCCGAGGCTGGGAACACCCGATTCGCACGGCTGCGTGCGCCTGCACTATGTCGACGCGCGGGAGTTCTACAAGATGGCACCCGTGGGGTGGCCGGTCGTCGTTACGCAGTAGTGCCAAGGGACGGCGGTGTCCGTAGCAGCGGCGAGGCGCGAAACGGCCTCAGAAAGCGATGCGGTGGCGGCGAATGTACACGCCCATCACCAGCCCGAGAGCGGTCATTGTCGCGAGCAGGTTGCTTGGCCCGTAGCTGCAGAGCGGGAGCGGCACACCCGTGACGGGCATAATCCCCAGCGTCATCCCGATATTCACGAAGATATGAAACAGCAGCATTGCCAGCACGCCGCCGGCAAGGCAGCGGCCCAGGCGTTCCTCGGTGGACTGCATGGCGTTTACCACCCGGCTCACCAGCAACCAGAACATGCCCACCAGCGCCGCCGCGCCCGCGAAGCCGAACTCCTCGCCCACCACCGTGAAGATGAAGTCTGTGTGCTGCTCCGGGATGAAGTTGAGCTGGCTCTGTGTCCCCTGGCGGTATCCGAGTCCCTTCAACTGCCCCGAGCCTATCGCAATCCGCGACTGACGGATGTGATAGCCGCTTCCGCGCGGATCGGCGTCGGGGTTGAAGCACGACGTCAGCCGTGCCTTCTGATAGTCCTTGATGATACCGGTGTTCCACGCGATGGCGCTCAGAACAACGGCCCCCACCACAACCCACGCGATGTGCGCCGCCCGCACTCCCGCCGCCATGGAGACGCCCAGCCAGATTGTGCCCAGCACGAGCGCTGTGCCGAGATCCGGCTGTTTGAAGATCAGAAACAGGGGCAGCCCCACATGCGCGAGCGACTTCAGAACGGTGCGAAGATCGCCGATTTCGTCATAATGCCGTACAAACAGCACGGAAAGGGTAATAATGAGGGCGACCTTCGCGGGCTCGGAAGGCTGGATATCTATCGGCCCTATGCTGATCCAGCGCTGAGCGCCATGTGAGTGACGCCCGAAGATGTCCACAATCAGCAGCATAAGGACCGTGAGCCAGTAAATCCATCCGGATATCCGCGGCAGGAAGTTGTCATCCAGTGCGGCTGCAATCGCCAGCAGCACCAGCCCGATGAGAGCGCTGCCAATCTGCTTCTGCAGAAGCGAGAACGCGAACTTGCCTCCTCCCGCCGCCGAGAAGATGGCGAATATCCCGCACAAACTGATCGCCGTCAACAGGAGCAGCAGCAGCCAGTCAATGTTCTTGAGAGTTCTGGATCGCATAGTAACAGCGCGCGGCATCGCGCAACCACGCCTGTTTGCCCGCGCCGCCGCAGCTATTCTAGCAGGGATGGCCCTGTTCGTCGCGGCCTTTTTGCCCGCCAGCGCCGCAAAGATAGTGACCCGCACTCTGCCCAATGGAGTCAAGCTGATCGCCGCCCCCGATCCGGCGCTTCGGCTCGCCTCGCTGGACGTGTGGGTGCGGGCGGGTGCCGCCCTCGAGAAGCCCGATGAGGCGGGAGCGGCGCACTTCCTGGAGCATGTTATCTTCAAGGGCACCCCCACGCGGCCGGCGGGCAAGCTCGACCAGGAGATGGAGAGCCTGGGAGCTACGCTTAACGCCCAGACCTCGCGTGACTGGGCGCATTTCTACACGACCGTGGCAGCGGAGTATCTCGACACCGCTATTGATGTGCTATCGGACGCGCTGCTCAGCCCCGCGTTCAAGGACAACGACGTCGAGAGGGAGCGCCGGGTCATTCAACTCGAGATCGCCAGCCGCCGCGCCGAGCCGATGCAGGTTCTGGACGAAGCCATGACCGAAGCGCTCTTCGGCGGGCACCCTTACGGACGGCCGGTTTATGGCACGGTCGAGCAAGTCAAGGCGCTGAACGCGGCCAAACTGCACGCCTTTCGGGATCGCTGCTATACAGGCGCCGCGATGACGGTCATCGTGGCGGGCAATGTTGACCCGGAGGATGTGCTGAAGAAGCTGGCGGCCCGCTTCGACAAGGTCCCGCGCGGCGAGGCGCCCGCGTGGCCGGAGCCCGCCGCCGGGCCGGAGAGCCGCACCATGGTGGAACTGCCCCGTGCCGGCGACGGTTCCGAGTGGCTCGGAATCTGCTTCCTCGGGCCGTCCGTCGCCGAGCCGGCGGATGTCTGGGCGACTGACATCCTGGTTTCGTGTCTGGTGCGCAAGGGGGCGGGGATTGCCTACGACCGCCTTGTGACGCGCGACAAGACGGCGCTCGCGGCGGACACGAGTTTCCTGACGCAGCGGCTTCCTTCGCTGATCGGCATTGCCGTGGCGCCGCTCAGCGGAAAGACTGACGACTGCATAGCGGCCGTGCTGGAGGAGATCGGCAAAATCCGAACGGGCGGCGTGCCGGAAGCCGAACTCGAGCAGGCCCGCAGGTTCGTGCTGGGCACCTACGCCTTCGATATTGAGACCGCTTCGGGGCAGGCCTCAAGCCTCGGTTTCTATTCAGTCATAAGCAGCGTGCAGGACAGTGTAAACTACATCGCGAGCATTCGTGCTGTAACCGCCGCGGATGTGAAGCGGGTCGCTGGAGAGTATCTCGATCCGGACAGAGCGGTGATTGTGAGGATGACGAAATGAAGAGACTCACCGCAGTGGCGCTCGCGCTCCTGTTCGTCACGTCCGTTGTCCTGCCTGCGTGCGCGCAGGAGGCGCGCGGCGTGCGCAAGGTTACCTTCCCGAACGGGTTCCGGCTGCTCGTGAAGCCCGAGAGGGGCAAGGGGCTCATCGCGCTTACGGCGGTCATACGCGCCGGGGCACCGGAAGAGAAGGACAGGCCCGGCATCGGGCGGGTGCTGGCCCGCACCCTGCTATCGGGGGCGAAAAACCTCTCTCCCCGGCGGCTTGCACAGCTCTCCGACGAAGTCGGGGGCGAGTTCTCGGTCACCTGGGACCTCGACTATACGGAAGTTTACGTCTCGACCACGAGCGACCAGCTATCAAGCGCGCTGCAGCTTCTCGCCGAAACGCTGGTGGACCCGAAGTTCGATCCGAAGCTGGTCGAAGAGGCAAAAACAGCCATCGCCGATGATATCGCGTTGGTGAAGAAGAAATCCTTCCAACTCGGTTACGACGAGCTGCGCCGCATCCTCTATGCGGATTCGCCCTACGGGAGGCCACTGCTCGGTGATCGCTGGGCGGTGGAAGCGGTGACGCCCACCGCTCTGCACGAGTACGCGGACAAATGGTTCGTTCCCTCCAACATGGTGCTTGCCGTGGTGGGTGACGTGACATTTGAGGATGCGCAGGAAGCAGCGAAGCTCTGGTTTGCGCGTAAGCCCGCCGTTGCCCAGCCGAAGCGTCCGGAAGTCCTCGACAACCCCGGCCCTGCTGCCCCCCCGTCCGTGCTCGAGGTGGACTCGGGCGCGGCGTACGTGGTGGCGGGCTCGCTTGCGGCGGGGCTTGCCTCGCCCGATTATGCGGCCGACATGGTGGTCTCGACGGTGCTCGGGGGCGGCAAGGCAAGCCGCATGTTCCGCGAACTGAGGGAACGGGACAGCCTGGCGTACGAACTAGGTACCCTAATGCCGCCGCTCCTCTACCAGTCTCACATTGTCGCCTATGTCGCCAGCGCCCCCTACTATGTCACTACGAGCGACGCGACCGTTCAGCCGCTGACCGACACCGTGCGTGCGGCGTTGAAAGAGACCGTGGAGTCCCTGCGCGCCCGGCCTATCACGGCAGAAGAAGTGGAGCGGGCCAAGCGCTACGTAATCGGCACCTATGCGCTGCGCCACCAGCGTCAGCAGGAGCGCTCGAAGCATCTGGCGTGGTATGAGGCGATGGGAGTCGGCTTTGCCACCGACGACAGATTCGCCGAAAAGGTCAACGCAGTCACGCTTCAGGATGCCCAGGCGAGCGCGCGGAGGCTGTTTCAGCGCTCGGCGATGGTCGTTGTCGTGCCCAAGCAGTAAGTGCTCAGTATCCGAAGCGTATCGGGCGGCCATCGGCGGCGGCAAGAGCCCGGATGTGAGCAAGCTGCTTCTGTTTCGCCCTTTGGTAATCCTCATCGGGAATCACTTCGAGCTTCGTGCTCCAGCTCAGGCCCCCGAAATGTTGGTAGGTCGCCTGGAACCACTTCGGCATGTAGTGGTAACGCAGTCCCGCCTCGCGCATGGCGTGTGCCAGCTTGCCTCCCGTGTCGTAACAGAACTTCCTGCCCGTCTCAGGGTTGACGCTCTGAACCCCGTCCTGGAAAGACACGGACAGCCTGTCGCGAAGCGATGTGCGAACGCACATGAGCCAGGTCGAGGGTGCCTCACCGAGATCGAGTGGCTCTCCCGTAACGGGCGCGGGGTGCCCAAACTCCGGCTCGCGCTTCTCAGCCGCTACAAGGTAGATGTCCGGGTTGCGCTCCATCACCGCCACCATGTCCGTCAGCGGGTCGCGCGCCAGAAAAAGCATGTCCGAGTCCACGGCGAACCAGTAAGGGGTGTCCACGGACGTGTGGACCTCGTCCAGCCAGAGATAGTGTCTCCGCGCTTCAGGCCTCTTGTCGAGGCGCATGGGAATCTGCCTGGCCAGATCGTCCAGAAACTCGACCGACCCGTCCGTCGAGCCGTTGTCGCCGATCCACAGCCTGCAGCGCGGATAGCCAGTTGTCGCGGCGAGGCTCTTCAGAGTAAGCTCTAGTGCGTCACACGTGTTCAGGCTGCTGATGAACACCGTCACCGGCGGTAGTGTGGTGGGGTCCGGCCTCGGCAGCAGGCAGCGCAGGGGCGCCGCGGCCCGTTTGGCGAGTATCTTGTGACGGTAGTTGAGGAATCTGCCCATGTGCCCGGCCCGGCCGCCGGAACCCCGGCGGAAGGTTCCCTATTGTGGTCGAATGCCGGGGCACGCGGCAAAGCGACCGCAAAAGTCGTGTGCAAAAAAGCAGGAGAAGCCGCCGCCGGGCGCGAAATACACGTCTGGCGTGTTCCGCGGACGCCCCGGGGCTGGCGATCGGGGTGTTCTTGAACGCGGCGCGCTCTCGTGCTATAATCGCCGCAGCCCGTCCCCGGGCGAGACTTTTCCTGGAGCCACTCTGATAGACAAACGTAGAGCACTAAAGTTCTTACTGCTCCTGTTCTTCATCTCCGCAACCGTCGCTGTCGTCCGGCCGGTGCCAAATTGGACACCGCCTCAGGCGATGGCGCAGGACGAGCAGAAGACCGATCCCAGGCTTGAAGCCCGGTTCAGGTCGCTTGCTGCAGAGGTGGACGACGCCCGCATAGCCGCCGTGATGAAGGACCTGTCGAGCAGCGCCATCGGGTCCCGCGTCATCGGGTATCCCGGCTCGAAGCTCGCAAGCGAGTACGTGCAGGCGCAGTTCCGCAAGTGCGGCCTCACCGATGTCACGGTCGCGCCGTTCAAGACGAGCATCCCCATGGACCGCGGGGCGTCCGTGAAGGCGGGCGGAGAGAGCATCCACCTCTATTCGCTCTGGCCCAACATGGTGCGCACATCGCAGGTGGGGCCTGAAGGCGTCAAGGGCAGGCTGGCCTACATCGGAGACGCCAGCCTCAAGGCGATGAGCGGCAAGCAGATGGCCGGAAGCATCGCTCTTGCCGAGTTCAACTGTGCCTACGACTGGCTGAACGCCGTGCGCTCGGGAGCGAAAGCAGTTATCTTCCTCGAACCGGATAGCACGCTCCGTGGCGAGGCGGACACCAAGATGATGTCCATCCCTGTGGACGTGCCGCGATACTGGGTCTCCAGAGCGGACTCGGCGGCGCTTAAGGCTGCTGAGGGCACTGAGGTCACCATCAACTGCCAGATGCCGTGGGAGAAGGTGACCGGGCGCAACATATTGGCGAAGATTCCCGGGTCCGATCCGAAGCTGCGCGATCAGATTGTCATTCTGAGCGCCTATTACGACTCCACCAGCATCGCGCCGGCTATCGCCCCGGGCGCCGAGTCCACCTGCGGAATCGCGGGCCTGTTCGAGCTTGCGAGGGTCTTACAGAAGAATCCGCCAAAGCGCACGGTCTGGCTGCTTGCAACCGACGGGCATTTCCAGGGACTGGCGGGAATCAGGTTCTGGCTCGATCAGAACTTCGACCGTTTCGTTCAGCCGGGCATCGGCGAGAAGATCTCGCGCTGGTTCGCCCGCGTGACCGGCCGCCCCGCGCCGAAGCGTGACCGCGACAGCATCTACCTGTTCTGCGGGCTCGATCTCTCCAGCCATTCGCAGGGCGTGGGCATGTTCTACAAGGGGTATTTCTACGATTTCCGCGAGGATCTGAAAGGGCGGTTCTCGGACCTCGCCACCGTCGCGCGGGAGAACGCGGCCGCCATCGCGAAGGCTCTCGGGCGCGACGCGGAGCAGGCGTTTGCCGACGGCGTCAACGACATCGCTGGCAAGAACTGGCGCAACTACATACCCGGAAAGATCGCCTTCGACGCTGAGGCTGTGTCGGTAGGCGGCGGCGTTGGCATCTCCTTTGCCACCATCAACGACGCGCGGCCGCAGGTAGACACGCCGTTCGATACGTTTGAGAAGACGGATCCGGCCAATGTGGGCGAGCAGGTCCGGATGATTGCCTGCATCATTGACCGCTTCGTGCAGGACCCCACCCAGACGGGACGCCTTTCAGCGCGCACGTTCCCCATCCGCGATCCGAACGCCTTCCAGCGCATCGGGATTCAGGGAGGGTTTGCCACCGTCAGCGGGCAGGTCGTCGAATACGATCCGCGCAGGAGCTTCGTGCCCAACCAGCCGGTCGGCGATTCCATTGCCATCTACCGTAGCGGGAACAAGTCGTTCATGGGTGTGCGTGCCAACCTGGTGGAGGTCACGGATGGCAAGGGCAACTTCAGGTTCCCGGGAATCGCGCCGGTCACGGCGTATGGAGGTGTGCACCCCAGTTCGCTTGCGGGCTACAACCTCGATAAAGAGACCGGTGCCATCCGTTTCGCGCCCGACCAGGGCGTGTTCGGAGGGGAGTTCAACTACACGGCGTTCGACGTGGCCACCTCATCCAAGGCCATGCCCGTCATCGTGTTCCCCTGCGTCGCGACGAATTTGTTCGATCTTGTAGATCCGCAGTCGTTGCGCGTTCTCGGTGGGCTGCAGGTGCTGGATGGAGCAACGAACGGCCCTCCCCGGACGTTTGGAACCGCCGTCGCCGTGCCTGAGTGGATGGTGTCGCACGTGGAGGACGGCGCGGTCATCTTCACCGAGCCGGACATCAACATAAAGATACTGATGGACGCCGGTCCGGCTGCCATGCGTCTGCTCCTGCTGAACTCGACCGGGTCCGACACCGCGGCCCAGGCCGAAGGCCACGGGTACAACGTCGGCAACGGAACGGTCATAACCAACACGGCGTACAAAGCCGCGAAGGACATGTGGATGCTGAACGACTTCCGTATCCGGAGGCTCGCGCGGTACCGCATCATCAATCAGGGTCTCGACAAGCTCCACCAGCAGGCGAAAGCCGAACTTACGAAGGCCGAGGACGCGCTGAAGGCAAAGGACTTCGAGTCGTTTGAGTCCTACTCCCGCAGCGCGTGGGGATTCGCCGCGAGGGCCTACCCGGATGTGCAGCGAACGGCGTCCGATGTTGTGCGCGGCGTTCTCTTCTACATGGCCCTGTTGCTCCCGTTCGCCTTCTTCCTCGAGCGCCTGTTCTTCGGGTGGCCCGACTTGAATCGGCAGCTCGTCACGTTCACGTTGATCTTCATCATTGTGACGCTCGGTTTCAGCCGCATTCACCCGGCGTTCGAGATCACGCTCAGCCCGATGATCGTCATTCTTGCGTTCATCATGCTCGTGCTCTCCGCGCTCGTCATCTTCCTTGTGACGGGCAAGTTCGAAGAGCAGCTCCGGGCGCTGAATCGCCAGGTCAGCGGCGTGCACCGGGCCGATATCGGGCGCATAAGCGTCGCAGCGGCGGCGTTTTCGTTGGGTGTCTCGAACATGCGGCGCCGCAAAGCTCGAACGGTTCTCACCTGCGTGAGCCTCATTCTCGTGACGTTCATCGTGCTATCGTTCACGTCCATCGTCAACGAGATTCGCTTCAACGTGCGCCCGACAGCCAACAAGCCGAACTATCAGGGCATCATGCTGCGCACGGCCATGTGGGAGGCTCTTCAGGAGCCTGCCTACCGCCTGCTGAACGACGAGTTCGGACGGCGCCATCCTGTTGCTCCACGCGCCTGGTTCTTCGGAGCATCGCTCGGGGAGCAGTCGTTCCTCACCGTGTCGAACGGCCAGAAGCGGTACGACGCGAAGGCGGCCGTGGGCCTGTCCGCCGAAGAAAGCAACGTCACCGAGCCGCAGAAAGCTCTTGTGGCGGGGCGCTGGTTCAACCCGGACGAGCTTCATTCGGTCATTCTGCCCGAACGCATGGCAAAGGAGTTGGGCGTGACGGTTGCCCAGGTCGGCAGGGCGGAGGTGCGGTTTGCCGGGGTGCCGTACAAAGTCATCGGCATCGCCAGCGCAAAGAAACTGCGCGATCTGAAAGACCTGGACGGCGAGCCGCTTACGCCGGTTGACTTCATCCTGATGAACAAGCAGCAGGCGCAGTCAAAGAGCATGGGGGAGGCCGGGTTCCGCGAATACACGCACATGGACCCGGACACGGTGTTCATACTCCCGTATCAGACCCTCGTGAACCTCGGGGGTGAACTGCGCTCCATCGCCATCAACTTCGTTTCGCCCGAGGAAGTGCAGTCGCGGCTGACGAACCTGATGCCGCGTCTGGGCCTCAATCTCTATGCGGGCAAGGGCAACATCATCTACCGCTACAGCTCCATCGGTGGATCGTCGAGCAAGGGTTTTGGGACCATCCTGATTCCGATCATTATTGCGGGGCTCAGCGTCCTCAAGACGATGCTTGACAGCGTTTACGAACGTGTGCGGGAGATCGGCATCTTCTCGGCTATCGGGTTGTCGCCAGGCCATATCGCGGTGCTGTTCTTCGCGGAGGCCACCGTGTACGGCATCCTTGGCGCTGTGTCCGGGTATCTGATCGGTCAGGGCGTAAGCAAGTTCCTGGCCGAGACGGGCTACCTGTCCGGACTGACCCTGAACTTCTCCTCGATGTCGGCGGTGCTCTCGACGATGCTGGTTATGGTCATCGTCTGGCTCTCGACGCTGTATCCTGCCCGGAAGGCGTCTGAAGTCGCCACACCGGCCATTGACCGGTCGTGGAAGGTGCCGGATACCGACGGGGATTCGTGGGAGATTCCGCTGCCGTTCTCGGTGACGGGCGATCAGGCGGCGGGAGTGAACAGCTTCCTGGGCGAGTGGTTCCGGGCTTACGAGGAATACTCTGTTGGAGACTTCGTCACGCAGGACGTGAAGTCCGGCGAGTTCGACACGGCTCACGGCAAGGGCTTTTCTCTGGAATGCAAGGCGTGGCTTGCGCCGTTCGACCTTGGTGTGAGCCAACTCGTGCGGCTGGAGACGACGCCAACCACCATGGAAGACGTTTACGACATCAGCGTCACGCTGAAGCGCGAATCGGGCGACATAAGCAACTGGAAGCGCGTCAACCGCCGCTTCCTCAACACTCTGCGCAAGCAGTTCCTGATCTGGAGGACGCTGAGGGCAGAGGACCGGGACAAGTATCTTGCCCCGGCGGAGACCGCGCAGGCGGCCGGGCCCGTATAGTGGGGGCGCCTGTCTCAGTGACCTCTAATCAAACGCCGCCTGCGGCGGCCACTTACGCTTTGACGGCTAATATATGAGCAAGGACGAAAAGGACATCATCGAACAGGCCGGGCAGGATCTCGAGCGGGTCGGACAACTGGGCGATTCCGTCGAGGCTGCCCGTGAACAGACCGAGATCACGGGCCGTGATGAGGAGGCCCGCGAGTACGAAGACGGATTTACCATCAAGACCGTCATCGGCGCGTTGTTCATTGGCTTCATTATGCTTCCCGGCGCTATGTATATGGGGCTGGTGGCGGGCCAGGGGCTTGGCTCGGCGGCGCAGTGGGTCACCATTGTCCTGTTCGCCGAGGTGGCGCGCCGTTCGTTCGTGCCCCTGAAGCGCGCTGAGATCTACACGCTGTTCTATGTGGCGGGCGGGCTATCGGGCATGATGGCCGACCGCGGAATCTCCGGTGGGCCGTTCGGCGGGTTCATCTGGAATCAGTACTTCATCCAGTCTCCGCAGGCCGCGCACATCGCCAAGGAGATTCCCGGATGGGTGGTCCCCGGGCGGGGCTCCGAAGCCCTCATCAGCCGCACCTTCCTGAACGCCGCCTGGCTTCCGCCGGTCCTGCTTCTGGTGATGGGCGAGATACTCGGGCGGCTCAACTGGATTGGCGGCGGATACGTCCTGTTCCGGCTGACATCCGACGTGGAGAGGCTGCCTTTCCCCATGGCGCCGATCGCAGCGGCGGGGGCAACGGCGCTCGCGGAAGCGGGGACGAAGGAGGAGTCCTGGCGCTGGCAGGTGTTCTCTACCGGCACGGTTATCGGGCTTCTCTTCGGGGCCGTCTACATGTTCATCCCCGTTGTCAGCGGCGTCGTGCTCGCCAAGCCGATTATGCTGTTGCCCATCCCCTTCCTCGACCTGACGCTGAACACCGAGAAGATACTCCCATCCACGCCCACAGGCCTGAACCTCGACCTCGCGCTTGTTCTGATGGGCTTCGTGATCCCGTTCCCCATTGTTGCCGGGTCGTTCATCGGGGTAATGGTCTTTCAGGTGTTGGGAAACCCCATTCTTCATCATTATGGAATGCTGCCGACCTGGCGCGAGGGGATGCAG
Source organism: Armatimonadota bacterium (assembly GCA_052033935.1). GTDB lineage: Bacteria > Armatimonadota > UBA5829 > DSUL01 > DSUL01 > JAGVUD01. Next base: position 65,244 of record JBPOJE010000025.1, read on the forward strand.
ACGATTAACACGCAGATGTCGAACACACTCGACTTCTGGCTGAGCGCCGGAATTGGGCTGGGGGTCGCGGTCGGACTCATCGGCATCGGCAGCGTCGTAGCCGGTTACCTCAAGATGAAGGGCGGCAAGGACCGCGAGCGCACGCTGAGTTCCGTACCGAAGGGCCGGGGCGATTTCCCCATCTGGCTCGGGCTCGGAATGTGGCTGTTCGCGACTCTGGGCTACGTCGCGCTCAGTCACTATCTCGTCCCGGAGTTCCCGCTCTGGATCATCTTCGTGTTCGGCCTGGTATGGACGCCGCTTATCTCCTATGTCAACGCTCGGATGGTTGGCCTTACCGGGCAGGGCGTTGGCTTCCCGTTCCTCAAAGAGTCGGTTTACATCCTGAGCGGATATGAGAAGGCGGACATTTGGTTTGCACCGATTCCCGTCGGCGATCTCGGCGGCACGGCGCAGCGGTTCCGCGAGATGGAGCTTGCGCGGACGCGCTTCACGAGCATCTTCAAGGCCGAAGTGCTGATGCTACCGACCATTCTTATCGCGAGCTTCGTGTTCTGGCAGTTCTTCTGGCACACAAGCCAGATTCCGAGCGCCCAGTACCCGTTCGCTAACCGGTTCTGGCCGATGATTGCCACCATGCAGAGCATCTGGCTTACGGCGAACAAGGCCGGAGCGGACAACTTCCTTCTGAAGGCTCTGAAGCCGGAGGTGATGGTCGGAAGCGGCATCGGGGCCCTGGCGCTCTTCGGTGTCTGCTCGGCCCTCAAGGTACCGCTCCTGATGTTCTACGGCATCATTGGGGGCATGCAGGGGACCATGCACGGGGCGGTGCCTATGTTCATCGGGGCGATGCTTGGAAAGTACTATTTCTCGAAACGGTTTGGAGCGGGGCGCTGGCAGATGTACGCTCCAGTGCTGTTTGCGGGGTTCTCCTGCGGGGTGGGTCTAACGGGTATGAGCGGCATCGCCATCGCGCTTATCGCTAAATCCATCAACTACCTGCCATTCTGATGATTGAGCAGGCGATGGCATCGGGTGCGCCCGGTATGGATTGCTGGCAGGAGTGAGTCGGCCGGTGACAGCCTCGGATCCGGCGGGTAGCGGGCGGCCCCGTGCGTGGGAGTTGACGGCGTGGCAGGGGGTCGGCACCGAGCTTCCGGGCGGATGGAGCATTGTGCAGGCGTCCGGCGGCACGGACGAAGGTTATCTGCGCTCCGACGGGCCGGACGAGACGACGGTCGAACTGCGGTGGAAGCGCACGCGCAAGCAGCCGTCGCTCGATGTTGTGGCCGAGCAGTATCTGAAGCAGGTCCGTAAGGCGAGCCGAAGGCTGAAAGTCGAGTACGAGGGCGCTCTGGGAGAAGGTCGGAGGAAGGCGAGGGAAAAACCGTCCGATCTGCGCTTCGAATGGGTGGCGGACAGGCAGGGACACGGGCGTCTCATCTGGTGCCGGGAGTGCAAGAGGACAGTCATCGCTCAGGTTTCGGGGCCGCGCGGCCCGGCGGTGCGTGCTGTTGCGGAGCAGATTCTATCGCGAGTGCGAGATCACTCCGATGGCGAGTCGGTGGAATGGGGTGTTTACGGGCTGGAGTTTCGCGTGCCGAAGGGCCTGCGCCTCATCAGGCAGAGGCTCATGTCGGGGTTCCTGTCGCTGAACTTCTACGGACCGGCCGGTCGGGTGATTGTCGAGCGATGGGGCCTTGCCGAGATGCTGCTGGAAGGCGGGTTTCTCGCCTGGCACGATAAGGAGTATTTGTCCGAGCTGAAATACTTCGGCGGAGATACAACCGCGGTAGAGTGGGGGGAGCATGAGGCGCTCGTGACCGAAGGCCGCGAAGGCAGTTTTCGAAGGGTGCGAGCGCTGTTGAAGGCGTTCCTGCTGCCGGGCCGTGCCGAGCGGTTCGCCAGCATTGTGTGGCATTGCCCGGATTCGAACCGGGTTGTTGGGGTACGCGCATTCGGGCGCAGCCCTCTTGAGCTTGCACGGAGCGTCGCCGAAACGGTGAGGTGCCACTGAGAGTGAAACGCCCGCTCAGTAAGGCTCTGGACTTCATACCGCTGGCGAGGGGGAAGAAGCGGCCGTCGCGCGAAGAGCTGCTGAAGTCCCGTCCCGCCAGAAACGAGGCGTTGCGCTGGTTCAAGGAAGACGGCGAGGTCAACCTGTTCATACCCCGGCGGCCGGGGCGTTTCGGGGACCTTGTCGGGAAGCTGTTCCGGCTGCCTCCGGAGAAGCACTTGGTGCTCGACAGGGTGGGCTCGGGGGTGTGGGAGCTTTGCGACGGTTTTCACTCGGTGGAGAGCATTCTCGATTACATACAGCGTCGGCACAAACTTTCCCGCCGTGAGGCGGAGGTATCGGTGTCCGCGTATCTCAAGATACTCGGGCAGCGCCGACTCATTGGATTGAAGGCTGTGGAGACCAAAAGCGGCAAATGGAAGCGCAAAAGAAACAAATAGGAAAACAGCTTCATCTTCCCTTCAAGACGGCGTTCGCGATCGCCCTGAACAACATCCGCCTGCGTCTGGGCCGAAGCGTCGTCACGGCGTCGGGCATCTTTCTGGGCATTGCGTTTCTGGCGTATGTCTGGACTCAGGGATCGTTGAACGAGGCCATCGGAATCGACACGACCGTCGAGGCTAAGATGAAGTTCAAGTGGCTCGCGGCGCTCGCGCTGATGATGAGCACCATCGGGATTACAAACTCGATGCTGATGTCAGTCACCGAGCGCTTCAAAGAGATCGGAACGATGAAGTGCCTGGGGGCGCTCGACAAGTTCGTCGTTGAGATGTTCGTCCTCGAGGGCATGCTGATGGGCGTTCTGGCGTCTTGCCTGGGGGCGCTTGTTGGGGCGGGCATTATGATGCTGACCGCCGGGTTCGGCCTAGGGTGGCATTCACTGGCCGCTTTCGGCTTCATCGGCTTTCTCAGAATTATTGTCCTGTGCACCATTATCGGGACAATACTGACGTTTCTTGCGACCATTGCTCCCGCTGTGCGGGCTGCGAAGATGCCGCCGGCGGCGGCGCTGCGTGTGGAGATTTAGCCAGATGCGTCCTCTCTGAGCAGGACGCACGCACCGTCCGGAGGCAGTCCGCCGCCGTGAACGGGCAAGTCTTTCGGAATTGGAGTAAATAGCTAGCGATGGCTGCGAACGAATATGTTGTTCGGACCAAGGATCTGAGCAAGGAGTTTATGCTTGGCGGCACCCCCTTGCGCGCTCTCAAGAACGTCCATCTCGACATCCGGAGGGGAGAGTACATCTCCATTATGGGGCCCTCCGGGTCGGGGAAGTCCACGCTGTTCAACATGATCGGTGGGTTGGACAAACCGACGGAAGGCTCGGTGTTCATCAACGATGTTGACATGGCGCAGCTCGATGCGCAGGAGCTTGCATACCTGCGCTGCCGCACGATTGGCTACATTTTCCAGTCGTTCAACCTGATCCCGGTTATGACCGCTCTCGAGAATGTCACCCTGCCCACCGTGTTTGCGGGAGTTCCCACGGATGACGGCATTGAGCGCGGGATCGAGCTCCTCAATACTGTGGGGCTCGGCGACCGGCTCCATCACAAGCCCAGCGAGTTGTCCGGAGGGCAGCAGCAACGCGTGGCAATCGCTCGCGCCCTGGCGAACGCGCCCGCCATCGTGCTCGCCGACGAGCCGACCGGCAACCTGGACCTCAAGACGGGCAAGGAGATCATCCTCCTGCTGAAGCAGTTGAACAAGGAGCAGGGCGTCACGATCATCTCCGCAACGCACGACCTGAAGATGCTCGACGTGTCGGATAGGGTACTCTGGATCCGGGACGGTGGCATCGAGCGAATCGAAGAGCGCGCTGATATTGACATCAGGGTTGGGGAAGTCGAGGGCGAATAGCCGCGTGGCTCCTGTGCTCGCCGGGGCGTGAGCTAGTCCGTCCGGAGTTCCGCCGCCTGTGGGCCGAACAGACGCCGGTCGCACAGACCTGATGCATGTACACGACACTCAGCTTGATGACATACTCTCGCGGGTGGAGAAGCCCGCGCGCTACGCCGGCGGTGAGTACAACAACGCCGCGGTAAAGGATCCTGCTGGCGTAAAGCTCCGGGCCGCTATGGTCTTTCCCGATGTCTATGAGGTCGGGATGTCGAGCCTCGGGTTCCAGATTCTGTATCACTTCCTGAACGCCCGCGACGACACATACTGCGAGCGTGCGTTTGCCCCGTGGCCCGACATGGAACGCGAACTGCGCGAGGCCGGTCTTTCCCTCTACACTATCGAGACGTACACCCCGCTTGGCGAGATGGACCTCATCGGGTTTTCGTTCGGAAGCGAAAAGACCTACACCAATGCCCTCACCTGCCTCGATCTCGCGGGGATTCCCGTCTGGAGCAAGGATAGGACCGGCGGCGACCCCATCGTTATTGCGGGTGGGCACTGTGCGTTCAGTCCCGAGCCCATTGCGCCGTTTGTTGACGCGTTTGCCATCGGAGAGGGCGAGGATGTGATCGGCGAGATCGCCGATTCGCTCATTGGGAGCGCCGGCCGGCCGAGGGAAGAGAGGGTCAGGCTTCTCGCTGCCGTCCCGGGAGTTTACGTTCCGGCGATGCTGACGTGGAACTACGGCGCGGACGGCCGCCTGAGCGGTTGGCTGGCGGCGCCCGGAGCGTCGTTTCCGGTCAGTAAGCGTGTCGTGCGCGATTTCGAGACGCTCGCCTATCCGCGGCACCCAGTTATTCCGAACATAGAGGCTGTGCACGACAGGATATCGGTCGAGGTTATGAGGGGGTGCACGCGGGGGTGCCGCTTCTGCCAGGCGGGTATCATCACGCGGCCGGTGCGCGAGCGCTCGCCCCGGCGAGTCGGCGAGATCGCCAGCGATCTGCTGCCAGCAACGGGGTACGACGACATCTCGCTCGTTTCGCTCTCGACAGCCGACTACTCCGGTGTGGATTGTGTTGTGCGCGAGCTTGTGAAGGCCCATGGCCCGAGCGGTGTGGGCGTCTCGCTGCCTTCCCTGCGGGTGGACACGTTCTCGGTGAATCTGGCGGCTCAGATTCAGACTGTGCGCAAGACCGGCCTGACCTTCGCTCCGGAAGCAGGCACCGAGCGGCTTCGGCGGGCCATCAACAAGGACATCAGCGATGCGGACGTCTTTGCCGCTGCCGAGTCTGCGTGGAGGCAGGGCTGGAAGCGAATCAAGTTCTATTTTATGATTGGACTGCCTACGGAAACCGATGATGATATTGTGGGGATCGCGCGGCTTGTGCGCGAAGTCCAGCGCCGGACACGGGCGGACGGCAGGGTGAAGCTCGACGTCTCGATTGGCGCATCATCCTTTGTGCCCAAGGCGCATACGCCGTTTCAGTGGAGAGCGCAGGCGTCTCCCGCGGAGCTCGATCGCAAGTTGCGTCTGCTGCGCGAATCCACGCGCATGCCGGGAGTCCGGCTGTCGTGGGACGATCCGGCGGAGTCGCAGATCGAGGCGGCGCTCGCGCGGGGCGACAGGCGTCTGGCGCCCGTGATCTACGAGGCGTGGAAGGCCGGAGCGCGGTTTGATTCGTGGCAGGAGTGCCAGCGATGGGACGCGTGGCGGGCAGCATTCGAAAAGACCGGCGTGGATCCGGCGGAGTATGCCGGCAGGCGGCGCGCCTACGGCGAAGTGCTGCCGTGGGACCATATTGATTCTGGAGTAACGAAGACGTACCTGAAGCAGGAGGACCAAAGGACGCTGATAGAAGGGCTGACGCCGGATTGCCGGGAGAGCCAGTGTCATGCATGCGGAATCATCTCCGGGCTTATGCCTGAGCACGCGGCGCATGGGAGCTGTTACCACGACTGAACCGGTCCGCCGTATCGTGCTATCATATAGCAAGACAGGCCCGGCCCGGTATCTCGGCCATCTCGACCTGCTTCGTACTTTCCAGCGGGCGGTCAGAAGGGCGGGGCTGCCGATCGCTTATTCGAAGGGGTTCAATCCCCATCCGCGTATGATGTTCGCGTCTCCGCTGCCAGTTGGCGCCGCCGGTCTTGGGGAACTGGCGGCCATGGACCTCACCGAGCACACGGACCCGCAGGCTCTGGCGGGGCGGCTGAACTCCGCGCTCCCCCGTGGCGTCTTCGTCAACGAAGCCTGGCTGGCGCCGCTTGCGCGCGGCACGTTCGGCGTTGAGATCACCAGTGTCTGGTCTGTGCGCGTTGCCGCGCCGGAAGCTGTGGACTGGGAGTCCGCTCTTGCCGGTCTGCTCGACGCCGCCGAACTGCGCGTCGAGCGTTCCGGCGGCAAGGTACGCGATGTCCGCGGCAGGCTCCTGGGCCTGAGGGTGGAGGGAGAATGCGGCAGGAAGGCCGTAATCGAAATGGTTTTGCTGCAGAAAGATGAATTGAGCGCCAAACCTTCGGATGTGGTGCGTGCGCTCGATAAGAGCGTGGGGCCGCTGAGGGTTGTGTCCCTCACGCGGCGCGTCGTAATGACGGATTCTGTACAAAGCGGCGGCGGCAGGCTCCGCGAGAGCCCTGCCGCGAACGCCCGTGACGCATCCCGAGCGTCTGACGCGAAATCCCGGGCGAAAGGAGGTGACTGAGTATGGCGAAAGAGATAATTGTCAACTGCGATACCCGCGAAACACGCGTCGCCCTGCTCGACAATGGCAAGCTCGTCGAACTGCACATAGAGCGCGAGGAGCGCGTCGTCGGCAGCATTTTCAAGTGCAAGGTCTGCAATGTCCTTCCGGGAATGGATGCTGCGTTCGTTGATCTCGGTCTCGAGCGCAACGCGTTCCTTTACGTCGCCGACGTGATCCCCGATGCGGACGATGATTTCGGGGGGAGACGCCCCAGTGGGCGGGCTCTCGGAATCCGGGACGTCCTCCGGATGAACCAGGAACTGATGGTGCAAGTCGTCAAGGGCCCACGGGGAACCAAGGGCGCCCGAGTCTCGACGCGGATATCCCTGCCCGGCCGCTACTGCGTGCTGATGCCCGACGCTGACAACCTCGGCGTTTCGCGCAGAATAGACGATGCCCGCGAAAGGGACCGGCTCAAGAGAATCATCAACTCCTCCCGGCCCAAGGGGTGCGGAGTCATTGTCCGTACGGAGGCCGAGGGCAAGAGTGAGCAGGAACTCCGGAATGATCTGGACATGCTGATCAAGCTCTGGGAGCAGATCAGGCAGAGTGCTCAGAAGACGAAGGCTCCGGGAATCGTTCACCAGGATCTCAGTCTTCTCTACAAGACGATTCGCGATGTGCTGGGCAGTGATGTCAGCCGCATGGTAATAGACGCGAAGCGCGACTACGATAAAGCGGTCGAGCTGGTCGAGCTGATTTCTCCGAAACTGAAATCGCGCCTGCAACGTTACACCAGGCCGGAGCCGCTGTTCGACCATTACGGCATCGAGACCGAGATTGACAGGCTGCTGAGGCGGAAGGTCTGGCTGAGGTCGGGCGGAAACCTGACCATTGACGAGACCGAGGCTCTCACGACGATTGACGTGAACACGGGGAAGTTCATCGGTTCCACGAGTCTCTCCGAGACGATCCTGAGGACCAACCTCGACGCCGCGAACGAGATTGGCAGGCAGCTCAGGTTGCGCGACATCGGCGGCATCATCGTGATTGACTTCATTGACATAACCAGTGCGAAGGACCGGACCCAGGTGCTCAACGCCTTGGAAAAGGTGCTCCGGCGTGATCGGACGCGCACCAAGATCTCTCACATCAGCGCGCTGGGTATTGTCGAGATGACAAGAAAGCGTACCGGTGAGACGATTTCGGAAACCCTCGGGGAGGTCTGCCCCTACTGCCAGGGCCGGGGAAGGGTGGCTTCGGCGCTGTCCATCAGCATCGAGGCCGAGCGCGCTCTGCGGAGGGCCGCAAGCGACTCCGATGCGTCCGGGTTCCTGGTGCAGGTGAACCCTGTCGTCGCTTTTCATCTGATCGGTCCGAGGGGAGAGACCATAGACGAGATCGAGAAGCGGATCAACAGGCGTGTTTACGTGCGCGCCAGAGAAGACATGCACACCGAGAAGTTCGAGATCACGGCTGGCGAGTCGAAGGAGATAGAGGCAGCTCTGCTCCCGTTCAGGCGGGACGTGGTGGTGGAATGCGAGGTCGTCAGAAACCCGTATGCCACGTTGCCGCGGTCCACGGCCTGGCTGGACGGCTACCTTCTGGACCTGAGCAATGGCGGGCGGTACATCGGCCAGACGGTCAAGGCACGGCTCACCGATATCCGCCGCTCGTGGGCGGTTGGAGAGGTGATGAACCCGTCACGCCTTGACAAAGCGCGTAGGTCGTGATATCCTGTGTGGTTGGAGCGGGCGAGTTTCGACTTGCCCGCTCCTTTGTGAGTTTTGTAAGTATGGTTGGCTTCGCGCGACTCTAACAGGAAGATTATCAAGTCAATGTATGCGGTAGTGGAATGTGGCGGGCGGCAGTACCAGGTGGAGCCGGGCACACACTTGACAGTGAACCATCTGAACGCGGACGCGGGCGCGGAAATCGTGCTTGATCGCGTGCTGCTTGTGGGCGGTGAGGATTCCGTCAAGGTCGGAACTCCGATCGTCGAGGGCGCGCGGGTGGTCTGCAAGGTGCTCAAGCAGGGCAAGGGCCCCAAGGTCAATGGCTTCACTTACAAGCCCAGGAAGAATCAGTACCGGCACTACGGGCACCGTCAGGCTATTACGGTGCTGTCGGTCGAAAGCATAGAGTAGTTGCCCGGCGCTGCCGGGCCGGCAGCCCGGAGCGTGGCGGGGCGAACACTGCGGGGATCAGGCAATGGCACACAAAAAAGGCGTAGGCTCATCCAGAAACGGGCGCGATAGCAAACCCAAGATGCTGGGAGTCAAGAAGTTCGCCGGCGAGTATGTCCGGGCGGGCAGCATCATCAAGCGTCAGCGCGGGACCGCGCATCATCCGGGCCGCAACGTCGGAATCGGTCGCGACCACACGCTCTTTGCGCTCATTGACGGCTATGTCAAGTTCGAAGGAAGCGAGAAGAGCCGCAGACTGGTGAGCGTGCTTCCCGAAAACGTATAGGCTGCCCGATTCGGTCGCTCACCGGAATCAGCGTTCGTGCGAACGCTGGCGGATCTGGAGTGACGGCTGAAAATGGATTTTGTTGATGAGGTCACGATTCACGTCGCCGCAGGGAGGGGCGGAGATGGAGTCGTGGCCTTTCGCCGTGAAAAGTTTGTGCCGCGCGGAGGCCCGAACGGCGGTGACGGAGGGCATGGGGCGAGCATCGTTCTGGAGGCCGACCGCGCCCTTAGCACGCTTGTCGAGTTCCGTTATGCCTCGCGCTATGTGGGCCGCGACGGCGGGCGGGGCGGGGGCAACAACCGCAGCGGGCAGCACATGGATCCCTTCGTCATCCGCGTGCCGGTGGGGACGTCTGTTTTCAACCTCGAAACTGGCCGCTCCATCGCCGACCTGACTTATCACGGGCAGACCGTCGTCGTGGCGAAAGGCGGAAGGGGAGGGCGCGGCAATGCTTCGTTCGCCTCCTCCACCAACCAGGCCCCCAAACATGCCGAACTTGGAGAGCCGGGCGAGTCGGTGCCGCTGCGGCTCGATCTCAAGCTGCTGGCGGATGTCGGCGTTATCGGCTTTCCGAGTGCGGGCAAGTCCACCCTTATCGCATCCGTATCGAACGCGCGCCCCAAGATCGCCGACTACCCGTTCACGACCCTCGTCCCGAATCTGGGTGTGGTGCGCGTGGGACCCGATGAGTCGTTTGTGATGGCCGACGTGCCGGGTCTCATCGAGGGCGCTCACGAGGGCGCGGGGCTGGGGCACCGTTTCCTGCGCCACATCGAGCGCACGCGGGTGCTCATACACCTTGTGGACTGTTCTCCCAGCACCGGAATGGACCCCGCCGACGAGTACGGCATCATCCGCCGTGAGTTGTCGAGCTACGGCCCGGCTGTTGCCGCCCTGCCCGAGATTATCGCCCTCAACAAGATAGACATCCCCGAAGCCCGCGAGCGGGCGCAACAGGCGCTCGAGGAACTCCCTCTGAGGTATCCCGACATTGGCGAGCGGGGCTGTGTCATAAGGCTTGTCAGCACCGCCACGGGCGAAGGGGTGAAGCAGCTGGTCTGGGACGCTGCGAAACGTCTGCGCGATACGCCCCGCGAGCCCGCTGCCGCTCCGGAGGGGGTTGTCCGGATAGAGGGGCCGGAGGCTCCGTGGACGATCAAGCGAGGCTCGTCTGGCGAGTTCGTCGTTCAGGGCCGCCAGCCGGAACGCCTCGTCGCGATGACTGACCTCGGGAACGAGGAGTCCCTTAGCCGTCTGCAGATGAGGATGGGCCGAATGGGCATACTGAAGGAGCTTCGGCGCATGGGGGTAAAGGAGGGCAACACTGTGCGCGTGGGCGAGTTTGAGTTCGACTGGTTCGACGAGGAGAAACAGGATGGGGCCTGGGCGGAGAGGACGGGAGGAGAAGACTAGCGCGTGAAGAGGCTGGTGGTCAAGGTGGGTACGGCCGTCCTCACCAATAAGGAGCGCGGGCTGGATGCGGAGTATGTTGCCGGTCTCTGCGCGCAGATCGTGGATGCGCGCAGAGTGGGATGGCAGGCCGTTCTCGTCAGCTCGGGCGCTATCGGGGCAGGGGCGGCCCGTCTGAAGATGCGCCGCCGTCCGCAGCTCATCCCCGAGAAGCAGGCCGCGGCAGCCGTGGGGCAGGGGCTGCTCCAGCAGCTCTACACCGATTCCCTCGATGCGCTCGGCGTTACCGCCGCGCAGGTGCTCCTGACCCGCGAGGATTTCACCGACCGCGTCCGCTATCTGAATGCCCGCAACACGCTTCAGACGCTTTTGCGCTTTGGCACCGTACCGATTATAAATGAGAACGACACTGTGTCCGTTGATGAAATCCGTTTCGGGGACAACGACACGCTTGCGGCGCTCGTCGGAACCATAGTTGATGCCCATCTGGTCGTACTTTTGACCGACGTCGAGGGACTGTGCCGAGAGAAGCCGCGGGCGGGCCGGGTGCCCGAGGTGATCCCGGAGGTCACCTGCATCACGCCCGAGATCGAGGCGATTGCCGCTGGGGGGTGCTCCGAGCGTGGGGGCACGGGCGGCATGGCAAGCAAGATTTCCGCTGCCAGGGTGGCGATGGCGGCGGGGATTGATGTCGTAATCGCTCCGGGGAGGCGTCCGGGAGTTATCGCCGAGATTCTCGCCGGGGGCAAAGTCGGGACGCGGTTTGTGCCGGACGGAAACCATCTCAAAAGTCGCAAGCGTTGGATCGCTTTCGCGGTTCCGCCGCGAGGGACCATCGTCGTGAACCGGCCTGCGGCGGAGGTGCTTCTTGCGCACAACAGGTCGTTGCTGCCTGTGGGAATCGTGGGCGTGGAAGGAGAGTTCGGAACGGGCGATCTGGTAAACGTGACGGACGATACGGGGCGGCATGTGGCGCGCGGATTTGTGAACTACGGGGCCGGGGACGTGCGCAGGATCATGGGCAGAAAGACGTCCGAGATCAAGGACATCCTCGGACACAAGGAATTTGACGAAGTGATCCACCGGGACAACCTGGTGGCGGGAGTATAGTAATGGCGGTAGATGTGGTCGAATCCATACACGCGATGGCACGGGATGCCGGCAAAGCCGCGGCGCGGCTGGCGACCTGCGACACCAAGGACAAAGATGCAGCGCTGGCCGCAATGGCGGATGCTTTGATAGCGTCCGAGAGGCGGATTCTCGAGCAGAACGCGGTGGACCTGAAAGCCGGACGGGCCGCCGGGCTCTCCGATGCTCTCATTGACCGCCTCACGCTCACCGGCAAGCGCATCGCCGATATGGCAGAGGGGCTGAACCAGCTTGCGGCGTTGCCCGACCCGGTCGGGCGCGTGAACCGTGGCTGGCGCCTCCCGAACGGGCTCGACATCAAGAAGGTCTCGGTGCCCCTGGGGGTTATCGGTATCATCTTCGAGTCTCGCCCGAACGTCACCGTAGATGCCGCGGGTCTCTGCCTTAAAGCCGGAAATGCGGTGATACTGCGCGGCGGTAAGGAGGCCATCCATTCGAACATCGTTCTCGCTCAGATAATCTCCGCCGCTGCCGAGCGTTCCGGGTTGCCCGCTAAGTGCATACAGCTTGTGCCTACCACCGACCGGGCGGCGGCCACTGCTATGATGGAGGCGGCGGGGATGATTGACTGTCTCATCCCCAGAGGCGGCGCGGGTCTCATCCAGACCGTCATTCAGAATGCAAAAGTGCCTGTCGTCGAGACGGGAATCGGCAACTGCCACACATACGTTGACTCGAGCGCCGATCTGGCGATGGCGGAGGAGGTTGCATTCAACGCGAAAGTGCAACGGAGTGGGGTCTGCAACGCCATGGAGACTCTCCTTGTGCACAGCGATGTCGCGGAGGAGTTCCTTCCCCGCTTGGCAGAGCGCTACAAAGCAGCGGGGGTTGAGCTTCGCGGAGACGAGCATGTCCGCCGGCTGGTTCCGTGGGCCGCCGAAGCGGCGGAGGACGACTGGGGCACCGAGTATCTGACCCTTATCCTTGCCGTGAAGGTTGTCGGTTCTCTAGATGAGGCGATAGCTCACATCAGCAAGTATGGTAGTCGGCACTCCGAGGCGATTGTCACCAAAGACTACGCTGCCGCCCGGCGGTTTGAGAACGAAATAGATGCTGCGGCGGTCTATGTTAATGCGTCAACGCGGTTCACGGACGGGTTCCAGTACGGCATGGGCGCTGAGATCGGCATCAGCACACAGAAGTTGCACGCCAGGGGGCCGATGGGCCTCGAAGAGTTGACCACCGTCAAGTATGTGGTTTACGGCGATGGCCAGGTGCGGAGCTGACCGCAAACGTGCCCGCATTCGGCATTATGGGCGGCACGTTCGACCCGATTCATCAGGGCCATCTGCTGATCGCCGAGCTCGCGCGTGAGGAGTTCGCGCTCGAGACCATTCTGTTTGTCCCGACAGGCGTCCCTGCGCACAAGAAGGGCTACAATGTGTCCGCTGCCGATGTGCGCTGGAGGATGACCTGCGCCGCGATCGAGGCCAACCCGGCGTTTCAGGCATCGCGCGTCGAGATTGACCGTCCGGGGCCGTCGTACGCCGTGGATACCATCCGGCTGCTGTGCGCCGGGCGCACGGCCCAGAAGCCGTATTTCATTACGGGAATGGATGCCATAGTGGAGATTCTCACCTGGGACCGCGCGGCCCAGCTTCCGGGGCTGGCCGAGTTCGTGGCCTGTGCCAGGCCGGGGAATCATAGCCGGCAGGCTCTCGATGACCTCCCGGCGGCCTTCCGCGAACACATCCATTTTATGCGGACGCCGCTGGTTGAGATCTCTTCGACGGCGATACGCGCCAGAATCGCGGAGGGCAGGACAGTCCGCTATATGACGCCCGACCCGGTCCGGCGCATCATCGAAGCGGAACGTTTGTATCAGGGGGCAGACACTGAGATACAGTAAGCTCTACATTTTTCTCGTTGTCTTCGCTGTGGCCGCGGCTCTGGCCGGCGGCGCGGCGCTCCGGGTCGTCAGCGGCAAGTTCCATATGACTCCCAAGCAGATCGTGCTCGATAGACCTTTCGGTGGCAGAGACGTGGTTAGCATACTCGTCCTCGGTGAGGACGAGACTTTTTCGAAAGACCCAAACACGTTCGGCAGGTCAGATACCATTCTCATCGGGGCGGTTGATCTCAAGAACAAGCGCATACGGGGAATCTCCATTCCTCGGGATACCCGCGTCCAGATTCCCGGCCGTAAAGGCTACGAGAAGATCAACGCCGCTTACGCGCACGGCGGCGCGATGCTCACGGCGCAGACTGTCGCCAATCTGCTCGGCGTGCCGGTGGACTACTACATCAAGACGAACATCGCTGGCCTCAAGGACGTCGTGGACATACTCGGCGGCGTGGAGATAGACGTCGAGAAGGACATGCGCTACACCGACCGGCGGGGCGGCCTCTACATCAATCTCAAGAAGGGCTACCGCCATCTGGATGGCGACAAAGCCCTGCAGTACGTGCGCTTCAGACACGACCGGATGGGCGACCTCACGCGAATCGAGAGGCAGCAGAAGTTCCTGCGGGCGCTCGGGCGGCGCATGTCCGCGACGGAGAACTGGGCCAAGCTCCCGCAGGCCGTTGACGACATCATGAGCCGCGTCGAGACCACCATGACCGCCAAGGACCTCGTGACGCTCGCCCGTTTGTCCAAGGATATCCCTCCCGAGGAGGTTGAGATGGTCACGCTTCCGGGAGTGCCGGGTAACATAGGGCGGCTCAGCTACTATCTTGCCGACACAGATATGATCGGGCCCACGGTCGCGGAGATGCTTCGCTTCCAGCCGCCAAAGCCCACGGTCGCCGTGCTGAACGGCAGCGGAACCGCGGGCGCGGCCGAGCGGTTTGCCGAGCTTCTGCGCGCAGCGGGGTATCGTGTAACAAAGACCGCCAACGCTTCGCGGCGCGACTATCCCGAGTGCATGGTTCTGGCGGCAGACCCAACGTCGGCCGAGACTCGTGCCATCGCGGAGATGCTGAACTGCGAGCCCCTGCCGGCCGGCCCGGACGCGGTGGAGAAGGCGGATGCCGCCGTGGTCGTTGTCGTCGGAAGGAACTACACCAACTAGGCCGTCGGGCCTGAGAGGACAGACAGAGTAACATGCCTTCGCGGACATCAAGACTGCAGACGCCGGAGAAACTGAGGATCGTGCTCGACGCCCTCGAAGATAAGAGGGCGAACGATGTGGATGTGCTCGATGTTTCGGGAAAGACTATGATGGCCGACTACTTCGTCGTAACCCACAGCACCTCAAGCATGCACCTGCGCGCTCTCGCGGATGGGGTCATCGAAGCGATGGAGAAACTTGCGGGCCAGCGCGCCCGGCGCGAAGGCCAGAACGACGCGAACTGGGTGCTTCTCGACTACGGCGATATCGTCGTCCATATCTTCACCGAGGAGGCACGCGGCGTTTACGATGTGGAATCACTCTGGCATTCCACGAAGAAGGGCCGCAAAGCCGAAGCGGAGGAGGCTGATGACGCCTGATCTGCCGGATGGTGGCGTGCCCGGCGTGGACCCCGAAGCGGTCGAAAGAGCCGTGCGCAATGCGGGCGTCTTCCTCCGGCGTGGCGACCTGGCATCGGCCGAGCGTGAGTGTCAGTCGGCCTCCGCGCTCGCTCCGGACGATGCGGCCGTGCACGAGCTTTACGGGGATATCCTGCTCGCCAGGGGAGACCGGGAGGGAGCGCGCGACAGGTACAAGCGCGCGGTTGAACTTGCTCCGGGCGCAAGCAGCCCCGAGATGAAATACGCCCGGCTTGTCCTGAATCTCGGCGAGGAGGCGTGGGTTTCGAAGCGGCGGCAGGAAACTCTTGAGAGTCCTGGTTCCGAAAAGCCTGAACCGGTCCGTAACACCACTGTCCCGCTTCTCGCCTCCGCGCTCTGGCCGGGGCTCGGACAGTGGTACAACGGCGATAACACCAAAGCGATTATCCTTGCGTCTGTGTACGGCTTCGTCATGCTCGTTCTGCTCATAACGGGCGACCTCAGGCGGTTGCTCGAATGGTTTCTGATGGGCTTTTCCCCGGGCGGGGCGCAGCAGAAAGCCCAACAGGTTTCCGTGATTGCCGCGCTGCTCTGGGGTGGCGCGGCAATGGCATGGCTCTATGCCGTTATTGACGCAGGTGTGAAAGCCTCTCAGAACACCAAAAAGCCAAAGGACCCATTCACCGAACCCGATTTCTGATCCGCCGCCGTACAGCTTACTCTGGAAAAACTAGCACCATGACACAATCAGCACACTCCTCCGATCTTCCCGCAACTGGCGTGAGCTTGTCCCGCACTGAAGGGCTGGGCCAGTGCTACGATGCGTCCGGGCGCCGCTCCGTCGTCATTGGCGTGGAGGGCGGAGACTCAGAGGTCTGGATTTACCCGCTCAAAGCTGCGTATGAGCTGAAGTTCGCAGTCGAGGTGGAGGGACAGTTCGCTGCGCTTCGCGAGTTCATCTGCTCGTTTGAGGTCACTCCCGAGGCCTCCACGGCGCGTTTCGAGACCCCGTCCGGTGCGCTCTATCAGCGGATACTCACGCCCGTGGATCGCCCGATGGCGCTGTTCGCGTTCCGGTCAACAGCCCCCGGCCCCGTGCGGCTCAAGGCGTCGTTCCGAAGCGACCTGAAGCTTATGTGGCCGGCGGACACGATGGACCAGGCGCCTGAAGTCTCGGTGGACGCTTCGACCGGGGCGTGGGCCGTGGCCTCGACGGTGAACAGCGACGCGGCGCTGATCGGGTGGGGCGGCGGTGAAAAACCTGCCGGGGGCGAGGATGGCATCCTTGAACAGACTGTCGTCCTCGAACCTGGCGTTTGGAGCGTGTTGGCTGTCGCGGCATCGTGCGAGGGGATAGATGAAGCGCGTGGTGAGTTCGCGGATGGCGTGGGTGGCATGCCCCGGCTCTACGCCGAGGCCGTGGAGTATTACCGGGAGTTTCTGGATTCCACCGCAACCGTCGAGTCGTCCGACCCGTCGCTGGACACCGCGTTTCTGTGGGCGAAGATCGGCGTCGAGAAGAGCTATATGATAAGCCCCGGGATGGGTGGCGGATACATCGCCGGGTTCGCGCCGTCGTGGGGTGGAGGAAGGCCCGGTTTCGGCTGGTATTTCGGACGCGATTCGTCGTGGACCGGCTTCGGCGCGAACGGCTACGGCGACTTCGCCAAAGTGCGTGACAACATCCGTCTTCTCGCGAAGTATCAGATTCCGGACGGACCCAACCGCGGCAAGATCTATCACGAGCTCTCGGCGGCCGATGGCCGCCTTCAGGACCACAGCTATTGCTTTGTCGCGGGTGACGCGACCCCGTTCTTCGTCATTGATATCGCGAACTACTACGCATGGACGGCCGATGCGGTCTTCGTCCGCGAGATGTGGCCGCATGTGAAGCTGGCCATGGACTGGTGCCGCAGAATGGACGTGGACGGCGACCTGCTGATAGACAACCCTCCGGCCGGCCACCAGTGGTACGATTATGGCGAGAAGAACCTGATTGACCTTGTCGCCATCTGGGCCATGGCTCTGGAAGGGGCGGCGCGGCTCGCAGATGTGATGGGTGACACCGCCGCCTGCGCCTGGTGCGAGCAGTGCTCCGCGGTTATCCGCATTCTGAATGAGGACTTCTGGAACGAGGAGGACGGGTACCTTCACGACCGGAAGCTGCCGGACGGCTCCATGTCGAGCCTCACGACGGCGAATCCCACGGTCCCCTTGCTCTGGGGGATCATCGAGCCTGAGAAAGCCGAGCGGGCTATCCGCCGCATGGGACAGAAGGACCTGACCATCCCCTGGGGCATGCGCACCAACAGCAACCTCGACAGCATCTACAGGCCGGACGGCTACCACGAAGGAACGGTGTGGCCGCTCACTACCGGCTGGGCGTCGCTTGCCGCGTTTGCCAACGGCGCCCCGGAACTTGGTTGGCATCATCTCAAGGCCAATGCAGACCTGACCCTGGACTGGAACCTCGGCTACATTACCGAGGTGCTGGGAGGCGACGAGCGGGAACCGTCCGGCTGTCCGCATCAGGCATGGTCTGAGGCGATGGTGGTGATGCCGGTCATCGAGGGGATGATGGGTATCGTGCCCGATTGGCCGGCGCGAACCATCGGTGTGGCTCCACGGCTTCCGGATGCCCTCAGCTTCCTTGCGCTGAGGAACCTGTCCCTTGGTGATGCGCGTATGGACATTGAAGCCCGGCGGACGGCGTCGTCGCTCAGCGTACGCGTCACGCCGCGTGATGCCGATATAGGAGTTGTGTTGGCTCCTTTCGTGCCTGTTGGCAAGACCGTTGGGCGTGTCCTGCTGGCGGGCCGCGAACTGCTTCCGGGCCACTATGCCCTTCAGGCCTGCGGTTCGCGGTGGCGTGTTGTTATCAAGGCCGAGGCGCGCGGAGCGGCTGGCTTGAATCTGGAGATCGAATGGAGGGACCTCGAACCCGGTGAGCAGTGCGCCATTTAATCGAAATCCCGAAACTAGGCTGCCCCTGCCTCCGGTGCGGCAAGGGCCAGGGGTTCTGATCCTGCACGCCTACCCGCTCTCAAACCCGGGCAAGCGCTCCATCAACGAGGACGCCTATCTGTGTCACATCCACCCGGAGATTCCGGGCTGGCTCGATGGGCTTTTCGTCGTGGCCGATGGCATAGGCGGGCGTCAAACAGGGCAGATCGCCAGCTCAGTCGCTGCCAGAACCGTCCGCGATACCGTGCTGGGGACGAACCGGTTCTACAGCCAGAAGGCCGTGCGCGAGCTTCTGCTCGATGCGTTCGCGCGCGCCGACGCCGCCGTTCACGAAGCATCGCTTCAGGAAGGCACGTTCGCCGGAATGGGCACAACGCTCACCATCGGCGCCGTTGCCCAGCGAAGGCTTTTTGTGGTGAGCCTGGGCGACAGCCGGGCCTATCTGCACAGAGGTCGCAGGCTGATCCCCGTCACCGAGGACGACTGGTATCGGGTGCCAGCCGCCGAAGCCGTGCCTGCCGCCCTGTCCGATCCGGGCCAGATGGTCACAATGGTGTCCGAGGCCGTGGGGTGGGGCAATGCGCCGCAGCCGTACTGCTCGGATGTCGAGATCGGTGCCGATGATATGCTGCTCTTTTGCACGGACGGGCTTACGGAGACCGTCGCCGCCCGCGCCATCGAGGGGGTTCTGCACAAGAACCGCCGGCGCCTGGACGTGGCTGCCCGCCGCCTCGTGGAACTGGCGCTGAGGGCACAGGACCCCGACAACACGACCGTGGTCGTGGCCCGTGTGGATCGCGCAGGTAGCCTCTAGTGTACTGCACACTATATCTCTTGGCACAAGATTTAGTTTTGTGGTAAGCTGCGGCATGAACACGACACGCTTGCCAGCAACCATATCGGAAGAGGAGCGGTGCCTTCTGTGGCAACTCTCTCGGGGGCGGAGGAGTCCGCAGAAGGTGGTGTTGCACGCCCGAATAGTCCTGTGCTTTGCGGAAGGGATGCGCAAGGCAGCAATAGCCAGGGAGCTTCGCACGAGCCG
>JBPOJE010000041.1:0-4386 GCA_052033935.1 Armatimonadota bacterium
CGGCAGCCAGCCTACAGCCTGGCCTTCGCAAGCTCTGGCGCTCGGCCCTTGGTGCCGCTACGGTAGAGCAGCTTCGCTGGCCGGGTATTCTCGAATAGATGTTTGTTGAAGGTCTCGGAGCAGGCCCCCGCTCCCAGTTGATTGTTGAAAAGCTCCGGGACTCTGTAGGTTATTTCGACCTCCAGGGCTTCCGGAGCTAGTTTCATGTCTCCCACCCACTGCCGGATGAGCGCCTTCCTCTCCTCGGGGCTGCCGTGCGAAAGCAGGCGTCTCGTGTTGCGGCAGTAGTCGTTTACGGTAGTCATGTCCAACTCTGGCCCGCTTCCTGTGACAGATGTGCTCTCTGCAAGCCGTGCCTGCTCGGCGATCAGTTCCCGCAGCCTTGCCCGCGCCCATTCCAGGTCCGGCGTGCCGTCCTCGATCTCCCTGCGGATTCTTGCGATCTTCCCTTCGATTTCCGCCAGCTTGCGCGGCGCCGCACCCTGCGCCCTTGCGCGCGGGAACGGAACCGCACAGGTAGTACGTGTAGCCTTGCGGCCGTCGCTGGCCGACCATATTGGCGCCGCAGCGCTGGCACTTGAAGAGACCTCCGCTGAGGAGGTACGGTGAATGTGCCGCGCCTGAGCCGTTCCCGCGCTTCCAGCACCCGCACAGCCTCCTCCTCGCTAATGAGGGCTTCGTGGGCGCTCGGGACCACCACCCACTCCTCCGGCGGGTTGCGGCGCTGATGTTTGCCGCGTACGTTCCAGACTTCGTAGCCGGCATACTTCAGCAGGCAGTTCAGCTCCAGAATGCTGTGCCACGTCGTCGCCCCCCAGTAGAGGCTGCGCGGCGGGGATCTCGTGGCTGTTGCAGAAGTCCCGGAGCTTGTCCAGAGAGGCGCCTTCCGCCGCCATCCGTAGGCACTCCTTCGTCCACTCGAAGACCGGCCTGCCCGAGACGATGGTGTCGTCGGGAACCCAGATGCTCTTGTAGATGGGACGGCCCCGGCGCTCCTCGCCCCGCTGCAGCGTCTCCGACCGGTAGCCCCAGAGCGGCTGGCCGCCGTTCTTGTAGCACCAGCCCGTCTCGGGGTCGCGCGTCTGCACGTTCGCCCTGCAGCCCTTCTTCGTGTGGAACGCCACCTCCCTCGAATACGCCTCGTTCTTCGCGAGCAGGATGTGCCCCATATAGACGCCGCGGTCGGCCTCCGGGTCCTCCTCCCGGGACATTGCCAGAAGGGCCTTGTAGGCCTCCACCAGAAAATGTCCGCTTCCGCAGCAGGGATCCAGAATCCGAAGCTCCGACAGGCTGGCCGGCCATGCGGTGAAGCCGTGCTGAACTTCGGGCTTGTGGAACTCCATCCGGGCGCGCAAGGGGCTGTCCGGGTGCAGGCTCAGCCACCACGCGCCGAGGGTGTTCTGCAGCAGGAAGCGCACCATATACGGCTCGGTGAAGAGCTGCGTCACCGCGCAGATGTCGGCGCCCTCGATCTTGCGCTCGGCCCGGTTCACCTCGTCTTTTCGGTTGGCCTGCCAGTATTGATACACCCATCCCAGCCCGTCGTCCGAGGTGAACACGGCCGAAGGAATGCCCTCCAGAATCCTCTCCAGCGCCTCGCGCTCGTCCGCAAACTCCGCGTCGCTGCCGATCTCCTTCAGCCGCCCCTTGATCGCCTTCTCCGTAATCTTCTGCTTCTCGCCCTCTATCACTTCCGCCAGCAGCCCCTCCTCGCCGCTTCCTTCCTCCAGCGTCTCCGCAAGCTCCTGCTCCAGCGTGGCCATCTCCGCATCGAGCGCCTCAATCGCATCCTGCTCCTCGCCGAAGTACCTGTCAATCAGGATCGCGGCGGGTATCAGGTCGGATTTGAAGCGCCGCTTGCCGATCAGGTAATCGTGCTCCTCCGGCCACACCAGCTTGCCCTCCCGGTTCTTCACCTGCCGGATCTCGTGCGGCTGCGCCGCCTCAACCCAGCCGTCTGCGCTGATGAGATACGCGTCGTCCTGCATCACCTCCGCCCAGTAGTCCATCAGCCGCTGATACACGCTGTAGCCCTCCACCAGCGGCGCGGCCTCGAAGGCAGCCAGCAAACTCTCCGATATGTCGCCGATCAGTCTCTTCGGATGGCTGTCCTTGTCGAATGCCCGGAGCTTCGGCTCCGTCTCGTCCCACCAGGAGTCGAACACTTCGCCCACCGCGCGCTGAAAGGCCTCGAACTCCGCGTGTGACACGATCGCCGGGCGCAGCCCCTCCATCGGCATCTTCAGGCCAAGATACCCGTCGCGCCCGAAGCCCTCGAAAAGGCTCTCCCGCACCCCCGGCATTACCGCCCAGAAGTCCGCCAGGGCCTCCACGTCACGCTCCGGAATGCCGCCGTTCAGGTGAGCGTCTATGTCCTGCAGGTCTTCCGGGTCCGACGAGTCTATGTAGCGCGGCAGGTTCAGGTTGAAGTCGTTCTTCGGGTCCGCTATCTCGTCGAATGGTACCATCCGCGCGTAGCCCGGGACGTCCGCCTGCCTCCGGAACGTGTCCACGATCTGGTGGATGTCGCGCTCGCGCAGCCGGTTCTTTGCGCCGTCCTTGCAGAAGCCCCTGCTGGCGTCAATCATGAAGATGCCCTTGCGGGCGACCGCATTCTCCTTGTCCAGCACCAGAATGCATGCCGGGATGCCTGTCCCATAGAACAGGTTGGGTGGCAGTCCGATGATGCCTTTCAGGTAGCCGGACTGCACGAGCTCGCGCCGGATCACTGCTTCCGCGTTCCCCCGGAACAGCACCCCGTGGGGAAGGATGCAGGCGCCTTTCCCATCGCGCTTCATCGAGCGGATGATGTGCAGCAGGAATGCGTAGTCGCCGTTCTTGCGCGGCGGCACGCCCCACCCGAACCGCCCGTAAGGGTCGCTGGCCGCATCAATCCCGTTGCTCCAGGTCTTGTCTGAGAACGGTGGATTCGCGACCACGTAATCATACGTGCGCAAGCTCTCGCCGTCCTTGAACCTGGGGTTGGCCAGCGTGTCGCCCGGCAGGATGCTTGCCGTGGGGAAGCTGTGCAGCACCATGTTCATCCGCGCCAGACCTGCCGTCGTCACGTCCTCTTCCTGCCCCTCCAGCGTGATCTGTTTGCCGGCCTCGGCTGCCACCTTCAGAAGCAGCGAGCCGGAGCCGCAGGTGGGGTCGTAGGCGGTGGTACTGGCGACGGTGTTGTCTGCGGAAATGCCGATAACCTGCGCGATCACGCGGCTGACCTCGGCCGGCGTGTAGAACTGCCCCTTGCTCTTGCCGCTCTGCGTGGCGAAGTGCCGCATGAGATACTCGTATGCGTCGCCCAGCAGGTCGTCGTGCTCCGCCCGGTTCTGCGAGAAGTCCAGCTCCGGCTTCTCGAAGATCGAGACCAGGTTGGTCAGCCTCTCGACCTTTGCCTGTCCCTCTCCGAGCTTGTTCGAATCATCGAAGTCCGGGAAGTCGCTGCGTGCCAGGCTGGCGTTGGCGTCCACGAGTGGCTGGATGATCTGCGTGTTGATCCTCTCGCCGATGTCGCTCCGGCCCTTCAGCGCCGACATGTCCGCAAAGCTCGCGCCATCGGGAATAACGATCGGCGGGGCGAAGGCGTCGCTGTCGCCGTACTTGTCGCTCACGTACTTGATGAACAGCATGAACAGCACGTAGTCTTTGTACTGGCTTGCGTCCATGCCGCCCCTGAGCTCGTCGCACGAGGCCCAGAGCGAAGAATAAAGGTCCGATTTCTTGACTGCCACGCGGGGGGCTCCTTCCGCGGTCTTTATACTGCGTTTCCGCCTGTCCGGTCAAGTCCCTCCATCGGCCCGGCCACTGCCTCCCCCCCGTGCCCCGATTCCTGTTTTTCATCGGCCCAGGCGTCCCCACCTGGGCCGCCGCTCTCTACCGCCCTCGCGCCTTCAGCTTCTTCTCGAGGTTGCTGACCCCGCCCGGCCGGGTCGCGCGCCAGACGGCCTCCGCGTTGGCATAGGGCCTCAGCGCCGCGTGTAGCCGCTCAGGGCAGGCGGCGACGCCCAGCTTCCGGACGTGTATGAGTGGAGAGGCAACGCCACCAATCCGGGTGGGGCGCGAGGAACATGGAGAAGCAGGAAGACAGTTCAGGCCGAACGCAGCCGATGCGCCCGCCTTACGTTCAAATGCCGAAGGTGGGAGTCGAACCCACACGAGTTGCCTCAGCGGTTTTTGAGACCGCCGCGTCTGCCATTCCGCCACTTCGGCACGGGGACGCTGGATTATACGAACGCCGGGCGCGCACTGTCAAGCCTCCGAATTGCCTCCCGAGTAATCGTACTGAAAACGAGTCGCTGCCTCGGAAAGGAATCGTACCGAGAAGCCGAACTGCTCCGGCAAACACAGGAGTATTCGGTTGGATCAACACGGTAAGGCAGAACT
>JBPOJE010000113.1:0-23368 GCA_052033935.1 Armatimonadota bacterium
CATCGAGGTGTTCTACAACCGGGAGCGGCTACACTCGAGCCTGGGGTATGTGTCCCCAGCGGAATACGAACGGCAGCTTGCCGTCAAAGAGGCGGATTAGCGTGTCCACCAAAACAGGGGAGGTCCAATCTTGCCAGAGTTCTTGGTGACAAAGACATCTTCGCTGGCCCTCAGAGGGCCCGTGCGGCACCCCGCCAGCCTGGCGGGTGTATTAACTCCCCGGACGAGCTTGGGTGAGCGCGGTTACTTCGAATCCGGCCTGGGCAGCCGATCATCAGGCGGATGGATGGAGCCCTCCCGGTTCCACCAGCGCCGCCATTGGTCCACCGCCACCCGGATGCCAGCGGGGGTCTTGATCGCTTCATACCCTGGGCCGTCAGTCCTATGCACGTCTCTCAGTTTCATGAACGCCAGGGACCAGATCAACGAGCACGGGCACGGACGCCCAGGTGTCGTTGTTCCTTATGGCGAGTGCGACCGTCCACTTCTCCAGGTGCTCGCTTGGGGCCAGCGGAAGGCGGGCAGCCAGCATATCCAGGACGCGCCGGGGGGCGGTTGTCAAGCGCCCTCACGACGGCAATTCGCACTGCGTAGGAGTCGTCGGCGAGCGCCGACGCCAGCGCATTGTAACTCGCCTCCTGGTCCGGGGAAGACCAAAGTGCCGCAAATGCGTATTCCCGCACCATAACATACGTGTGCTTCGAAAGCTTCCGGGCGATCTCCAAAGCCTTTGCGTCCCTGTCAGAGGCCAAAGGCCGAGCCACCATGGCCGCCAAACTCGGGTCGGCATTATCCAGCGTCTAGCGAAACAGCGACGCGGTGCCTTTATCCCCAAGGGAAAAGGCGATCATGGCCGCCTCCGCACGAACGAAAGGGTCCGTTTCGTTGAACAGGCTCTGAATGGCCCCAAGGTGTTGCGTCAGTGCGCGCCTGCCAATTTCGTAGGCCGCACCTCGCCGGTCACTGCGATCCGGGCTCTCTAACATATTGAGCAGGCCAGGCTCATCCATCCAGGTCCCACGCCCGATTAGTAACAGTGATGGTCGTCGTCACCGGCGCCGCGCGCACTAACAAGCCTGCAAGCAGCACCTGCAAAACGATCAGCACAACTATAGCTAGCAATCTCATATCCTATCTCCTGGCAACCCTACAAGCGGGCGTCTTCACGCGAGACGCCTGCCTGCACTCACGGGCAGGGCGGGCATTGCCCACAGAGGGCCTGCCATTGGGCCTTCATGCAGTCTATATCCGCCAACCATGCCTCCACCTCAACCTGTTTCCTATTCTCATTTATGTGATTCTTAAGAGCGCGCGTTTCTGGATGGGAGCGGCCTCCTTCGCCGGCGAGCCGTCTATCGCCGCGGGAAGCAGTCCCGCCGCCAGCGCGGCTTTCAGAAAACGCCTTCTATCCATCAGAATCCACTCCAGGCCACGTCCGGAAACAGGGCGCTGACAGTGCCCGCGCCGCCACGCAAGAAACAGGCGGCCCGGCCGGAGACCGGCCGGGCCGCACAGATGTTGACTTCCGCCAAAAGCCGGATCTACTCCAGGACTTTGGCGACTTCGGCTTCGCGGGTGCGCTCGGCTGCCTTCGTGGGGTCGGCCTTCGCCGGACAGCAGCCGCCGAGATCTGCCTTGCCGCTAGACGAAAAGACCCGCATGCGGTCACGCACGGCCTCGACCATCGCCGCGCGGGCAGGCCTGAGGACTCTGCGGATGTCGTACTTGCGCACGCTGCCGCTCTTGTCCGCCTCGTCCCATTCCTTCTCGATGGTGTGAACCTCATCGGCCACGGCCTCGATGAACGAAACGCGGATGCCCGTGTCGAAGTTGATCTTGCGGATGCCTTCGGTGATCCCCTGCCTCACGTCTTCATCCGGAACGCCGGTCCCGCCGTGCATAACGAGCGGCACCTTCACCTTCGCGTCAATCTGCTTCAGGCGCTCGTGGTCAATGTAAGGCTTGCCCTTGAACAGGCCATGAGTGGTTCCAACGCCGACCGCCAGGATGTCAATGCCCGTGGTCTCGACGAACTTCGCCGCCATGTCCGGATCGGTCAGGGCGCTCTCTCCGCCCTTCAGATCGCCGCCGATCTGCCCGAGCATGCCGAACTCGCCTTCGACCGGAACGCCGATCGCATGCGCGGCCTCGACGACCTTGCAGGTGACTTCCACGTTCTCATCCCAGCTTCGCGGCGCCTTGCCGTCTTCCTGCAGCGAGCCGTCAATCATGACGGACGTGAAGCCCATCGCCAGGAACTGCATAACCTTCTGGAACGAGCGGCCATGGTCGAGGTGCAGCGCCATCGGAACAGTGGACTTCTTCGCCAACTCTTTGATCAGGGCAACCAGTTCTTCCGGATCGGTGTATCCGAGGGTCGTCTGGGTAACCTGAAGGATGAACGGCGCCCGCTCCTTCTCGGCGGCTTCGAAGATCGCCTGGGCGCTCTCCATGTTGATTGCGTTGAACGCGCCGACGCCGTAATTCCCGGCTTCAGCGGCAGCCAGCAACTCGGTGCTTGTGACTAGAGGCATAGTTTTCGGTGATTCCTTTTATGAAAAGAGTTCTTGTGACTTCTCTTACCCATTATCTCCAAAGCGGCTGGGTTTTTCAACACCGGCTTCCCGGCTAGGCCATCCCCGCCTCGCCCGGGCTGTTGGGATTGCGCCTCTCCAGAATCTCGCGGACCGCCGGGTTGCGAGCCCAGACAGGGTCGGTCAGGTCCACCGTCTCGACAATCCAGAGTTCGCCCGGCTCTTCGATACGATCGGGATACAGAATCCCGTCGAGGTGGTCTATCTCGTGCTGCAGCACACGCGCAAGCCAACCATCCGCCATAATCGTAAACGGATTGCCCTCCACATCGTGGGCCTCCACCTGAATCCGGCTGGGCCGCAACACGTTTCCCATCATGCCGCACAGCGACAGGCATCCTTCCGGCAGTTTGATGAGCTGCTCGGTCTCCCAGACGATCTCGGGGTTGACCAGGACGGTGGACGGCACGGGGTAGGTCTCCGGTATCCCGACAAAATCATCGTCTGGGATCTCGACAACGATGATCCGCTCGCTGACCCCCACCTGGGGAGCCGCCAGTCCGAGGGCGCACTCGTCCTCGCGCAGGTAATCCATCTCCCCGGCCAGCCGCAAAAGCCGACGCGAGCCGTAGTCAGAGATCGGCTTCGCGATGTCACGGAGAACGGAGTCTGTTTCGGGGACGAGATTGAGAGCCATACGGAATACCAGCCTTACCATGGAGCCCCCACCCTCGCGAGCGTGCGCAATGCGGGGATGAAAATGCATACAGTCTTTATATATAGTCATACCTGTCCAAGATAGCTTTTTCGGGTGCCGCCGAGATGCCCAGGTCTGAACGTCTTGGACAGCAGTAACCGAGGATCAGGGGCGCGGTCGCCCCGCGTCTGAGCGTGGAAAGCTCCGTTCTGAGCGCGCAGAAGGCTCGATTGGCACCAAGCGTGGGTCTTGGACAGCATCCGCGGATACACGGGGCGGAAGAGGGGGTCATTTCGGGATCGCACCCCAAGTGCCCTATCTCACCCGTCCAAGACGGCGTCTGCTGACCTATCTTGGACAGCAGTGATGTATAGTAGTCAATGCAGGCCGGAGGCGGCAAACCTGCCAGAAGCAGGGTTGTACGCCTCGCCCGGAGGCAGGGGAAGCGGCAGGGAGACGCTTTTGGCATGTGACACGACTGAGCGCGCGGCGGGGCTCGAAGCCGCAGCCCGCGCCATACAGCAGGCAGGATCGGTCCTCATCACGACTCACGTCAACCCCGATGCGGACGCTATCGGATCGTCGCTCGGGCTGTGGCACATTCTGCGCGCGGCCGGCAAGAGTGCGTGCGTCGTCAACCAGGACGGGGCCGGAACGCGATATCAGTTTCTTCCGGGCGCGGACGGCATCGAGACAGATACGCAACAGGTCTTCGACCTCGGAGTCGCCGTGGACTGCGGCGGCATCGGAAGGGTCGGACTGATTCGCGGCGCGCTGGAGCGCTGCAAGACGGTGATGCGGATTGACCACCACCTGGCCGGGGAGCCGTTCGGCGACATCACGTGGCTCGATCCGGACGCGGCCGCTGTCGGCGAGATGATCGTCGAGATAGCACGCGCGCTCGATCTGCCGGTATCGGCGGAAGCGGCGGCGTGCCTGCTCGCGTCCATCGTCGAGGACACGGGATGCTTCCAGTTCTCAAGCGTCTCAGCGCTGTCCCTTCGCACCTGCGCGGACCTGGTGGAGGCGGGCGCGGACCTGCACGGGGTGGTGCAGCAGCTCTACTGGCACAATCCGGAGGGAGCAGCACGGCTTCGAGGGGCTTGTCTGACCCGGATGCGGACGCAGTGCGGAGGGCGGCTTGCGTGGACGGTGGCGGGCTCGGCAGATTTCAATCAGTTCGGGGCGACCGAAGAGGACGCGGATGAGGTCGTGCACGATATGCTGCGTATAGGTACAGTGGAAGTGGCCGTGCTTCTGCGAGAGAGTGCAAAGGACTACAGGGTGAGCCTGCGTTCGCGCGACAGCGTGGATGTCGCATCGCTCGCGCGGGAGTTCGGGGGCGGAGGGCACGAGCGGGCCGGCGGCTGCAGGATCGGCAAGAGCGACAGCGACTTGGCTGCACTGATTGCCGCCGCCGCGCGGCGGCTGGAGAACCCCGGGAACACATCAGGTGTTCAATGAGTGACCACGGAGGCCCGGAGGGATATGAAGGGGCCGAGATGCTGCGCTACGGACACAATGCCATGGCGTGCCGGTTCGAGATTGCGGCGTTCGGCAGAGACCGGCAGTATATGGTGGACGCCGCCGGGGAAGCCTTCCGGGCTGTTGACCGCGTCGAAGAAGAACTGAGCGTTTACCGCGCGGCCAGCGAGATCAGCCGCATCAATGCGCTTGCGGCCACCCAGAGCGTGCGGGTAAGCCCGCCGCTGTTCCGTCTGATAGAACGGGCGCATCTGCTTTCCGCTCTCACGGAGGGCGCTTTCGATATCACAGTAGGCCCGCTGATCCGGCTGTGGGGGTTCTTTGAAGGGCACGGGCGGAAGCCCGGGCAGGGGGAAATCGGACAAACGCTGAAGTTGACCGGCAGAGAGCACGTGCGTCTGGACCCCGAAGACCGTAGCATACACTTCGACCGCGAAGGGGTGGAGATCAATCTCGGCGGGTTCGGCAAGGGGTACGCGGTGGACTGCGCCGCGGAGATACTGATGGAGTGCGGGCTGCGGGAAGCGCTGGTGCACGCGGGCACGAGCACCGTCCGCGCGATTGGCGGAGGGCCGGAAAGAGACGGATGGCGCGTCGGCGTGCGGCATCCGCGCAGGACGGAGCAGCGGTGGTCTGAGTTGACACTGAGCAATGAGTCGCTGTCAACGTCTGGCGATTACGAGCAGTTCTTTCAAGGGGGCGGGCGGAGGTTCGGCCATGTGCTGGACCCGAGAACCGGCTGGCCGGCTGAGGGCACGGTGTCGGCATCCGTGGTGACGGCCAGCGCGGCGGACAGCGATGCCCTTTCCACCGCGGCGATGGTGATGGGGCGAAAGGCTTTTGAGAGTCTGGATTTCGGCGGGCTGCCGATCCGGACGGTATTCATTACGCAAGGAGATGTTGATGAGCGAGAAGGCGATAACCCGGCGTGACTTTCTGAAGGGTTCGGCGGCCACGGTCGCGACGGCGAGCGCGGGGCACGCACTGGCGCAGGGCACGGGTTCCACGGTATCGCGGCGTCCCTCACTGGTGCGGGCGGCAATCATCGGCCCGGGATCGCAGGGCACCATGCTTCTGGGGCAGGCGGTGACGGTACCGGGGGTCAAGTTCGTGGCGGTGTGCGATATCTACGACCCTCACCGCGAGAAGGCGCTGAAGGTAGCCGAGGGCGCGGATCCCTACACCGACTACCGCAAAATGCTGGAGCGCAAAGATATTGACGCCGTTGTCATCGCGACGCCGCTCTATCTGCACGCACCCATGACGATTGACGCGCTGAACGCGGGCAAGCATGTCTTTTGCGAGAAGATGATGGCGTACACCGTGGACCAGGCCAAAGCCATGGCGCGGACCGCGAAGAGCACGAAGAAGATCCTGCAGATCGGGCACCAGCGCCACGCGAACGAGGGATACCATCACGCCTACCGGATGATCAACCAGGAGAAGGTGTGCGGCAAAGTGACCCAGATCAAGGCGCAGTGGCACCGCAACGGGAGCTGGCGCCGCGCGATACCCGATCCCGCGTACGAGAAGCTGCTGAACTGGCGGATGTACAAGGAGTACTCGCACGGGCTTATGGCGGAACTCGGCAGCCATCAGATTGACGTGGTGAACTGGTTCCTGAACGCGGTCCCCATCTCCGTGATGGCCGCGGGCGGCATTGATTACTGGAAGGACGGACGCTCGACGTACGACAACATCAGCGTCATCTTCGAGTATCCGGACGGCGTCAAGTGCGTGTACACCTCCATCACGACCAACGAGCACGAGGGGTACACAGAGCAATTCATGGGTGATCAGGGCACGCTGATCGTGAACCCGGACAAGGGACTGCTGTTCCGCGAACCCAAGGCCGAGAGCCTGGTGTGGGCACCGCTGGCGCACAAGGACGAGAGCAAGGGCAAGGATGCGATCATCCTTGATGCCGGCGCGACGCGCAAGGACAGAGAGAAGTCCGAGGGCGAGGCGATCACGGTCACGAAGAAGAACGACTACTACGAAGAGCTTGCCGAGTTTTTCGACTGCGTGCGCACGGGCAAGGAGCCGCGCTGCAACCCGCAGGTTGCGCTGAACGCCTGTGTTCCGTGCATCATGGCGAACAAGGCGGCGGAGACGGGCAAGAAGATCAAGCTGACTCCCAAAATGTACGAGATCTAGCAGGAAAGCCGAGGAGAGCAGACAGTGAAGATCAGCAGAAGAGGCTTCATGACGAGCGGGGCAGCAGTCATTGCGGGAGCTGCGCTGCCGGGAGCGGCGCGCGCGATGGCGCCGGTGGAGCGCGTGAAAGGTTCGCGTTTCAAGCTGAGCTGCGCCGCGTATTCGTACAGGAAGTATCTTACCGGCGCGAGCAAGGACATGGACCTATTCCGGTTCCTTGAGTTGTGCGCGGAGATGGGACTCGATGGGGCGGAGTTGACGTCGTACTACTTCGAGGAGCCTACCACGCCACAGTACCTGCGAAACCTGAAGCGCCGGGCGTTCCTGCTGGGGCTCGATGTGAGCGGGACAGCGATACGGAACGACTTCTGTGTTGCCCCGGGTGAGCCCAGACGCAAGCAGATGGACGAGGTGCGAATGCGCATTGACCAGGCCGCCGAGCTGGGAGTGCCGGTGATCAGGGTCTTCGGCGGGTCGGCTCCAAAGGGCGTGACGGAAGAAGACGCACGCAAGCGCTGCATCGAGGCGATGCAGGAGGCGTGCGGAATCGCTAGCGAGCGCGGCATCATTCTTGGGATCGAAAACCACGGCGGCATCACCTCGACTGCCGAGCAGATTGTCGCTATCGTGAAGGGCGTAGACTCGCCGTGGGTGGGCATCAACCTGGACACCGGAAACTTCCGGGGCGCCGACCCTTACAAAGAGATCGAGATAGCGGCGCCGTACGCGGTGACCGTCCAGGTGAAGACGGAGATATCCCCGGCGGGCGGCCAGAAGGTGGAGGCCGATTTTGGCCGGGAACTCGACATCCTGCGCAGAGCCGGGTACAGAGGATATGTCGCGCTTGAGTATGAAGCGCAGGAAGATCCGAAGACAGCGGTTCCGAAGTATATGGCGCAGTTGCGCGCGCTGGTTGACCGGCCGTGACCGCGCCGGGAAGGATACAGGAGAACGACATGGGCAGACGAACTGCATACGTTTTGTGCCTGGCGGCCGGACTGGGGTTGCTGCTCGCGTCCGCCACCTTCGCCAAGCCGAAGGCCGGCGAGACCGAGGTGACAGTGCGCCCGGTTGCTGATATGAAGGCTTTCCCCCTGGTGATACCCCTTCCGCCGAGCTGGCTGAACAGCCCGGTCACCGCCCGGGACACACTGGGGCGGGTTTACAGCCCGGCGCTGGTGAACTCAGGCAGCAGCGAGTATTTCAGCGTTCTGCTGCACGATCTGCGGGCGAGCGAAGAGTTGAAGATGATCGCGAAGAAGCGACGGGGGGGGACCCCCGCCCGGACTCAGGGACCAGCCGTACGGGTGAACAAGTCTGGCGACGATGTGGAGGTCACGCTTGACGGCCGGCCGTTTGCGGTCATCCGCACGAACGGCGGGCCGAAGCCGCACGTGTGGCCCATCCACGGCCCGGGCGGCGTGGAGATTACGCGGAACTACCCGATGAAGGACGTGGAGGGCGAGGACAAGGACCATCCGCATCACCGGGGTATGTGGTTCACGCATGGCGATGTCAACGGGGTTGACTTCTGGGCCGAGGGCGGCGGCAAGGGTAAAATCGTGGTCAGGTCGGTGAAGACCGAAGAGCACCCGGACTGCGCCATCGTGAAGCTGGCGGACGACTGGATCGCGCCGGACGGCAAGAAGGTGTGCGTGGACGAGCAGGCGTTCGTGTTCTGGGGCATGGACGACCCGCGGGTTATTGACGTATTTCTGTGCATCAGGGCGACCGAAGGACCACTGACGTTCGGAGACACCAAGGAAGGCTCGTTAGGGATTCGCTTGCCCAAGTGGATGACGGTCAAGGCTGGAACCGGAAACATGATGAACTCCACCGGCGCCCTGGACGCCGATGTTTGGGGCAAGCGCGCAACGTGGGTGGACTGCTGGGGCAGTGACGGCAAGCAGACATCCGGGGTCGCGATTGTCGAGGGACCGGGAAACCCGAGACCCCCTTCGTACTGGCATGCGCGCGACTACGGACTTTTCGCGGCCAATCCGTTCGGGATCAGGGACTTCGCGGGCGAGCAGGCGGCTCAAGCGCCGATCTCCATCAAGAAGGGCGAGAAGCTGGAGCTGCGCTACCGGGTTGTCCTTCACAGCGGGGACGCCGGCGCGGCCGGGATTGCGGCTTTTGCCGATCTGACGCTGCAGACGCCAAAAAGATAGCCGGAGCAGCGGGAAACAGAAGAAGGGGAACGGCGGATTGCTGTAGAATCACTTCAGTCAGCTAGTCTTTAGCAAGGGAGTGTGTTCTATGATATCAACCCGGTGGCGCCTGAGCGCCATGATGTTCCTGCAGTATGCGATCTATGGCGCCTGGGCCCCTGTGCTGTGGCCGTACATGACCGACGTCGAGAGGGGCCTGGGCATGAGCGATCCGCAGGCGGCGCTCATTTTCAGCCTGCTTCCTCTGGCCTGCATCCTGGCCCCGTTCACGGGCGGGCAGATTGCCGACCGGTGGGTTTCGACCGAGAAGTTCCTTGCGGCGGCTCATTTGATCGGGGGGATATTCCTCATCTGGGCTTCGCAGTTGACCGTTTTTGAACCCTTGCTGGTCGTGTTCGCTGTGTACACGCTGGCTTTTGCTCCAACGCTTGCGCTCACAAACTCGCTGGCGTTCCACCATCTGTCTGATGAGAAGGACTTCGGGATTATCCGGGTGTTCGGCACGATCGGGTGGATTGTCGCGGGGCTGGCGCTTACGGTCTGGCGGCAGCACAATCTCCTACCGAATGCGACCGACTGCCTGATGATGGCAGGAATCCTGAGCATTGTGATGGCTGCTTTCTGCCTCACCCTGCCCCACACCCCTCCCGCGAAGGACGAAGCCGCGGATCCACTGGCATTCCGCGAAGCGTTTGTCCTTCTCAAGAACCCGAACTTCCTGCTGTTCATTGTCATCGCCTTCATCGTTACCACCGAGCTGCAGTTCTACTATGGCCCAACTGGTACGTTCCTTGAGCAACTGCTGGAGATTCCGAACGCAAAGATCCCGATGACAATGGCTGTGGCACAGGCCGGCGAAGTCATCGCCATGGCGTTTCTGCTCCGATGGGTGCTGAAGCGCTGGGGTGTGAGGCGAGCGCTTGCACTGGGAGTCATTGCGTGGCCGCTCCGCTATTTCGTGTTCGCCGCCGCGCCGTTCGGGACCGTTGAGATTATGCGCCCGCTGGTCGTCGCGTCTCTGGCCCTGCACGGACTGGGCTACACTTTCTTCTTTGTCGTGAGCCAGATATACGTGGATATGGTCGCGCCGAAGGACATCCGCGCTTCGGCCCAGAGCCTGCTCACGCTTGCCACTCTCGGGATAGGCAACTACCTGGGCACATTGTTCACGGGGTGGATTATGAACTTGTTCAAACCTGCGGAACACCCGGAGAAGTGGACGCACGTGTTTCTGGTGCCCTGCGTGCTGACGGTGCTCTGCGCGCTGGCATTCCTGCTCTTCTTCAAGGACCCGGAGCAGGAAGCGGAGACAGCCAGGGCATAAGCCCACGGCCTTTCGGGGCATCTGGCTGCTGATAGTTTGAGGAGTGTGAGACGGTTCGTGTCTCACACTCCTTTTTTGTCCTTCGCCTGAGACGGGCGGCAGAACCAGGAATGCAGGAAGGCATGCACCGCAGGCCGAAACGGGCAGAGGAAGACGAGAGGGCCAGAAGAGTATGCGCGAATACATCATTTCGGTTATGTCACGCGACCGGCCGGGGATTGTGGCGGCGGTGTCGGGGACGGCAGCGAAGCTCGGAGGGAACATCACGCATCTGAGCGAGACCGTTCTTCGGGGATACTTCACGATGATCATGTCCGTCGAAGCCCCGGACGGGCTGGAGCTTGAGACTCTGCGCGGCGGGCTCGCCATCGCTGGTCAGCAGGGCGAGTTCGAAGTCGGCGTGCTTCCGTTCGAACCGGAGCCGCGGGAGCCCGGGCCCGGCATTCGGGAGCGCTTCATCCTCACCGCCCGCTGCCGCGACCAGCGTGGGATCATTCACAGGATATCGAGCACGCTGGCGGACGCGGGAATCAACATTGACGATTTCTATGCGTACGTCCACGAGGGAGAGCTGATCATGGTCGTCGAGATCGGAGTGATGGTGGAGCACGTGCAGATGGAGATGGCCAGCCTTGCGCGGGAGACCGGCGTGACGATTCACCTGCAGCATATAGACATCTTCCGCGCAACAACGGAGCTTCAGGCCGTTCTGCGACTCGGGGACAAGAGGTAAGCCATGCCGGGTAAAGACTACCACGGTCGCCATGCTCCAGGAAGAGCACTTGGACGTGCGGACCATCACTCTGGGGCTCGATCTGTTCGATTGCGCCGACCGCGGAATCGATACGATGTGCGATCTGGTCAGGAAGAAAATCCATGGCCACAGCCGGAGACCTCGTGCGGGCGTGCGACAGGGTTTCGCGACGGTACGGCATTCCCATCGTGAACAAGCGGTTGGCGATCAGCCCGGCCTCGTGCCTGGGAGCGGGACATGACGAGGAAGGGCTGCTCCGCCTGGCGCGCGCCCTCGACCAGGTGGCGGCGGAAATCGGTGTTGACTTTGTGGGCGGGTTTTCGGCGATGGTTCACAAGGGAATGACCGATTCAGACCGTACGCTGATCGGGGCGCTTCCGGAAGCGCTCTCCACGACATCGCGCGTGTGCGCTTCGGTCAACGCGGCGTCTTCACGCGCCGGCATCAACATGGACGCACTGCTTCTGCTGGGCGAAGCGATCCTCGATATTGCGCGGCGGACGGCGGACAGGGACGGGTTCGGCTGCTGCAAGCTGTGTGTGTTCGCGAACATTCCCGAGGACAACCCGTTTATGGCCTGGGCTTACAAAGGGACGGGAGAGCCCGAAACCGTCGTGAACGTCGGCGTCAGCGGCCCGGGCGTGGTGAAGCGCACGGTTGAAAGGCTGCGCGAATCCGGAATGCCGATGACGCTTGCCGATGTCGCCGAGGAGATCAAGAACACATCGTTCCGGGTAACCCGCACCGGAGAGCTTATCGGGCGGGAAGTAGCCCGGGAGATTTCCGCTCAGTTCGACACCGTGGACCTCTCACTGGCCCCCACCCCGGAGATCGGCGACAGCGTCGGTGAGGTGCTGCAGGCGATGGGCATTGCGCGCATCGACGGCCCGGGATCCACGGCGGCCCTAGCGATGCTGACGGACGCGGTCAAGAAAGGCGGCACGTTCGCCTCGTCGTCGGTGGGCGGCATGTCGGGAGCGTTCATTCCTGTGTCCGAGGATTCTGCGCTGGCGGCTGCGGCGGAATCCGGCACGCTTTCGCTTGAGAAACTCGAGGCCATGACGGCTGTGTGCTCGGTGGGACTGGACATGATCGCTCTGCCGGGCGACATCGCCGCCGAAACTATCGCGGCGATTGCAGCCGATGAGCTGGCTATCGGAATGGTCAACCGCAAGACGACGGCCATGCGGCTGATTCCCGTGCCGGGCAAGCAGGCGGGCGAACGGGCGGTATTCGGGGGGCTGTTCGGAGAGAGCCCGATTCTGCGAGTGGAGCGATCCTCAGCGGACTGCTTCGCGCAGCTCGGCGGCAGGATTCCCGCGCCGCTGCAGAGCCTGGTGAACTAGCGACTTGTCCGGCTAGTGGTAGGTGGGCTGATCGCCCGGACCAGACGACTCGCCCATCCCATCGAAATCCACCTGCTTGAGGGTGGCGACGCCGCCGCTGCTGAGGAAGAAACCTTTCTCGGTCGGTGCGCTTTCGGGGTCTCGTATCAGTTTTGCCCGGAACAGCCTGTCCTCGATAGCCAGCGCGATGATCTGCCTGAGCTGAAATGAATCTATTGAAGCGATGGCCTCGCGGGCATCGTCCGCCATTTCGCCTTCAGGATCGAGATCAACGACGCGGATGAACTCGCGTATCGCCTTGCCGAGTTCGCCTTTCTGCTGGTAGAGCACCGCCCGCTTGAAATGGTTCACTGCATCCGTCGGGTCGAGACGGATCAACTCGCTCGTAATCTGCAGAGCCTTGTCGAGCTGGCCGAGCTGGAGATATGCGGCGCCCATCAGGTCGCGCGCCTGCATGCTGTTGGGGACAGCGCGGATGAAGTGCTTACCGCGGTTGATCACCTCTTCGTACTGTCCCGTTTCGAGATAGAGCTGCAGCAGGAACTCCTGCGCCTCGGGACAGCGGCTCTGGGCGTCGAGAACGCGGCAGGCGAGGTCTATCGCTTCGTGGGTGCGGCCCTGCCCGCGCCGCACACCGGCGAGACGCAGCAGGTAAGCCGTATTGCCGGGGTCCAACTCAAGCGCCTGCTCCATGCGTGCCGCGGCTTCGTCAAAGCGCCCATCGCGCGCGAGCGAGTCCGCCTTGCGCACAGACGCCGCAAGGCGGCGGCGCCCACCCGCGCCGAAATCGGACACTCCATTATCAGTCTTTGGCTGATCTGTCATACTCTGCCTGCCCCGCCGTTACAGCGGTAGGTTGACCGGCTCGCCTCTCCTGCTCGACTCGTAGATCGCCAGAATGAACTCAACCGCTCCGCGAGCTTCTTCTCCCGGAATCATCGGCTGCCTGCCTTCCATGATTGAGGCCGCAAAATCGCTTATCTGGCGGCGGTGTCCTTCCTTGCCGATGTCAACGGGGTTCGCCGACGCGCTTCCTCCCTGAAGATCCACAAGCTCGGGAGCGCCCTCTCCGTCTTCGGTCTCCCACTTAACTATACGTTCGCCTTCGAGCAGTATGTTGCCCTTTTCGCCATGAAATTCCAGCCTGTGCCCCGGAGCATTCCAGACGGAGGTCGTTCCTTCGAGCACTCCGAACGCGCCGCTGGCGTAGGTAATGGCCGCAACAGCCGTATCCTCGACCTCGATGTCGCGCACCAGATTGTCGCAACGGGCATAGATGGTGCTGGGCGGCCCGGCAATCCAGCGCATCAGGTCCACGCAGTGCACGCCCTGGTTCATGAGCGCGCCTCCGCCGTCCATTTCCCACGTCCCCCGCCACCCGGCGCTGTCGTAATACTCCTGGCTGCGATAGTACTTGATGTAGGCGTCAGCGAGAACCATCTTGCCCAGCTTGCCGCCCTGCACGGCATTATGCACGGCAATCCACAGCGGCTGAGTCCTGCGCTGGAAGATGCAGCCGAGGTTGACGCCGGCCTTCTTCGTTTCGGCAATGAAAGAATCTATGTTTTCGAGCGTGATGTCTATGGGCTTTTCGCTGAGGACATGCTTTCCGGCACGCGCGGCGTCAATGCCGACCTTTGCGTGCAGCCCGGAAGGCGTGCAGACGCAGACAGCCTGCACTTCAGGGTCATCGAGCAGCTTGCGGTGATCGGTGTACACGCGGGGATTGCCGTTCTCCGCCGCCAGCTTTTCGGCTTTCTCGGGGATAATGTCGCAGACAGCCACCAGCTTCGCGTTTGACGAGCCCTTGATTCCCTCTGCGTGCCAGGGCGCGATAACTCCGCAGCCAATGATCCCGAACCCAACTGCATCACTCATGTTTCTTTTACCTTTCGGGGTAATGGGACGAAACGGCCGCACAAGTCATTCGACGGCGGCTGCTCACTCGCTCTATTATACACGCTGGCAGGCCCACGGCCCGCTCGGCTGCCACATTTGCCGCCGGTTCTTGCATTGCAAGCACTCGGCCACGCCGGACAGGAAAAGCCGGCGGGCGTGTCGAAATCATGATTGCCGCGAATCTGCCGGCTGGTTTTGAGCCCGGCAGAGTGACAGCGACAGGACAACGCGCGCGCCCGGCCGCCGCGCCGGCGCCGCAGAGGAGGAACAGCATGATGTCCAACGCAAACGGCAATGCGCACGAAGCCAAGCAAGAATCTCTGCGTTTTCTTGAGAGGCTGTTTGAGAACATAGACAGGCGGGGCGTGAGAATCCGCTTCTGGGACGGCTCGGTGTGGCCCGATCCGGATGGTGGGGAGGCGCCCGCCACCGTGGTTCTCAAACATCCCGGCTCGCTCAGGAGTATGTTCGCATCCGGAAGCGAGGTGCGTATCGGGGAAGCTTTCATCTACGACGACTTCGACATCGAGGGCGATGTGCAGGCCGTGCTGGGGATTGCCGACGATCTGGCGCGCAACCGCCCCAACCTTCTGGCGCTGGCCGATATGGCCCGGACTCTCCACAAACTTCCGCGCAAGCGCAGGCGAACCTCACCGGTTCGCCAACCAGCGGCACTAAGCGGCAGACAGCACTCCGTTGAGCGCGACAGGCAGGCAGTGCAGTATCACTACGACCTCTCAAATGACTTCTTCAAGCTCTGGCTCGACAGGAGGATGGTCTATTCCTGCGCGTACTACGGCGCTCCCGGCGACTCGCTGGACACGGCGCAGGAACGAAAGCTCGATTACATCTGCCGGAAGCTGCGCCTGAAGCCCGGCGAGCGCCTGCTGGACATCGGCTGCGGATGGGGCGGGCTGGTGATATGGGCAGCCGAACACTACGGCGTTAAAGCGCTCGGCATTACCCTAAGTGAGAACCAGGCCAGATACGCCAGCGAACAGATACGCGCGGCCGGTCTGCAGAAACTGTGCCGCGTCGAACCGCGGGACTATCGCGAGGTGGACGAGCCAGGCGCTTTCGACAAGCTGGTGAGCGTCGGGATGTTCGAGCATGTCGGTGAGGAGCTTATGCCGGTGTACTTCCGGCTGCCCTACCGCCTGCTGAAGCCCGGAGGGGTGTTCCTGAACCACGGCATCGCGGCGTCGCCGCACCACCGCAGGCAGGGACACGATTCGTTTATTGACCGCTACGTCTTCCCGGACGGCGAACTCATTCCGATCAACACCTCCCTGCACGCAGCCGAGGAGGAGGGGTTCGAGGTGCGTGATGTGGAGAGCCTGCGCGAGCACTACACTCTGACGCTGGAGGAATGGGTGAGGCGTCTCGAAGATAAGCACGCGGCCGCAGTGGAGATTGCGGACGAAGAACACTACAGAACCATGCGCATATACATGTCCGCATCGGCATACGGCTTCCGGAAAGGCTCGATCAGCGTGTTTCAGACGCTGCTCGCAAAGCCGCACGAGAACGGTGATACCGGGTTGCCACTGACCCGCGAGAATTGGTACGCCGGAGCGCACACCGGCGGGCCCGGTTGACGGCGGGGATTGGCGCCGCTAGTATTGACCGGGCGCTGCGGCGGGTGGCGCTGCATCTGAAGCTGCGCGGAGGACCACAGGACGCATGCCATCAAATGCCAGAAACTACAAAGGGCCATATCGCCATGATTACCTGAACAGAGTCGCCTTTCCCATGGGAGGGATTGGCGCGGGGATGCTCTGCATCGAAGGCACGGGAGCGCTTTCGCACTTCTCTCTCAGGAACACCCCCGATGCTCTTTTCGGCCATCTGCCTGAAGGGCGAACCCAACCTGGCGAGAGTGCTCGAAGGGCCGGTTCCGATGTGGAAGGCCTTCAGGTTGCCCGGTTCCGCCAACGGATGCGGAGGCAAGACCTGGGGACTCCCCCGTTTCGCCTCGGCCGAGTTCGAGGCGCGATTTCCGTTCGGGAAGGTGACCATCGAGGACCCGGACCTGCCGATCAGGGTTGAGATTACGGGATGGAACCCGTTCGTTCCGGGCGAAGCCGACAGTTCAAACCTGCCTGTTGCCGGACTCGAGCACAGGTTCGTCAACATAGGCAGTAGACCGGTGGAGGCCATCTACTCCTTCAACTCGGCGAATTTCATGGGCACGCAGTCGCCAGGGCGGGAGGTGCTGAAGGCGGAGCGCAGGATCACGCTTTATCAGCCGGGTTCGGACGAAGCCCCGTGGGACGAAGGCTTGTTCAACATTCGCATCGGGGGACAGGACGAGGTTTTCGTCAACGCGGCATGGTTCCGCGGAGGCTGGTTCGACCCGCTGACCATGGCGTGGAAGGATGTCACCCGGGGAATCACCATCACGAGGGATACCGTGGGGGCGGACAGCCCGAGCCCCGGAGGCAGCATCTTTGTGCCGTTCCCGCTAAAGCCGGGGGAGGAGAAGACCATCCCGGTTCTGCTGAGTTGGTACGCCCCGGTCAGCGTGCTGCGCAATGGCAAGGATACTCAGGAAACCTGCTGCGCCGGACAGTGCGCGACCGCGCGAGAAAAAGCGCTGCGATGCAACTACCGGCCGTGGTATTCGGGCAGGTTCGGTTCCGCGGAAGACGTCGCATTGTTCTGGACGAAGCATTACGCGCGCCTGAAGGACGAAACAGAGAAGTTCGCGGACTGCTTCCACGGCCTGACCCTGGCGCCGGAGGTGGTGGAAGCGGTCGCCGCGAACCTCACAATTCTGAAGTCGCCGACCGTACTGCGGCAAGCCGACGGCAAACTCTGGGCGTGGGAGGGCTGTCACGACGGCTCGGGCTGTTGCCCGGGAAGCTGCACGCACGTCTGGAACTACGCACAGGCGATTCCGCACCTGTTCCCCACGCTGGAACGGAGCCTCCGGGAGACTGAGTTCACCGAGTCTCAGGATGAGCGCGGGCACCAGGTATTCCGCTCGGCGCTTCCCATCCGGCTGACCACGCACGACTCCCACGCGGCGTCAGACGGACAGCTTGGCGGCATCATCAAGGTGTATCGTGACTGGCGGATATCGGGCGACACC
Organism: Armatimonadota bacterium; assembly: GCA_052033935.1. GTDB lineage: Bacteria > Armatimonadota > UBA5829 > DSUL01 > DSUL01 > JAGVUD01. Next base: position 17,462 of record JBPOJE010000113.1, read on the forward strand.
GGGTGGCTGCGCGGGATGTGGCCGCGTATGAAGGCGAGCCTCAACTACTGCATTGTCACCTGGGACCCGCGCCAGCGGGGGCTTCTGGAAGAGCCGCATCACAACACGTACGACATCGAGTTCTGGGGCCCGGACGGGATGTGCACGAGCTTCTATCTGGGCGCACTTCAGGCGGCGGTACAGATGGGCAAAGCGCTGAACGAAGACACAAAGCTGGAGACGGGCTGCCGCGCAATGGAAACGGAGTTGTGGGACGGCGAGTATTTCTATCAGCGCGTGCGGGAGGGGCTGTCCGCGAAGCCCCCGACGGGCGATCAGGGTTATTCGCCCGAAGCGCTGGAGCTTCTGCACACCGAAGGGCCGAAGTATCAGTATGGCAAGGGGTGTGCCTGTCGGATGGGGTGCTCGGGGCGTGGCTGGCGGCGGTGGCCGGGCTGCCGGAGTTCCTGGACGCCGGCAAGGTCGCAGGAATGCTGAAGGCGATCTACCGGCACAACTTCCAGCGCAACCTGCGCGGCCACACGAACCCCCAGCGCCCGACGTTCGCCTTCGGGCAGGAAGCCAGACTGCTGCTCTGCAGTTGGCCGAAAGGCGGTGCGCTGTCGCTGCCCTTCCCGTACGGCAACGAAGTCTGGACAGGCATCGAGTATCAGGCCGCGGCGCATATGATTATGAACGGACTGGTGGACGAAGGGCTGAAACTGGTACGGGCGGCGCGCGGCAGGTACGACGGGCGGCACCGCAACCCGTTCGACGAATACGAATGCGGGCACTGGTACGCGCGTGCGATGTCTTCCTACTCGCTGCTCCAGGCCCTGAGCGGGGCCCGCCGCTACGATGCCGTGGAGAAAACGCTCTATCTTGCCCCGGCCATTGAAGGCGATTTCAAGAGCTTCCTGTGCACAGCGACAGGATACGGGGCCGTTGGGTACGGGGAGGGCGACCGTTTGTCGAGGTCGTAAGTGGAAGCATTCCGTACGAGAGGATCAGCTACACAGCGTTCCGCCCGAAATCACACGCCTGAGGCGCGCTAAGGAACACGAATGCCAAAGAACAAACACAAGCACGAACGCAAAGGAAACCGCAACAACTGCCGCGACTGCAACGGCGGCTCATTCGACCTGGAAGAGCGCGCGCGTATGGCGATGCTGGAAGCCGGGTTCCCGGTGGACCTGCCCAAAGCAGCCCGGAGGCAGGTCGAGGCGCTTCAGGCGAACTTCACGCATGGGAGCGCGGGTGAGAGTATCCGCGATATGCGACAGCTTCCCTGGTCTTCCATTGACAACGATGACTCACTGGACCTCGACCAGATCGAGTACGCCGAGCAGGACGGCGACGGCATCCGCATTTTCGTAGGCATCGCGGACGTTGACGCGCTGGTCCCGAACGACACGCCCGTGGACGACTTCGCGATGAAGAAGACGACGTCCGTCTATACGGGTGTCAAGGTCTTTCATATGCTCCCGGAAGAGCTCTCGACGGACATGAGTTCGCTCTGTAAGAACAAGGATCGCCTGGCGGTGGTGGTAGAGCTGACCGTGCCGCCTGACGGCGAGGCGCGGCTGAACGGCATCTATCGCGCCCTTGTGAACAACAAGGCGAAGCTGACGTATGACAGGCTCGGAGACTGGCTTTCGGGAAAGCGCGACATACCACCAGCCGTACTGGCTGTGGAAGGCCTGGAGGAGCAGATCCGGCTTCAGAACGAGGCGGCCGAACGGCTGCAGGCCTACCGGCAGCGCGCGGGAATGCTGGACTTCGAGACGATCGAGGCGCGTCCGGTGATGTCGGACGGCAAGGTCGTGGATATGGCGGTCGCCCATAAGAACCAGGCGCGGCTGATCATTGAGAATCTCATGATTGCAGCGAACACGTGCACGGCGAAACTGCTGTCATCGTCCGGCCGGGCCGCTATCCAGCGGGTTGTTGAGACTCCGAAGCGCTGGGACCGCATCGTGGATCTTGCGGCGCAGCACGGAGGCTACCTTCCGGACAACCCCAATGCAAAGGCGCTGTCGGCGTTTCTGCGCAAAGCGCGGACGGACGATCCCGACCGTTTTCCCGACCTGTCGCTCTCCATAGTCAAGCTGCTGGGACGCGGCGAGTACGCGGTTGTGCGCCCGGGCGAAAACGGCGGGCACTTTGGGCTTGCCGTGCACAACTACACGCACTCGACCGCGCCCAACCGCCGGTATCCCGACGTTATCTCTCAGCGCCTGGTGAAGGCCGTTCTGGATGAGAACGACGTGCCTTACTCCGAGGACGAACTAGCGACGCTTGCCGCGCACTGCACCGAGCGCGAGGACGCCGCCAACAAAGTCGAGCGGCTGATGCGCAAGGTGGCCGCCGCGCTGATGCTTCAGGAGAAGATCGGCGAAGTGTTCGAAGGCATCATCACTGGCGCATCGTTCAAGGGCACGTGGGTGCGTGTGAAGCACCCCGCCGTTGAAGGCAAGGTCGTGAAAGGCGAGCGAGGGATGGACGTGGGTGACAAGGTTCGCGTCCGGCTGCTGAGCGCAGACCCTAACACGGGACACGTTGACTTTGCCCGGGCCTGACGGCGGCAGACCTCACGGCATCAGCTACTTGATGACGGCGTTCTTCAGGCGATAGCGGATTGTGACGCTGGCTTCGACGCGCACCTGTCCTGGCTGGACGGGGGTTTCGAAGCTAGCGTCAGCGATCTTGGCCATGCCTGTAAACGCCATTCGGGGCTGGATGATGTTCACCCCACCCTCGTTCACATCCAGAACGGAGTCGAGCTGCACACCCATTGCCGCCGCGATTGCGTCTGCCTTCGCCCTGGCTTCGCGCACGGCTCCGCGGAGGGCTTCCTGACGCTGCTTCGTGTCATCTTTGAGTTGAAATGACAGCCCCTCGACGTTGTTGGCGCCGGCAGCGACGCCCGCGTCAATGACCGGACCCACCTTCGTGATGTCCGCAAGCTCGACCTGAAGCGTGTTCGAGGCGCGATAGGCCACGACTTTGGGCACGAACGGCCGCGCGGCATCGGCTCCGCCCCGCGGCGGCTGCGAGTACACCGGGTCTAGGTTGATTCCGACGGTGCGGAGTGAAGCCTCGGGAATGCCGAGCTTCTTCATGGCCGCGACGCCAGCCTGCATCACCTTGTTGACTTCCTTCTGAGCGGCTGACGCCGTCTCGGCCTGGGCGACAGCTCCAAAGCGCACCACGGCGCGGTCGGGCTCTGCGGAGGCTTCGGCTCGTCCGCTCGCAGTGAGGCTGGGCACGAGTTTCTCGTCATCTGACGCCGCGCTTGCCTGCGCAAACACGGGAATGCTGGACAGCGCCGTGAGTACGGCAACGCCCAGGAGTACGGTCTTCGGCATTTCACAGGTCCTTTCCACCAGCGCGCGATCGCTCAATGCTCCCGGCGCAGTATTCCTGCATGGTTTAGCATGGCGCGGCGAAACCGGCACGAGTTGACCGCATACGCGGAGGATTCGGGAGGAGTTGCGGGGCGGTGCGATGAATCCTGTCAGGACGCACTCCGGCGCAAGGAGGACACCCGATGGGCAGATCATCGAAATCCGGCACTATCGCGGCGGTAATGGTTGCTCTTTTCATCGCGCTTGCGGGCGCTGCAGAGGCTGTACAAGTGAACATCGAGAAGATTCCCTACTTCAACCAACCGAACTGCTACAAGATTACGAACGGGACAGTGGACGTGATCGTGACCTCGGACATCGGGCCGCGGGTCATCGCGTACCGGCTGACCGGAGACTCGAACGTCCTGGCGGAAATGGGAAAAGAGTCGGTCACGAAGACCGATTACGGCGAGTGGCATCCGTGGGGCGGTCACCGGCTGTGGCACGCGCCGGAGAGCATTCCGCGAACCTACGTGCCCGACAACAGCCCGCTGAAAGCAGCTGTTCTGAAATCGGGCGTGCGGTTGACAGCCGAAACGGAGAAACAGACAGGCATCCAGAAGGAGCTTGTGGTGGAGCTGAGCGCGAACGGCAGCGAGGTGACACTGACTCACAAGCTCACGAACAACGGTGTATGGCCGGTTGAGCTTGCCGCCTGGGGCCTGACGATCGTGAAGGGGGGCGGCGAGGAGATCATCCCGAATGAGCCGTTCATCTCGCACGACGACAAGCTGCTGCCAGCCCGGACAATGACGCTCTGGCATTACACCGATCTCGGCGATTCGCGCTTGACGTTCGGCAAGGGCTTCACCCGCCTGAAGACCGACTCGAAGAAGAACTGGCCGAACAAGATCGGGATCGAGAACACGCTCGGGTGGACGGGCTACTTTGTTGACAGCAACCTCTTCATCAAGCGTTTCGCCCACGTTCCCGGCGCAACATACCCTGACAAGGGCTGCAACTACGAAACTTACACCGACGGCGACTTCATGGAGATGGAGTCTCTGGGGCCGGTGACGTGGCTGGAACCGGGACAGGCGGCGGCTCACATTGAGCGATGGTATCTGTTCGAGGGCGTGAAGTCAGCGAGCGATGATGAGGCGCTGCAGAAGACGCTCGCGCCTTTGTTGAAGCAGACGAAGGGCTTCTGACAATGCATGCCCGGGTGGACCTGCTGCTGTTGCGGATGGCTAGGAGCAACTGGACGAGGTAAGCCACTGCCTTTCGGCGGGCAGTGGAGTTCCCGCTGTATCTGCTATCTGCTGATTCCAGGCTGGTGCTTACGCGCGAGGGTGTCTGTTAACGGAGAGCAGACCCGGACTCGGATGGATTCGGGCGGATATCTAAAACTGTGCCAGAAATGGCACAATCATGGTATTATTGGGACTCTATTGCCTATGGACCTTGACGTCCGAATCTGGGAGAAGCGGAACAACGCAGTTTCTGTAAAACGTGGGACCTGATACTCGCTGCAGACCGGAGAGAAGTGGGTCACACTTACGTCGAGAGGATGAAAAGCTCGCGAAATGGCCAGACGCGGAGGTATTTCCGGCAAGCGCGTGGAACTATATTTTGATTCTGGATCAGGGTTGTCTCGCCAGGCCGCTGCGCGTCAAGAAGCAATCGAAACCGGCCAACCAGCCGTTCACGACAGATTCGGCCCCGATCGCGCTGATAGCCAGGGGCCGCAGGCTTCCCTCTCGCGAAGCCATCACCAATTGCCCAGGCCCGTTGTCGGCAAATCCGGCCAAGACGGCTAAGCCCCCGGAGGAGATCACACTGATCCCCATGGGCGCCGCAAGGCTCAGAACATCGGTTTTCCCTGTGGCTGCGCGCTAGCAGCGGCAGCCACAGGATGTGGTCGGCAACCGCCAACAGGCCATGCAATAAGCGAAAGGGGGGAAAGGCTGAGTTACACAGCCACCCCCACATGTAGTTTGAAACAGTGGCCCGCGCCCGGCGCAAGCCCCCTTACCAGCACAGGCTCACAACCCTGTTGACAGCCGGCTGCGGGCAGAGCGCGACGTGAGCCGCAATGTAGTACCGGCCCGCCTGACTCCCGACGAGCCTGCGAGCCAAGACAGTAACAAGCAACCTATGAAGTATTTTGATTGTTGCGCCTACCTGAGCGCACCCACGACAACCGCCGACGAGATTCTGCGCGTTCTGGACGAGCACGGCATCGAACGCGCCATTGTCTGCCATTCCGATTCGGCCGCGGCGACTGCGGCAGCAGCGAACGCCGGAATCATCGCGCGGACGTCGGGGCAGGAACGCCTTATCCCCTGCCTTTCCTTCACGCCCGACCCGCTGTCCCGCGACGGACTTCAGCAGGAAGAGCGTGACTGGCTTGCATCGCTTGCCTGCGCCACCAGAATCTACCCCCGCGACAGCCAGTTCAGCCTGAAGGAATGGCAGAGCGCGGGATTGATTGACCACATCTCGGCTGAAGGGCTCCCCCTACTAATCGGACTGGATCAGGTTCAGAACGAGGACGGCTACAACTTCGACCTGATGTATG
>JBPOJE010000043.1:0-18245 GCA_052033935.1 Armatimonadota bacterium
AAAGGATTGCCTGAGGCAGACCTACGAACGCCTGAACCCTGCCGCGCTTATCCGAGCCATCACCGAACTCGTCCGCAGGCTCCAGGAGACCCTGAGCTACGGTACGATTCTTCCGTGAGGCAGTACGTCACCAATAGCAGCGCAAATACGCGGATGATATAATCGTTTTTGGCGCCGGTCATTCCGGTATCGGGAAATCGGGCTGGATGCATTCAATGAACGGCTTTCGCGGTTCCAGATGGGCCATACTGGCGATTGTGCTTCCTGTGACCCTGCTTGCGGCAGGGACCGCCGCCGTTGCCCACACTCACTCGGAACCGGGTGACCAGAACTCCTGCTCTCTTTGCATCGCGTCGCAGTTCGGCTGGCCGGCGGTCGTTGAGACGCTCCAGACCTGCCCGGTGCCCGTTATAGCCAGCGCCTTGCCCGACCCGCTTACCGTGCCGCTCCGGGCAGTCATTTCCTTCTTCCTTCCGGCGCGCGCTCCTCCTGTTGTCCTCTAGCTGAGTTCCCCGCGGGCCTCCGTGCTGCTGTCTTACCGGGCGGCTGCGGTGGGGCCGCGGCGCATCAACCAGGGGCCTCGTTAGCGCTCGGGAGCCGCGCGCTCCCGGTGTCGTTTCGGCCCCTCTCACGAAAGGACAAATCACTGTGAGATACGCGAACATGCGGGCGTGCGCGCTGCCGCTTATGCTGCTTGCTGGCATGCTGATCTCGGCTGCGCCCGCGTCCTGTGATGATGAAACTTCTCCGCCAGCGGCGGCCGCGCGTTCCGTTGATGCCCAGGCGCAGATCGAGGCGCTGCGGCAGGATATCGCCGCCCTTCGCAAGGAATACGAGAGCAGAATCTCGGACCTCGAGCGAAAGATAGAAGTTCTGAGTTCGACGGGTGGCGCTGGGGAGGAGGTGGACATTCGGCGCGCCGCCGAGGAGGCCGCGGGCGCCGGGGAGGAGTCCGCCGAAGCCGCGCCCGAAGAAACCGTGTTCAAATCCGGAGCACTCGGGCTTCAAGTTCTCAATCCCGAAATCAGCGTCGTCGGCGATTTTACCCCTTGGATCGGCGATGACGGCGAGGGAGGCCGTCATTCTGACCTGGGCTTGCGTGTGCTCGGGCTTCACATCGAGTCCTACCTCGACCCTTACAGCAAGTTCAAAGCCTGCGTGCCCGTGACCAAAGACGGGGCCGAACTGGGAGAAGCCTACATCACGCGGTATGACGTTGGCAGGAACCTGAACGTAACACTCGGCAAGTTCCACCAGCAATTCGGCGTTGTCAACCGGTGGCACGCGCCCAGCCTTGATCAGGTTGAGCACCCGCTTGCTCTCAGGCAGATCTTCGGCGGGCCGCTGGAAGCAACCGGCATTTCACTCGACTGGACGGCCGGGGGTTCGTCTTCGGCGTCGCAGGGCGTCACGCTGCAACTGACGAACGGCGGCAACTCTCGGGTATTCGGGCAGAACTCGAGGAATTTCCCCAGCGCTCTCCTGCGCTACACCAACTACCGGGACCTCTCCAAAGACAAATACCTCGAGCTCGGGCTGTCCGCGCTGTACGGCCGCAACGATGAGTGGCGGGTGATGAGCGGCGGCGCGACGGTCCCGGCCAGCCGCCGCCTCGGAACTTACGTGCTCGGAGCGGACCTGACCGTGCTGTGGGAGCCCACCGAAGCCATGCGCTACCGGAACTGGGTATGGCGAAGCGAGGCGTACTATCTGCACAAGAACATCCTGGCGCCCGACGGCTCCGGCAAGGATGCACTCAACGCCTGGGGCGCCTATTCCTACTTCCAGAAGATGATATCAAGAACGACTGAGCTGGGGCTGAGGGCGGACTACTACAAGCCCGCCGTCAAGAGCTACGCCGATGCAGGCGGCGTCTCGCTCGGCCCGCTTGCTGTCACCACTTCCGGAGCGCGCCAGTGCCAGCTTTCGCCCTATGTCACCTGGTGGCAGAGCCCCTGGGTCAAGTGGCGGGTCGAATACGACTACCGCAACGGCAAGGGCCTGCCCGATGACAACCGGCTCTGGCTCCAGTGCACCTTTGCGGCCGGTCCTCACAAACACGAGCGCTACTGACACACGAGGATTCAATAACGATGAAGAGAACCATATTCCATCTTCTTGTCGGGCTGCTCATGCTCGGCCTGTTCGCGGCAGACAGCGGTGCCGCAAAGCTGAAGGTTGTGACCACTCTGCCCGACTACGCCACGTTCGCGCGCGCAATCGGCGGAGATCGTGTCTCCGTCTCAAGCATCGTCCGGGGCGATCAGGACGCCCACTTCATCCGGCCCAAGCCGTCGTTCGCGCAGATGGTGCGGCAGGCAGACGTGCTGATTGATACCGGCCTCGACCTCGAGACCTGGCTCCCGACAGTCGTTGATACGTCTGGCAACCGCAAGGTGCGCAGCGGCGAGCCCGGTTATATCTCAGCCTCATACGGCATGCCTCTGCTCGAAAAGCCGTCACAGCTCTCCCGGTCGGAGGGCGGACTTCACATCCACGGCAACCCGCACGTCACGGCCAGCCCGGTCATGATGCGGATCGCCGCAAAGAACATTGCCGCCGGACTCGGCAAGGTGGACCCTCAGGGCAAACAGACATACCAGAAGAACCTCAAGAAGCTCCTGGACAGGCTCGACCGATCGCTCTACGGTGCCCAACTCGTCGAGGTCGTGGGCGGTGACACACTGGGCAGCCTGGCCCATCAGGGCAAGCTCGTCCCATTCCTCAAGTCGAAAACGTACAAAGGCAAGCCGATGATCGGGCTGCTCGGCGGATGGACAAAACGGATGCTCCCGCTCTACGGTACCGAGATCGTTACATACCACAAGAACTGGGTGTACTTCTGCAGGCTGTTCGGCCTGAAGGAGGCCGGCACCGTCGAACCGAAACCCGGCATTCCGCCATCAGCCAGGCACGTTGCTGACCTCGTCAAGCAGATGCGCGCCGAGAACATCCGGATACTGCTGGCCGCCAACTACTTTCCCCGCAAAGAGGTGCAGGGCGTCGCAGACAGGGTGAACGCTGATGCGGTGATCGTGCCGCTGTATGTCGGAGGGGCAGACAACAGCGGCGACTACTTCAACCTGGTGGATCTCTGGGTGAACTCGCTCGTCAAGGCTGCCCGCCGCACCGGCGTGATCAAGAGCTGAGGGGGCACCCATGCTTGACCTGTCTGTCGTCTCAATACTTCTGCCAGCGTTCTGCGAGTGCCTGGTGCTGGCAGGCATCCATGCGTATCTGGGCCTGCACGTCATCAGGAGGCAGATCATCTTCGTGGACCTTGCCCTTGCTCAGATCGCCGCGCTGGGAGTGCTTGTCGCGTTCCTGTTTGGCATCGAGCCCCATACGTGGCCTTCGTACTGGTTCTCACTCGGACTGACAACCGCCGGGGCCGCCATATTCGCGATGTGCAGGTTCCACGACAGCAAGGTGCCGCAGGAAGCCGTCATCGGCCTGGTCTATGCTGTGGCGGCCGCGCTGGCGATTCTGCTGATAGACAAGGCGCCCCACGGGGCTGAGCAGTTGAAAGACATCCTCACGGGCTCTCTTCTCTGGGTGAAGTGGGAGTCCATCGCGCTGGCGGCGGTGGTGTACTCCGCTGTAGGGGTGGTGCACTACATCTTCCGCGAGCAGTTCTTGCTGATCTCAACCGATCCCGAGGAGGCCCGCCGCAAGGGGCTCAGAGTCCGCGCGTGGGATTTCCTGTTCTTCTTCCTGTTCGGCGTGGTGATCACGCTGTCGGTGGATGTCGCGGGGGTTCTGATCGTCTTCGTGTTCCTTGTCGCTCCGGCGATCATGGCGGTGTCAATCACCGACCGTCTTTCGAGCCAGCTCTTCATCGGATGGGGTCTTGGTCTTGTTGTGACGGTGCTCGGGCTGATCGCTTCGTATGTCTGGGATCTGCCAACCGGTCCGGCGATCATCGGCTGCTACGCCATCGTGGTGCTGCTTCTTTCTGGGCTGCTCTACAATCTCAAGGCAGCAAATCGTCCTGTCGCTCTCAGGAATACCGTGTTCATTCTGGTTGCGGTTGCGCTTGCCTTTGCGGCGGTAGCCGCGACGGGCCGCATGGCCGGGGCGCTCATGGCGCATTAGCGCACACTTGGCGAAACTGCTGGCAGACGGGCGTTCGCTGCGCCCGCCTGCCAGCCATCACTTCAGGCCGGCGTGCTGCTGGCCGGTCCTGACAATGACGGCTTTCGGCCTGCTGTTACCCATCGAATCGTCCTTCCAAGGCGCGCCCCGGCGTTCCTTCGGAATGGATCTGGCAGGAAATCCGGCGTCCACTGACGCAAACACCAGTATGAACATTGATAGCTGGATGCTCGTTGTGCGGTGTGTCGCCTGCTGTTGTCTGCTGTTCGCGGCGGGCGCCTCCTGCGCGTCTCCATCGAAGGTTCGCCCGCTCACCGGGGTTTATTACTTTCCGGGATGGTACCGCTCCGCGCCCGGCGAGGATGCCTCCGAACCGGGTGAGTGGCGCGGCTGCATTATCAAGGCCGCCATTCCCAGACCGGCTGCCGGGTTCTACAACGACGCCGACCCCCGCCTGTGGGATTACTACATCCGCTGGATGAGTACGCACGGGCTCGATTTCATCGCCTTCGACTGGTACTACAACGCGGGGCAGCAGTATCTTGAGCGGTCGCTCGAACGCGGATACCTCGGTTTGCAGTCCAGCGGCAAGGTCAAGTTCGCCATTCACTGGTGCAACCACGGCGGAAGCTGGTGGAAGAAGCCCCTCGATCAGGGACAGGACGCCAATCTTGAGATGATGGACCTGCTCTGCGAGCGCTATTTCAGCCGCGAGAACTACCTGAAGATTGATGGCCGGCCCGTCTTCATGATCTACGACATCAACCAGTTCACGAGCTTCGGCGGGCAGGAGGGTGCCCGCGCCACGCTTGCCGCCATGCGGCAGTGCGCGGTGGAGCGCGGCTTCCCAGGGCTGTATCTCGTGGCGGTGTACTCGGGCTCATCCGCGCACACCATCGCCATGCTCAAGCGCCTGGGGTTCGACTCTTTCTGCGCCTACACCTACTCGTATATGCGGTCTCCGGAAGTCGCCTGGAACACCAACACGGTTCCCTATCCCGCCCTTGCCGACCTGATCAGCCGCTATCTCTACCCCCACCTTGCCCGCATGGGCCGAGCGCACGATATCCCGTACTGGCCGACTACGTTTTCCGGCTGGGATGACCGTCCCCGGGCCGGGCTAGAGAACGGCTGGGTGCTGTCCGGCAACCGCCCGGAGGATTTCGGCAAGATGTTCCGCTCCGCGCTTGGTCATGTGAACCCGCGGTGTCCGATAGTGATGGTGGAGGCGTGGAACGAGTGGGGCGAGGGGGCGTGCATCGAGCCGTCCCACGAGCACGGATTCGGGTATCTTGACGAAATCGCGCGCGCTCTCGGAAAGCGGGGAGGCGACCGCTCGCTGCCGTCCGCCGATGAGATCAGTTCGTGGAGCGCCCTGAACTCCGCCGAGCTGCAGGAGGCGAAGGAGAGCCAGAGCAAGCCCTGGCCTATCAAGCCGGTCAAGCGCTATCCGCTGAAGGAAAGCCGCTCCGCTCCGCGCGCCGCCATGCCTGTCGTTTTCGACCTCACTGCAGGCGGCATTCCCTCCGATGCGTTGAGGCTCGAAGGTGTCGAGATCGCCGGGCGTGGTCCGGAGGGGACGGTGTTTCAGGTGACCGGCGCCGACCCGCAGATCATCCTGCCCGCCGTCGAAATCCCGAAAGAGCAGATCAGGCGCATCGTGCTCGACGGCCGTATTCTGGACAGCGGAGCATCTGGCGCGGGGCCGGCAAACGCCGAGATCTACTGGACAACGGCGCTGATGCCCGATTTCGCCTGGAGCGCTTCAGCCGCCTTCCCCTGGCTTTCGGGCCGGGGCGCTTCCATCGTCACGCGTGATATCGCGTTCTGGGAGGCGACGGGAACCCCGGTGCTGCGCCTGCGGATAGACCCGCCGGACGGCGTCGGCGTGAAGCTGCGATTGAAGCAGGTGACGCTCGAGGAGCGCTGAAAACGCCGCGCGGACAAGGGGCAGGGTGGGATGAAGAATGCCGAAGAGAGGAGTTGAACCTCCACGCCCTTGCGGGCACGTGGTCCTGAACCACGCGCGTCTGCCATTCCGCCACTTCGGCTCGAGCTTGCCGCCCACCCTGCGCACTGCTGGCGCGCGGTGGGCAAGTTGAATATATCAAAAGGCCGCGAAAAACGTCAATAGCTGACGCGGGGAAGGATGCCCGAACATGCCGGGTGAACCCTTCCGCGGCAACCGGCCAACACAGGAAGAGAGGTTTACGGTGTCCCGATATCAATTGCGCTTCAGGCAGGTCCATCTCGATTTCCACACGTCGCCGCACATTCCCGGTATTGGCAAGGCGTTTGACAGGGAGCAGTGGCAGCAGGCTCTCACGGCCGGGTGCATAGACTCCATCACCTGCTTCGCGAAGTGCCATCACGGGTGGAGCTACCATCCCACGAATGTCGGAAAGATGCATCCAGGGCTTGATTTCGATCTCCTCCGCGCCCAGATGGACGCGAGCCGGGAGATCGGCGTGAACGTCCCGATCTACATTTCCGCCGGCGTGGACGACGTGGCGGGAAGCGAGCATCCCGAGTGGCGGGAGGTGGGGCATGACGGCCGGTATCAGGGCTGGCGCGCATCGCCGCTGCAGGCGGGCTTCATCACGATGTGCTTCCACACACCGTATCTCGACTATCTCTGCGATCAGATCGAAGAGGTGGCGCGGCTGTTCCCGGACGCGAGCGGGGTGTTCCTCGACATCATCTCGCAGGGGCCCTGCTGCTGCCGCTGGTGCATGGAGTATATGGCGCAAAACGGGCTCGATGCCGCCTCCGCCGAAGACCGCGAGGCCTGTGCGGATGCCGGGCTGTTGCGCTACTACGAGCGCTCGATGGCAGCAGTGCGGTCGCTGAACCCGGATATGCCGGTCTTCCACAACAGTGGGCACGTCTCGAAGAGCAGGCGCGAACGGCTCCGTTTCTTCAGCCACATCGAGCTGGAATCGCTTCCGACCGGAGGGTGGGGCTACGACCATTTCCCGATGTCCGCGAAGTTCTGTCAGAACCTGGGCCTCGACTTCCTGGGAATGACGGGCAAGTTCCACACGACATGGGGCGAGTTCGGCGGGTACAAGCACCCGAACGCCCTGCGCTACGAATGCGCCGCCATGCTTGCGTGCGGGGCGAGGTGTTCCGTCGGAGATCAGCTCCATCCTTCGGGAGAGATGGACACGAGCACGTACGAGCTCATCGGACAGGCGTACAGGGAGGTGCAAGAAAAAGAGCAATTCTGCAACAGTACTAGATCTGTCGCCGAGATAGCCCTGCTCTCCAGCGAATCCGAAAACGGCGACAGCAGTCCCGACACCGGCGCTGGCCGCGCCCTGCTCGAAGAGCATTTGCTCTTCGACCTGATACACCGCGACGTGGATCTCTCCGGGTACCGCCTGCTCATCCTGCCCGATAACATCGCCGTGGACGATGATCTCAAGAGCAAACTCGAAGCGTTTCGCGGTGGTGGCGGCAATCTGCTCGTGACGGGAAAGAGCGGCTTGCGTCCGGATGGGTCCGGCTTCGCGCTCGATATCGGAGCGGAGTACCACGGCGAAAGCCCGTTCCAGCCCGACTATCTCGAAGCTGGCCCCAAGCTGTGCCCGTCGTTCACCTCTCATCCCCTCGTGATGTACCTGCGCTCGCAGCAGGTCCGTCCAGTGGGCGGCAAGCCGCTCGCTGCCATCCGGCTGCCGTTCTTCAACCGCACCTGGCAGCATTACTGCAGCCACCAGCATGCGCCCGCCGCGGATGTTTCGGAGTACGCCGCCGCGGTGCTCTCGGATGGGCTGCTCTATCTGGCGCATCCGGTGTTCTCGCTCTACCATGCGCAGGGAGCGTCGGCATATCGCGAGTATATTGCCCGCGCGCTGCGCCTACTGCTGGACGGCGGGCCTGTGATCGAGACGAACCTGCCTTCGACGGCGCGGGTTTCGCTGATGAAGCAGGAAGATAACAGGCGGTACATCCTGCACCTGCTCTATGGCCCTGCGGCGTTGCGGGGGGCGCCGGTGACGCTGTCGGAGGAAGGCTTCGTGTGGCCATCGCGTGCGGTGGAAGTGATCGAGGATCTGCCGCCGCTTCGGGATGTCCGGGTGAGCCTGAAGCTGCCCGAGCCGATTCTGCGGGCAACTCTCGAGCCTCAGGGAGCTGGGATTGGCTGCAAAATGCGCGATGGGCGCGTGTCGCTCGATGTGGCGGAGTTTTCCTGTCACCAGATGATCGCGCTCGCCTACTGACGGGGAAGTGAGGGAAAGATGAGCGGCTACGAGCCGGTCACACTAGCGGACTTCTGCAATACCGGCATGGGCACGAAGATCATCAGGAATACCTCGATGTGCTGTTCCGTCAGGCCTTTGCCGCCATCCATCGCGGAATGCACCAGCATGGCATCCTGCGCTAGCGCCCTGTATCCGCCCCATGCTTGACCGCATCGGGATTCAGGACAGGCGGGGCTTCGCCAGCGGCCTGCTCGCAATACTCTGCTACGGCGTGACACCGGTCTTCATCCGCTACTTTGTGGACTACCTGGATCCGTGGACGGTCAACGGCATGCGCTACTTCTTCGGCGCGCTGTTCTGGCTGCCCCTTGTGCTTGCGGCGCGGGGCGGCGGGGCTGTATGGCGAGCGGCGCTTGTGCCGTCCGTAATCAACCTGGCCGGGCAGGTGGGGTGGGGCGTCAGCCCGTACTTCATCAGCGCGCCAATGATGGGGTTCGTCTATCGCCTGTCTTTTCTGTTCACTGTTGTTCTGGGGTTCGTATTCATTCAGGAGGAGCGCCGCCTGGCGCGCGAGCCTGTGTTCCTTGCGGGTGCGGTGATCTGCATCATAGGCGTGGCGCTGATGTTCTGGGAGCGAATGGGCGGAAGCGCGCGGAGTTCTCTTGCCGCGCTTGCCATCGTGCTTGCGACGAACTTCCTGTTCGGAGCGTACGCGGTCAGCGTGCGGCGGTATATGGCGGGCTACTCGGTGCGGCTGAGCTTCGGCATCATCAGCCTCTACACGTCTGTGGGGCTGCTGGTGCCTATGGCGCTGTTCGGCCGGGTGTCCGATCTGGCCGCGCTCAATCTGCGGCTCTGGGGACTGCTTGTTATGTCGGCCCTCGTCGGCATTGCGTTCGCGCACGTCCTCTACTATCGAAGCATCCACGGCCTGGGCGCTATCGTCTCGACCGGCCTGCTGATGGCGTCACCGTTTGTCACGGCGGTTGCCTCGGCGGCGTTCCTGAGAGAGAAGATGACTGCGCTGCAGCTTGGCGGCGGCCTTGCGCTCGTGCTGGGCGGGCTGCTTCTTGTCGCCGCCCGCGCGAGCCTCGAAAGGCGTGCCCTGGCCGCTGCCGCTCTCGATCCGGACAAACTCGCTCCCTAGCGCCAGTCCGCGAGCGGCCTGATGTCCGGCGCTTTCGTATCGCCGTCCCCGGGGGTCAGGAGTACCGCAATGCGCGCGCTGGCTGTTATCTCCGGCAGGCGCACGTGCAGCCTGCTGATGCCCTTGTTGGGTTTCTGGGGAGGCGCCTGCTCGGCCGACGTCTGGTCAAACCGCGCGGCGGCGGGCTCCAGAATCCGCGCTGTCAGCGCCACGTCGTCGATTCTCAGCACAGCCTTGTGACGGTTTCTTATCTCGATGGTCGCATCCGTGTGCATCGTCCACAGAGCCTCCGCCGGCTCCCGGCACTCGATTTCGTCCAGAACAAGCACCTGCCTGCGGTCCACCAGCGCCAGGCCGCGCTTCAGGCTCTTCGCGATGTCCGGGTAGGCCGCCGTCATGTCGGCAACGGCAAACGCCAGTTCCGGGCGCGAAACAAAGCTCGTAATCGGGGCAGCGGCTGTGGCTAACTGGTTCTCGCCGTTCAGCGTTATCGTGTTATGTCCGCGCGTGCTCAGGCGGTAATACTTCCAGCGCGGGCCTTTCTTGTCCCAGTAGCCCGGCAGGTTGTACTCCTCCGCGCCCAGATCAAGCGCCCAACGCTTGCCGAGAGCGTCGAGCACGAACGTTCCGAGGTCCAGGTGCGAGTGATTGACCTTGTTGTCCCCGCCCCGGAAGCCCGCGAATATCGTATCGGGGTCTTCCCACGCACCGCGAAAGACCGCCACGCTGATGCCCTTGAACAGGACGTCCAGCGGGACCTTTTCGGCTTTCGGGCTCTTGCCGCGCCTGTCGAACCAGATGAAGTCGAGCGGGGTCAGCGCCGCATCCGCCCGCCTGCGCTCCTCCCACGCCAGAACGGGCTCGTCGAAACGCCGTGCCAGCCAGAACAGGCTGGGCGCTCGCCATTGCCTGTCCCCGCCGTCGGCGAAGTTGAAGCTGCGCCCGGTCGGGCCGAATATGCACAGCTCGAACAGTCCGGTCTTGTCGAATCCCGGCACCTCCGACAGCCCGAAATCCGTACCGAGTGCGCTCGTCAGGCCTGCCATCAGAACCACCGTGTAGCGTGTTGCGTAGTGCCAGTAGCCGGGGCCTTCGGCCCAGCCGCCGTCCGGCGCGTAGCTCGCCAAGGCGCGCGGAACGCTTTCCACGGCGCGTCCGATGATGTAGGCCGCGATGTCCGGGTGCTTGTCCGCCACCGCAAGCGCGCCCATTATCATTCCGCCATTGCAGACCTGGTTCCAGTTGTGCGACGCTACTGCCCACCAGCTCTGCTTCTCATACGTCGGAAGCGAGGCCTTCAGCCCCAGCTCCACGATCGCCCGGACTATCTTCGCCCGGTCGGCGGTGCTCAGATAGTCGTAGAGCCAGTCGTAGCCGATGGCCAGCGCGTGCGTCATCTCGGCTGTGTCCAGAAAGTGCGATGGGTTCCAGTCCGGAAACGCCGCCGCCGTCAGCATTTCCTTTCGAGCGCGCTCGGCGAAACGCTCGTCTCCCTCAATCTTGTACGCAAGGGCCAGCACATAGACCCGCTCCAGAACCAGGCGGCTCTGCCCCAGAAGCCGCGGCCCCACCAGCTTGTGCTCTGCCGGGGGCTTGCCGAGCAGGTCTTCCGCTTCCCTGCAAAGCTGGCGCACCCACCGCTGTCCGTCCGCGTCGCCGCGGGCCGTATCCCGCACGCGGGCGAAGTCCTCATCAAGGGCAATCAGGCGCGGGTGATCCAGCCTGAGAGTCTTCAGGCGCTCCTTGTCCTTTGCGGTGGGGATAGGAGTCCCTGCGCCCGCAGGCAGCGATGCGGCAAGAATGAGAAGCGGCGCGATGATTGCAGCGGTGATTCTGGCGTCTGGCAAAACTGGCCTCCCGGACAAGCGTGTTGCTGTACGTGTTAGCGGCAGGGAGATGGACAGCAGAGCCATCCATCCCCCTGCCGGATGTTCATCAAATGCCCGTTCCCGTGATGGACCTCTCTCAGGAAATTTTGCCGGAGTTGTCCGAATCGTAGGCGCTCAGGTCGAGCAGGCCGTGTCCGCTCAGATTGAACACGATCACCTTCGCTTCACCCGACTCCTTACACTTCAGCGCCTCGTCAATGGCCGTGCAGATGGCATGGCTCGACTCTGGCGCGGGCAGGATACCTTCGTTGTGGGCGAACTTGACTGCCGCCGCGAAGATGTTCTTCTGCGAAACTGCCGCGGCTTCCATCACGCCCTGGTCGTACAGCGCCGAGATGATCGGCGACATCCCGTGGTAGCGTAGTCCGCCCGAGTGAATGGACGGCGGCACGAACTGGCTGCCGAGGGTGTACATCTTCAAGAGCGGCGTCATACCCGCCATGTCTCCGAAGTCATACTCGTACTTGCCCTTGCTCAGGGTGGGGCAGGCCTCCGGCTCAACGCCGATGAAGCGCAGGTTCGGCTTCTCGCCCGAGAGCTTGTCGCGCATAAACGGGAAAGCAAACCCGGCGAAATTGCTTCCGCCGCCACAGCAGCCGATGACGATGTCCGGATACTCACCGGCCATCTCCATCTGCAAGCGCACTTCCTCGCCGATCACGGTCTGGTGCAGAAGCACATGGTTCAGAACGCTGCCGAGCGAGTATTTCGCGTCGTCCCGCGAGACGGCTTCCTCGACCGCTTCGCTGATGGCGATTCCGAGCGATCCCGGGCAGTCCGGGTCTTTGGCCAGAACCTTCCGGCCGAACTCCGTGTGCGGAGTCGGGCTGGCATGCACCTCGGCGCCGAACGTCTGCATCAGCATCTTGCGGTAGGGCTTCTGGTCATAGCTGCAGCGCACCATGTACACCACGCACTCCATGCCGAACACCTTGCAGGCCATGGCCAGGGCGCTGCCCCATTGTCCTGCCCCTGTCTCGGTTGTCAGCCGCTTCGTGCCTTCCACCTTGTTATAGTACGCTTGTGCGATCGCTGTGTTCGGCTTGTGGCTGCCAGAAGGGTTGATGCCTTCGTATTTGTAGTAGATGTGCGCCGGTGTGTCCAGATCCTTTTCGAGCCGTGTTGCGCGGTAGAGCGGTGTGGCGCGCCATATCCTGTAAACTTCGCGCACTTCATCGGGAATCTCGATCCAGCGCTCGGTGGACATCTCCTGTTTGATGAGCCCCATTGGGAAGATGGGGGCGAGCGCCTCGGGTCCAAGCGGCTCCCGTGTGCCGGGATGGAGCGGCGGGGGCGGCGGTTCTTTCATATCCGCGACAATGTTGTACCAGCGCGATGGAATCTGGTCTTCCGTCAGCAAAAACTGGCGTCTGGGCATTTGGTCCTCCGGTTGGCGTCGCTCGGGCTGTTCCGGCGTGCGCCGAACATGTGAGCAGTTTAATAGAATGCCGCACCTCGCGTCAATCGTTATCATTGCGCGTCAACGAGTGGGTTTTGCAGCGTGGCTGACGATCACGGTGAAACGGACGGCAGCATTTGCCGAAAAAACCTTGCCGTGGAATCTTGACCTCCGCACGATGTGAGGGTAGAGTATATGCATTCCAACTCACCGGTTGGTGGCCCGTTTGCCTGTCTCTCGAGCCGCCGAAATCTAGAATCAGTCTCCGAAAAGCACGGAACGGTTTGAAGCGTGTGAGAATTGGGAGGTTACTGGGAGGATCGCTATTGCGGCGTTCCTGCGTTGTCCCGGGGTACAGGCTCCGGGGAAAGGTGATTGAGAATGAGCAAG
The DNA here is from genome assembly GCA_052033935.1 of Armatimonadota bacterium. Lineage (GTDB taxonomy): Bacteria > Armatimonadota > UBA5829 > DSUL01 > DSUL01 > JAGVUD01. The sequence continues at coordinate 13,129 of JBPOJE010000043.1, forward strand.
CGGCTGTACGTGGGCAACCTCTCGTACGCGGCGTCCGAAGAAGACCTCCGTGCCTATTTCGAGCCGTACGGACCCGTCGAGGATGCAACCGTAGTGGAGGGTAGGGGATTCGGGTTTGTGACGATTCCCGATGAGAAGGCAGACCTGGCCATCGAAGAGATGAACGGAAAAGAGATGGGCGGACGCCCTCTCACCGTTAACGAGGCCCGTCCGCGCGAGGACCGTGGCGGTGGCCGCGGCTTCGGTGGCGGTGGTGGCCGCGATCGCGGCGGCCGTGGCCGCGGCGGCGGTGGCCGCAACTGGTAGTAGGCCAGGCGCCAGGCCGTATCTTTCGTGACTCGAAGCCCCGGAGGACACCTTCCGGGGCTTCGTTCTGTCTTAGGCTAATCTTGTCGCGTCTCGCTCGGGGGAGGTCTTATGCCCCAGTGCGGCGTATATCCCCGTTGTGAAAACCATCGCTTTTCGTCTTCTGCTGATTACACTCTGGAGTCTCGCCATGGGCACCTCGTCACATAGCGCGGGTTTGCGCGATGTATATCCCGATACCTGGGCTGCCACCGACGGCCTTGGCCGCCGTGTCTCCACCGCCGCTCAGGTGGATGCGCCTCGCGAGGGGAAGTTTGTCGGGATGTTCTACTTCCTCTGGCTGGGGATGCATGGGCAGAGCGGGCCGCACGACATTTCAAAGATACTCGGTGCCGATCCCGATGCGCTCAGTAAGCCCACCAGTCCGCCCTGGGGCAAACTGCATGAGTACCATCACTGGGGCGAGCCCCTGTTCGGTTACTACGTCTTGGATGATCAGTGGGTGCTGCGCAAGCATGCCGGAATGCTGTCGGACGCGGGCGTGGACGCCGTCATCTTCGACGTCACCAACCAGGCAACGTACCCCAAGAGCTACCTTGCCCTGTGCGAGGCGTGGACGGCTGCGCGCAGGGACGGAAACCGCACCCCCCAGATCGCGTTTCTGTGCCCGTTCGGGAATCCCCGCGGCGTCGTTGACGAGCTCTACCGCGACTTCTACTCGAAGGGGCTCTATTCCGATCTCTGGTTCAAGTGGAAGGGCAAGCCGCTGATCATGGCCGACCCGGCGCTGGTGAGCGGCGATGTGAAGGCTTTCTTCACCTACCGCAAGCCGCAGCCCAGCTACTTCGAAGGCCCCACTGGGCCGGATCAGTGGGGATGGCTCGAGGTCCACCCGCAGCACGTCTTCTACAACTCCAACGGCGATCCCGAACAGATGACGGTGGGGGTGGCACAGAACTCCCAGAACGCCCGACGGCTGTCGGCTATGAGCGAGAAGGACGTCACCGGCCGAAGCTGGCACGGCGGACGCAAAGACGAGCGCCCGGGTGCGGTGAACCTCGGTCTGAACTACACCGAGCAGTGGGAGCGCGCGCTGACCGTTGACCCCGAGTTTATCTTCATAACCGGCTGGAACGAATGGATCGCCATGTGGCTTAACGACTTCGGCGGCGTGCAGGAGCCTGTGATGTTCGTGGATCAGTTCGACCACGAGTACAGCCGCGACATCGAGCCTATGCGCGGGGGGCACTGGGACGCTTACTATTACCAGACGGTGGACTTTATCCGGCAATACAAAGGCGCGCGGCCCGCGCCGAAGGCCGGCCCCGAAAGGACGATCGCCATTGACGGCAGCTTCGATGACTGGAAGGATGTGCGCCCCGAGTATCGCGACGATGCCGGAGACACCATGCACCGCGATCATCCCGGATGGGGCGATGCCGGGCGCTACGTGAACACTACTGGCCGCAACGACATTGTCGAGACGCGTGTCGCGCGCGACGCGCGAAACATCTATTTCTACGTCCGGACTCGCCAGCGGCTGACCCCGCATACAGACCCGAACTGGATGCTGCTCTTCATCAATGCGGATGGACGCTGGGAGACTGGCTGGGAGGGCTACAACTTCATTGTCAATCGCGCCCTCAAGAACGCATCCACCTCAATGCTTGAGCGCAGCAGCGGCGGGTGGAACTGGGAGGCGGTCTGCGACGTGAAGATCGCGGCCCGGGGCGCAGAAATGGAGCTTGCCATTCCGCGCTCCGCCCTGGGGCTGGACGGCCTGTCGCGCCCTCTGCGCTTCGAGTTCAAGTGGGCGGACAACATCCAGAAGCCGGGCGACCCGATGGAGTTCGCCCTGAACGGCGACGCCGCCCCGAACGGGCGATTCAACTACATCTACCAGGAGTAGCCGCGACCGAGGCGGTTGCGGAGGAGTCAGCGTTGCGTGGGTACCAGCTTGATCGCATCCGCGACGACGTTGCCCGAGGCGTCGTTCGAGAAGCTGATCTCGCCGTGCCTGCCGCGCGCGAACGCGAACGTGCCGAGTTTGCGCCATCCGCCCTTTGCGCCGCGCGTGTTCAGCACCTTGTGCACAACCGTGCTGCCGCTCCGTTCATCGGGTCATCGCTGACGTGGATGTACACGTCATACCGTCCGGCCTTCGGGACAAGCGGCCGGAAGATGCCAACGGCGTCCCCGCTGCCCTTCTCCGCCCAGTGCGTGCTGCGGATAGTAGTGCCCTGGGGTCTCGGCCACCTTCCACGCGCCTCTGAATACCACCCCCGGCGGCCCGTCCGAGTCGTCCACGACAATCGTCCCTTTCTCCTCGGCCGGGCGCTGGGGTCTTGATCTTCTTCGGAGCGTTCAGCCCGCTCTGAAGGCTCGCGCCTGATTTCGCCTCCACCCTCAGCGGACCCGAGAGCTGGTTTGCTGTGAAGATCGCCGACGCCCCCTCACCCCGCGTGCGAAGCTGCGCTTTGTTCTCTCCAAACGTGCAGCCCATCACCGTCAGACTGCCGCCGAAATGATCAATGGCCGGGATGTCCGCGCTGCCGCCCGGCCGGTCCACCGAACTGTGCCCCCATGCCAGGAAGTTGCAGTTGTTGAAGCTGACAGCGCCCTCGCCCGCGATCCGCGCGATCTGAGTTGCCGGGCCCCAGTAGGAGCAGTTCTGGAACTGCACAACGCCGTCGTGCGTCGCCTTCACCACGACCTCGGTTGGCTGCTTGCCACCGAAGCTGACAAACTGCCCGTTCGTGATCAGCAGGCCCGGCTTCTGCGTCTGTTCCACGAGTACCGCAACGTTCGTCGCGTCCGCGCCGATGCCGAGCAGGTTGCCGTTCATCGCGCCGGACGCGGTCTGAATAAAGCGGTAGCCCGTCTTGTATCCGAAGACGAACGTGTTGAGCACGTATTCCCAGTCCGTGCGCCCGAAGATGAACGCCTCCCCGTTCTCCCACATCCACTTCTGAAGCTCCGGATGCCCGTCCCAGCCCCAGAACGGCCAGAAGTGCACGTTCTCGATGCGCCCCACGTCATAACACTTGTCCACGAAGATGCCCCGCCGCAGCGGCTGCCCGTAGAGCCCGCGAATGTAGTGCCGCCCCGAGTTTCGCGTGCCGAAGTCCACAGCCTGGTAGGGGTTCACCAGCAGGCAGTCCACAATCGAGGAGTTGTCGCCTCCCGACCCGGCCACGCACCACGGATACGGGGTGATAGAATCCATCTTTTGGCCGGGATAGAAGACGGTGATTCCCTTGAGCGTCGAGTTCGCTCCGAGCGTAATGAACGCCGGGCCTTCTTCGGATCCGGCCCCTTCGACGGCCAGCAGCGTGCTGCCAAGGTTCGCCGTCCACGCGGTGGGGGTTCTCCAGACTCCTTCGAGAGTGACGTTGTTTGGCACCGTTATGTGTGTACGTATGAGATAGTTTCCGACAGGAACGTTAACAGTCCCGCCGTATTTCGCCACCGCCGCCATCGCGTTCTCAAACGCGCCGGTGTCGTCCGTAACTCCGTCGCCCGCGGCGCCGAAGTCTTTCACCGACACTTCCGAGGGTGGCGTGGCGGCGAGGCAACAGGCAGTCGTCACACAGAGAAGCAGAACCGTAAGAACCGTGACCAGAGTCTTCATGCTGCTTCCTTTGGCCGCGCATGCCGGGGACTCCTCCCGGCAAATCCCCCCGGAAGGGCAGATTGTTGGGCGCAAAACGCGATTTGGCACGGTTTGTGCACCACACGGTTCGTGTACGGGCTTTCCGGGACCCCGTGAGAGTGCCCCAGAGGCACAACCAGGGAGCGCAAGTATCACGCGTGCCACGATTCGATGAGCGTGCACGGATGCGTCGCTCCGCAATAATATCCACACCTTAATGAGGAGAAGTGAGTCCAGTGAAGAGAGTTCTATTCTTCGTCTCTGTTCTGAGTGTTATCTGTATTCCGGCGTCTGCCAATTTGCTGGTCAACGGCGGCTTCGAGACAGGAGACCTGACCGGGTGGACGCAGTGGCAGGCGACCTGGAGCGTCTCTCCGGGCATCGCCATTGACGGCAACACACTGCGCCTCAGCGGCTCGGCCGGCAGCTTCGGCGTCTGGCAGGCGATCACCACCGTCCCGGGAGAGGCTTACACCATCACCGCTGCGTGGAAGGGCAACGAGGGGCAGACCGGGTTCTGGAACGAGATCCTGTTCTTCAATGATGACGGCCGCGCCATTCTCGACCAGCTCGATGCACCGCACAACAGCTCCATCCTGAGCAGGGTTGATGGCTGGGGCATGAACCCGCCGGAGTCATGGGACTGGCAGTGCGCGTTCTGCGGAGCTCAGTGGTATCCGTCCGGGCCCTGGACCAACACCATCGTCGCCACTGGCACAACGATGTATGTCGGTCTCAAGACTGGCGCACGTGAGGGCTGGGCAGACGTGCAGTTTGACCACGTCACCGTCGTTCCTGAGCCGGGCTCGCTGCTTGCCCTGGCTGGCAGCCTTGCCAGCATGGCGGGCCTGCTCCGCCGCCGGCGCTAGATCGCCGCACAGGTATTCTGGCGTTCACGGGGCCTGGCGTAATGCCGGGCCCCGTTCTGTGTTGGACTCTCATTCTTGATATCCGCGTCCAGGCAATAGCGAGCCCCCGGGCAGGTGTATTGCGGAGCTACGGACAGGCGGAGGTTGCGTCATTTCCCAGCGGCCGTACTGCCTCACGGGTAATCGTACCGTAGCTCAGGGTCTCCTGGAGCCTGCGGACGAGTTCGGTGATGGCTCGGATAAGCGTGGCAGGGTTCAGGCGTTCGTAGGTCTGCCTCAGGCAATCCTTT
>JBPOJE010000116.1:0-24908 GCA_052033935.1 Armatimonadota bacterium
CACGACGTGGATTTCGACGCAGCAGGCAACCTGTACACGGGCAACCAGTCGGACGAGCATGTGCGGATGTGGTCGCCTCCGGACGGCCCGAACAGCTTCACGACCACCTACTATGGCAACATCGCCACCAGTCCGCTGAAGGTGACTGTCGAGCAGGCGGGCGCGCAGACCGACCCGACCGGGGTCAGCCCCATCAACTTCACTGTCACGTTCAGCGCCCCCGTCACCGGGTTCGATGCGGATGACGTTATCCTGAGCGGCACGGGCGAGCCGACTGGAGCCATCGTCACCGGCGGCCCGACCGTTTACAACATCGCGGTCACCGGCATGTCCGGCAACGGCACAGTCATAGCCTCTGTCGCTCCTGACGCGGCGGTTGACGCTTCTGGCAACCCGAACCAGCCCTCCACCAGCGTGGACAACACCGTGCTGTATCAGGCTCCGGAGTCGGCCGGTAAGGCGAAGACCCGCGCGGACGGCACCCTGGTCTGGCTGGCGGATGTTGTCGTCACGAAGATCAGCGGCAACGACTTCTTCGTTCAGGACAAGGACCGCGCCGCTGGTGTTCGGGTCGTGGTTACTGACGGCACTCCGTCCGTTTCGGTTAACACGCTCGTGAGCCTCACCGGCACCGTTGGGACCGCTGGGGCGGAGCGCATCCTGAACGTCGCCCTCGCGGACATCACATCTGGGGCCGCGTTCACGGCTGTTCCGCTGCAGACGCGCTCTGGCGATGCTGGCGGGAACAAGGTTGCCGGGGGCGCGGGTCTTCCGGATGACGGCCTGCTTGCGACGGTAGCCGGCAAGGTGACTGAGACCGACTTCTACAGCTACGTCTATCTGGATGACGGCTCTGTCGTGACGAACGACTCCACGACACCAGTGAAGGGCATCAAGATAGACCTGACGACGTCCACCATCGGCATCATCCCGCTTCCCGATCAGTATGCGAAGATCACGGGAGTGGTGCGGGCGCTGCAGGCTGACGGCAAGGTTATTCCTGCCATTCAGCCGCGCGACGACGCGGATATCGTTGTCGAGCAGTAGTTCCGAAGCGAGCTGACTGATTCGCGAGAAAGGCCCGGAGCGGAAACGCTCCGGGCCTTCTTTCTTTAGCCTCAGACGCGCGCGGGTCAGGAGGAGCGGCTCAGAATGAAGCGGGCCATACCGGCGAGCGTGTCCCGCCAGTCCGCGCCGATGGGCGCAGCGGTCAGGGCGTCCAGCGCCTCCTGAACCAAGCGCTCGGCCGTCTGCTCCGCATAGCAGCGCGCGCCAGTGCTGGTGACGATTGCCCTGACCCTCTCAACATCCGCGGGCGATGCGGCGTCATCGCCCCACACACGCTTCAGGTGTTCCCGGCAGGCATCGTCCGCAGTCTCATAAGCGCGCGAAATCAGCAGCGTTGACTTGCCTTCACGAATGTCGGAGTCAGCCGGCTTGCCCGTCGCGCCCTCATCGCCAAACAGGCCCAGGATATCGTCCTGAATCTGAAAGGCGCGGCCGAGGGGTATTCCGAAACTCGTGAATGCCGCGGCCACGGAATCATCCGCGCCCGCTGCGGCAGCGCCCAGGTGAAGGGGCCGCTCGAGGGTGTACTTTCCGGACTTAAGGCTCAGAATGCTCCAGATGTCCTGTTCGGGCGTCGGAGCAGGCCGGCTCGATGCGACCACGTCGAGAAACTGACCCTCGATCACTTCCTCACGCATCGTGTTCCAGACACCCCGGACAACCTCCCGCCGATCCGAATCGAGCCGGGCGCCGTCAATGAGCGTATCGGAGAGCGCCAACGCCAGATCGCCGATCAGGAGGGCCACCGACACACCAAAATGCCCCCCGCCGCCGCGCAACCCATGTTTGCCGTGCCACGCCTCCCACATCCGGTGCGCGGCCGGCAGACCCCGGCGCAGATCGGACCTGTCCATAATGTCGTCGTGAGCCAGCGCAAAGACATGCAGCATCTCCGCGGCAGCCGCCACGGGCATTACGTCCTCGCCGCATGCTCCACCGCCCGCGAGGTATCCGGCCTCAACCAGAAACGGTCGCAACCGCTTGCCCGGACGCAGCGCATAGTCCTGAAACCCTGAGAGAAACTCGTCGAGGCCGTGGTCCCGGGCGGCCGCGATGGCGCGCCGCTCGGTCACGAAGGCTGCCAGCCACGCGTCAAACCGGGCCTGGAAGCCACCGAGCGCCTCGGCGAACCCTCGGGTGGATGCCGCGCTCAATCGCGGCCTCGCGGGACCACGGCAATGGGCGGATGAGCAAGGTTACGCAAGTTCAAGAATCTCCTCCATACTCGGAAGGCCGGACGGCCCGACGCCGTCGCGCAGCACGGACGCCTGCGCGTCCTGATCGTAGTCCACCCACACACACTGATCCACCATGTCGTGTATCGAATCAATGTGCGTGATGAGCAGAATCTGAGGGAAGCTGCCCTTAAGGTTATCCAGTAGAGCGATCACGTTCTCCCGCCGCATCTCATCGAGCGAGCCAAAGACCTCGTCCAGAATCAGCAGGCCCAGTGCAATGCCCGCGCGGTCCGCGATCATCTGCGAAACTCCCAGCCTCAGGCACAGATGCAGGATGTCCTCCTCGCCCCCGGAGACAACGGGCTTGTGCTCTCCCTCTTCGTAAAGCCGGGGCGCGAAATCGTCGTCGAGGTCCATCTGGCTGTAGCGCTCGGGCGCAACCTGCGACAGGAAATCCGACGCCGCCTCTTCCAGGCGCGGCTTGATCTGAGCGCTGAGGGCGGCGCGCAGTTCATCCAAAGCCTGCACGAGCGCCTCGAGGTGCCGCTGCTCGGACCTCTTCTCATCGAGCACCTTCAGGCGAGACTTCTGCTCTTCTTCCTGCCTCTCGATATCCTTCAGCAATGCCTCAACCGTCTGCACATCCGCCTTGATGCTGGCGGCTTCTTCGCGTGCCGTCTGGGCAGCGACTTCAGCCTTCTTACGACTCGCGACGAGCTCGTTGTGCGCCTTCTCGTCGAAGACAAGCGCGGCAATCTGGGCCTCCACTTCCGCTGCGTTCTTGAGCAGATCGTTCAGGCGCGCGGTCTGCGCGCTCAGTTCACGCTCCACCTCGTCGCGCCGTGCCACTTGCACCTGCAACTGCGTGAGGCGGTCGCGCTTTGGTCTGAGTTCACCGCCGCGTTTGCGGATCCGCTCAAGCTCCTGCGGGTCGAACTCGCCTTCGATTGCGCTCAGCTTCTCCTCGCTCGCCTTCAACTGCGCCCGAAGGCCGACAAGCTGTACCTGCTCGCGCTTGAGCTGCTCCCCGGCGGTTTCCGCGCGGGTGACGGCTTCACGTGCAACGACAAGGGACTTCTCGGAATGCTCGAACTGCGTCTCGAGGCGTGTCACCTCGGCAGGCTGTGCTTTGAGGGTCGCAATCTCCGCGTCCATCTCACGCACGGCCTGGCCGGCGGCCGTCAGGTCGCGCTTCATCTGACCCGTGACTTTGTCGAACTCCGCGCCCAGCGGACGCTCACAGGTGGGGCACACTCCATCCGGCCCTGCCTGCTCAACCTGCCGGAGATGCTCGGCAAGTTCGCTCTGGCGCGCCCTCGCGGTGCGCGCCCCTGCCTCCGCCACCGATCTCCGGCGCACGAGATCACGCTGGGCGGCTTCGAGTTCGGAACGCATCTGCGTGTTCTGCTGTGTCACCGCATCGGCCCGCATGCGCAAGTCCGCGAGGACAGCGAACTGCTTTTCAAGACCCCGTATGCTCTCCAACGCCCGAGATATCTGAGTTGTCGTCTGGCTTATCGCCGTCTGAATACCACTTCTCTCCGCATCGGCGGCCTTCAGTTCCAGGAGTTGCTCGTTGCGCGCTTTGAGTTGTTCATATTCCCGAACGAGTGGTTCCAGTTCCTGCACTTCGGCTTGCGCCGCCTTGATCCTGTCCCTCTCGCGCTGCTCCCGGGCGATGTTCTGGCGAATTGCTACTTCCTGACTACGCTTGAGGTTGAGGTCAGCGCTGAGCGACTCGTGGCGTCTATGTTTGTCCAGAGACGCATCTACCTCCGGAACAATCGTGTCCAGTTCCTCTTGCGCCTTCGACGCCAGCGCCTCCGCCTTCGCCAGCTTCGCGCTGGCCTCATCCAACGCCGCTTTCTGCCCGGCCTTGCGCGCCTTGATGGTTTCAGGGTCTCCCAGTCCCTGCAGCAGCCCGTCTATCGTGCGCCCGCATTGCAGCTTCTCGTCATTGGCAAGCGCACGCGCCTTCGAGAGCCGCTCGTAGCCGAGGAGCTTCCCGATGTAGGCCTCGCGCCCCTTCGAACTGACGTCATTCAGAAACGCAAGGTCTTTCTGCCCTGTGAAGAAGCTGGTGAAGAAGGCCTGAGTATCCATACCGAGAATCTGCCCGACCTTCGATGTGACGTTCTCAGTCCCGGTCGCGAGCTGCGTCTCGCCGGAGAAAAGCGCGGCATCGTTGAGACGGCGCACCACGCGGAAGCGCTGCCCCGCAAGTTCGAAATCGAGGGTCGCTTCAGGGACTTCGCCCCTCTTTGAGCCGCGTGACCGGATGGTATCCGCCTTGCCGCGATCCATCCGCTGAACGGCCTTCTGGCCGTACAGAGCCCATGCGATTGCTTCCAGGAGGGTGCTCTTTCCCGCCCCGTTGCGGCCGATGATGCCGGTGATCCCGTCCTGAAACAGGATGTCCGTCTCTTTGTGCTGACGGAAGTTGCGCAGCTTCAGTGAAATCAGTCTCACAGCTTCGCCTCCTCTTCGGCGGCCTTCGCAAGGTATTTCGAGCCGAGATACGAGAGACGTTTCGGGTCTATTCCGCGCGGCAGGCCCTCCAGGGCCTCCGCGAACTCGCACCACTCCACCTCCAGCGGCCGGGACGGACCAGCGACGCCATCAGCCGCCGACTGACCGGCGCGGGCAGGCGGGCGGAACACAAGCTCCAGATGCATCGCCTGGCTCTTCAACTCACGGAGCCGCCCCCAGTCAAGGTCGCGCTGGATGGAACGCGGAATGCAGTCAACGACAACCCGTACAATTCGCTCCTGCAGCCCGCCCAGAGCACCAAGCCGCGATTCGATGGCGGCCATGATCTCCTCGCCTGAAAGGTCTTCGCCGGCAACGGGTGCGAGATCGTGGACTTCGCGAAGTCCGGACGTCCCGTGAACCTCGACTGTCTGGCTCTCGGTGTCGTAGATCAGATAGCCCTTGGAAGACCCACGGGCCTCCTCCCAGATGTTCGTGCTCGTGTATTCGGTGGCACCGGAGTAGAAGCAGTTTGGCACGATTTCGGTTCGAATATGATAGTGCCCCAGGGCGATGTAGTCCCACTCCTCAAAGTACAGCTCACCCGGGTCAAGCTCCACCGTATCGTGCATTCCGTAGGCCACTCCCCGCACGGTTCCATGAAGCGCAAGGATGTTGACTCCGCCTCCATCCGCCGGGCGTACCTGCGTGTTGCGCTCGTGCAGCGCGAAATAGGGCAGGCAATAAACCCTGCAACCGAGACCGTCAAACGCAATGCCCTCGAAGCCGTGATGCCTCACATACACATGCTCAAAGGCATCCGGAAACAGATCGAGAATGCAGCCCGCGTCGGTGGATTTCGGCGTGTCGTGGTTTCCTCCCACAATGATGATGGGCGTATCGTATTTCCGCCGGAACCGTGAGAGCAAGCGGAACGTCTTCCGTATGACCAGGTTGCTCGGGCGCACGGTGTGGAACATATCGCCGGCGATAACGATCAGGTCCACGTTCCTGCCCGTGACATCAACCAGCACCCGCTCGAAAGCGCGAAACACATCGTCCTCACGCTGGTTGACCCCCTCCGGCGTCAGGCGCGCGTAGGCGCGATACCCTAGGTGCACATCGGCAATGTGGGCTACTCGCATCTGCTATCGCTCCTCAAAAGGATCGTAGTCATCGCCGCCCGCGGGCGCCACGCGCGGTGCCCCGAAGCCGCCCGGCCCCGCCGGGGTAACCTGAGGCTGGCTCCTCGCGTGTTTCTTCAGCGCCGCCAGCGGGTCGGACGGGGATTCGAGCCTGATTCGGTTCAGCGCGTTGATGACAGACTCGCGGTCGGATTCCTCCACCACGGCGCGCACTGCGTCCGTGGTTACCGTGCGGTCGCACTCGCGGCACACCCGCACCGCGACATCTTCGAGCGAAAGCTCCCCGGCCTCCGGGAATAGCTTGATGCCGTCCGATCCGCGCAGGATGTTTGGACGCGGAAACTTCACGAAGATCGCCTGGCTGAAGTGCGGATGCCGCACCATAAGCTGTCCCTTGGAAAGCGTCGCGAGCTTCTCGCGCTCAGCCCGGCTCAGGACCTGATACCCCGGTGTCGAGAGCTCGTCCATATCCATGCGCCCGTACATTGACGTGCCGCAGTTGCCCACAACCCGCTTGTGCACCTGGCTGCGGAACTGCTGCGCGCTGAACAGAACCAGCCCGATGTAGCGGCCGCGCTCCGAGATATCGAGAAGCGTCTTCTTGAGGTAGGTCTCCAGACCATCGCTCGGGGCGTACTTGTTCAGCTCGTCAACGACAACGACGCACTTCTCGACGCCGAGCTTCTTCTTCTCGAGATACTCCCGCAGCTTGCTGACGACGCGCGTAACGACAAGGTCCTGCCCCTGCGCATCCATCTTGGCGATGTCTATGACGTAGATGCTGCCCGGCTTGAACTCGCCCCACGGCAGATCGGCGCGGCGCTCGTCGCGCTCAACGAGCAGCCCCCGGTAGCGCGTCACGAGGTTGGAAAGGCGGTTGTACACCTTGCGGATGGTCATCACGTTATGCGTGCGGAACTGCTCTTCGCCGCGCCCGCCTTTCTCGTCTTCCAAATGCTTCAGGAGCTGACGGAACCAGCGCTCGAGGTCCTGAAACGTGCGGACAGGGGGAAGGCGCTTGCCGTTCGAGAGTGTGATCCCGTGCTCCTCCCGGATAACCGTCTGGTTGATATACTGGATGAACGCGTCGGCCTTGGCGTCTATATCATCGCGGTTGAGCACGACCTCTGCGAACTCGAGGATGTCGGTGAGGCCCCAGGCAAGTGCTGAGACGTTGTGCGTAACCTCGGGGTTCGTACGCAGGGTGCTGAGGTTGAACTGATCCTCTTTATAAGGCGCGTAGTAATGCACATCCCGGAACGCCTCGCAGGGCACGCCGAGCGCCTCGTACATCGCGAAGTCGTCGGGCGTGAGCTGCCCCACCCCGAGCTTCTCGTACCGCTCGGCCAGATGCGGGTCCTCGGGGCTCTGGTCCGGATAGTCGAGGAACAGCATATCGTGTCCCTTGACGTTGAAGCAGACACACGCGACATTGTCTTGAGTCGCGAAGATACTCTGAAGCAGAAATTCGATCGCGCTCGTCTTGGTCGCCAGCCCCGAGACGCCGGTCAGCGTCGCGTGCGCCGCCTCGGGCCCCAGCAGGAACTCGGCGTCGAGCAGCACGGGCGAGAGCATCTCCCCGTTCTGATAGACACCGATCGGCACGCCGGTCTTTTCGGCATAGCTGTCCATCCGCAACGAGCGCTTGACGCAGAAATCGTCCGACAGGTACACCGGGCCTACGGGAACAGGCTGGACGGGCTCCTCGGGGTCTCGCCGTAACACCGCCGCTGTGTAGCAGCGGACTTCGGGCCTGCGGGTCATCGGCTCGTTGTCCGGGCGCTCCTCCATACCGATGTAGTCGTGCATCGCCGAAGAGACATCGGTGAACGACCACGCCTCGATTGCGACGCCATACACCTGCGCCGCGCCCGCATCAACAACGACCAGCGTCCCGATTCCCACCGGTGACCCCTCGCCCGTCCAGAAGTGGAACTCGTACGCGGTGTTCGGCTTCGCCTCGGTGGCGACGACACGCCCCACCTGCCGCAGATCGGCGCTCAAGACCGCCTTCTCGCCTTCCATAGTCATATCAACCTCGCATCCATTTCAACCTGACTGGGCGATATCGCCTTCAGATACTGCTCGCAATCCCGTATCGGGTAGATCATTCTGTCCCACCGGCCGTCGGGGAGGCTCACAGGGCATCGTTCCGCCAGTATCCACGCCGATATCGCGTCTGCGCGCCTGATGGCCTCCGGCCCCGGCTTGGCCTCCACGCGAACGAGCCCGAACGATGGGTCTTGAGCCCTGTCTTCGCGCAACCGCACATACCACGAATACGCCGAGTGGAAGTCGCCTTTGTGCGTGCGGAAGACGCTCGTCCGACATCCTTCCGGCAACTCCATGATCCGACGGTATTCCTCGCCAGTGAAGTAGCGCGTCTGGTGGCTCTTGATCAGCCCCACCACCCGTTCCGAACCCGGGCTATAGAGCGACACCGGAATGCCGCCATCCACAAGCAGCCAGTCGTGCGGCCCCACCGCCGGGCACCACTGACGCGTGAGTTCCTGCTCCAGTTCGGCCCGCGCCTTTCCGACAGCCCTGTGGGCGGCTTCGCGCACAGCGGCGGGGTGGTCGCGGCCGGTTAGCTTCGTCTCGCGGGGGAAAGACGAACCGCAGTCAAGACAATCGAGACCATCTTCAAGAAACCGTTCCGGCGGGCAGACTTCGAACGGCATCACGAGAGCCTCGCGGGTGCGGACGAAACCGCTGAAGGTGAACATTCGCCTGTCCGCGCCGCGCACCCGGACGGCGGCCGCCACGAACGCCCGCACAACCGGCAGGAGATTGTAGGTCAGGACGATCTTCGTCCTCTGCACGCCGTCCAGAAAGTGAGTCAAACCGGACACGTCCGCGACAGCTACCTCGCGCTGTTCCAGCAACGTGCCTTCCACCACTTCGGCCTCAACGGTTTGCGCTTCGGCGTCCGGTAGGCGCATGCCGTCTTCGTCCCAGATGTGACCCGTGACAGGCCGAACGGTAGTGTCGCCGGCGTTCCGGCGCAGGTGATGCTGCAGTTTTTGTCCAAAGCTCATCGCTGCCTCCCCGACAGAATGGTATCACACGCGCACATGTTCGATACCAAACATCCGTCCCCCCCTGCCTTGTTAGAGGCGGCATTCAGAAATCCAGAGTCCAAGGCCGCGAGAATCCGATCGAGCCCGTCAGTGCGATCCTCATGCGCTCCCGCCCTTGCCCGCGGCCAGTATCAGCCGACCCAGATTGCAGGAAGCCTGCTGCAGCAGTTCCGGCGTACGCCGCAGGGCTTGCTCAAGACTCATCGGCCTGTCCGCCGCGGCAATAAGAGCCGTTGCTCCCCGAGCATGGAACGGTTCAGGATCCTCTACTGTGACAGCGCCGGACAGGATGGCGCACGGCCTGTTCGCCTGCTGCGCAAGCTCCAGCACACGGCTGATAACCTTGCCGCTCAGCGTGGAGGCGTCTGTCTTGCCTTCGCCGGTGATCACCCAGTCCGCGCGCGCAATGCGCTCCGGCAGATGGATCGCGTCCGCAATCAACCCCGCGCCGCTCACGATGCGAGCGCCGCAAAACGCGAGCAATCCCGCCCCCAACCCGCCTGCCGCTCCCGCGCCCTCCTCGTTCTCCACGTCCGCGCCCAGACTGCGGCGAAGCACATCAGCATAGCGCGCCAGCGCCCTGTCAAGAAGATGCACGTCGGCCGGAGATGCGCCTTTCTGAGGGCCATACACAGCCGAGGCGCCGTTATCGCCCGTGAGCGGGTTGCGGACATCGGATGCAACATCAATGGGCGTACGTGCGATACGCGGGTCGAGATGCGACACGTCCACCCGGGCGAGATTCTGGAGAGCCTGCCCGCCGGGCCCGATCTCTTCGCCGCGTTCATCCAGCAGGCGCGCCCCCAGCGCCGACGCCATTCCCGCACCGCCATCGTTGGTGGCGCTTCCGCCGATGCCGATGATGATCCGTTTTGCGCCGCAGTCCAGCGCGCGCAGGATGAGTTCGCCCACCCCACGGGTTGTCGCGACAAGCGGGTTCCGCTCGGCCGGCCGAAGAAGTTGCAGGCCGGCGGCCTCGGCCATCTCCAGAACCGCCGTCTCGCCGTCTTCCAGAAACCCGAAGCGCGCATCAACGAGAGCGCCCAGAGGGCCGGTGACGCGATGAGTATGGACACTCCGCCCCCTCGCCCACAGAGCGTCCACCGTGCCCTCGCCGCCATCAGCCATCGGCGCGAGATCGCACTGGATGCGCTTCGACGCGTGCATCAGGCCAGTTTCCATGTGCTCCGCCACGGCTGAGGCAGAGAGAGCCTCCTTGTAAGAATCAGGGCAGACGAGTATCTTCACGGCGGCGTCCCTGCCATCTGAGTTCACTACGGCCTCACGATATCCCCAGGACACCTTGGCACAAGAACGGGTATGCTGCCAGTGGGGCCTGCCTCAAGTTGCGCAATGCCCGTAACGCGCACCATCGCACCCAGCGAAGGCGGAGTGCCCGCGGCAGGTATGATCACCTTGAGACCCGAACCTGAAGCCGACCCGTCGTTGAGCGCGAAGTAGCCGGTATCGCAAATTGTGACGCGGCCCCAGGTGTCCATAAGCAGGCCTATGTTGCCAAGCCCCTTCGATGCGGGCTCGTCCGACGTCCAGGTAACCTGTGCCGGGCGGCATCCCAGGCTGCGTATATCGCCCGCGTATTCGAGGTCGGAGACCCTCTGGCAGTCGCGCAGATAGCGCTCGCCCGTCGGCTTCGTCCCGAGCACTCCAACGATCTGAACCATTCGCCCGGGCGTGAACACATCCGTGGACTCGACGCGAATGCCAGCGCTGCGATCCTGCTGCTGCACGTAGTTTGCCCCGGCCTGCTGCGAGTTTGCTGTCACGATTAGCCCCGAAGCGACAACGCGAGTGCCATCAGCGAACTGACCCGCCTGCCCCAGCCTGCTCATCTGGACGGGCTGCGGAGCAAGCGGGCTTATGGCGAAATCCTCCCGCGTCACCACACCGGGAAGCACGCGTATGTCACGCCGCGAGGCGATATACCCCGTGCCGTTGTTAGCATAGACCGGGTACACCGTCCCGGACGCCACGGCCGGCATTTGTGCGATGACGTAGTAGCCATTGCCGTCCGTCTGGGCGGTGTACGCCGACCCGGGGCGCATTACAGTGGCGTTGTCTATCGGCTCGCCCGTTGTCGCATCCACGACCCGCCCGAAAAGCACCCCGTCCGCCGCCAGAGCGGGGTCACGCCAAGGCATGGAGGGCGTGGGCACTGGCAACGCGAACAGCGTGCTTCCGATGTGGCTGTACCAGGACCAGTCGGTCTCGCCCGTGCCGTCTTCGTTGCTGTCCACTGTTACCGCGTACGAGTAGTTGACGGTGCCGTTCGCCCCGGCGTCCAGGCAATACTGCAACTGCGTGGCACTGCTCTGCATCGTGTTAAGGTGGTTGGCCTGCCCGCAGAAAACGTGGCGGCCATGCCGCCAGGCGACGGCACTGTTGACCCAGTTCCGGTACCATGTTGCCTGGCGTGACACTACCTCGCGCTTGTAGTTCATGGGACAGGCGGCGTCGAGCCACCCCTGCGCCATCCAGTGCTCCCAGTTCTGAAAGAGCCTGTAGGCGCCGCTTGAAGTGAAGAGCGAAGGGGCATCCCCCGAACAGATGAGCGCGGCGGTATGCCTGAGCGGCTGCCGCGGGTTTGTGGTGATGAGCGGGAGTTCCGCCCGCACGCGTGCTACAAGTTCGTTGATGGTGCGCCGCCTGAAATCATCCCACTCGGTGTCCCCCGAGGCATCCGGCACATCAGTGCGGCCGGTTATCCGCTGAAACCTCCTGAGGCCCGATTGCCTATACGATGCCACGGCAGGATAACCCGCATCAGTGGAAGTGTAGCGGATGTAGTCCCAGTGTATCCCATCAATCGCGTAGTTGGTTGCCAGTTCCCTCACGATGGCGACAAGATGCTCCTGAACGGCGGGACAACCCGGATCAAGTGTATACTTGCCATCCACCTTTTCCACCGAGCCCATCGAGCCAGAAGGCACCATGAGCCATTCGGATTGGCTGGCGAGCAGGCTGTTGCCAGCGGGCGGCCACGATGTGGACACCCTATATGCCACCAGCCAGCAGTGCACCTCGATGCCGGCGTCGTGCGCCTTCTCGACAAGATAGGCGAGCGGGTCTATTCCACCTGAGATGTCGGTGGCTTTTGGGACGAGAGAGGAGTTCCAGTAGGCCCCGTGGCCTCCGCCCGCGGTGTCGTGATAGGCCAACACTTCGGGGATGATCGCGTTGTACTTGCCCGCCACAGCCCTGGCGACGAGAGCGTCAATCTGCGCCGTGCTCTTGAAGCCCACGTGGAACGCATCTGCCCAGAGCGCCCGAAACACGCCATCCGCGCTGACCGGCATGCGGGCAGTTGCCACGGCAAGCGCAGTCAGCAGCGCAGCCATGAGAGAACAAGGGAACTGCTTGACGATCATAAGGAACCTTTCCGGGGACAGGGCAGAGCTGCCCACCCTGCCCGCCAATGCTGTTGCCGCCATATTGTAGCACGATGCACACTTCCGGGGGCAGGCAGGCGCACCCGGCGGCGGAGGAGAACCCTCCTCGGACAGGCAAGTAATGGTCGGAACATACGAATTGCGGGAGGCCCGTGGGCAATCCGGCTGGAAGTTTTCGCCGCCGGGGACGGGATTGATGGAGCAAAGGTCGCAATTCTGGCGTCTATCCTGTAAGATGTACTAGCGCGGTCGGACTCCCGCCGGGCGGCTCGCGTTAGAAGAAGCCCCGGCAAGAGGGCAGGCGGCTTGACAGCCAGACCTTCGGGTTCCGGTGGAGCCATAATATGATTTCGAGAAACACGCTGATACTGTCTATTATCGCCCTGATAACAGTGTCCTCGGTCGGTTTCTGCGCTTCCAGCAGGACTCCACCCGGGTCGTTCTTGCGGCACCGTGTGTCGAGCACATCCGGTCTTGTTAATCAGGTTAAGGACGACAAGGTGGTTGGCCTGCGCTACAGGAACTTCTACCACACGGACCGCGACACAATCGTGGACGTCTTCAAGGGTCTCCGTCTCATCCCACTGCCCCAGGCGCGGAAGTTGCGCGTGTACTACTACGATGCTCACGGACGCGTGGTCAGCGAGGCTCGGACAGTGCGCAAGGGCACACCGGTTTTCGTTGACATCAACGGCAATCCGGTTCTTGAGGTGAGGTGCGGCAACCCGGTGGCGACCAAGCTTCCGGCGGTGAAGGTCTCAGAGGCGCTTCCGCCCCCTCCTCCGCCCGTCAGCTCGTTCACCATGACTCCCGAGGTGTTCCCGACGGTTCCCGAGCTTCCGCCGTTCCCACCGACAGAGACCACCTTTGCGGAGTTGATGGTTCCGGGCCAGCCCGGCGCGGCCGAAGCGGCGCTTCCCGAGGTACTCGCCCGGCGTGGGCGCTCGTTCCCGTTCATTCCTCTCTGGTGGCCGCATGACGATGACGATCAGCCACCCGTTCCAGAGCCTGTGTCGCTGGTTCTGTCCGGAATCGGGTTGGCGGGGCTCGGAGTTTACCGCAGGTTCGCCCGCGGGCGGTAGCGCCGCGCACATCGGCAAACAAGGTTTTGCGGCCTGGTTCCGGCTATGCCGGGCCAGGCCGTTTCTGCGACTGGCGGGCACACGCCCGGCCAGAAGCTGTCGGCGTTGACGTTTTGCCCCGGCCCGCTCCCACGAATGGGACGGCGGATCACCCGGCTAGAGCCACCTCGGGACGCTCGCCGGACTCGGCCTGCGACCTGCGCAGGCGGGACAGATGCACCATCAGTATGGAGATGTCAGCGGGCGTCAGTCCGGGAATCCGTGAGGCCTGCCCGAGTGTTGCCGGCCGTATCTGCGAGAGCTTGTCTCGCCCCTCGCGGGAGATGGCCGGGTAGTCCTGGTAAACCAGATCGGCAGGAATAACCCACGCATCGAGATCCCGGCCACGGGATGCTTCCGCGTTCTGCATCCGGATGTAGCCTTCGTATTTGATCTCGATCTCAACCTGCCGAGCCACCTCAGGCGCGACGGCCGAGCCGCAGGCGATATCACCATATGTGATTTCCGGCCTACGCAGCAGATCGGCCAGCGAAAGCCCCTGGGATCGTGACAGGTTGAACCGATTGGACAGCTCCGGCGAAACACGCGTCTCCCTGAGCCGCCAGTGTTCGGCCTCCAGCCACCGCCTGCGCTGCCGATACACCTCCCAACGCGTATCGTCAACGAGTCCGGCATCGCGTCCGAGGGGGGTAAGGCGTATGTCGGCGTTGTCGTGCCGCAGCAGTAGCCGGTACTCGGCGCGAGACGTGAGCAGGCGGTAAGGATCGTTCACGCCTTTTGTAACCAGGTCGTCAATCATCACGCCTATGTAACTCTGAGTGCGGTCCATAATGAACGGCGGCCGTGATTCGAGCCTGAGACTGGCATTGACTCCGGCGACAAGGCCCTGACCGGCCGCCTCCTCGTATCCGGACGTCCCGTTGATCTGCCCGGCGAAGTAGAGTCCGCTGACGCGCTTGGTCTCGAGCGTCGGGTAAAGCTCCGTCGGAGGGACGAAATCATACTCGACTGCGTAGCCAGGATGGAGTATTTCGGCGTTTTCCAGCCCCGGGATGGATCGCAGGAACGCGATCTGCACGTCTTCGGGCAGGCTGGTGGACGCTCCCTGCACGTAGATGGAGTTCGTGTCCCAGCCCTCCTGCTCCAGAAACACCTGATGTCGCTCGCGGTGCGGGAACTTGACGATCTTGTCTTCAATGGACGGGCAGTATCTCGGCCCGATGCTGTCAATGCGCCCGCCGTACATCGCCGAGCGCGAGAGGTTGGCTTCGATGATTCTCTTCGTCTCGGGTGTCGTCGCCGTAATCCAGCACGGAAGCAGGTCGTGGCGCTCTTTTGGGGGCGTGAGATAAGAGAACGCGAGCGGAGACGGATCCGACGGCTGAATCTCGAGGCGGGATGTGTCGAGCGACTCGCGGGCGACGCGCGCGGTGGTTCCGGTCTTGAGGCGCCCCACCGGGAAACCCATCTGGCGCAGCGAGTCCGAAAGCTCGGCAGTTCCCGGCTCGCCGCGGCGCCCTTCCCTTGTCTGGACTTCCCCGCAGTGGCAGACACCATTCAGGAATGTGCCCGTTGTGACGATCACAGCGCGCGCCTGCAACTCGCTACCGCTGGCCAGGCGCACACCGCGCGCCTGCCCGTCTTCGTGGAGGATGGCGGCAACGCGGTCTTCGATGAGCGTCAGGCCCGGCTGGCTGACCACGGCCTCCCGCATGGCTTTGCGATAGAGCAGCGTGTCGCACTGCACGCGGAGAGCCTGCACAGCAGGTCCCTTGCCCGTATTGAGCATGCGGCGATGGGTGGTGGTGGCGTCGGCGACGAGCGCCATCTGTCCGCCGAGAGCGTCAATCTCGCGCACGACCTGCCCCTTCGCCGAACCGCCTATGGAGCAGTTGCACGGCATGAGCGCCATCTTGTCCGCCGACAGCGTCACGGCGCAGGTGTTCACCCCGAGACGCGCCGCCGCAAGCGCGGCCTCGCAGCCCGCGTGGCCCGCGCCCACAACGACGATGTCAAAAGAGGCAGTGCTATTCATGGAGGTCGGCAGGGTGGCCCTACCCGGCCCGCTTTCTGCGCATGATGTTTCTGACAGCGCCCTGCAGGAGCTTGAGAGCCTCGTCGAATGCGACTTCGCCCTCCCAGAGCTCATCAACAACATCATGCGGAAGCCACCGCGCGGCAAGACCGAGGGCGGCAGCCGCGACAAAAGCGTCATCCAGATAGCCAAGCACAGGGATGGCATCGGGTACAATGTCAAGCGGGGATGCGAGGTACAAGCCCAGTCCCACCAGCAGAATCTTTACGCGCCTTGGCACCTTCGGGCTGCGGAAGAGCCTGAAGGCGAACTTGACCACGTCCCCGGCAAGGGTCAGGCTCAGCCTGCCCGCCTGCTTTGCCGATGATTCCCCGGTTTGTGTCCTCTGCGCATCCATTGTATTCCCCCGTCATTATGACCGCGCGGGGCGTCGGTGGACAACCGCCGTCGTGCAGGCAATGCGATACCTCGGAAATCAGGGCATCACCCCGTAAGGCGGGGCTGCTTCGGGGCGTTCGTTCCAGAGAACTCCGCACACGAAGCTCAGGCCTACTCCGGCGGACAGGGTCGCGGGAGCGGAGATCCCGCGACATCAGCATCGGAATGGCGCGAGACAAGAGACAGACGGCATTGCTCACGGCGACGGCGAAGTGGTAACATCAGGGCATGAGCACGAAATACGCCGGCGTGCTGTCGGGGCAGTTCGACGGCAAGAAACCTTTCCTCATCGTCGGCACCGAGTCTGACGAGCCTTTCGCGATAGACATCGGCGCCTACTGCCGCCAGCGCGTGGACATCGCCGATATCGTCTCGCTGAAGACCTTCGTCAACACCGAGTTCTGCCCGCGCTTCATCAGCGACGAACAGGACATGGCCGAGATCGGCAACAAGCTGGCCGGCACGAATGTCGTGCTGGTCTCAACGGTCTCGAGCACGCTCAGCCGCAACGAGCTGGCGTGGCGCACGCTGCTGATAGCCAGAGCGGCGAAGGACAACGGGGCGGCGGGAGTCGTGCTCGTGGAGCCGGATCTCTTCTTCAGCGCGCAAGACCGCGGGCCCCGTCCCGATCACGGCGACGCCGACTACGAGCGCACCATCGCGGACTACAAGAAGTTCGACGGGCAGCCCTTCACCAGCCTCTTCTACGCACAGGCGCTGGCGCTTGCCGGGGTGGACTGCGCAATCACCGTGCACAATCACTCGGGTTCCGTCCAGAGGCTGTTCGAGGCCACGCTTAACAGGGGTTTTCTGAACCTCAGTCCGGCCGACGTGTTTGCCGACTACATTCTGAAATCCGACGTGACCCCCAGCCTGCACAACGGAACGGGCCTGCTGATGTGCGCGCCCGACCTTGGCGCGCGGGCGTTTGTGAGCGAAGTGGATGACGAGATCCGCCGCCAGTCTGGTGGAAACGCGAAGACGGGTCTGCTCTGGTACACCAAACGCCGAACCGGCGAGCGCTCCGTTTCGACCATCATAGACGACTGCTCGCCGTGCGCGGTTGAGGATATCGCCGGGCGGGACGTGATCGTCATTGACGACATGGTCAGGACGGGAACCACCATCCGCGAATGCTGCCGCCAGCTTAAGGCAGCAGGCGCGGGGCGCGTGGTCTATTTCGTGACGCACTTCTACTCGTCGCCGGAAGCCCGCGAGAACCTGAGCAGCGCGGAGATTGACGAGATCGTCACGACGAACACGCTTCCGCTGATTCTCAACAGGGACATGCAGGGGCGTCTGCGGCGCAAGATGACGGTCATCAAGATCGAGAAGTGGATATCGAGGGTCATTCTGGACGTCCTCGGCAGACCCACGGAACACCTGAAGGGCCGCATCTACAACGTGGACATGTCCACGAAGAACCCGCGGGCACATCCGGCCGCGTAGGAAGTGCTCAGTTTTCGGACTCGTCCGGCGGTCGCTGATCGGCAAGTGAGCCCAGCGCCCTGATCTCCGGCCACAACCCGGCCACACCGGCGACCACCGCGATTGTGCCTATGCCGCCCGCGACAACGGAAACGACCGGCCCGAAGAACTGCGCCACCAGCCCGGACTCGAACCCCCCGAGTTCGTTCGACGACCCGATGAAGACGCCATTGACAGCGGACACCCGTCCCCGCAGCGCGTCCGGCGTGCGCACCTGAACGAGCGTGTGTCGGATCACGACGCTGATGTTGTCGCAAGCCCCCGCCAGAAACAGCATCGCAAGCGACAGCCAGAACGAACGCGACAGCCCGAACACGATGGTGGCGGCGCCAAACCCGGCTACAGCAAGCAGCAGCGCGCGCCCGGCGCGGCGGAAGGGCGGACTGTGCGCAACGACCGTCGCCATCACAAGCGCGCCAACCGCCGGGGCCGCCCGCAGCCAGCCGAACCCCTGCGGCCCCACGTGCAGGATGTCCTTGGCGTAGATCGGCAGCAGCGTCGTCGCGCCGCCCAGCAGAACGGCGAACATGTCCAGAGCTATGGCGGCAAGAATCGTCTTCTCGCGCCCCACGAAGGCCAGTCCGGCGGCAAGAGTCTTGAGCGACGGCGGCTCGCCCGGCATATCGCGCGGGCGCGGCGGTATGAACCAGACAAACGCGAAAAACGTCAGCGCGGCCAGTGCATCGAGCAGGTAAACAGGCCATGCCCTGTGGCACGCGGCGATGATCGCGCCGCCCACGGCCGGGCCGCTCATACAGGCGATTTCGAAGGTCGTACTGCTCCACGCAGCGGCATTGCCCAGAATCCTGAGTGGAACGAGTTGCGGTATAAGCGCGGCACGCGCAGGCCCCTTGATCGCGTTCGCGATTCCCGCCAGAAGCAGACACAGATACATCAGGGGCACCGGGCCCTGCACGAAGGAGATTGTGGCAAGGCCGAACGATGCGACCGCCATCAGGAGCTGCCCGGCAAGCAAGATCAGGCGCCTGTCCATTCGATCGGCGAGGTGTCCGGACGGGAGAAAGAGCGCGATTACCGGCAGAACCTGCACCAGCCCCACATAACCCAGCATAATCGGGGAGTGCGTTCGTTCATACAGCTCCCACCCGACAGCGATGGTGAGCATCTGCTGCCCAAAGTTCGCGACAAGGTTCCCCACCACGTATAGGCGATAGTCGCGGTGCCGGAAGGCTGCGTACGGGTCACGCGGCGGGTGGACGCGTTCAGGATTATCTGTTTGCAGGGACAAGTAGATGAACCGGCTGATTCATTCGCCGGCGGGGCTCTCGATTCCTGTTAACCGGCGGAGAGGATCAGCCGACGGTGTTCGGGTCCACCCCACAAAGGCGGCAGGCCAGCAGCATTACGCGTTCCCAGAGAGTCGGCGCGACGATTCGGGATGCCGCCGCGGGCGGTTCGGCGGGAGCGCAATCCTTCGGCACAATGAACGGGACCTCTCCCTTTTTCACAAAACCGTAGTAGCGCATCTGGCTCTTCTTGCCCTCGGCCGTGCTCGTGTGATCGTATTCCCACCGCACGTCTTGGTGCTCCTGGTCGGCGTCCTGCTGAAGCACCCCGATCCTTTTGATCTCTCTTTCGGTGAGCCAGACCAGGCAGTGAGGCCGCACCGCGGCCCTGAGAACCTGCAGGGCGAGACCGGCAACGATTAGGGCGAGTACCACATTGCAGGCAAACACCCAGGGGCGGAAAGGCCTGCGGGATGAGGAGGGGGACGAATCGCCGCTTCCGGACGTCCTGGCAGACCTCCGGCCATTCATCCTGAGAAGATCGTCTTCTTGTGGCGAACGCATCCTGCACTCTCTCCAAGATACGCAGGGCATCCGGCCCCGCGGAACGTGTACAACCGCGATGTGCTGCTGCACAACGTGGTTATTGTAACACGTCTAAGGGCGGCCCGCCAGAGGGAAGTTTCCCTTCCAGCGGGCCGCCTCGATTAGTTCGCGGACGCCGCTTCTAGCGCAGGTTGTAGAATGCCCCGGGCCCGGCGAACTCCGCCATATCCGCCAGCTCTTCCTCGATGCGGATGAGCTGGTTGTACTTCGCGACCCTGTCCGTCCTCGACGGCGCGCCGGTCTTGATCTGCCCGGCGTTGGTGGCCACAACGATATCCGCGATTGTCGTGTCCTCGGTCTCGCCCGACCTGTGGCTCACGACCGCCGTGTATCCCGCGCGCTTCGCCATCTCGATAGCGGCCAGCGTTTCGGTCAGCGTACCAATCTGGTTCACCTTTATAAGGATGGAATTCGCGACGCCTTTCTTTATACCTTCATCAAGTATCTCGGTGTTCGTCACGAACAGGTCGTCGCCGACAAGCTGCACTTTCCCGCCCAGACGATCGGTGATCATCTTCCAGCCGTCCCAATCCTGCTCGGCCATCCCGTCCTCGATGCTGATGATCGGGTAGCAGTCGCAGAGATCAGCGTAGAAGTCCACCATCTCGGCAGGGGTCTTCTTGAAGCCGGACTTCCGAAAGTCGTACTGCCCGTCCTTCCAGAGTTCGCTTGCCGCGGGGTCCAGAGCTATGGCCACTTCCTCGCCGGGCTTGTATCCGGCGGCCTCGATCGCCTCGACGATGACTTCCAGAGCCTCCTCGTTGGTCTTGAGGTTCGGAGCGAATCCGCCCTCGTCGCCGACGGAAGTGCTGTATCCGCGGGCCTTCAAGACGTCGCGCAGAGCGTGGAAGACCTCCGCGCCCCAGCGCAGAGCCTCCACCCAGTTCGACGCGCCCACGGGCATCGCCATGAACTCCTGCAAGTCCACGTTGTTGTCGGCATGCTCGCCGCCGTTGAGGATATTCATCATCGGCACGGGCAGCACGCGCGCGCTGACGCCACCGATGTACCTGTAGAGCGGCACATCCAGAGAAAGCGCGGCAGCGCAGGCACAGGCAAGCGAAACACCAAGAATCGCGTTGGCGCCCAGTTCGCCCTTGTTGTCCGTGCCGTCAAGTTCGATCATCATCTCGTCAATGGCGATCTGATCGCACACGTCGAAGCCAACAATCTCCGGGGCGATCTTCTCGTTGACGTTGTCAACCGCGTTCTGAACACCCTTGCCGCGATAGCGGGTTTCGTCCCGGTCCCTCAGCTCGACAGCCTCCCGCGTCCCGGTTGAAGCGCCACTCGGGACAGAAGCGCGGCCGATAACCCCATCGTCCACCTGAACCTCGACCTCGACTGTCGGGTTGCCCCGCGAGTCGAGAATCTCACGTGCCTGAATTCCATCAATCATTCGATACATTCGTCACCTCGTGCCGCCGACTTGTAAGTTAAAATATGTGTGCCGACCGCCGCGCATTATAGCCGAACTCGGCGGCACCTTGACCGCGGCCCCTACCCCAGCGGCCCGCGCCAGACCGCAGGAAGCTCGTCCCAGTCACTGAGAGGAATCGGCTCGCCCGTGCCGTCAACGTGTGTCAGAAAGTAAACAGACGGGACGCCGAGTTCCGGCTGAAGCTTCATATACTCGAACCACTCATCGTGCGTTGGGGCGCTGGAGTTGTCGCAGTCTATCAGCCAGTCCGGGCAGGCGATCACCGCAAGTTTCTGCCTGTGCCGCATCAGTTCGCAGACATCGCGCTGAATGGCGCTTATGTCGTTGAGCCTGAGCATGTCCGTGACATCCGCGAAGTAGGGATTCGCGGCGTGCGTGATGATCAGGGAGTCGGGCTTCGCCGATTTCGCCGCGGTGTAGATGGTCGAGTGAAGCGTCTTCAGCAGTTCGACTCCCCACACGCTCCCCGCCGTGACGTACCCCGGCCCGAAAGGCTGCCCGTTCGTCCAGTCAACCTTCAGCCCATCCGCATTGAGACACCCGGCTTCTGGCGAGAGGATGCGATGTACCGCCAGACTGAGCTGTGACTGGTAGGCCGGATTCGACGGGTCGGCGCACACAGGCTGGCCGTTGTCAGCGCGCCTGATGCACTCGTTATCCGGCAGGCCGTCCCTGTTCCAACAGCCCACCCAGAGCAGCACTTTCTGCCCGCCCGCATGGCGGGCATCTATCCAGCCGCGCAAGTCCGGCCACTTCGCGAGGTCCGGCTCCAGTGTCGCGTACTCCCGCTGCCATTTGTCATCAATCACAATCGTTCCGGGACGCAGGCGGCGCTCTTCGAGCAGCGCAAGAAACGAGTCGTACGCGTCCTGGCGGGCATAGGAAGCCCCCGACCCGCCCCGGTGAGCGGCGAAGACGTTCTGTTGCCCCCATCCACAGAACATGGGCCGCGACCACCACTCCGGCTGCTGGCGCTCCGGACGCAGGGCGAGTTTCTGGCCGTACACGTAATCAACACACCTGCGCACGCCGTCGTAATCGTCCCGCGCCGGAGCAAACACCACCCGCGGAGACACCCACCGCCCCCGGACGCGGGTCATTCCATCATATGTGAGGCGCAGCTTGAAGCAGTTGTGCAGCGGCCAGTACTGGAATCGGGTGAAGTTGTACTCCCCGGGGTCCGGCGCCACGCCCACCCCCAGCCACGGACCTTCGGCAAGCGACCACACAAACGCCAGCGGCGGCGGGCAGAAGAGCCAGTGGTTGTTGTCCTCGGGTTCGCGCGGGGTGTCGTGTGTCGGGCCGGACAAGGCGTCAATGCAGGCATACTCACACGACCTGTAATGCCGCCTGTCGAGCAGCGTCACCTCGCTCGACATGAAGCGGCTGAACCTGTAGAGCGACGCGGGACCCGGCTCATCCTGCAGCCCCTCGAAGAACTCCACAGCGTCTATCGGGCCATCGCCTTCCACGGCCACCCTGTACACGAACTGCTCCTCGCTGCACTCGAACGTGTACGTTTTCCGATTCCAGCAAGCGCTCGACGAGCGCCATGTGAGCACAACGCTGCCGACCTCCTCGCGAACCTCCGGCCCGTGGGGGCTCGTGCTCACGTCCGGAGAGCCGTTGCCCGTGCCGACCCCGGAGGCCACCCTCAGATCCGCGAGCGCCCTGCCACGAACGCTCAGTCTCAGCGACCGCGCATCTATTGCCCGCAGGCAGTAACTCGCGGTCTCAACCGAATCGAACGCCCCGTCTGCTCTGTGTATCTTCACGCCGTTCAAACCTCTCGCCATAATACTAAGGGAATGTGCCGGGCGGCCGTGACCAGTGTTGACAACGAGCCCGGACGACAGCTATTCTTAAGTCTGTTCTCCACCAAAGGATAATGCCAGAGTTTGCCCAGCCCGGACGATAAAACACCTTTCAGAGGCGTAAGTTGGCGCGCCATCACCATTGCCCTCATTCTCATCTGGCCGAACGCCTGGTGGATTTACATGATGGAGATTGTCCGGTACGCCGGGCATCCTACCACCATCTCTCTTTTCTTTAACTCCATCCTTGTCCTGCTTGCGCTCGTCGGACTGAACGGCATTCTCCGCAGAGTGGCACCGCGCCACGTCTTCAGCCAGTCCGAGCTCCTGACCATCTACATAATGCTGAACATCGGGAGCGCTCTGGTCAGCCACGACTTCATTCAGGTACTCGTGCCCCAGTTGACCCACCCGTTCTGGTTCGCGAACAACACGAACGAGTGGGCCAAGATCATACACCCGCACCTGAAGCCCTGGCTCACCGTCCGGAACCAGGGCACACTGGAGAGCTTCTACAGCGGCAACGACAGCTTCCTCGCTTGGTACAACCTGAAACACTGGGTTGTGCCGCTCGCCTGCTGGACCGCATTCATTCTCGTGATGGCGCTCTCGATGCTGTGTCTGGTGATGCTGCTTCGCAAGCAGTGGACAGAGCGCGAGAGGCTGGCCTATCCGCTCGTGCAGCTTCCGCTGGACATGACGGCGGAGAACGCGCCACTCTTCCGCAACCGCTACATGTGGATCGGCTTTGCCCTGGCGGCAAGCATTGACGTCTGGAACGGCTTTGCCTTTCTGTACCCGCAGCTTCCGCTGCTGCCGATCAAGAAGATAGACCTCGGCCCCACGTTCACGACACGGCCGTGGAACGCCGTCGGCTGGCTGCCGATCTGCTTCTACCCGTTCGTCATCGGCCTGGGGATCCTGTTGCCGCTCGATCTGTCGTTCTCCTGCTGGTTCTTCTTCATCATGTGGAAGCTGCAGAGGGTCATCTCGGCGAACTATGCCTGGGACGGGCTCATTCAGGGGTTCCCGTTTGTCGCCGAGCAGTCGTTCGGGGCCTACATGGGCATTGCCGTGTTCGCCCTCTGGGCCAGCCGCAAGCATTTTGCGCTGCTGCTGCGCGGGTTGTTCGACTGGAAGAGAGACCTCGAGGACCAGAACGAGCCCATCCCGTACCGTCTGGCCTCCATCGGTTTTCTGGGCGGAACGGCGCTGATGATTCTTTTCGCGATTCTGGCCGGAATGAGCGTGCCTATTGCGTTCGCGTTCTTCGGTATCTACTGGCTGCTCGCGCTCGCAATCACCCGTATGCGGGCGGAGCTCGGGCCACCCGCGCACGATCTACACGACGCGGGGCCGGACCGGATTATTGTCAACGTGCTTGGGCCGCAGAACCTGAGCGACCAAAACCTGACCTCGCTCAGTTCGTTCTTCTGGTTCAACAGGGCGTACCGGTCTCATCCCATGCCGTTCCAGCTTGAGGGGTACAAGATCGCCGAACGCGCGCGCATGCACTACAGGAGGCTCGGACTCGCGATATGCCTGGCGGTGCTGATTGGCATCCCGGCCGCCTTCTACGCGGTGCTGTCGCTCACGTACAAGTACGGCGCCGCAACGAACATGGCCCCGCCGGATGTGCCGCTCATCTTCGGAGGCGAGCCTTACAACCGCCTGACGGGCTGGATCAAGACCCCGCCGCTGCCGATGACGGCAATCTACACGCGCTGGGCAATCGGCGTTGGCTTCGGCCTCACCATACTCCTGAACACACTCAGGATGCGTTTCCCGTGGTTCCCCTTCCACCCCGTCGGCTACGCCGTATCCAGCACGTGGTCCATGAACCTGCTCTGGTTGCCGCTCCTGCTTGCGTGGTCCATCAAAGCGCTGATGTTGAGGTACGGCGGGCTGCAGCTCTACCGCAAGGCGCTGCCGTTCTTTATGGGGCTGGTGCTCGGAGAGTGCGTTGTGGGCGGAGGTTGGACGATTATCGGTATCGCGCTCAACATTCCCACCTACGCCTTCTGGCCCTGGCCCTAGGAGTCTGTCCGAGTATTCCGTCGGGGCTGGATGAAGAAGCGCCGGGAGCAAACCCGGCAGGGTGTTGCGCCGCGGCGGGAGACGCTTGAGGGGGAGATCGCCAGGAGGTGTCCGTTCTGCATCAGGAGTGCGAGATCCTAAAAGAAGCGGCGGCGTAATTCGCGAAGGAGCAGCTGTGAGGTACGCCCTTGTCGCTGCTCACCGGGAGGCGTACTCCGTTTGTCTTCTGTGCCGTGTGGTTGGTGTATCGCGGAGCGGTTACTTCGCGTGGCGGTCGCGTTCAGAGAGCCGCCGTTCGCGGGAGAACCGTTATCTTCTTGGTCGGATCCCGTCCGCGTATGAGGCGAGCCGGCGGACGTATGGCAGCCCTCGG
>JBPOJE010000128.1:0-7616 GCA_052033935.1 Armatimonadota bacterium
TTACCGTGTTGATCCAACCGAATACTCCTGTGTTTGCCGGAGCAGTTCGGCTTCTCGGTACGATTCCTTTCCGAGGCAGCGACTCGTTTTCAGTACGTTTACTCGGGAGGCAATTCGACACCTTGACGGCACGCGCGGGGCAAGGCTATAGTTCAGACACTATGAAGATTGACGATCATCCGCGTGTTCACCTTGCTCACCTCCCTACCCCCATCGAGGATGCCCCGCGTCTTGCGAAGCATTACGGACTGAGCAAGCTGCTTATCAAGCGCGACGACCAGACCGGACTCACGGGCGGAGGCAACAAGGCGCGAAAGTTGGAGTATCTGATGGGCGACGCTCTGGCAAAGGGCGCTGACGTCGTCCTCACCGACGGCGGCCCGCAGTCGAATCACGCCCGAATGACCGCCGGAGCGGCACGAAAACTGGGGCTGGATGTCAGGCTCGTGCTGGCCGGACCGGACTTCGAGGAGTTCCAGGGCAACCTCCTGCTGGACGTGCTTCTGGGCGCGGAGATTCTGTTTCTGCGCGACAAGGACGTCCCCGAGATGGAGGAAGGGATGTCACGGATAGCAGAGGAGTTGCGGGCGGAAGGACGCACGCCGTACATCGTCCCCGTCGGCGGCAGCACCCCCACCGGCGCGCTCGGCTATGTTCGAGCCATGGAAGAGCTTCGCGGGCAGATCGGCGACGAGCCCGTGCAGATAGTGCTGGCGGTGGGATCGTGCGGCACATTCGCCGGCACGGTGCTCGGCGCGAAGATTCACCTGCCGCAGGCGCAGATACACGGCATCAGCGTGAGCAGCAGAAACGAGCGAATCTATCACCGGACGACCGAGATCGCCAACGAAACGGCGCGGATGATTGACGCAGGCATTACGGTGGAGGAATCGGACTTCCATCCGCATGACCGGTACTTCGGCACGGCATACGGCATTCCCACGGAAGCGGGAAACGCAGCAATACTCGACGCCGCCCGGCTCGAAGGACTGTTGCTCGATCCTGTCTATACGGGCAAGGCCATGTCGGGGCTTGCTGATCTTGCGCGAACTGGCGTCCTCGACCCGTCACGGCCGGTCGTGTTCATTCACACGGGCGGGATCCCGAGCCTGTTTGCCTGTCACCGCGAGTTCCAGGACGAGGCGGTCTGCCGGAAGCAGTAACATCCGCCGCCGCCGTCAGCCGCCGTTGACGCTGGAGGACATGGCCGACACGGTTGCAGCTTTGAACGCCGCGAAGCGTCCCTCGGCAATCGCCTGCCGCGCCCGGACAATAAGCGTGTGGTACAGCCAGAGGTTATGCATCGTCGCGAGCCGCGCCGCCAGAATCTCCCCGGCCTTGTAGAGATGCCGCAGGTACGCCGCGCTGTAGCGCTGGCAGACCGGGCAATCGCACTCACTGTCAATCGGCGACAGGTCGTCTGCGAAGCGCGCGTTCTTGACGTTCACCCGTCCGCGCCACGTGTAAAGGCTGCCGTTGCGTCCCAGGCGCGTGGGCAGCACGCAGTCGAACATGTCCACGCCCCGCTCGATGCCGTTCAGGATGTCCTCCGGAGTGCCCATGCCCATCAGATAGCGCGGACGGTCCGCCGGAAGCAGCGGCACCGTGAGATCAACGATCCGGAACGCCTCCTTCGATGGCTCTCCCACCGACACCCCGCCGATGGCATGCCCGTCGAACCCCATGGCGCAGATGCTCTCGGCGCAACGCCGGCGCTCGTCGTCGAAGCTCCCGCCCTGAATGATGCCGAAAACCAGCGGAATGCCCTCGCGAGACTCCACTGAGCGCTCTGCCCAGTCAATCGTCAAGTCAACCGCCCGTGCGACCTCACAGCACCCGGCGTCGTGAGGAGGACACACATCCAGAACCATCGCGATATCCGAGCCGATAGCCCGCTGGATATCCAGCACCTTCTCGGGAGTGAAGTCGTGGGGGGAGCCGTCTATGTAGCTGCGGATCATCACCCCATTGTCCGTGATCTTGCGGATCGCCGACAGGCTGAACACCTGATATCCCCCGCTGTCGGTGAGGATGGCACCATCCCAGCGCATCAGGCCGCGCAGTCCGCCCGCCACCCTCAGCACCTCAGTTCCGGGGCGGAGATACAGATGATAAGTGTTCGCGAGGATGAGGCGGAAGCCGATGCCCCACACCTCTTCGGTGGTCATTGCCTTCACCGTACCCTGCGTGGCGATAGGCATGAATGCGGGGGTCTCAATGACGCCGTGCGGGGTCGTGAGGAGACCGGCACGGGCGCACGAGGAGAGATCGCGCGCCGTCACGCGAAACGCGCCCTTCTGCTCGAAGCCCTCAGATGCGGGAGGCACTAGGCGGCTGATATGCTCTCGCGAGCGTCCGGGTTGCCCGGATCGATTTCGTACGGCACGCGGGCGGTGTCGTGGCTGCCTACCCGCCCGCAAGCATGCCCCAGGTTCACCTGCGCGGCGACGTAGCCCGGATTGAGAGCGAGGGCCTCCTTGAACTCAGCGGCGGCCTGTTGATGGTCACCTGCCGCCATCCAGACCTGCCCCATCAGGTTGTGCAGCCAGGGTAATCGGGCCAGCGGTCGAGCAGGCCCCGCACCGTCGCGGCGGCGGCGGAGGCATCCCCCTGCGCCATCTGCTCCCTCGCCAGCCTTATGCCCCCGACGACATCTTCGCCGCACATGATGCCGGCCGCAGCGAAAACAATGGCGGCCTCCTCGTACATCGCCTCCTGATGCAAACAGACGGCCTTCTCCACGTAGTTGGCCACAACCGAAAGGCCCGAGCGGACGGCATCGAGCATCCTCTCCACGCCTTCATCCAGCTCGCCCATCTGGTACTGCACCAGCCCGTCCAGGTACTGGGCGCGCAGGTAGTCCGGATTGATCGAGAGCGCGCGCTCCACCTCCAGCGCGGCGTCACCATAGCGTTCGGTGAGATAGCACACGCAGGCAAGCTCGTAATGGAGGTTGGCATAGCCGGGGCTGATTCGGAGCGCCTTGCGCAGGCACTCTTCGGCCGCCGCCCAGTCCTGCCGCACGGCGTGACCCGCGGCCAGACCGGCATACGCCTCGCACAGGTAGAAATGCGCCAGAGCGGCATCCTGCCCCGCGGCGCGGCGGCTCGAAGTGACCGCCCGGCTCAGCTCTCGGACGGCCAGATCGTACTGCCCCCGGTCGTAATACTGCACGCCAACTTCGTAACGGCTTCTTGTTGTAGCAGCAGGTAACGTCATGCCACCAACTCCCACTTGATTTCGAAAGGGGGCTATCCAGCCCCGCGCACGTGCCCCCTGTCGCCGTTGACAGGCCCGCCATTGCCGTTCGTCCACAACTTCAAGGACCTGCCGACGCAGTGGTAATCGAATCCCTGTTTCAGCATAACCGCCGGATCGTACAGGTTGCGTCCGTCAAAGAACACAGGCGTCCGCATTGCGTCCTTGAGCTTCTGCAGATTCAAGAACTTGAACTCGTTCCACTCGGTAACCAAGACCACGGCATCCGCCCCCTGGGCCACCTCGTAAGCATTGTCTGTGTAAGTGATCTGCGGGAAGATCTGGCGGGCGTTCTCGACGGCTATCGGGTCGTAGGCCTTGATTGCTGCGCCCCCGGCAAGGAGCGCGGCGATCACTTCGATGCTCTTTGCGTCGCGCATATCGTCGGTGTTCGGCTTGAAGGCCAGCCCCAGAATGCCCACCGTCTTGCCGCTGAATCCGCCCAGCCGCTCTTCGAGCGCACCCAAAAAGCGCTTCGGCTGCAGGTCGTTGACCTCGATGACGGCTCTAAGCACTTCGAACTCATAACCGAATTGCCGCGCGGTATGATACAGGCAGCTTGCATCCTTGCCGAAGCAGCTTCCGCCATAGCCGATGCCGGCCTGCAGGAAATCCGCGCCGATGCGCCGGTCGTAGCCCATGCCCTTCATCACCTGCACCACGTCCGCGCCCGCCGCCTCGCAGATGTTGGCGATGGAGTTTATGAAGGAAATCTTGGTCGCCAGGAAGGCGTTCGAGGCGTACTTGATCATCTCCGCCGAGTTGACATCGGTGATCAGCATGGGGCGCTCGATCGGGGCGTACAGCTCGAGAATCTTCATCGCCACCTTTTGGTTCGGCGCCCCGATCACGACGCGGTCGGGCTGCAAGGTGTCGCTGATGGCCGACCCCTCCCGCAGGAACTCCGGATTGCTGACGACGTCGAAACCGACATCCGAGGTCTTATGGCAGTTGATGATGTCGCGGACGAGATCGCCCGTGCCAATCGGCACCGTGCTCTTGTTTACGACGACCTTGTAGCCGTTCAGACCTCTGGCGATCGCCCTGGCTGCCTCCTCGACACCGGACAGGTCGGCGCGTCCGTCTTCGCGAGGAGGAGTGCCGACCGCGATGAAAATGACCTCCGAGTCACGCACGGCAGACTCGATATCCGTGGTAAAGACAAGGCGCCCATCCTCGGCGTTGCGAGTCACCATCTCCTCGAGGCCCGGTTCGTAGATCGGCATCTTGCCCGCCTGAAGTTGAGCGATCTTCGCAGCGTCCAGATCGGCGCAGATGACCACGTTGCCGAGATCCGCGAACACGGTCCCGGTAACGAGCCCCACGTATCCGGTGCCTATTACACAAATGTCCAAACGAAACTACCTCCCCGATGCGTCAACCGGCGTGTCCGGGCTACATGCGCGGCCCGGTGTCAGGCTACCCTATTATTGGCAGGTTGTCCCCCAAACACCAGACGCGCCGCAGCCGCTGAATCCACAGCCCGGCATACGAAAAGGCGGCCCCGCACGATCATCGGGGCCGCCCTGAAGTACTTTGCGCTGCCGCAGCGCCGAACCTAGAAGCGGCGCTTGCGGCGCCGGGCGGAACCGGCACCCTTCGTGCGGGTCTTTGCGGCGCTGCCGGCATCATCACCGCTGCCGTTGCCGGACGCCACGTCCGCCATCTGGCGCACATCTGCCACGGGCTTCTCGACCAGCGGCTTGAGTTCCGCCGGGCTGAGGCCCTTCGACCTCGTCGCAAGCTTTTCCCACACGACGAGCAGCGAGCTCGCGATGAAGATGGATGAATAGGTCCCGGCGACAATACCGACAAGCAGCACTGCGTTGAAGTGCCTGATAACCGAGCCGCCCCAGATCATCAGGGTCGCGAGCACAAACACGATCGTCAACGACGTATTGATGGACCGGGCGAAGGTCTCCAGGATGCTTCTGTTCACAACTTGCTCGTAGGTTTCGCCTCTGAGCCGAAGCTTGAGGTTCTCGCGAACCCTGTCGAACACGACGATGGTGTCGTGCACGCTGTACCCGACCATCGTCAGGACGGCGGTCACATATGAGCCATCAATCTCCCAGCCGTAGAGCTTGCCGAACAGCGCTGAAGCCCCAAGGACGACCGTCACGTCGTGGGCGAGGGCCATAACCGCGCAGGCGCCAAAGCGCAGCCCGGCCACAAATCCGCCCAGGGCGAACCGGAACGAAAGGTAGATCAGGATGGCGATCATCGCCACGATGACGGCCAAAACAGCGTTGCGGGTGATCTCTTTCGAAATGCTCGGGCCGACCATGTCTGTCGTGACCACCTTCGCTCCCGGCAGTTCGGTGGCGATCGCGTTCTTCAGATTCTGCACATCGGCCGTTTCCTTGAGCGGAGATTTCACGTAGGCCCTGTAACCGCCCGTGGACTCCTTCGAAATCTGAACTTGCGTCTCGAACCCTGCCGCTGCCAGCTTCTCTGTCACTGCCGGCGCAGTGAGGGCCTCTTGAGAACTCAACTGCAGCATGGAACCGCCCGTGAAATCAATGCCGCACTGCAGCCCGTGCGTCGCCAGGAAGAAAACGGCGGCGGCGATGAGGATGCCACTGAAGGTGAGCCACAAACCCCGCTTGCCGATGATGTCCACCGCAAATCCGCCCGAGCCCCACTGCAGCCCAAGCCCGTAGAGCTTCACGTTCTGGGCAAAGCCCATTCCCGTGATCAGGTGCAACAGCGTGCGGCTAACGGTAACGGCAGTGAACATGCTGACGAGCACACCGATGCCGAGGGTCTTGGCGAATCCCACGACCGGTCCGGATGTGAGCGCAATCAGCACGAGACAGGTGATCAGGGTGCAGACGTTCGAGTCGAGGATGGCCGTCCAGGCACGGTTGAAGCCGGCGTCAATGGCATTGTGCAACGTCTTGCCTGCGCGAAGCTCCTCTTTCATGCGCTCGAAAATGAGGATGTTCGCATCCACCGCCATACCGATGGACAGGATGAACCCCGCGAGGCCCGGCAGCGTCATGGTGACGCCCATCGCCTTGTAGATGGCAAAGGTGAACAGGGCATACATCGCAAGCGCAAGCACGGCTATAAAGCCCGGCAGCAGGTAGTACACCAGCATGAACACGACCACCAGACCAATGCCCCATAGCCCGGCCTCAACGCTCTGGTTCACGTACTGGCGGCCCAAGGTGGCCTCCACCGAGTTCTGCTCGACGATGACGAGCGGCACGGGAAGCGCACCAGCGTTCAGATCTTCGGCCAGTTGCTGAGCTTCCTCGGCCGTGAAGTTCCCGGAGATCTGGGCACTGCCGCCCAGAATCGCCTCGTTGATGGACGGAGCGCTGAGGATCTTGCCGTTCAGCACGATGGCCAGAATCTCGTCCACATGCCTGCGGGTAAACTCGGCGAACTTGTCTTTGCCCTCGTCCTTGAACTCGATGCGCACGATAGATTTCATGCCCGAGATGTCGGCCGCCGCCTTGTCCGTGAGGTCCGCACCCGTGAGGATGCGCTCGGACTTGGCAAGCACTTCGCTCTCGGGCACGTCCTTGCCCTCGCGATCGGTGAAAGTGTAGTCCGTGTCGTCGCCCTGAGGCACCACCATCGTGTAGGGCGCCTGCGGGTTCCTGTCGCTCTGGACGAGCCTCAGATAGCGGAACTCGAGCTGCACAGGCCGCACGAGCCGTTCAGCGATCGCTTCTTTGTTCTTGACGTCGGGGATTTCGACGATGAACTGCTTGTCGCCCTTGGAGTGGATGACGGGTTCGGTGATCCCGGGACCGTTCAGGCGCCGCTCAAGAATGCGCAGGATGGATCTCTGCGTATTGGGACTGTAGTCTCCCGGCTTCTCCGGGCGCGCTTCATAGACGACGCGCAGGCCACCGGCCAGGTCGAGGCCGCGGCGCATGGGGCGGCTGGCTACAATGAAGCTGGCAATCGCGACAAGCACGATAATGACAGCGAACAGTTGACGATAACGGGTCAATTCGCATCCTCCTCTGGACGCAGGAATAGTGTCGTAGGGTTGAAAGTCCGGGTAAACAACAGAATGTTATTATAGATTCGGTGCCTGAGCGTGTCAACTTCAGGAAGCGTGCCGCCGGCCGTGCACGACAGATGAGCCAGCCCGGTAGGCGCTGGTTCTAGAAGAACTTCTTCGCCAGCTTCAGGATGCCCTGGTTCCACGGGACTCTGTGTGACACGCCCGTGGAGTGCTCGAAGCTCGCGAGATTGTTGAGATACCACTGGTAGTTTCGGATGAGGGCATCCTTGTTCGAATGCTTCGGCTTGAAGCCCAGCACCTTCTCCGCCTTCTCAATCGAGACGAAGCTGTCCTTCGCGGCGGTCTCGTACACCCAGGCATACAGCGGCGA
>JBPOJE010000081.1:0-8013 GCA_052033935.1 Armatimonadota bacterium
TTCCTCGAAGCTCACAATGAAGACCCCAAGGTCTTCCTATGGAAGAAGGATGCCGCCACCATACTCGCCAAAGTAGCCCGCGCAGGGCACGCTATCTGTAAAGAACCGTCACGTGCAGTACACTAGGTGCCTTCAGGCGAAGTTCCCGGGCGAGACAGGTTTTTTTATCGAAAATGCTGATTTGGTGTTTACAAACAGGATGCGATGCGTTACCATAGCATCGTGCCGGAGCTGATTTCCCGCTCAGGCCGCCTGTTCTGGCTCGGCCAGGGCAGGCGGACGGGAGGAGGATCAACCTTCCACGGATGCTTTCGGCCGGCAGTCGTGAAGCTGTTGGAGTTCGGCCAGTTTGTGGCTAGGACCGCGCCGAGTCCGTTCGGCGCAGTGCCGGGAACGCCCGGCGCAGCCGGCCAGTTCGGATGCCTGTTTACCGCAGGTGCCGCAAGAACGCGAAATTGCACGGCATTTTTTCGATTTCTCACTTGACGCCGCTCAAGGGACGGCGCTATACTTCTATAGCTACAGGTGTCTTTCTGTCGGCTCTGTGGAAAGGAGAGATGTTATGAATAGGACAGGTATCGCTCTCTTGGTTGCGACGTTGGCGCTGAGTCTCTCGCTCAGTGTGGTTGCCGCACCCGTGACGACATCCATTACCATCAACCAGGGCTGGAACATGATCGCGTTCCCGACTGTTCCGCTGAGTCCTGACCCTGCTGATGTATTCAGTGGCTACAGCGATCAAGGCGTGACGGGCAGTGACGCAATTTATTACAGCCTGTTTCGCTACGATCCCATACGTGCGTCCAACCCTCCGTATGACCCGGATGATCCCACGTGGGGCAACCTCTTGATCGGTGATGGCTACCAGCTATTCAGGAAGGACCCGGGGCCGGTGACCGTCAGCTACCAGGGCGTGGACGTGAGCGGCGACCATTGGCTGAGCCTTCCTCGCGCCGGATGGACGTTGATTGGCTACCCGAACAACACTCCCGCCTCGGTGGACTACGAGGATCTGCTCGTCACCAACGGCATCGTCACCAAGACGATCCAAGAGGCAATTGAAGCGAGCTGGCTGTCGGAGTTCGCGTACCATATAGATACCTTGACCGGCAGCAACAAGATGGTCGGTATTGATGAGGATCCGCCTTGGAACACGTTGCAGATTAACAAGGGCTACTGGTTCTTCACGTTCCAGGACAACTTGGCCCTGATCGTTCCTGGCGCGTAAGTAACCAAGAGAGCGAAGCTTCTTAAGAAGTGAAACTTTGGGGTCTGCCCGGCTGGCTAGGCTAGACAGGCAGACCCCGTTTTTGCGTACCAAGCGTTTTCGCGCAGCTGGGCAGGGGCCGCAAAGCAGAGGAAGAGGTGGTTCTCCCTACAGAAGAGCCAGCAGCGCAGGGAGGGCCTCCGCGGACGAAGCGCGGACGCAGACATCGGCAAGGTGAGACAGGCAGGTCTCCTGCGGATTCAGTTCTATGACCCCGCCCCCGAGCGCAGAGACATTATCCGCCAGGCCGTAGCCCCCGCTGACAGCGCCCGATGTCCCGACAATCAGAATCACATCGGCCTCCATCGAGAACGCCAGCGCCCGGTTGATGACAGCCTTCGGCAGAGTCTCCCCGAACCAGACGATGCCTGGCCGCCCGAGGCTGCCGCACTCGGGACACGACGGCAGTGTTCTCTCGTCCACCAGGCCTTCCGGCTGAAGCGGCACGTCGAAAGAGCCCCGCCACGAACAGCTGGTACACCACACGGCCATCAAGTCACCATGAATCTTCGCAATCTGCCGGGAGCCAGCTCTCTCGCTCAGATCGTCAATGTTCTGCGTTACCAGAAGAAACCCGTCCGGAGCGAATATCTGCTCAATCCGCGTCAGCGCAAAGTGCCCGGGGTTCGGACGGACCGTCGTGAGCTGCTGCTGCCGCTCGGCGTAGAAGCGCCACACCAGAGCCGGGTCGCGCTGGAAGCCCTCCGGCGTCGCGACGTCTTCCACGCGGTGCTCCTCCCACAGACCACCCTGGTCCCTGAAGGTGGGAATGCCGCTCTCGGCGCTCAGACCCGCCCCGGCGAACACCAGCAGCCGGGTGCAGTCCCGGAGCATCTTCGCCGCTTTTTCGATGTCTCTTTCTGCTATCAGTCGTACACGTCCACTTCTATCGCAAGGCGCTGGCCGAACATACCCCGGCCATCGCAGTTCATCCTGAGTTCGAGAGATGCCGGCCCGGAAAGAGGTGAAATCTCCACTTCAACTCCCCCTATCGTCTGCAGGCTCGCGGCGTCGCCGGGCAGGGACGCATCCACGACATTCTCCCCCATCTTGAGGCGAAGAGTCACGCTCCCCGGTCCGTCGGTCTTTCGAAGCCACTTCGCCTCACCGGTGTTGGTGACTGTGGTGCGCAGTCTCAGCGGGACGCCCCGCCGGGCCCGGACCGTGCCGCCCTCGATAGCGGCCCATAGCCCGTCGCCGTGGCGCGCTTCGAGACAGCAGATCTCGGCGTTCAGATACTTCGGGGGATTATCGCCGGTCCAAGGCACGCCGCCCACGGCCACCGCAGGGCAGTCCGCGCTTGTCGTTCCCGTGCCTTCCGTCCTGAGCGCCACACGGCGGCCTGACTTCACCCGCGCCAGATACTCATCTTTCGCAGCCGCCCACACTCCGGCATAGCCGTCCACATGTCGGTCGCGGTCAATCACGATGACTCCGGCGGCCGCCGGCAGCCTGATAGCGGCTTCAACCCAACGCGCCTCCGCCGACATGACCCTTGCAGCCGGACGCGGCTCACAATCCTGACGGACCAGCCCATAGTCGCTGACCTCTTCGACTCTGAAACCTCCGGGCCACCACCACGCCGCCGAGCCATTCGCGTGCGAGCGCCTGAACATCTCGTAGCATTTGCGGTAGTGCTCGGCCTGATCCTCCAGAGCCTGAGTGCTCAGGGTGTCGGGCCAGATGCTCAGCCCGAACTCAGCCCAGAACACGGGCTTACCGCCCGAGACGAAGCGCCCGTACTCGGTCGTAAACCCCGCTGCGAGGTAGTTGTCCAGATCACCGGCAAGGGCGTAGCCTTCCGGGGATGTGAAATCGAGATGCGCCGCGCCGCTGGCGAGGTCGAAAGGCATCATCGGAACCAGCCAGGCCTGTCCCGTACCCCCGAAACCCGTCCGGGCGCCCAGTAGATGGTTAGGGTCAATCGAACGCACGAACCGGGCGACTTCTCCGTATCCCCGGCTAATCAGATCGTCCGCAAAGCGGCGGTAGGCCGCCACCATCCTGCGCCACTCGCCGTCCGTTGTGACCTGTTCGTCCGAAGGCGATGCCGGCTGACCATCGTCCGTCAGCGGAACCGCCACGCCCCAGTCCTTCTCAGCCCGCGCCACACTTCCGTACTGCTCCTCGATCCATTCCTTCCAGCGAGCGTCGAAGGAAGCACGCTCGGCGCGCAGGCCCAGTCTCGGCTCCCAGGCAAGGTCGTAGGCGAACACCTGCGAGTTGTGGGCCAGTCCGGCCGCCTCGATCAACTGGCGCACCTTCGGAAGATCCGGCGTCAAGGGGTGGCCGCCATCCAGGAAGATGTTGACAACGACTCGGTGATTCCTGCAGCGATCCAGAAAGTCCACGAGCTGAGGAGCCGTCTCCGGGTCTTTATACTGGACGCTCACCAGGTTGATGCGAAGCATCTCGAGCATCTGCAGGTCTCTCTCGATCACCTCCGGGTCGTACCGCAACCGCCCGAGCCAGCTTCCGGACAACTCCCCGGGCTCCATGCCTACACGCGAGCGGGGCCAGTAGTTCACGCCGTTCGCGTAGAACGGCTTGCCCGCCCGCCTGAACTGGCCATGCCCGGTGGTTACACGCTCCCCGGAGGCCTCAGGGTGAAGCACTACCACCGGCTGCAGGAGCGTGTCCACAGTCCGCCCCCCCTCGAACAGGCGCGTAACAACGCGGGCCGCGCCCGGTTGGGCGGTGCAGGGAAGACCCTGCTTCTCCCACTTCTCCATGGCCCCGGAGGCGACCGGACGCTCTTCGCCCGCCAGGAGAGTGATCTCCTTGCCCTCCTGAACAAGAGAGACGGACGGCCGAACGTTTCGTAAGGCGGTCCTGGCGCCCACCACCACACAGCCTGCCCCGAAGGCAGCCTTATCGCCCGAACCAAGCGCGAATGCGTCGGACCCAGCCATACGGATAAACGGCTGCGAGAACATCCTGCCCGCCATCTCCGCAGCCAGAGCCGCAATCCGGTCCCTGTCCTTATCAGGCAGATGGCGGGTCTCCAGGCCAATCGCGCCCCAGACGCCGCCCGCGTAGCGGCCCTCGAAATGAACCAGCATCCAGGCGAAACTGCCCCTCCACTCCCCGTTGTCGCCGTAAGCGTCCACACAGGGGATAAACCGCGCCGGGGCCAGATCGCCATCCGGCAGGCCGAGCCCCCGGGGCCGCCAGACCGGCGTCACACCGGAAAAACGGCCCTGCATCGCGAAGGTTCTGTCAACCACCGACTGGTCTGCCCTCGCGCTCAGGCTGCACGCGCCCGCCGTCGGATACACCTTGTACGACGGACTCAACGTGTCCAGCACAGGAAGCGGCGACCTCATCCCCGCGAGCTGGTCGGTGGATATGCCAATGTCCCGAATCCAGAACAGATGTGCACCCTTCGGGAGCAGGCCGTTGTTCTCGGCGAGGCCGAACGAAACCTGAACGGCGTTGTCCGGATTGAAGCAATCGTCCGACCCTCCGCGTCCCTTCGAATCGTTGCCCATCCGGTGCTTGAAGTCGGATGGAGCCAGAGCGAAACGTGTCCACTTTTCGGAGAGCTTCACGTCCGCTATCCACCTCGATCCGTCGGCTTCCCGCCACTCGACGGTCAGCCGGGGCGTGTTTCTGTCTCCGCGCGCCTCAAACACGGTCACCGTCCGGCCGTAGCCGAACGGTTGATCGAGTTGTGCGGACATATACATGTTCCATCCGGAAATGTCCGACACAAAACTCGCCAGCGCCCCGTCGC
Source organism: Armatimonadota bacterium (assembly GCA_052033935.1). Taxonomy (GTDB): domain Bacteria; phylum Armatimonadota; class UBA5829; order DSUL01; family DSUL01; genus JAGVUD01. Next base: position 5,004 of record JBPOJE010000081.1, read on the forward strand.
GAACAGTGAGACGCTCTTCGAACTCCGGATGGTTGGTGGTGCGCTGCCAGAGCTTCTCATCACCGGGCTTGAGTTCGAACAGCAGCTTCTCGGGGGGTATCTTCGCGAACTCGTCCTGAGCCGCCGACCGGGTCATCCACCGCCCGTCATGGTGTACAAACAGATCCTCGAACATCGGGCCGCCGATCGCAAGCAGGCACCCGCCGTTTTCGAGATACTGCTCAAGTGCTGTCAGCGCGGGCTGGGGGAAACAGCAGGCGTTGGGGAGCACAAGCAGCGCCGGCCGCCGCGACAGGCCCACGGCCAGATCCCCGTGTGCCGCCAGCTCGACTTCGAAGCCGGAATCCCGCAGACGGGAGGCCAGAGACCGTGCAAGCCCCGCATCCGTGCTCTGGTAGATGAGCGCGGTGGTCGCGGTGAAGGCGGGGATCACGGCGAAGCAGAGCAACAGGATGACGGCGAGCCAGAAGAGTAAGCCTGCGTCCATTGTGGGTAAACCCTCAGTCCTTGTGATGACGTTAGCAGGCGGACAGGAACTCTGCCGACCTGCCTGTAGCTGCGCGAGGCCTCACCGGGCGGTCCTTACGGCCGGCCAATGCCGGGGTCGCAAGCCGACGCTCAAAAAACGCCGACATCCCACCTGCAATCTTCTGCTAGATGGTCTCCTCGTTGAACAGCCAGCTCGTTGGCGCGACTGCCACTTTGCGCTTGATGCGGGCCAAGGCGTTGTCAACGCTCTTGGTGTTGCAGTGCAGGTCGGCGGCGATCTCACGGTAGCTCTTGCCCATCTGGTAGCCCGCGAGCACAAACCACTCGAAATCCGACAGCATGCGCCGCAGCATCGTGGACATTCGCCTGCTATCCTCCCGGCGGATGAGCAACTCCTCCGGGTCAACGTTGTCAGACGAACTCAGAACGTCGGCGAGGCTCCACTCGCTATCCGAGTCCTCGGCGGGATACTCGAGTGAGATGGAAGTGTTCAGCGGGGCCTGTTTCTGGCGGGTTGCGGTCTTTATGGCGGTGATGACGTGCCGTTCGATGCAGATTCGCGCAAAGGAGAGGAAGCTGATCTCCTTGTCGGACCGGTAGTCGTTGATCGCCTGCCACAGGCCGATCATACCTATCTGCACCAGATCATCCTTTTCGGCGCCCATAAGGAAATAGGAGCGCACTTTCGTGCGCACCAGTCCCCGGTACTTATAGAGCAGAAACTCGAAGGCGTGCTTTTCGCCAGCCTGGGCTCGGTCTACTATCTGCCGATCGGACAATTGCGCATACCGTACTCGTGTCGGCGGAGCCGTCTCCGAGACACGACACTCCGTAAGCGTTTGTGTCATACCTGCGCGATACCTCGCAACAACAGAGGTTGTGCCAGGATGACTCCCCGCGCACGGACAGCCTTCCTTAGCATTGGCGGCATTATACAGCACCCGCATGGGCAATGCAAGCTGAATCGGCAACATTTTGTGCTCAAATCCTCGGGCGGCGGCAACGCGCAGCCGCCCGTACGTCAGCGGATTACAAACGCCGCGTAGGACACGACCTCGCTGTTGTCGCCGGTGACATCGCCCGAAGTGCGGTAGTCCACCAGCTCTGCCCCGGACGCGCTGAGGGCGACAGCGGCTGCAATGACGGCAGCCGACGGCATCACCCCGCACATTGAAATGCCGTTCTGGCGGACCGCCCTCACAAGGCCCGCGGAGTCAAGCGCGAGCACTGCGTCAATCGCCGCACTGTCGCGTCTTCGCGCTTCAGATACGCTCAGGTAGTGGCTCATGTCTGTGCTTGCCAGCAGCAGGGTTTGGTCCGGCGCCGCCACTTCCGCAAGCGCCCGTCCTAGGCCGGCGCACACTTCGTGCCCGCTCGAGCTTGCGGGCAGGCCGAGCACGATGGGCAGAATGCTAAAAGGCCGCCCCAGGCGGAAGTGAAGCAGAGGCAACTGCACTTCGATGGAGTGCTCCCGCGCGTGAGCAGATGAGTCGAAGGATGCAGCGGGGAACGCCTCCGCGAGGCTCTCACCCAAGGCGCGGTCCACGGGAAGTGCACCAAAGGGTGTCGCCCACTCGGCAGAATCTGAAATGGAAACGGGCGGCCCAAGTCCCGTGTGGTTCGGGCCAATAATGACCACGGACTCGATGGGCGAATCGTGGGGAACAGAGGCGCACGCCGCTGCGGCGGAGGCGCCCGAATAGATGTAGCCCGCGTGGGGGCAGATCAGAGCCCGCGGAGTAGGCCCGTCCGCACGTCCCGCGCTCGCCGCAAAGCAGCGTTCCAGCACACGCGTCAACTCCCCCGCATCCGCCGGGTAGAACGATCCCGCAACCGCTGTTGGGCGCATCATAACTTGCTCCTCCCGTCTTCAGGATTATACCCGAGCCCCGCCCCCCAACCGCGGGGTACTGGTACAACTACCGGATTTTGCCGTAGTCCTTGACCAGAGAGAAGGCCCGCGGTATACTATGGGCAGCGGCGGACAGGGCCAGTCCCGATCAGCCGCGGATGAGACCGTGGGCACCCAGAACTCACGGCGAAACGACCGGGCCGCCGCTTCGCGGCAAGAGTCCGGCAACCATGACAGAGGGAGTAAATCGCCGGCGTGCGTACGCATAAGAAAAACAGCGCGAAAGGGCCGTCCAATCGCGTTCGCCCAACCACCATCCGATACGAGAACGAGCATCCCCTGTACGTGATACCGGAAGACCCGCGCGGGTGGGCAGGATGCTTTGCCCTGTACTCCCTGACCGTTAACACCTCCGGCCCCGCGGCACACCCCTGCGGGGGGCCACTTATCTGGAACGCGCTGACCGGTTCGGCGCTGGACCGCCGCAAGACGCGCAACACGGATTGAAAGCCCGGTTGGCGGGCTCCCGGGCAGCGTAGTCTCCTAGGAGTCTGTCCGACTATTAGGCCGCCATCGTCTGTTTGTGGCGTGGCGAGTGTGTTTGGAGCGGACTCAACGGTCGTTGCGTTGTGTTTGGCTGCCCTGGTTGCCCGGTATGGGCCGGGGCAG
>JBPOJE010000123.1:0-16837 GCA_052033935.1 Armatimonadota bacterium
TTACCGTGTTGATCCAACCGAATACTCCTGTGTTTGCCGGAGCAGTTCGGCTTCTCGGTACGATTCCTTTCCGAGGCAGCGACTCGTTTTCAGTACGTTTACTCGGGAGGCAATTCGACACCTTGACACCGACCATTTGAAGCTCTATACTGAGTTGCCGCATTGAGCGGTGGTACACCCGGCCTGTTTCGCCCTATCTCTATCAGATGCCGGGTGACGGGAGAATTGATGAGCCGACGAGCAGTACTTTGCGGACTTCTCATATCCGTAACTGCGTTCATATTGCTGCTATACAGCACCGCGTCCGCGGCTGTGATCTATGTCACGGTCACGGGAAACGATCAGAGAGATGGGACTCGGTGGGCCACGGCCAAACGCACGATTCAGGCGGGTATAAACACTGCCGCGAGCGGCGATGAGGTTTGGGTCGCCGCCGGAACGTACGCTGAGAGGATCACTCATAAGAGCGGCGTTCGTCTGTACGGCGGGTTCAAAGGCATCGAGAAGACCCGCGATCAGCGTGACTTCCTCACTTACATCTCCAGAATCGATGGCCAGAAGCTCGGCGCGGTTGTCACCGTGCGGGCTGGCGCGGCGCTCTCAACCCTGATTAATGGCTTCACGATCACTAATGGCATTGGGGCTTGTCAGGGCGACGATCGTTATGGCGGGGGGATATACGCGCTTGATGCTTGCGTGACGGTCGAAAACTGCATCATTGCCTCGAACACGGCTGTGAACGGGGCAGGGTTGTACTGCAATCGCGAGATCGCTCTTAAGAACAATCTGTTCAAAGAGAACGGCAGTTCCACGTGTGTGTACGGCGGCGGGGTGTTGCTGCTCTTCGGGCCTGTTGCTGTTCATGGTAACACTTTCACCTCCAATCGCGGGAATTACGGCGGTGCGCTCGCGGTGGCCTACGGCAGCGGGGAAGTGTCAGGCAATACCTTTCAGGGCAACGACTCCCAGGTTGGTGGAGGCATCTACTACGTCGGATGCTATCATCCGCTGATCCGGCGAAACACGTTCAAGATCAACAAGGGCTACTTCGGAGCCGGTGTGGCAGGTAACGGCTGCAGCGGAAAAGTGACTGGCAATGTCTTCACGGAGAACACCGCTCTTATTAGCGGTGGCGCTGTGTATCTGTACAACGAAGCCACCGGCAAAATTTCGAACAACATCATAACCGGTTGCAAGGGGCAGTGCGGTTTCGGCGGTGCCATTGCCGCCTCCAACCGCGCCAATCCGGCGATCGTGAACAACACAATGGTCGGCAATGAGGCGGCCTATGGCGGCGGAGTAGCGTTTCTGGAGGAGAGCGGGGGGCTGCTCAGCAACAACATCATCGCGTTTTGCTCGTCTGGAGTGTATGGTGAGCACGGCACCCGGCCGGTTTTGCGGACAAACTCGTTGTACGAGAATAGACGGGGCAACTTCTACGGAGTGACACCGGGCTCCGGCAACGTTCTGGCTGATCCTGCTTTTGTGGACAGGGCAGCAGGAGACTACCATCTTCAGGCCATCTCCCCCTGTATTGACGCGGCCACTAACGCCGATGCCCCGGCTGTTGATTTCGATGGTGTGCCGCGCCCGCTGGACGGCGATGGATCAGGTGACGCAAGTGCTGATATCGGAGCTTTTGAGGCTCCGGGCGCTGTTGTCACGCCTGACATGAACATCGGCGAAGTGAAGACTTCCACTCGCGACGGAGCGCTGGTCGGGTTCAAGAACGTGGTCGTCAGCGCCTCCTTCGCCAAGCAGGGCTTCATCTACGTGCAGTCGTCTGACAGAAGCGGCGGGATACGGGTGGATACGACCGAGGCATTCTCCGAAGGGCAGGCCGTCAATGTGATGGGGCGGCTGCGAACGGTTCCGGAAACAGGCGAGCGTGCTGTCGTGCCGGTCGCTGGGTCGCCCGCGGCCGTTGTCGGGCTGTCAAGCAACATAGCCGCCGAGCCCATTCAGATTTCGCACGAGAACCTCGGCGGCGCCGCTTTCGGATTGCAGCAGGGTGTGAGGCATTCCACCAGCCTCAACAACGTGGGGTTGCTCGTCAATGTCTGGGGCAGGGTGACGTGGGTTGATCCGAGCGGCACGAGCTTCACTATATGGGACGGCGCAGTCTATAGGAGTGCCGGAGTAGCCGTGACAGATCCGGACGGCAACCGGGGCGTACGTGTCAAGGTACCGGAAGGGAGCTCTGTCCCCGCTGTCGGCTATTACGTGAGGCTACAGGGTATTAGCAGCTCCGTAAAAAGGGACAGCACCAACTACCCTTGCGTCCTGATGCTCGGCAGATATACACTCATGAGCCTCTAAGCACCGGGCAGTAACTGTGCCCTGGTGAGAGAAGCGAATCGTCCGCGGCCGCGCATGCAGCCCCCCTTCTACCTTTCTCACACCTGACACCTCTGACGCGGGGCAGCGCCGGCCGGCCTAGTTATGGTCTACCCGGGCCAGCCAGTTGGTCACTGAGGCCACTTATTCGCACTGTGTAAGAGCGAGCGCGTGTGTGGTCATCTCAGCGGAAGACTCCACAATACCGAGGGGATAATGCCGAGGAAACAGCATGCATGGCTAAGAAAATGGGCGACCTTGCGGGCGTGCCTCGCCAAGAGAGAGGGGCGGCCCGCGAGCCGAGGCAAACAAAAAAGGCCGCCATGTCAAAACTCAATGGCGGCCTTTCGATGATCCCACCCTCAGAGGCTTCGCTCAAGAGACTGAGCGAAGCCGCCCCTCCGGGGTTACGACCCGAGAGAAATTCTAGGCCTTCCGGCGCAGAGCGCCAACGGCAGCCAGACCAACTCCAACAAGAGCCATGGACATAGGCTCCGGAACAGGACCAGGTCCAGAACCAGGTCCGGGGACCTTTGTCTGGGCAACGGTGCCGTCTTGGAGTGTCAGGTTGAGGTCAACAGCGGGGGCTGTCGAGCGAACCCAAAGGTAGATGGTCTCATTGGCTGTAAGCGAGTTAAAGAGACCAGCATGGGTGGACCAGCGAATGGCCGTGTCGCTCGAACTGACCGGGTCGGCTGCCCACGACTGGCCCGGATCGTTGGCCGGCTTGTAAACCGGATCAAAAGGGCCCTCGAAGGAACCGAACTGATAGACCCCGTTGATCTGCTGAACGTAGGACGGATCAATGTCCACCGTTGATGACTTCAGCGGCTGGATTGGCGGAGACAGGGGGCCCGCTCCCGTGTGATCAACTTTGTACCAGTAGGTATAGAGGCCGTCGCTTGGGTTTGTGATTGCCCAAGACACTGAGGCGCTCCACTTCTCGGGAACGGGGAATACGGCGGCTGAGACCGTCCACGCATTCGGCAGGCCCTCGCCTGAGGGCAGGCCATTCGGGACAATCTGCGCGAACGACGGAACGGCAACGGCCAGTGCCGCCAGACAGTTCATTCCTTTGATTACGGTCTTCATTTTCATTGGTTACCTCTCCCACTCATTAGGGTGTTGCACGATCCGATTCAGCGTTGTCGGCTCAACCAGTCTGCGCTGCAAGCCTTGCCGTGATTTCTATTCCGGTTCAAGGCTCAGTCCGGGACAGGCTCTCCCCGGGGCATCCGCTGGTTGGCCTGCCTTTGCCAATTATCCGGGCTGCTACAAGGCTCACACACTGAACCAAGACAGTCCGTCTGTCACAAGTGCCGGTAGGTTCCGTGGGATGAGGCTCACGTGGCTGGTCCTCGTCCATTCGGATCGGGACTCCTGCCAAATCCGGAAAGTCCCACGCCGACTCATCCACTACTACCACTTGTAGTTTACTAGCGAACCTGGCATGTCCGCAAGAGTTTTCTCACAAAACTGGTAAAAATCCTAGTACTCTTGCCGACTGATGGCGTCTTTCGTGCACACGCCCTGGCTTGCACGCACACTCCACCACAGGTAATTATACCATAACCGGAGGGCTATTCATAGGTTTCAGTCAGTATTTTTTTGTGCGCCACGCCGAGATTGCGCAAGAACCCGGCTGTGCGCGCGCACATGCGCGAGGGCCCGCACACGTAATAGAGGCTGTCCGGGGTAGCGCCGGAGGGGAGACAGGCTCTGAGCATGCCTTCTGTGATGCGCCCGCGGAAGCCGTGCCGCTCACGGCCGTTAACTCGGCTGAGCGTGTGGATGATCCTGAGTCCGGGGAGCTGCTCGCTCAGCGCCGGCAGTTCGTCACGGTAGATGACGTGCTCCCACGTCCTTGAACCGTAGATGAGCGTCAGATCAAGGGCAAGGCGGCGGTCCTGGGCGTAGCGCAGAATGCACATGAGGGGAACGACGCCGCTCCCCGCGCCGATGAGGACGATGCTGGAACCCATCTCCTCGCGGAACACGAACTCGCCGTAAGGCCCCATCATTTCAAGCGGCGTCCCCACCCGGCCGGTATCGAACAGGAAGCGGGAGAGGCGTCCGTCCTCGATCCGCCGCATGGTGATGTCCACGTGCCCAGGGCGGGTAGGGGGTTGGCGATCGAGTAGGCTCTTCGTATCTTCCGGCCGTCAGGCAGCGTGCATCCGATCGTGACAAACTGCCCCGGATCGTAGGAGAACGTCTCCGGAACCGGCCCCAGGCGGAACGTCCTGACCTCCGGGGTCTCATCCACGATGTCGGTGATTGTTACGTCGTATGTCTTTGGCATCAGACTGCTTATCCTGTTCCCGATGAGCGCTCAGGGGCTATGCGGCGAAATAGTGACCATCGGGATGGTGGAAGACCAGCGCCGAGACAGAGGACTCCGGTTGCATCATGCACCCATCCGTCAGCGCTACCCCGATTCTGGCCTGCGGCCGCAGAATCGCGAAAAGGTCCTTCTGATATTCAATGACAGGGCTCGCGGGATAGCCGAAGCTCAGGCGGATTCCGCGGTACCTGGTCTTGAAGAGGTCCTGATATACGAATTCGGGAGGGTCCGGAAATCCCCAGTCCGCGCGCATCTTCCGATGCACCCACTCGGCTGTCGCCTCTGCGACTTCGATAGCGACAGAGCTGAGGATGTGCGAATCAAGCAGCCGCCCCTCCTCCCGCAGCTCAGACGCCCACTCCGCCGGGTCCTGCCCCGCGGTTGTCACGAACAGGCCCAGATAGTCGCCGCCGCCGTTGCCGGCAGGGCGAATCCAATCGGCCGCGCAGGTGTACGGTTCCTTCGAACGTCGCGGAAATGTCCAGCGTGCCCACACGCCGCCCGTGTCAGGCTGGAAGAGCGTGATCGTCTCGCCGGACGAGGATGCGTGCACCCACCGCCAGACAGCGCGCGGAGCAAGCACCCCTCGCGCGGCCGCCTCTTGCGTGACGCCCTCCACCTGCGCCTTCAGCTCCTGCACCTGAGTGTCGGACGGGTCGTCCAGACGCTTCTGGGGCATCCGGAGACCGAGGTACTTCCCGTACAGCATGACCCGGTTGACAAGGGGAAGGACCTCATCGAGGGGAATGCCATACTGTACATGTTCGTCTAAGTCCGGCGGCTCTGGAACCTCGACAGAATTCCATCCTCTCCCAGCGGCAGGCGCGGGGGTCTGTGCATCCCTGGACTGCCCTTCTTCAAGCGATTCCCGGAAGGCGGCGTTGTCCCGCACGATCTCGGCTCTTCCGGCCGGGTCCATCAGCCGGTTGGCGAGCTGCAGGCCCTCCATGGCATCACTCGCGTAAACAACGGGACCGCCGTACGCCCCCGCAATGCGCGTCATCGTGAACTTCTTTGTGAGTGCGGCGCCCCCCACCATAAGCGGCACATCAATCCCTGCCGCGGCAAGGTCGCCCGCAGTGACCACCATCTGCTGAGCGGAACGTACAAGCAGGCCGGAAAGGCCGATCATGTCCGGCTTGTGTTCGCGCACTGCCTCGATTAAAGCCTCCGGAGGCACCTTGATGCCGAGGTTGACTATCTCGTAGCCGTTATTCGAGAAGATCATGTCCACCAGGTTCTTGCCGATATCGTGAACGTCCCCCTTCACGGTTGCCAGAACCATCTTGCCCCTGGTTGATGTGCTGACGCCAGGCTCCATGGACTGCTTTAGGTAGTCCACGGCAGCCTTCATTGCCTCGGCGGACTCCAGCACCTCAGCAACGATGAGCTTATTCGCGCCGAACAGCCGGCCAACCTCATCCATGCCCGCCATCAGAGGGCCATTGATGATCTCGATCGGCGTTGCCCGTGTAAGCGCTTCGTCCAGAAACTTCTCGATGCCGTCGCGCGTCCCGGTCAGCACCGTGTGCGAGATGCGCTCTTCGGCCGTCAGTGCCGCGAGCTCGTCCTCGCGCTCCGTCTTAGCATCCCGGAAATGTGCCGCAAAGGCTGCAATCGGGTCGCTCGTGCGCTCGTACAGCAGATCGAGCGAGAGGCGTATCTCTTCTTCCGAAAGCTGGGCGTAGCGCCTGAGGCCCGCCGTGTTGACGATCGCCATGTCCAGCCCGGCCTGCGTGTTCTCGTACAGAAACACCGAGTTCAGCACCTCGCGGCCCGCAGGCGGAAGCCCGAAACTCACATTCGAAATCCCGAGAATCGTGAAGGTGTCCGGCCAGAGCTTCTTGATCTCGGCCACGCCCTGGATGGTCGCGGCGGCCGTGCCCCGGTAGTTCGGGTCTCCGGTGCCAGCGGGGAAGACGAGAGGGTCGAACAGAATCTCGCCCGGTGCGATCCCGTACTTCTCCGTCAAGAGTCTGTAGCACCGCTTGGCGATCTCCACCTTGCGCTCCACCGTGATCGCCATCCCGGCTTCTTTGTTTTCGTCAATGAGTCCCACCACAAGCGCCGCGCCGAACCTACGCGCCAGCGGACAGATCTGCTCGAAGCGCTTCTCGCCGTCCTCCAGGTTGACCGAGTTAATGACCGGCTTGCCGCCAATACGCTTGAGCGCTGCCTCGATGACGGCCGGGTCGGTAGAGTCAATCATAATCGGGACGCGCACCTTGCGCAGAAGCGGCTGCAGGATTGCGATCAGGTCTTTTTGCTCATCGAGGTCGGGATCGGCCGAGCACAGATCCACCACATGCGCGCCTTTGGCCACCTGCTCCTTGCCGATTTCCGCGGCGGCGTCGAACTTGCCGTCCGCGATCAACTGCCGGAACCTCCTGCTGCCGATTACGTTGGTGCGCTCGCCGACGAGCGCCGGGCGGGTGACATCATTGAGGAGAAGCGGCTCTGCTCCGGCAAGTGCCGCGCGTTGCGGTGTGGGGCGGGGAGTTCGCGGGCCGAACTCGCGGGCAAGAGCGGCGAGCGCTCTGATGTGCTCCGGACGTGTTCCGCAACACCCTCCAACGATATTGACGAATCCCTCGGAAGCGAACCTGCGAAACGCCGCCCGGAAGTCGTCCGCCGTCTGGTCGTACTCGCCGTCGGCGTTGGGAAGCCCGGCGTTCGGGACGCAGGCGACCGGGAGGTGCGATATCTCTGCAAGGGTGCGGATGTGATCGGTCATCAGGTCCGGACCGGTCGCGCAGTTGAGGCCCAGATACAGAATACCTTGCCCCGCCAGCGTGTAATACAGCGCCTCGATGTTCTGCCCGGCGAGCATCGTGCCATTCATCTCAATGGTGGCCGACACCGCGACGGGAATCTGCCTTGCCGTTTCAGTTCGCGCAAGTTCGATTCCCTGCAGGGCTGCCTTGAGATTCACCGTGTCCTGCTGCGTCTCCAGCAGCAGATAGTCGGCTCCACCCAGAAGCAGGCCAAGAGCCTGTATCCGAAACGCTTCGACGAGTTCCTCGAACGTGACGCCCCCCGTGACCGTGATCGCGCGGTTCGTTGGGCCCATCGAGCCTGCCACAAACACCCGCCTCTGTCCGGCGTGCTTCTCAACGGCTGCTCGCGCTATTTCGGCCGCGCGCCGGTTGATCTCGACGGCGTCGTTCTGGATGCCGTACTCGCTCAGCACGATGGTCGAGCCGTTGAAACTGTTCGTTTCAACCACGTCTACCCCGGCCTCGATGAACGAACGGTGAACCGCCTCCACGAGGTGCGGGGCGTGCAGGTTGAGCGATTCGTTGCAGCCTTCCACCGCCTCCCCGCCGAAGTCCGCCGCTGAAGGGCGCAGAGCCTCCAGTGACGTGCCCATGGCTCCGTCGAGAACCAGTATGTGGCTCTCGATCGCCTGCCGCAACGCGCGGATCGTACCAGTGTCAGAGTGACGGGCCATTCTCAATCGGGCTGTTACGGCACGCACCGCTCGCGCGCAGTGGACAGTTGCTCATGGAGCGCGGTATGTATCCACCTCAGCGTCGCAGGATGGCAAGCCTCCGGTCCTGCCTAGAGCGCCTCCATCACCTGCGCGGCCGTCTTGTGGTTTCCGAACGGCGGCATCAGATAAACGCCCTGTGTGATGGACCGCGCCCGCCTCAGGAACTCCTGCGCACGCTCGATGCCGTACTTCCGCGCGTCCTCGTCGCTCATCTGCGAGATCGCTGAGCGCATCTCGTCCGGTATTGAGATACCCGGTACCTCGTTCTGCATAAACTCCGCGTGCCTTGCGGTTCGCAGCGGCAGGATGCCGACAAGCAGGGGAAGACCATGAGCCGAGGCGTCCGCGACCGCGCGCTCGAGCGCCCCCCATTCGAAAATCGGCTGGGTGTACACGAGTTGCGCGCCTTCGTCCGCCTTCCTTGCAAGGCGAGTGCGCTCGATGTCCATGTCCGGAGCGAGCGGGTTGTAGGCCACTGCAACCAGAAACTGGGTCTTCTCTGCGATAGAGTTTCCGCCCAAATCCTGTCCATCGTTGAACAAGCGCAGGATCCGCACCAGCCCGACGGAGTCAATGTCGAACACCGAACTCGCGGTAGGGTAGTCGCCGATCAGGGCCGGGTCGCCGGTAATCGCCAGAATGTTGCGAAGCCCCAGCGCATGGCATCCGAGAAGATCGGCCTGTACCGCAAGGACGTTCCTGTCCCTGCAGCAGAAGTGCATCATCACGTCTATGCCGACCCGGGTCTGAATCAGATGCGACGCGACCATCGGGTTCATGCGAAGCCTGGCCCGCGCTCCGTCCGAGATGTCTATGCAGTCTACACCGTGCTTCTTCAGGCTTGCCGCGCCTTCCAGAACTTTCGAGAGGTCCGCGCCGCGCGGAAGGTCGAGCTCCACCGCCACAACGTACTTCTTGCCAAGCTTCTGCGAGAAAGTGGAGCGCTGGTCAACCTGAATCTGCGGGCCGCTTTCGTCTCTCTTGCGCTCCACAACGGCCGTCGCGCTCTGCTTTGCGGCCGGACGCAGGCCCGTGAGCGCCTCGGACAGAGCGTGGATGTGGGCGGGAGTGGTGCCGCAGCACCCCCCGACGATGTTTGCGCCAGCCTCGGCGATAATGCGGCCATAGCGGCCGAAATACGAGGGCGGCATGTCATAGGTTATCTGGCCGTTGATGATCTGGGGCATGCCCGCGGTCGGCATCGCCGAGATCTTCGCGTTCCTGGTTCGTGCCATCTCCTCAATGATGCCCAGCATGCGTTGCGGTCCAACCGTGCAGTTGCTGCCCACAACCGTCGCCCCCATCTTCAGGATGGCCTCCAACACCCGTGCCGGGAGTCCCTCCGCAAGCGTTTCGCCATCCTCTATGAAGGTCTTGTGCGCAATGATGGGAAGGTTCGGCGCGGTCTGTCTTGCCACCGCGATCGCGATCTCCAGTTCCCGGAGGTCGGAGAAAGTCTCGACGATGAGCAGGTCCACGTCCTCGCTGCAGAGAGCTTCGATCTGTTCGCGATGTGCTGTCGCCGCGTCCTCCTCTGAGATCATCCCGATCGGGGCGAGCGGCTTGCCGACAGGCCCGACCGCACCCGCCACGAGCGCCTTTCCCGCCGCCGCCTCTTTCGCAAGCCGCGCGCCGGCAGTGTTCATATCCGCCGTCTTGTCTTCTAGCTCGTAGGCTGCAAGTTTGAAGTGGTTCGCGCCGTAGGTGTTCGCCTCGATGAGCATCGCGCCCGCGGCCACGTATTCGGCGTGGATGGCCCGGACGTCGTCGGGGTGGGTCAGGTTCGCGTAGTCGTAAGGATGGGCGAAGGCGATTCCCCGCGCGGAGAGCAGCGTGCCCATCGCTCCGTCCGCGACAACAATTCTCTCCTCAAGCAGTTCCAGTAAGTTCATCAGCTATGCCCGCTTATTGCGTTCCAGTAGGCCCCGTCGCCCGCCCGCTTGCCGGGCAGGCACAAAAAACAGGGAGCCGCCGCGTGGCAGGCTCCTAAGAGCAGATCATCCCTGGCTCTGGATACCTGAAATGGCTACTTGCGGGCTTTCGCGGCTGTGCGCGCTCCCCTTAGAGTCAGCTTGACTTTGCTCGCTTCCTCACGATAAACATCGAGTTGCAGTCTGCGAAGCTGGTTCTCCACTTCTTCCCATTTGCGCTCGGGTACGCCGTCCGAAGCCATCAGTTTCTTGACGGCCTCCAGAGCGCTGTTGACATGCTTGCCAACGGACGTGACGTAGCCGTTGATCTTGATGCTCGGCGTAGCCTTGCGAGCACGGACTTCGCGGGCCTTCTTAATCAGTACTGCCAGGTCAGTTGCGCTCATCTTTTCCAGTTGGTTCAGGTCCAATTCCGTAAATACTCCTTACATGGTTGCTGAATGGGAGTATAGCCGATTCGCTCAGGGAGTCAACAGGAAGGCCACAAATACTGCGCCCTGTGTTAAAGCCGTGCGACAGAGGATGAACAACGATGAAATGTGATGTTCAGCCGTGGAACAGAATGTCGGTGTTGATGGTCCACTCGCGGGGGTCAACGCTGATCAGTTGACCGTCCGCTTGACGATACACAACGCGTTCGATGCCGCTGTTCAGTATCATCCGGGCGCAGAGCTGGCAGGGCGATCCCTGCGCCACCGGGAGTTCTTCCCATTCCACAGTCAGGTCTCCGAGCGGGAACCCTTGGTCGTCGAACCCGATGAGCCGCTCTTTTTCCCTACCGGCAATGTACAGCGTCGCGCCGGTCATCTCCTCGGTGCTGGCGCTGATGATTGCGTTCATCTCGGCGTGCGCTGCCCGGCAAGCAAGATAGCCCCCTCGCATGCTGTCCACGCCTTTGGCCACCCGAATGCGGCGGCACCAGCCTTCCTCTAGGGAGTCCCGGACTCCGCGGGGCGCGCCGTTGAAACCCGTGGCCACGATCCGGTCGTCCTTCACGATGACTGCTCCGTAGCAGCGCCGCAGACAGGTGCAGCGGCGCGCGACCGAGTCGGCTATTCCGATATAGTAGGCGTCCTTATCCGGCTTGAGCATTTCGCGCTGATTATGACAGATACGCCAGCAAACTGTGCGCGCATGCGAGGAATGTGCCGGGCGATGCCGGCCAGCAGGAGGGCTGTAATGCCCGGCTGACAGGCACGCTCGGGCGGGTGCGGAGCGGAACAAAGAAAATGGGGGAGCCGTCATTACCGATAGAGATGGTGGAGCTCACGGGGAAGACCAGAGTATATGCGGTGTTCGGCTGTCCCGTCGAGCACAGCATGTCGCCCGCTATGCACAATGCGGCGATCGCGGCTCTCGGTCTAGACTGTGTATATGTCCCGTTCAGGGTGGAGTCGGCTGACCTTCCGGCCGCTATCAGGGGTGTGAGGGCCATGGGCCTGGCGGGTGTTAACCTGACTATTCCGCTTAAGGAAGCGGCTGTGGCGCTTGTGGACGAGCTGTCGGACGAGGCGCGGGAGATTGGGGCTGTGAATACGCTCTTCTGGAAGGACGGAGCCCTTAGCGGCCATTCCACCGATGGGGAAGGCTTCTGGATGTCGCTCGATGGAACACCGGGTCAGTGTGCGAAGCGCGCGCTGGTTCTTGGTGCGGGCGGGGCTTCGAGAGCGGTCTGTTTCGCGCTCGCGCGGCGCGGAATAGAGGTGACGATCGCCAACCGGACTCCTGAGAGGGCGCGGGAACTGGCAGCCGCGCTTCCGGGTTCTCATTCACAGGGCGTGCCGGCCGGGCCGGAGGACTTGGCCAGGGCGGCGGCCTCCGCCGACCTTATAGTAAACTGTACGCCGGTGGGGATGAGTCCGGGCACTTCGGATAGCCCCCTGGCGGCAGAGTGCATTGAACGCAGGCACGTGGTCTGCGATCTGATATACAATCCGCGGGAGACGCTTCTCCTGCGGACAGCAAGGGAGAAGGGCGCGCTTGGTTTGAACGGAGTGGATATGCTGGTGAACCAGGGCGCGCTGTCGTTTCAGTTGTGGACGGGCATCATGCCGCCTGTCCAGGTTATGAAGGCGGCAGTGACGGGTGCGTTGTGAATGCTAGATGCGCTCGCCGGGCTTCACTTCGGGGCCTCCACGAAGTTTTTCAGATGAGGTAGTTTACCGGTCATGGTAATGACTCCACGCAAAGAGCTTGGCGAGATACTCCTCGCCAAGGGCGCCATCACTCAAGAGCAGCTTAACCAGGCTCGTGCGGCGCAGAGGTCCACTCGCGGCGATATCGGCCGCATACTGGTGGACCTCGAGATCGCGAGCGAATCCCAGATTGCCGAGGCGCGAGCCCAGGAACGTGGGCTGCAGTTCGTGGATTTCTCCACGACCCGCATTGATCCGAGCGCGACAAACGTGATTCCCGAGAGACTCGCGCGCCGCCACAACATCGTGCCGTTCGGGAAGATGGCCAATCAGCTCTGGATCGCCACAGCGGATCCGGACGACATTATGGCGATGGACGACCTGCGCGCGGTCGCGCGCGGGCTGCAGATCAAGCTGGGCATCGCCACGCTGGACGATATCCAGTCGGCGTTGGACAAAGCTTACGGTTCTGGAAGCGGTGAGGCGGCTGGCTCCGACGCTCCTGCGGTCTCGGCCGCGGTTCCCGGGGCAACCGAGCTTACCGGCTCGGCCTCCATTCGCGATGCCATCGCCCAGTATGGCGGCCAGAACGACATCGCCGAAGAGGACACGGACGCTGTCGTCAAGCAGGCGGAGGAAGCGCCGATCATCAAGATCGCTCACTCGATTATCCTTCAGGCGATCAAGGATGGCGCCAGCGACATCCATGTGGAACCTGACCGGCGCGGGGTTCGCGTCCGCTACCGCGTGGACGGCGTGCTTCACGAGACAATGACCGTGCCGAAGTACATTCAGGCGCCGCTCGTCTCGCGCCTGAAGATCATGGCGAACATGAACATCGCCGAGCGCCGCATACCTCAGGACGGCGCCATCCCTATCCGGTCAGAGTCGAAGGACTACGACCTGCGCGTCAGTTGTCTCCCGACGATCTACGGAGAAAAGATCGTTATGCGAATCCTCGACAAGGGCAATGTTCTCATTGGCCTTGCGAAACTGGGATTCCGGCCCGAAGTCCAGGCCAGGGTCGAAGAGCTGATCACGCAGCCAAACGGTATGTTCCTGAGCACGGGACCGACGGGTAGTGGCAAGACGACAACCCAGTATTCGATTCTTCACAAGATCAATCAGGTTGACCGGAACATCATCACGATCGAGGACCCGGTCGAGTACCAGTTGACTGGCATCTCGCAGGTTCAGGTCCACACCAAGGCAGGCCTCACCTTCGCATCGGCGCTGCGCTCGTTCCTGAGACAGGACCCGGACATCATCATGGTTGGTGAGATGCGCGACCTCGAAACCGCGGAGATCGCGATCGAGGCATCGCTGACGGGACACCTCGTTCTGTCCACTCTCCACACGAATGACGCTCCTTCAGCCGTCACCCGTATGGTGGACATGGGTGTTGAGCCTTACCTCATCTCTGCTACCCTTATCGGCGTTATGGCCCAGAGGCTGGCTCGAAAGATTTGTCCCAAGTGCCGCGAGCCCTACGAGGTGGATGTCGCCGACCTGCACCGCTTTGGGTACCGTCCCGAGAGCAAGGGCGAGATGGAACGGATTCTCGGTGCCGAGAAGGCGGAGGAGTTGCGGGACAAGAAGACTATCACCCTGTGGCGGGGTGTTGGATGCGAGAACTGCCGGGGCAGCGGGCTCCGGGGACGTCTGGGCATCTACTCTCTGCTCGAGATGAACGAAGAGATTCAGGACCTGATCGTTCGCCGCGCCCCACTCTCCGACGTTCGCGAGGCCGCGAGGGCAAACGGTATGCTGGAGCTGAAGGAGGACGGGCTATACAAGGTCCTCGAGGGCATTACCACTCCGGAAGAGGTTATGAGGGTCGTCTTCACCGCCGGCTCGTAACAGAGATCCAGGGGGAGACAGACGGCGGTTGGGGGGAAGCTCGCTCAGGCGGAAGCCTGTAAAGATAGGAGAATCCATTTGTCTGGAGCACCAGGGTCAGTCAGCGAGGAGATCAAGGCCGCGGCCGAAACGAAGCAGGCGTCGGCGACTCCGATTGAAGATATACATGTTGACGAGCTTCTCAGGTCCATGGTCCAGAAGGGCTCAAGCGACCTGCACCTGTGCGTCGGGGTGCCCCCGATTGTGCGGGTGGACGGGCAGCTTGTTCCGCTTCCCTACACGGCGCTGACCGCTGCTGAATCTCAGAGGATCATCTACGATATTTTGACGGACGAGCAGATTCGTCGCTTCGAGGAAGACCTGGAACTGGACTGCTCCTATTCCGTGAAGAATCTCTCGCGTTTCCGCCTGAATGTCTATCGCGATAAGGGAGCCTGCGCGGCGGCATTCCGGACTATCCCCATGAAGATCCCGACAATGAAGGATCTTCAGCTCCCGCGCGTGCTCGAGGCGCTCACGCGTCGCCCGCGCGGTCTTATACTGGTGACAGGTCCCACCGGTTCCGGCAAGTCCACGACGCTAGCTGCCATGATCGGCCAGATCAACAACGAGCGTAGCCAGCACATTATCACGATCGAGGACCCGATCGAGTATCTGCACACACATAAGTACAGCATCATCAACCAGCGTGAGGTGGGCATGGATACCCGTGGGTTCAACAACGCCTTGCGCGCAAGCCTTCGCGAAGACCCGGATGTGATTCTAGTCGGCGAGATGCGCGACCTCGAAACCATGCAGATCGCTGTCACCTGTGCCGAGACGGGACACCTCGTGTTCGCGACCCTGCACACGAACTCGGCCGCGCAGACGGTGGACCGCATGGTGGACGTCTTTCCCCCGGGCCAGCAGGAGCAGATTCGATTCCAGCTCTCGAACAACCTCGAGGCGGTCATCTGCCAGCAGCTTCTGCCGAGGGCAGGGATGCCCGGCCGTGTGTGCGCAATGGAGATCATGATTGCGACGCCGGCCATACGAAATCTCGTGCGTGAAGCCAAGTCGCACCAGATACCATCGTCCATTCAGACCGGCGCGCAGTTTGGAATGCAGACCATGGATCAGCACCTGCGCGACCTCTATCTTCAGGGAACGATTACTTACGATGACGCGATTAGCCGGGCCATGTCTCCGGATGAGCTGAAGAAGATGATTGAAAGCCCACAGAGTACTCAGCCAGGGGGAGGCCAGGCCTATACCGGAGGGAGCTAACAAATGCCTAACTATGCCTACGTGTATCGGGACGAGAGCGGAGTCACTAACAAAGGTACTTCCGAGGCGGAGAGCGAGGAGGTACTGAGGAAACGCCTGACGGAGCAGGGTTTCGACGTTCTCGAAATCAAGCAGACAAAGGCCGTTAAGAAGACCGGCGCTTCGCGCAAAGCGAAGATCAAGCTTGGAGAGCTTTCCGTCTTTTGCCGCCAGTTCTCCACGATGATTGACGCTGGTGTGTCGCTGGTTCGTTGCCTGGCCGTCTTGCAGGAGCAGACTGTCAACCCGAAGTTTCGCGCGATGCTGCAGGAGATTCAGGCCGAAGTCGAGGCAGGCCAGAGCCTTTCGAAGGCCCTCGGCCGGTTTCCCAACACCTTTAACAACCTGTTCCTGGGTCTCGTGAACGCGGGTGAAGTCGGTGGCGTTCTCGAGGAAAGCATGCAGAGGCTCTCGACATTCCTCGAGAAGGACCAGGAACTGAGGCGGAAAGTCAAGTCAGCGATGACCTACCCGATCATCGTCATGTTTGTCGCCCTCGTCATCATCATCGGCCTAGTGACCTTCATCCTGCCGTCGTTTATGCAGCTCTTCGTGGATCTGGAGGTCAAGAACTTCCCCGTCACGACCACGCTTCTGATGGCGTTCAGCAACTTCCTGACGAGCAAGTGGTATATTATGCTCGCCGGGCTGGCGGTTTTCACCATCGCCTTCCGGATGTTCACGAAGACGGATGTCGGCAAGCGCGCGTATGACCGATTCAAGCTCAAGGCGCCGGTGTTCGGGAGTCTCAACCACAAGATCGCGCTGTCGCGTTTCGCCCAGACGCTGAGCACGCTGCTTGCGAGCGGAGTGCCGATCCTCTCCGCCATGGAGACGGTCGCAGGCACAGTCAATAACGAAATCATTTCCGAAGCGATCCTGACCGCGAGGGCAAGGATTAGAGAAGGTGACCGGATCGGGGATCCTCTTCAGAAGAGCAAGCTCTTCCCCCCGATGGTGGTGCAGATGATCTCCATTGGCGAAGAGGCCGGAGCTTTGGACGGGATGCTCGCCAAGGTCGCCGATTTCTATGAAGCGGAGGTGGACGCCGCGCTGGACAGCCTCACCTCAGCGATCGAGCCTGTGCTCATCGTGTTTCTGGGGTTCGCGGTTGGGTTTATCGTGATCTCGGTCTTCATGCCGCTTTTGGCAGTCATTACCAGCCTGTCTGGCGGAGAGGGCGGGTGAGAGGCTCGCGTGAGGCACGGCGGGGGCTGGCCCTGTGACGGGCTGCGGCGTCTCCACGGACGGCCCGCATGCCTGACTGGTGGTCTTTCGCGGCTGTCTGCGCCCTGGGCGCGATTACGGGCAGTTTCCTCAATGTTCTGATCTGGCGGCTTCCGAGGGATGAGTCCATCGTGAAGCCGCCTTCGCACTGCACTGCGTGCGGGTACATCCTCCGGCCGTGGGACAATATCCCTCTGGTGTCGTG
>JBPOJE010000027.1:0-10026 GCA_052033935.1 Armatimonadota bacterium
TTCCTCGAAGCTCACAATGAAGACCCCAAGGTCTTCCTATGGAAGAAGGATGCCGCCACCATACTCGCCAAAGTAGCCCGCGCAGGGCACGCTATCTGTAAAGAACCGTCACGTGCAGTACACTAGCAGAAGCCTCGCTCTTACTGCGAGGCAAGAGAGGACGAGCAGAGGAACTGCATTCCTCATTTTGTAATCCTTTCCCCTCGCTCATCGCGAGGCGGGTCTGTCACCCGGCAGCGTCGCTTCTTCTGCGGCCACCGGCCACCAGGCAATACTGCGCCGTCCATAGCCCTATGGTAACACATCCGCCGCCCCTAGCGTCATGCCGGACGCGATTCCGGCATCCAACGCACGCCATACACGTCATGCCGGACTCGATCCGGCGAATGCTACGGCCCGTCGTTCCGGCCAACTCCGAATCGAAGGACAAACAAGGACGGGCACAAGACCCGTGGCTACAGGCAGGCGGGCGTCATTCGAGGCTGCTACCGCACCAGCAGCATCACGATGGCCTGGGCACTGAGGACGCGCAGGAGCATCACGAGGGGATAAACCGTCGCATACGAGATGTTCGGCGCTTCGGAACCGGTCAGATCGGTGGCAAACGACAGCGCAGGCGCGCCGGTCATGCTCCCCACGAGCAGACCGCACAGCGAAGAGTAGTCCACCCGGAACACCGCCCGGGCCACAATCCCCACCACCAGCACCGGCGCCAGCGTGATGAGCGTCGCCCACGCCATCCAGATAAGGCCGTCGCCCTGAGTGAGCGTTGCCACGAACTGGTCGCCCACCCGGACTCCCACGCACGCAAGAAACAGCACAAGCCCCACCTCGCGGAGCATGAAGTTCGCGCTGATGGGCATGTACCAGATCAGCGGGCCGATACGGCCGAGGCGGCTCAGCAGGATCGCGGCGACAAGCGGCCCCCCCGCAAGGCCCAGCTTGACGGGCGCGGGCATGCCGGGGATGCTGATGGGCCAGCTTCCGATGATGACGCCGAGCACAATCCCCACGAACATCGGCACAAGCTGCGGATGATTGAGCTGTTTCGCCGAATCGCCAAGCTCATCGGCAGCGCGCCGGATGGCCTGCTCCTCCCCCACCATAAGCAGCGTGTCCGCGAACTGCAACCGGTAGTCCGGAGTGGCCATGAACTCGATATCGGCGCGGCTGACGCGCGTGACGCGGACGCCGTAACGCCCGATCAGGTCCAGATCGTCAATGGACTTGCCCAGCACCGACTGCTTAGTGACAAGAATGCGCCGGATGACGAGCTCGCTTGGCATCTCCTTCAAGTCCACCTCGCTCTTCTTGCCCACGATTAGCCTGAACTCGCGGAGCTTGCTCTCCGGCCCCACGCAGTGCAGCACGTCTCCCAGCTTCATCCGACTCTCCGGATGCGCGACATCCTGAACTCCGCCGCTCATAATGCGCGACACGATGACGCCGGATGAGGCCAGGCCCGGGATGTCCCGCACCCGCAGCCCGTCGAGGTTTGGGTTCGTGACCTCCACGTCGTCCTCGATGGCCGCCGGCGCACCTCCAGTCTGAATCCTGTTCAGCGCCTCTCTCTCCTCGGCGATGTTGATGCGGAACAGCGCGCGGATGATGAGCAGGGTCAGGATGATGCCGATGACCCCGAACGGATAGGCGATGGCGTACCCCAGCCCCAGCAGCCGCGAGTCCGCGGGGGTGATGCCCGGGATGTCTTTGAGCGCCTGCTGCGCCGCGCCCAGGCTGGGTGTATTCGTGACCGCGCCGGAATAGAGGCCCACCGCCGCCTTGATATCTATCCCGGCCGCCTTGCTCACCCCCAACGTCATAATCACTCCGAGCACGACGACGGCAGCAGCCATCAGGTTGAGCGGAAGCCCCTGGCGCTTCAGCGAGTCGGTGATGCCCGGCCCCACCTGCACGCCGATGGTGTAAACGAACAGGATGAGGCCGAATTCCTTAACAAACTCCAACACATGCTCGTTGATGCTGAAGCCCCAATGCCCGAACGCCAGCCCGGCGAACAGCACCCCCGCCACGCCGAGATTGACGCCGAAGATGCGGACGCTCCCGAGCAGGAGGCCGAGCGACGCCACCAGCCCGATGATGAGCATCGTGTGCGCCACGCTATCCACGGTGAACAGATCGGAGAGAAATTCCATGCGTACGCTTGCCTCACAGGGCGGTTAGCGCGAGCGGGGCCAGAATCCTCTTGCGGCGGTTTTCATTTTCGTCCTTCGGCTCGATTCCCGCCCCACGGGCGCTTCGGCACGTTCGTTCCGGAGAACTCCGCACCCAAAGCACAGCCCGATCTAAACGGTTCGCTATCTCGGATGATGTCTTTCCGGACGACAGGTTACGGTTCGATGTACATCGTATAGAGGTCGGCACGGCGCATGGTAACGCGGAGACGGAAATCGCCTTCTGGCATCGCAAAGACGGGGGCCTTGATGCTGTCTCCACGGATGTCGGCGGTGTCGAGCACACGGCCCTTCGCGTTCAGCAGTTCGATGCGCAGCATGCCGCCCTCGGCGACACAGGCATTCACGGAGAGTGCGCCGCCACCCTTGATGGGACGGGTGACAAAGGCCCCCTCGCGGACGCCGGCACGAACGCCGAACCAGCCGTCGGCACGGTAGGACATCACGCCCAGGGCGAAGTGGCCGTTGCGCGCATGCCTGGCCAGGCCTTCCCAGCCGCCTAACGACTTGAAGTACGGAAGGCTCTCTTCGAAACGGCGCTTGGCGAAGATGGCCTTGAAGTCGTCGGCAGTGATCTCGCTCTGCGCATTGTGGCGGAACAGGGGCTCGGCGAAATAGTGCGGCAGCGACGTGCCCGTGACGAGCTGGTAGTAGCGGTAGCCGACCTGGACAATCTCCTGGTTGGGGGAGAACTCACCGAAGTACCAGTCGAAAGGATTGGCCGTCTTGACAAACGGATGGGGGTCGGTGAAGTCGTAGAAATGAATACCGTCGCGGCTGTATTTGAGGTCGAGATAGACCTGCTGGTTCTCGCTGTCGTAGGCATTGATGAAAGCGAGATGAAGCCCGGCGTCAGGCATGAACCGGATGTTGGCTCCGTACTGCTGTGAGAACGGGTTGTCGAGAGGACCGCACGAGGAGATGGAGTGGCAGTAGTGCCAGTCAACGCCGTCAACGGTGCTGTAGATGGTGAGGATGCGGCTGCTGTTGGGCAGCAGGTCGTAGGGCACGTCGTAGGGAGCGAAACGGCGGACGGTCTGGCCGCGAGCCAGAAAGAGCATCTTGCCGTCGTCGGACAGCCACATGTTGCCGAAGTTGTCGTTAGTGCAAAAACCGTCGTCGAAGCCGTCGCCGGTGTAGAGGGGGACGTCGCGGAAGAGAGGCGTGTTGCGGAGGAAGACGACCTCGCCCGACGAGGTGCGGGCAGCAACCCAGTAGGTGCGGGAGCCGGCCTTTACGCAACCGAAATCGTAGGAGTCATTATTCTGGATGATGCCGATATCACGCAGGCTGTAAGTGCCGTGACGGGCGCGGTCGTACATCTCGTATTGACGCCCTCCGGCCACCGAACCGAGGATATCGAAGCTCTTGAAGATACTCTTCGGAGGTTCGGTCTCGAGTGCCGTGGCGACAGGCGCATAGGGGCCCTCCGGGGACGAACTCCTCACCGTGAAGCGAATGGGAGCGTTGGAGTAGAGATAGCCGCGGTGGTAGGGGTTTTCGACTCCACGAATCACGTAGGAGCCGTCAACGGCGCGGCGCAGGGAGTAGCCGTCAACGCGCAACACGTCGGGACGGGTGGAACGGTAAACCTCCGTGAGCTTGGGCCTGCAGTAGCGAATATCGAGGTTGCGGAACGACTCGAAGAGCCAGTCGTCGGGCGTGAAGAAGATCTTGCGGAAGCGGATGGGGCCGTCGGGCCGCGACATTGCGGGGATGCGCTCGATGCGGAGCATGCGCTTCATCGAGGTCTCCCCTGCCGTGATGGTGGCCATGTAGCGTCCCGCAGCAAGGGTGCCGATGTTCTTCAGAATACAGGCATTGCGGCCGGGCGAGAGACGGAAGTTCCCCTTCCAGACCCCCTTCTCCTCGGCAGAAACCACCGATACCGAAGCGGCGCGCAGGCCGGTCATCTCCTTGGGAACGATCACTGTGAGTTCAGCCTGCGAAGGGTTACGGTAGATGGGCATCGTGAACTCGGCCTGCACTTCGGCCATCGTGCCGGCGGCCTGTGCGAAGGATGCACACGCGGCGGCCACGAGCCAGAGGGATAAAAACAGAATCTGTCTTCTCATTGAACGGGGGCTTTCCGTAATGTAGATGCCGGAGATCGAGACAGGCGGCGAACCGAAGTCTCCTGTAGTTCGTGTTCGTTGTCACTCAACCCCGGACGTGGGACTCTTCCGCAAGTCTCGCCACCCCGGCCAGACGCCCCTCAAACGATTGCCACTTTTCCGGGTCCGCCTTCCCCCGGTGTATGCGCCTGGAACTCCATTGACGCGGACTCCGGCACCATGGTAGCATCCGAACGCTTGTTCAGCAAATTGCCCCGGGACATTGCCGGGAGCATCCTCTGCAGCAACGCACGTGCGGTGTTTCAGGGGCTTCAGCGCGTTCGTTCCAGGGAACTCCGGACCGAAGCACGCTCTCGGAGGGGTGCTGAACGAACGGACCAGCGCTTCCTCAGAGCCTCTTCCCGGCCACCGTCCGACCCGCGCCTTCGCGCGAAACGCTACCGCCCCGTCATCAGTGCGACCAGACCGTCCGGCCCGTCGTGGGGGATGTCGCCGTGGCCCCCTCCCTCAAGAGAGATAAACCGTATGGAGGTGTTGCTACGGGCAAGCTCGCGGCCCATCCGCTGCGGCACAATCCTGTCACGGGTCCCGTGGAGGATTGTCACTTTCGGAGCGGGGCAGCGGGCCATTGCCTCTTTCAAGTGTGCATGATTGTCAAAGTTCGTGGCCAGAAGCTTGCATAGCGGCCACCCCACCCGAACGCGCGCTATATCCTTCAAACTGGTGAAAGGAGCGGCCAGGATGATCTCACGCACGTCATGCTCAGATGCGAACTGCAGGGCCGCCGCGCACCCCAGCGAGTGCCCTATGACGCCCGTCCGACGCGCCAGATCATCGGGCTGTTCCCCGAGCATTCGTGCCAGTTCCAGAAATGCCGCATTCGAAGCGGCGCGGATGGTGCGCGGCGACGGACGGCCACCCGACAGCCCGTAACCGGGATACTCAACCAGCAGAACCCCCACGCCTTGCGGCTTCACGCCGCGCAGCTTCGCCGCGAGATCAAGCCAGTCGGTCGCCAGAGACCCGTTGCCGTGGAACACAAGCCACAGCCGCCGCGGGTACCGCGGGTTCGCCGGACGCGGTTCCGGAGGGATATAGAAGGATACCTGAGCGACCCTCTTGCCGTCTGACGCGATGGTGCTGTTCACTTCGCGGCCCATCTGGCGGGCGGCGGCGACGGCGTCAGGCCGCAGCGATGGCGGCTGATAGATGAACCTGTCCTGCAACGCGAAAAGCCCGGCCACGGTCAGTGCCACGGCAGCCACGGGCTTCCACAGCCACCGCATTGGCTGCTGAATTCTGATCGCGGCCATCGTCTACGCTCCGCGCCAGACATTGTCACCCTGCCCCAGAGCAAGCCGGATATGCCAGAACGCTCCGCTTTCGGCGGCATCCTGAACAGCGTCCCATCCACCGAAGCCATCCGGCAGCAGGCTTCGGTGAACCAGAGCCTCGGCTGTCCCTTCCTGGTCCGCGCGGATCGTCAGGCCGGCGGCCCGCCCGTCCTTGAAGCAGCCCGAGAACACAAGCCCCCCGGCCCCGGCGATGCCGCGGTACGACGCGTTCGCAAGCTGCGCGGGCAAGGGGGGCAGTACCGTGATGCCGCTGTCCGCAATCTGCACGAACAGCGAGCTGAGCGAGAAAACGAACGCCCCGGAGCTTGTCGTGAAGAACGGCAGCGAGAGATCGCCGTCGCACCCCACCGACTCGGTGGGGGTCAGCGCCGGGCCGGTGGCCCGCGGCGCTTCTTGAAGGATGGCCCACGCCTTCTCCGGCTGATGAATCAGCGAATACGCCGTCGCGACATGCGACGCCGTCCAGAGCCATCGCCGTCCGCCGTAGCTCGGCAGGTTCCCCGGCTGCAGGCCGGTCTCCGTGCGGACGGCTTCGCAGAACGAGTCGAGCGTGCGCGCCGCCACGTCCGAGCCGGGGTCAATCCGGAACGGGAACACCGGCCCGGCCTCCGCAATGTGCCGGTGCCTGGCGCCCGCCGCCGTCAGATAGCGCCCCTCGGATTCGAGGCGCGGAAGGTTGGCGCGCAGCTTCCGCGCGGTCTCATTCCACGTCCCTTCCGGCTCGCCGAGCATCCGCGCGGCGCGGGCCGCGACCTCAAGGCTCCGGATGGCAGCGCAGGCGGTGTACATTCCGTTGGTGACGGGGAAAATCGCCTCGTCGTAGTCGGTGCACTCGCGGACGTAGGCCTTCTCCCCGTCGAAGCAGACCAGGTTCAACTCGTAGTATCGCGCAATCTCAGAAAGCAGCGGATAGAACTGCCGAAGCGTCTCGGGCCTGCCGTCGTACAGGCAGAACTGCCACGCGGCCTCTGCGAACTGCCCCATGTGGAAATGCTCTTCGAGCCAGGGGCCGTACGGGCTGCCGTCGCGGCCGTCCTCGAGGCTCTCCCACGCGAACTTCGCGCCCCGGAACACGCTGCGCTCGATCGCTTTCCCGAGCGTATGCAGACGGTAGAGCGGGATCTTGCCCGCCAGATCAAGGCTTCTCGAGCTTGCTAGGCCGAGGAACGGATACAGCTCGTCGTGAAACGTGCGTCCGTCCCATTGCGACGGGCTCACGAGCGGAGGGATGCTCCACGGCGTGCTGTTGCAGCGAAGCGAGTAGAGGCAGACATCGCGCAAAGTCTCGACATCCGCATCGCCGACCTGCACCGAGCTTCGCCCGCAGAACTCACCCCACTGCTCCGTCTGGCGCTCGAGCAGCTCGGCAAACGACCACCGCGCGGGCGTATAGCGAAACGCGCGCTTGTCGCCGATACCCCAAAGGAAACTGACGCTGGCGTGCTCGTCCGGCGCGAGATCACAGCGCCACACGAGCGTGACGCTGCGTTCGCCCGCCGACATTTCCACGGGCTGGTCCGAGAGCAGGTCCGCCGCACCCAGGTGCTCGTCCTCGATCTGGAACCGCAGCCGCATGCCGTTCAGCGCGGGAAGCTCTTCGGTGAAGATGAGTGCGCCGGGCGCAATTTCGCCCGCCCAGTCACCAAACCGGTAGCAGACGCGCAACTCCGCCTCGATGCGCGCACAGCCGGTGTTCCTGAGCGTGGTCTGGAATACGGCGGAGTTCTCACCGAGACAGACGAACGAGACCGTGCGCTCGGTCAGGCGCGCATGCTCCAGACGCGAGAGAACGAGCCCCTCGCGCGGCCGCAGCTCCTGCTGAAAGCGCGAAGGCTCGGAGGGTTCGCCATCCACAAGCACAGACCGCAGCACCTGCCCGAAGCGCACGAGCGACGCGGTGGGGCCCTTGAGTCGCCGCCCGGCAAGGCAGAAGACCTGCATGGCCGGATTTGGCTCGCCCGTGTGATACCCGGACGGCCCGAACGCCGTGACGAGGGTTCCGTTGCCGCTCACAACGGGACGCGGATGCGGGCAATCCTGGTCCGTGACCAGCCTGCCCGAGAGCGTGTTGTCAGAAAAGAAGGACTGTTCCATATTCATTGCCGGTGAGGGATTGACGCCAGAGGGCATGGATTCCTTCCCGTTGTACTCTGCTGAAGGTCTGGCCAGCAAACGCACGGCAACAGCAGAGCAGGAGATCATCGTGAAAGTCAGGACAATCATGGCAGCACTGCTCGCCACGGCTATTCTTCCCGCATTCGCCCCGGATGCCGCTGCGGACGCGCTCGATATCGCGTCGGACGGCCGGAGCAACTACGTCATTATGACGCCGGACAAACCGGCGCCGGTCGTCAGCTACGCCGCGAAAGAGCTTCAGTGCTTCCTGCGCGATATCTCTGGCGTCCGGATCGAGATCGTCCGGGAGAGCCGAGCGGCCGGGCAGCCCGCGTTCATCATCGGCGAGTGCAGACGGCCGAACCCGTTTCCGGCCGCGGCGAGGCTCGCGGCGATGCGCGAGGACGGAGTGCTGATCAAGACGGTGGGCGAAGACGTGGTGCTTCGCGGGAGCAACGAACGCGGGCAGCTCTATAGCGTGTATGTGCTGCTCGAGAAGTTCATGGGCGTCCGGTTTCTGGCCGGCGACTGCACCATCGTACCGAAGAACCGCAGGCTGACTCTGCCCGCGACAGACTACGCCTACGCCCCGCCGTTTATGTACCGGGAGACGCTCTACTGGGACAGCTTCCCGCGCGAGATCGCGACGCGCCAGAGGCTGAACGGCCCCTACAGCAAGTGCGACGCCGAGGTCGGCGGCAAGATACAGATTCAGCCCTACGTGCACAGCTTCGCGCAACTCGTCCCGCCCAGCGAGTATTTCGCCGAACATCCGGAGTACTTCAGCCTGGTGGGCGGCAAGCGCACGAACCTGACCATCCACGGGCAGCTCTGCCTGAGCAACCCCGACGTGCTGAAGATCGCCACCGCGCAGGTGCTGAAGTGGATCGAGGAGCATCCCGAGATACCGATCTTCGATGTCTCGCAGAACGACGGCAACAGCCCTTGCGAGTGCGAAAAGTGCATGGCGATCGTCAACGAGGAGGGTTCGCAGCACGGGCCGATTCTGCGGTTCGTGAACGCCATCGCGGAGGTGGTGGAGCAGAAGCACCCGGACAAATGGATCGAGACGCTGGCATACGCCTATTCGACAAAACCCCCCGCCATCACAAAGCCCCGCAAGAACGTCTTCATCCGCCTCTGCCACGCGGGATGCTTCTTCCACGGGTTCGAGAAGTGCGGGCTGGGAGCGAATCTGGCGCTGTATCTGGACGCATGGAGCAAGGTCACGGAGAACATCTTCATCTGGCACTATGCGACGAACTTCGCGCATTACATTGCCCCCTGCCAGAACATGAACAGCCTCGTCAGCGACATCCGCTACTACGCCTCGCACAACGTGCGCGGGCTGATGGTGCAATGCAACTACCAGAGCCCCGGCGGCGAGCTTGCCGAACTCCGACAGTATCTGGCGGCGCGGCTGATGTGGGACCCGAGCCTCGACCCTGCCATGCTCCGGCAGGAGTTCTGCAAAGGATACTACGGCGCGGCGGCGGCGGACGTGCTGAGCTACATCGAGTTGCTGGACAAGGCGGCGGAGAGGCCCGACAGCCACGCATTCGCCGCGTGGGACCCGAAGACCACCGTGCCCGACACGCTTGTCGCGGACGGGCTGAAGATACTCAGCGAGGCGCGAACACGGAGGCTGACGAAGGCTCAGGCTGGACGGGTGGACCGGCTGTTTCTGCCTTTGTGGTATATGCAGCTCACCTATCCCGAGACATACGGACTGACGGCCGAGAGGGCTCCTGCGCTCGTGAAGGAGTTCCGGCGGGTGGTGGAATCGAGCAAGGTCACCCACATCAACGAGGGCCGCGACATCGCCTCGTGGCTTACCGAGATGGACTCGAAGTTCGCGCCGAAGGGGTAACGAGCGGGTTTCGACGGCTCAGCCGGCGGCTGTCCTTGTCATCCTGAACCACGCCACGTCGTCCTGAACTTGATTCAGGACCCACCCGCGCCAGCCGACTGGATGCCGGATCAAGCCCGGCATGACGTCCGATCACTCCATGTGCTCTGCTACGGCTGAACATGTAGTATAGGGCCTTGTGCCCGTCCTTCCGCCGCCAACTGACGCTCACAAGGGGCTAGGAGTCTGTCCGAGTATTCCGTTGGTTTCGTGGAAGGAGTTCATACCTGTCCAATATAGGTTTTCGCTGGAAAGGATAGGCAGGGCCTGTCCGCCGAAGATGCGGTTGAGAGACCAGATCAGCGGAGGCTCTGCCTTGAAGTATTCTACCAGTCTGTTCGGCCAAATCCTTCAGAAGATCGGCACTGAGGTGTTTT
>JBPOJE010000003.1:0-12600 GCA_052033935.1 Armatimonadota bacterium
CAGCCGCGAGGAAACCACCTGTATCGCCGTGTCCGCCGCGCCCGGGCTTGTCGTTATACCCGATGGGTTCATGATCAGAAACGCCGACGGGTTCACCTGTACCCCCGCCGTCTTCGGGTTGTAGCCCACAGCAATCGCTGTCAGAGTCGCCTCCCCCATCTCCCTGCCTTGCACGTGGAGTGTGCCCACCGTCGTGGATGTGACGCCCGGGAACGTGACGCTCGCGCCGCCCTCCGCATTCGGGTCCAGCGAGACAGTCACTTTGCCTGGTTCGGCGCTCGTGACGGTCACGTCCGTCGGCCCCGCCGGAGCGGCCGTCAGTGTCACCTGCACCGGAACCTGAAGGTTCTTCCCCACCGTTACGCCAGGAAGGTTGATGTCTGAGTTGACCGTGGCAGTGATCTGCCCGCGGCTGGCCGGATTGGAGAATCCGTCAGGCTGAACAACGCTGATCGTCGAAACGCCCGTCGTCAGCGGACGAAACGCGGTGGTCTTTGATGTGAGACTCGGGTCGAACACGAGCGGGCTGAGTGTGACCGTGCCAACAGCAGGATCGGAGCTGACCACGCCCACGGACGGCGTCAGGCCTCCGCGCACGGGCTGCTCGGTGGCGCGCGTCATGGTGGCCGGGTCGAGCCGAGACGACACGACCTCGATGGGGACATCGGCGGCACCGGGACTGCTAGCGATGGCTTCAGGATACATAACGATGAACGCGGAGGGATCCACAACGACGCTCGCGACACCATCGGAGAAGCCTGCCGTGCAGCCCTTCAGCGTGGTGCTTCCCACTGAGCGGCCCTGCACATACACCGTGCCGACGCCGGTTTCCGTGACCCCGCTGAACGTGACGCTGGCCGCCCCGGCCGTCCCCGCGGACTTCGACAGGGTAGCGACGGCGGCATCGTTGCTGACAATGGTCACATCCCTGGGAGCGTCAGGGACAGCATCCAGCGTGATAGTCACGGGTATCTGCAGGTTGGCGCCGACGTTTGCGCTCGGAACCTGCACGCCCGGCACATCGAGCGTCACAACATCCTCAGCCCTGCGCGAGCGCACCACACGAGCCCCCAGCCGGCCCAAGCCCGGGGTCTCAACAGACTTGATGCCGGTGACGGTTACGAAAGTGCCGATGGGCGGCGGCGTGCCGGGGTAGTACACCTTCAGGCCAACCCGATTGCCTCCGCACGACGAGTTGATCGTTCCGCCGATCATGAAACTCGACTGATCGGTGCAGATGCTGGCGACGGGCCCCCACACACGCACCAGCAGACTCGGGAAATCGGCCAGAGGGGTCTCGATGGCTTGCCTGTGCATACCGAGCGGATTCAGAGTTGTCGTGCTCGAATCGTGTGTCACCGAGTCCGCCTCGATATAGATCTCTTCGTTGGCGCGAGCGATGACCGATCCCGTCACCCAGACCCGGTTGCCTTCCGCTATGCCCGCCGTATCCGCCACGATTACCTTCATGCCGGCGGAGCGGTCTGGCTCCTCAATATAGATCGTGTCGGGGGCGAAGACTGCTGTCACGACTTTGTTCTCCAGCCGCACCAGATCGCCAGGAAGTCCGGCCGCCGCGCCTGCAGACACCACCCGGGGAACGGACGACCGGAACTTGAAACTGGTTAGCGAATGCGCGGGGAAGGTGTAGCTGAACTGCCGCTGCACGATCATCGTGGACTGGGTCGTCCAGACATTTGCCGGATCGAACAGGCTCGGGTCATTGATGTCGGGCGTTGTCAGTTCGTTGTCGAGCCCGTTGACCTCCCACACCTGAGCCTGCAGCGGAGCGGCATCCCCAGGAAGGAAGTTTGCGATGTTGAGAGCCGCCGTGTGCGAGTTCGCCCGGTCCTTATTGATAACAATCAGGAAAAGCGACTCACGGTCGGCGCTGACGCTGGCAATGGTCTCTATCGCCCTCAGGCCGGGCTGAGACCTGAGCTTACTCGGAGCCTGCTGCGTGTAGCTGAACACCGGCGGCGCGCTGATGTTGCAGCCGACGAGGTCGTCACCGAAGTGCCTGCGGAACACGCGGAGGACGTGATAGATGGGGAAAGGCTCCTGGAAGAACGTGCTCCAGGGCGTGTTGGGGTAAAGGTGCATCCAGCAGGCTTCGGCGACATCCGCCGGGTTTTCGAGCATCACCCGCAGCATGTCAGCAGCGCCCAACGCCCCCTTGAGGGTTCTCGTATGGGCTGTGTCGAGCGGCTGTTCTCCGTAGTGATAGCTGAGCTGCCATTCGCTGAAGCGCAGCTTCAGGTCGTCAGAGCGCTCGGGTACGCTGAAGCGGCGGATTGTGCGGAAGTTGCTCAGGTCGTCTTCCAGCACTTTGGCCGAGGCCATGGCTTCCAGATAGATCTGCTCGGCGTCGGTCTGGTCGCCGTCGCAGGGCAGATACGGGTGGGCGGTTATCACGTCGGCGAAGTGCCCGGCCTGCTGCAGAAGCTCGATCTGGTAGTTGGTGGTCGTCTGGTCCACCTTCAGTTCACCTTCGCCGAACCGCGATGGGACGCTGACGCTGATAGTGGGATCAACCGCCTTCATTGCGTCAAGAAAGCGGCGCGATGTTACAGCATGGCAGGCCCGCGCGATTGCCGGGTCGCTGATGTAGCGCCCAGGGCTGCCCCACAGGTCTGGCCCGTACGGCTCGTTGCCGATCTCGAACAGCCGGACACCGTACGGCTGCGGATGCCCGTTCTGAGCGCGCACGGCTGCCCAGTCGGTGCCGCCGTTGGGGTTAGAGCCGTTGTTCGGTGCGTTGCAGTATTCAACCAGGTCGGCGGCGTCAGCGAGGGCCTGCGCGAACGGATCCGGCCCGTCTTTTTCGGGGAAGCCGGGCGCTGCCGGCCATTCCGGCCCCGCCGGCCAGCGGAACCGGCAGGTCAGCATCGGCTCAAAGCTCCGAGCGTGGCAGAACCTCAGAAACTCGTCGAGACCGAACAGGGCGGGGCCCGTCAGATTCGAGGTCAGCTTGCAGACAGTCGCATAGTGCGTGGACCGCGTGAACGCCGGATAGCCAATGGAATCCTTCCAGTAGAACGTATCAGCCAAGCAGCCGCCGGGATATCTCAGAACTGTTGGCGCGATCTCCTGAAGCATCGTTTCGACCGAACTGGGCAGCCGGTCGGTGGACGGATCGAAGATGAGTTCGCTCGCATTCAGGTTGAACGAGTTCCATTCGAGGTTGTTGCCGAAGAGCTTCTTGTTGACGGGCTCGCGAGCGTCCGCTGCATCCACGCTGATCGCGAGCGGCGCGGACGGGTTGATGGTGACGCCCTGAAGCCACCGGTCCGGCCCGGTGTTCCACGAGGCGACGTTGCCGGCTTTGTCGCTGGCTTTGACTCCGAAGTCATACGTCCCCGGAGCAAGCTCGGAGTACGTGTGCGAGAGTCCGTCCCCATGATTGGCATCCGCCCCGTCGAGCACCCAGGCCTCTTCTCTGGGATCGCTACTCGGACGGTAGTAGAACTCGACCTGATCGAGGTGCGACACATCGTCGTAGAAATCCTCGAGGCTTATGGAGGGCGTGGTGTCCACGATGGTCTGGCCATCGGACGGGTTCCAGCGGGTCTCGATCCGGAACGCGGGCGGGGTCAGATCGCGCTTGACCTTGACACACGCGATCTCGACAAGCGTACCCACCGGAACGTTCATCTGAATCTTGAACTGGACGACGTGGTTGACCCAGTACCAGGCCTGCCCAAACCAGATGTTGGCGGTCTTCCACTCGCCGTTGCCCCAACCCTTGAGGAGGGCTCTGCGGGTCTCCGTGAACCCCTCGAAGCCCGGGTTGTCTATGCTGTAGTAGATGTAGTTCGAAGTCTTGCCGAAATGCGGGTTATCAGGGGAGGTACTCTTGAGGCGCATCGTCACGGAGACATAGCCCTGGTACGAACCGGGTATGAGGAGGCCGCCGGGACTCACGAGGGTGGCGGGCGAACCGGAGGTCACCCCCCACCAGCAGCCGTCCTGCACCCCCGTGGAGCTGAAGCCGCCTTCGGTCGTCCAGCCCTCCGCGCCTGAGTCGAACGACCATACGACGTCAGCAGGGTCGGATGCCCCGATCGGCGAAGAGCAGGGGTCCTGGGCGTAAGCAGTTCTACCTACAAACGAAACAGCTAGCGCAAATAAGACAACGGCGCTCAGGATACGACTGGACATAGCTAGGATGCCTCGCGTCTGTTATCTCAGGCCTTGCGGCCCGAGAACGGTCAGGAATTCATGACCCAGAAGCTTCCCACTTGGGCGCCATGCTACTCCTGCAGCGCCGCGGAGTCAAGCAGATGGACGCAAAAGACGCAAGGAAACTTCGCGAGCGCAAGAGAACGCACGGTGCTTCCGGCAGCCGCCTGATCGAAGGATGGCCGGATGAGGGTCGCCCGGATTCCAGGCTGTGCATCCGATGCTCAGGCTGCCTCAGTAGAGATTTCGGTTTCAGCCGGTATAGCGGCGGGGGATTTCGCTGCCCGCCGCGAGCCTCCGCACGGGCAGTTCCACAACATCACCCACCGCGGCTTCCACGATGTCGGTGACATCCACCGAGCAGAGTTGCATGCCGATGCGGCCCGTGATGGGCGCTGGCTGCTCACGCAGCCTGACCCAGTGTGCGAAACGGGGCCGCAGCAAGCTCTTGATGACGCCTTTAAGGCCCTTGCCGGACAGGCTCGAGGGCATCATCCCCAGCCCGTCCGCCAGCCCCACCGGGACAACGGCGATGCGGCAGACGCGGGGGGTCTGATACTCCGCGCCATAGCCCACGGACGACCCCGGAGGCAGCGAGCGCATGGCGACAATGCGCGAGCAGAAGCGCCAGGTATCGCGCAGTTCCAGTTCGCCCTGATACCACTTCTTCAGCGCTCCCGCGGGATACTGCCCGTAGATGAGGTTCCCTATGCGCACGGCGTCGAGCCGCGACTCGGGCAGTGACAGTGAAGCGGCGCTGGCGGCAATATGGCGCAAAGGGACGCTGACGCCCGCCTCGCTCAGTCTCTGGCAGCACGCCCGGAACACCCGGAGCTGCCGCATGACCGCCGGCTCGCTCGCACCTTCGGCGCAGTGGCTGTAAACACCGGCCAGACCCAGCGCGCCGCTTGACGCGATGATGCGGGCGAGTTCGGCCGCATGGTCCGGGCGGACACCCAGCCTGCCCATGCCCGTGTCAATCTTCAAGTGGACCTTCACCCTGCGCCCTCGGGCGGAGGCCTCCGCGGCAAGCTCGCCCGCGCCCTCCTGATCCATCACGCAGCAGGAGAGATCCATCTCCACAGCCGCTGCCGCCGCGCTCCCCCTCGGCGGCGCAAGCAGCAAGATGTCGCCCCCGATGCCGGCCGACCTCAGTTCGGAGGCTTCCTCAATATGCGTGACGGCAAGCGCCACTGCGCCCTCGCCGGAGAGTGCCAGGCCCACCTCCGCCAGCCCGTGACCGTAGGCGTTGCCCTTCACGACAGGAATGACCCGGCAACCCGGCCCGGCCAGCTTCACGACCTGCCGGAAGTTGTGCCTGATGGCGCCCAGGTCCACCTCGATCCACGCATGCGGCTCCACCGGGTTCAATCCGCCTCCACGGCTCTGGCGCGGCGCTTCAGCAGACGCAGGGCGGCGGGAGCAGCCTTCGTCCAGAGCGGATACAGCAGCGGCCGAACGGGCAGATCGAACTCGCCGATATACTCGACGAAGCTCGCGCCGAAACCAGCCTTGAAGCGGTTCAGCCCATGAAGGCGGTCGTCCGCATCCTCTTCCTGTCTGCAGGACACGCCCCGGAAGTCGTAAACCGTGCATCCTGCCTCCATGGCCGCCTGCATCATCGTCCACTGCATCAGATGGTTCGGCATCACGTTGCGGGATTCGTTGGAGCTCGCGCCGTACGTGTACCACGCCTGCTTGCCCATAACGTACATCAGCGCCCCCGAGACAAGACGCCCTTCGTACTCTCCCAGAAAGATGCGAATAAACCCGTCGCGGCGCAACTCCTCCCACATTGTGTAGAAGTACTCCCGCCCGCGCACCAGAAACCGGTCGCGCCGCGCGGTTTCGAGCAGCAGGTCGTAGAACGCGCCGACATCGTCGCCGCCACCCTCGCGCACAGTCACTCCCTTGCGCTCGGCCAACCGGGCGTTGTAGCGCCACTTCGGCTTGAAGCCCGCGAACACCGCGTCGGCCCCCTGCGAGAGGTCGAGCTTCATGACGCACCGCGGCTGAGTGCCGCCGAACCCGTCCGAGCCTACCGGACGGAAGCCGCGTGAGGTGATGGCCTGTCGCGCCCCGGCGCCCTCGGCCGTAACGGGCGGATCAATCTTCACGAGGATCGCCCCGCGCTCGCGGGCGAGCAACCGCAGGGCATCTGCCATCGGCGCGAACGCATCGGGCCTTGTCCAGTCGAGCACCGGGCCGCGGGGGCAATAGAGGAGGCTCCAGGGAAGCTGGGGCAGCCGGCGCTCGAGCGCCAGACAGGCCCCCCGCGCTATTCCGCCCTCTTCGGCCAGAAGATAATGCGCCTTCCACCCCGACGCCGCCTTCAGCCGCGCCCACGCGGGCGTCTGCAGCACGTCTCCGTACTCACACTCCGCGACAAAGCTGTAAAACGCTCCGGGGTTGTCCCCGGCAATCCGCCGAACCTGCAAATGAACCTCTCCCGGGCGCTGCGCCCCTCTCGCAATCTCAGTAATGATACCTGATTGGCAAAAAAGGTGGAAAACTCACACGCATGGGGTTGCAGGTCTGACAAACCGCGTGATATTATTGAACATCAGTTGCAACTGGAGAGCGGTGGTGAACGTGGCTCCCCTGTTGAGAAGACAGCTTCTCACCCGCGCAAAGCACGACCAGAAGGGCTGCAGGCGTTCCCGCCTCCAGCCCTTCTCCTTCTCTGCTCCAGCCTCGCGCCCGCGGCCCGTCCGGCAGCAGTTTTCCCCGGACTATCCGCAGATATCACAAAGGAACGGCAGCGCAAAGGCGTGAAAGAACACGTTGCGGCCGCGATGATGCGGCCCGGTATACAGACGGGCGGCGCTGGCGCCACCCCACGGAAGGACGATAAACAATGGCATTTACAACAGGCTCGGAGAACTCAGAGGCGAGCATGGACTTCGAACAGATATCGCGGCTGGTGGAGATTCCGGCCGCTGCGCGCAGGTTGCTGGAGCGCCCGTCGGTGGAAGTCAAGACCCGCCTGAACATACTCTATGACGGGAAGCAGCTCTGCGCGGAC
This sequence comes from Armatimonadota bacterium, assembly GCA_052033935.1. Classification (GTDB taxonomy): domain Bacteria; phylum Armatimonadota; class UBA5829; order DSUL01; family DSUL01; genus JAGVUD01. The sequence goes on from JBPOJE010000003.1 coordinate 7,208, forward strand.
TCGTTTCTGGTGATTCACAATGAGGCACGCGGACCGGGCAAGGGCGGCATCCGCATGACCCCGACCGTGGATATAGAACACACCCAGCGTCTTGCCGAACTGATGACCTACAAATGCGCGCTGGTGAAGATTCCGTTCGGCGGCGCCAAGTCCGCCATCCAGGTGGATCCTGAGACCCTCACCCCCGACAGCCGGACGGCGCTCTTGAAAGAGTATGTTCACCGCTACCAGCACTATCTCGCGCCTGGTCTCTACGTCCCGGCGCCGGACATGGGCACGGGCCCCAGCGATATGGCCACAATCTACGGATGCACGCGTGTCATGGAGAGTGTCACAGGCAAGCCGAAGAGCGTGGGTGGGCTGGCGGGACGGCTGGAGGCGACAGGATACGGCGTCGCGGCCATCGCGCGGATGGCGGCTGCGGACGTGCTGAAGCAGGATATCGCGGACTGCAGGGTGGCCGTGCAGGGCTTCGGCAACGTTGGGCAGTGGACGGCAATCGTGCTGGCGCGCGCGGGAGCGCGTGTCGTCGCGGTCGGAGACATCAACGGCACGGCGCTCTGCAAGGAGGGCTTCTCAGTCGAGGAACTGGAGCGCTCAACGGTCCCGGAGCTGGCCGCCGCTCATACCGCGCTGTCTATTCCGGACATCCTGTTCGTCCCGGTGGATATTCTCATACCCGCGGCGCTTGAAGGCGTGCTTAACGAGGACACGGCGGGGCGCATAGATGCCCGCCTGGTTGTGGAAGCCGCGAACGCCCCGATCACTCCCGAAGGCGACGCCATCCTGACCGAACGTGGCATCACGGTGATTCCCGACATCCTCGCGAACGCGGGCGGGGTGATTGCGTCCTACGCCGAGTGGCAGCAGGGCAAGTCCGGCCGGGTCCTAGAATGCGAGCAGACCTACGAGATCATTGATAACCGTCTCTCGCGCGCCTACGCAACAGTAAGCGGCATCGCCGCACGCGAGAAAGCCACGCACCGTCTCGCCGCCCACGCCGCGGCCGTGCACGAGGTCGCGCAGGCGATGGCCGATCGGAAGTGGGTGCCTTAACAGATAGCCGTCCCAACATCGTCCTGATTGTCGCCGATGACATGGGTTTCTCGGACATCGGCTGCTTCGGAGGCGAGATCGAGACTCCGAATGTGGATGGTCTCGCCTCCCGAGGCGTAAGGCTCACGGGCTTCACTAACAACGCCGTCTGCATGCCCACCCGGGCATCGCTTCTGACAGGGCTCTGGGCTCAGCAGGCCGGCGCCGGTCCGGGATTCAACCTGCGGCCGGACAACAACGTGACGATCGCGGAGGTTCTAAAGGTCGCGGGATACCGGACGTTTCTCTCGGGCAAGTGGCACAATGGCAACGCGCCGGACGAGGCCCCGTGGGCGCGCGGGTTCGAGCGGTATTACGGCCTGTTAAGCGGCTCCAGCAACTACTTCAACCCGGGCATGCCGCGCGAGGGAGAGCCGCCGCCCGCGCACAAGCGTGACAGCGACATGCGCCCGTGGGGACGAGACGGCCAGATTCTGCATCCGTTCACTCCCGGCGACCCGGACTTCTACGCCACCGACGCGTTCACCGATGCGGCGGTGGGATACCTCGATGCCTGCCGCGGCGGCGACCGCCCGTTCTTTCTGTATCTCGCCTACACGGCGCCGCACTTCCCGATTCAGGCGCACCCAGGGGACATTGCAAAGTATCGCGGGCGCTACATAGGGGGTTGGGAGGAGATGCGGCGCACCCGCTTCGAACGCCTGCGGGACATGGGCATTGCGGACGATGCGTGGAAGCTGTCAGAGCGTGACGAACTGGTTCCCGAGTGGAACGCCTGCGCGGCAAAGGACGAACTGGATCTGCGGATGGCCGTCTATGCCGCGATGGTGGACCGGATGGATCAGGGCATCGGACGCGTGCTGGCGAAGCTGCGCGAGACCGGACGGGAGGACAACACGCTTGTGATGTTTCTCTCGGACAACGGCGGTTGCGGCGAGCGCATCAACAGGACGCCGCACGTCCCGCCCGGCCCGGTGGACTCGTACTGCACGGTGGGCGCTCCATGGGCGAACGCCAGCAACACACCCTTCCGGCGCTACAAGGTGTTCACACACGAAGGGGGCATCGCGACACCGCTCGTCGCCTGCTGGCCGGCTGGCATTCCCCGCCCCGGACGGATCGAGCGCGACGCCGGGCATGTCATTGACCTGCCGCCGACGATTCTGGACGCCGCGGGTGTGGACTACCCCGCCGAGTTCGGGGGGCACCCTGTGCTGCCGTGTGAGGGGCAGAGCCTGCTGAGCGCCCTGCGCGGTGACAAGCGGCCGGAACGGGAGAAGCCGCTGTTCTGGGATTTCTGCGGGTGCCGCGCCGTTCGCAAGGGCAAATGGAAGATCGTGACCGAAGGCCCCCCGCGCCTGCACATCAACATCCCCCTTCCGTCCGCAAACGGCGCATGGGAGCTGTACGATCTGGAAACGGACCGCTGCGAGACGAACGACCTGTCCGCTCGTTACCCGGATATTGTCCGGGAACTGGAAGCGCTGTGGCTCGACTGGAACGCTCGCTGCGGGCGCGCTTAACTACTCGGAGATACTGAACTTCCCCGTGTCGAAGTCCACCGTCACCGTCGTGCCGTCAGCGAACGTGGTCTTCTGCTTGCGCCGGGTTTCGTCCAGGAACTCGTGCTTCGTCATTTCGAGCAGCGCCACGCGTTTGTTGAGACTGCAGACGGTTTTCATCCGCGCCAGCTCGGCAGCGTCCGCGCCTGGCGAAAGATAGGGTATCCCCGCGTTCAACAGCGCGTGCAGATAGCCCGAGTCCGTGTCGGGTATCCCCCATCCTCCGGGCGCAAGCGAGGATGTCCAGGGCAGGATGATGGAATCGTGATACACCAGATTGAACAGCGGCACGGGAATGCCCATGGCTGGCCCCTTGCCGGGGCCAGGATCAAGCGCGTACGGCCCGTGGTGCACAAGGTCGAGATGCGGAACGGCATAGTCGGCGGGTTCTTCTGAGCTCACCACCCCAAGCTGCGCACGCACCATGTTGAAGCCTTCCACGCGATACTTCAGGCAATCCGAACGCGTGGCCGGATGCTCCTTGCTGTAGCACTCATCCGGCGGAACGACGGCGAAGACATCGAGGTACGCCCCCTTCACCTTGACGCCACGATCGAGCAGCGCTTTGTGGTTGCGCTGGACATATCCGGGAACGAACCGCGGGCACAGGATGGACTGCCGTCCGCCATACCAGGTGCTCTCGAACGGCCGGCCGCCGTCCTCGTTGATGACCGTGTGCCACTCCTGATACGACACCGCGTCCAGATAGTAGTCGCGATACTGATCGTGAATGGCGAACACGTACCCGAGCTTCTCGCATGTGTCCGCGAAGCGCTTCATCCCCTCCCATCCCCCGGCCTCGGGAGCGGGCGGCAAGATATCCGGGTGCAGGTTGTCGTACCCGCGGAAGCCCCACCCATCCAGATGCACGTACGCCTGATTGACACCCTTGCCAGACAGAGCCTTCAGTTCGGCGGCGCGGGCATCAAAGCTAACAACATAATGGTTCGCGGCAGCGTTCGTCTTGTTGTAGTAGGACGACTCGGGCTGGATGTTCGTCAGAATGCCGAAATGGACGACGGGAGACCCCACGAGTTTCTCGACGAGCGGGCTGCGCGCGATCTTCTCTTTGAGTGAGACGAAGCGGCCTTTCTCCATCACATAGCGGCGATAGCGCTTGGCCAGCGTCACGTAGTTGCCTTCGTCCAGAAACGCGATGCGCGCGCGGCGGGGATACGCCATGCTGCCGAGCGAATGGAGCCAGCGGACCTCCATCAGGGTCGGGCCGCCCGCCGGGTGATCGAACACGCAACCCGCGTCGTCCGGTGTTTCGAGGATCAGCGCCGCAGCGGCTTTGCCCTTCTCGAACCCCCACCAGGGCATATACAGCCCGCGCCCGAAGGACATCGTGTCGTAGAGAAACACCTTGCTCGGCCATTTCGCGGGGACGAGCATGCCCTGCATCGCGGGCACGACGGTCGTATCCACGGAGCCCGGCATGATGGCCTTCGGCCAGCAGATCTGCCTGACCTTCGTTTCCCCTTCCACGGCGGTCACATCGCAGATCAGCTCCTCGGTCTCGCCCTCGAGGCAGAGGAAGAGTTGCAGCGAGCAGTCGAGCGTCTTGCCGTCGTGCTTGAAGCCGGAGAGGTCAATCTTGATGCCGGTCATCCGCCCGGTGTCGTAAGGCGTCACGGCGATCTTCTCCGCCGAGGTCAGCGGCATCGCCGCAGACCCGTCCGGCGACTTCACCGCGAGTTCGCCGGGCTGCGATGGCCGCATAATCCACGACACGGGCCCCGCATCTACCTTCACAGAGAAGTTCGACTGGAGGAAGGTCACCGTGCGGTGCACACCTGTGATGGTCCAAGTTCCGCCGCTCTGACGGACGGATATGGTGCGGCTGGAGAGGAAGTCTTTCGGCGTCATAGCGGTCTCCTCGGCGTCAGCGATGGACGGCGGCCGTGTCAGGCACAGCGGGACAGTCAGCAGACAGGCGATGGTAAAGGCTTTGATGGACATGGTCTTGCCGGCATCACATTGGCCACTCGGGCGCGTTTTTCCTGCCCGGCCTCCTGTTCTGCGAGCGCCGATGCCGATCGACCGGCAGATGCTCTGCCGGTTGCCGTCCGGGGACATCCTGTCCCGTCTGATCGTGCAGGATCTGTGCTCCTGCATGCACGTCTGCCGGAGCTCTGCTCCGATCTGGGAGATGCCCGCACATCGGTGCCCCTATATGTCATTATGTTTTGGTGGCTTCTGCATTCAGGCCCAACCATTCCCAGAGGCTTTTGACCACTCCCTGCGGTCTGTCCGTTTGCAGATGAGTATGAGTACCGATGGAGAGTTGTGCTTCGAGCACCGATATAGGGACGCATCACTACTCGAGAGCAGCCGCCAGGAAAATTGGGCTGATCAAGCCCACCGTTTGTGCATACTGGATCACTGCTGTCCAAGATAGCTCAGGAAGCTCCATTTTGGACGGGTTTTGAGCTTGGGAATCATCTCCGCAACATGAAACCGGATATCTACCCCCCCTTTCCCGGAACAGTTCGAAGTCGTAGTATCCCCGATCGATGGCCACAATGGAGTCCCGCGGAAGCTCTATCTGGCGGGCAATGTTGATCTCGTGGGTCTTGCCGTCGGTGATGGCGGCGAAGGCGGGAAGATAGCTGTCGTGGTCCAGGAGCAGGTGAAGCTTCACCGCACCCTTGGTCTGACGGAAGCTCGCCCAAGGGAACAGCGTCAGGCACAAGGTCAATGACTGTGGCGTCCAGGCTGAGCAGCTTGTTCTTGAAGCGGAAGGCCGGCTTCTTCCCCGGGGTCTGCGCCCGG
>JBPOJE010000004.1:0-8164 GCA_052033935.1 Armatimonadota bacterium
TGTGCGGGGCGGCAGTCTCTTCGTCAATGGCTAGCGTGCCCATCTGTCGCCAGCCTTCGGCAAGCCCGGAGCCACCGTCCGAGTACATCCAGGCCTTGTACTCACTGCCCGAGGCGGCAGAGGTAAACTCAAGGTACCAGAAGAGCCAGAGCTGGCCCTCGTACAGCGTGGCGCTGCTGTGCTGGCACTGAAGCCGCGCCCTGCTGTTGCTGATGATTGCTCCGGTCTCGCCCGGGGCACGCCCTCCGATCCAGGCCGTCCCGGCATCGTTTCGCATATACATCTTGTTCGCGGCGCCATCGTAGTAAAGATAGACCGCGCCCGTGGGGCTCACGGTGGTATTAAGGAGCAGGTAGCAGCTCGCGGCGTTTTTGCCGTTGGGAGCATCCACCACGGTTGTCAGCGGGAACGCCCATCCCGCCGGCACCGTGGCATTGATGGGCACCACGCTCTTGATGAGAGCGGGCGCGCCGACCGTGTAGCTCGCAACCTCGTCGTATCCGTCCCTGTTTCCGGCGGAGTCCACCGAGTAGAGCCAGGCCTTCACCGCTCGTCCGGCCATGGGTGCCTTTGGCTCGATGCGCCAGTTGACCTGAAGCGTGTCCCCCACCCCGTTCACGACCGTCTCGAAACAGTCCACTTTGCAGGACGCGTTTTCGATAGTCGAGGACTCGGCCCCGGGCGCAAAGCCGCCGAGCCAGGCCGTGTTGGCGTCGTTGCGCAGGTAGAGCTTGTTCACCGCGGCGTCGTACCACAGCGAGATGGCATTCTCGGAGGAGAGAACGCTGTTGATGACAACATAGGCGCCCGTGATGCTATGGTAACCGTCCGGGTCGCGATAGGTTGCGCTGAGCGTCCTCCGCGTGCCCGCGGCCAGCGCATCGCTTTCGGCGGGAGCGAGCCCCACGTTCACCGGCGGCAGACCGGTCCCGAAGGTGTAGCCCGCCATCCGGTCGTAGCCGTCCGACATGCCGGACGAGTCAGAAACGTACATCCACGCGCCGACGGCCTTCCCCAGCATAGAGGGCTTAGGCTCGATCATCCAGTTGACGCGCAGTGCCGGGCCGTCACGCTCGACGGTGGTGCGGGCACAGAAGATCTTGCAGGACGCGTTCTCGATGGTCATTGGCGATCCGGGAACATAGCCGCCAAGCCACACAGTGCTCGCATCATTGCGCAGGTAGAGCCTGTTCGCCGCCGCGTCGTACCGGAGCGAGATGGCGTTCATCGAGTCTAGGACGGTGTTGATCACCAGATAGACATTCGAAATGTCGGCGTTGCCGTCCGCGTCCGTCCAGGTTGCGGTAAACGGCACTCTCGACCCGACAGCGAGTGCGGTTCCCGCAGCGGGTGTGAGCGACGCATTGACGGGAGGCTGCGCGAATATGACCTCGCCCATCTTCTGGAAGCCGGTGTTCTGGTTCGACTTGTCCACCGCATACAGATACACACCGCACTTGCGGCCCTTCATGGGTTGGTTGATGCGTAAGCGCCAGTTGATTGTGAGGGTGTTTCCCTCAGCAGCCACGCTCGTCTGGGCCGCCAAAAGGTCGGCACGAAGCGTGGTCGTGGTGTCGTCGGAACCGGGCCTCACCCCGCCGTACCAGGCAGTGTTGGCATCGTTGCGAAGGAAGAGCTGGTCCTTCACCGCGTCATAGTACAGGTAGATGGCGTTCCTGCCATCCGGTGTGGCGTTAATGAGCAGATAGGACCCCTTGATGTCGCCTCCACCGCTCGCGTCGGCCTGGACGGTCGTGAAGGTAACCTCACCCGGCGCCAAGACGTTGCCGCTGGCGGGCGTGACGCTGGTGTTGACGGGACCAGGAAGCACGGCGGTAAACGATCCGGCCTGATTCCAGCCGTTCGACAGGGACGTAGTGTCCTTGACATAGAGCCACTGCTTCATCACCTTCATGTGAAGAATCGGCTTCAACTCGAGTGATATCGTGATGGTGACGGTGATTCCGTCGCGCTGCACCAGGGTTTCGCCGCAGTAGATCCTGCACTGCGAGTTCTCGATGATGTTTTCGCTTCCCGGTGCGTGTCCCCCAAGCCAGGCCGTGTTGAGGTCGTCCCTGAGGAATATGCGGTTCGCCTTCAGGTCGAAGTCGAGGAATATGCCGCGGGCCGATGACAGATCGGTGTTGATCAGCACCCGGCAGTCGGCCATGTCAAAGGCACCATCGAGGTCGGTAAAGGTGGCTGTGAACGTCTGTTTCGGGCCGATGGCCAGGTTCCCCGACGACGGGGCAATCGTGCCCGTCGCCGGCGGGTCAGCGCCCGCCGAGGAGACAAAGATGGAGCCCATCCGCTCCCACCCGATGCCGCTTCCGGTGTCATCGGCGGTGTACATGTACTCGCCGAGCTGCTTTCCGACCAGCGGCTGCCTGAGCATCAGCGACCAGGAGATGGCCAGGTCAGGGCCGGAGCCTGTCGCCTTTGTGTCAGCGCAGGAGAGCAGGCACTGGCTGTTCGATATGAAGTTTTCCGAGCCGGGCGCGTGCCCACCGAACCACTTCGACCCGTCGTCGCTCTTCAGCCAGATGCGGTTGGCGGGGACGTCGTACCAGAGGAAAACCCCGCCGGCTCCAGAGATGCTCGTGTTGAGCAGAAGGCGGCAGTCGGTAACGTGCGAGTATCCGCCCAGGAATGAGTGGACGGACTCGAGATTGAACGCGGTCCCGATGTCCACCGAGCCGCTGGATGGCGTCAGGCTCTTGTTGAAACAGGTGCGCAGCACCGGAGCGGCCATCTCCTCCCAATCAGCCACGAGGCCATGCACATCGGCGACCCGAAGCCAGACCTTTGTGGGGCCGGGAGCGGCGCCCGCCTTGATCAGGAGACTCCAGGTGACGGAGAGGTTATCTCCCGAAGGCGAGGCTAACGTGTGCTCACAGTCGAGCGCGGCATAGCCGTTCTCGATGACATTTGCCGACCCGGGCGCAAATCCGCCAAGCCAATCCGTGTCCGCGGCATCACGAAGGTAGAGCAGGTTCGCCTGGGCATCGTACCGGATGCAGGGCGCTCCGGCAGCGGACGGAGCCGCGTTGATGAGCACTGCGCACTCGGCGATGTCCGCGCTCCCATCCGCGTCGGAAAAGCAGGTTGTGAACGAGATCGGCTTGCCGGCCTGAAGCCACTGCCCGTCCGGATTCTCGAAGGCGGTATTCGTGGGCGCCTGGTCAATGATGAACCGGCCCACCTCCTGCCAGTCGCCGGAAGGGTAGTCCCTGTCGTCGAAGGCCAGGTGAAGGGCCGTGGCCTCGTGCGACGACAGCAGGTTCTTGAACTGGATGCACCAGTTAATCGTGAGGTCCATTCCGGAGGCTGTAATGGTGGTACGAGAGCAATCGAGCGCGGCGTGGCTGGTTTCGAGTATCTGGTGCGACCCCGGCGCATAGCCCATAGTCCAGCTCAGGCCGGAATCATCGCTGACATCGAGCCGGTTGGCGTTGGCATCGTACTTGACGTAGGCGCCGTTGACCCCGTTGGTGGGAGCGTTTACGAAGAGGTAGCATTCGTAGAGTGCGTCCGCGCCCATGATGTGCCGGAACGTGCTCGACAGAAACACAAACGAATCTGCCGGGAGGACACCGGACGACGGGATCAGGGACACGCTGACGGGTCTGTCGTTCGGAAGGTACTCGGCCACCTGCTCGAACCCGCTGTCATTCCCACTCAGATCCGTGCAGATCATCCAGCCTCTGAGCAACTGCCCGTCCGTTACTGTCTTGATCGTGATCCACCAGACGATTTTGATCTGGGTCTCCGTGCGTTCCACGGTTGACTTGTAAACGTTCAGCCTTCCGCCCGAATTCTCGGGATAGGTCTCCTGCGGCACACGCGAGCCGGGAGGGAGTTCGCCGAGCCAGGTCGTATCCTCGTCGTTGCGAAGGGAGAACGTATTCGCCTGCGCATCGTAGCGGAGGTAAACCCCGTTGGCAGGGACCTGGCGGGTGTTGAGCAGCAGGCGGCACTCGGCGATATCCCCGACGCCATCGGCATCCTCGTAAACGGCCGTGATCTTGACGTCCTCGTTGAGCCGGAGCACTCCACCGCTGGGCACAATGCTGATGTTGACCGGAGGATGGCCCCCGCTAAGAGTCGCGGCGGCCGATGCTTCGGCAAGCGTCAGAGCTTGTAAGGATAGGGGCAAACCCGCAAAGCAGGCGATAAAGGCTACGGCCAGCAGGGCCCGCAACAGTTGACGTGGTGATATCAAGCGCTCAGTGCTGCAGCTTGGTTTCATCATAAATCACCTGACCATTGTTCGTCACCGGCAAAAGGGCCGCCGGCACAATCCCGCCCGCCGGTTGACACATGCTCAAGACAGCCCAAGGCGTCGGAGCATGTGGCGGGCAAGTGGAGGGCATGCCTCCCTGCCGTCGAGAGCGCAAGTTCTTCCTCCTGAATAAGCCCGCGCTCAACGGGACCACGAAAAGCCCCCGGACATCCGCTCGCACGCGCCCGGTGGGTACAATCTTCGGCATGTGAAACGTTCCTGTCAAGTCATTTTACCCGATTCGTACGAGTTTTCCAAAGCCTTCCGTGCCTGCGGGCGCGCGTCACGGCTTCTTGCCGCCGGCGGGAGGTTGTGCCACTATTGATGTTCAGGCACGCCAGGCACGCGACGCAACAGCACACAGGAGAAGAAAAGCACACCAGATTATGGACAAAGAACCTCGGGCAGACATCGCGAGCGGGTGCGGGCTGACGTGCGCGGATGGGGCGGCAAGGACACTGGCCCAGCAGCCGCTTCCCGAAGAGTACGGGAACCTCACCGCGGAGGAAGCGGCCCCGCGCATTGCTAGAGCGAAGGCGCTTCTGGGGTCGAGAATGTTGATTCTGGGGCACCACTACCAGCGCGGCGAGATCTTCAGGTTCGCGGACTATACGGGCGATTCGCTGAAGCTGGCGCAACTCTCCGCCTCGCGCGGCGACGCGGAGTATGTCGTTTTCTGCGGTGTTCACTTCATGGCGGAGAGCGCGGACATTCTGGGCGCCAGCCACCAGAGGATCATCCTGCCCCACATGGGCGCCGGCTGCCCGATGGCCGACATGGCTACCCGCGCGCAGGTGGAAGCGCTCTGGCGGTTTCTCGGCGAGGTAACGGACACGCCGGGCATCCCCGTGACTTATGTCAACTCGTCCGCGGAGATCAAGGCATTCTGCGGCGAGCGGGGCGGAGCGACGTCCACGTCTTCGAACTGCCAGCAGGTATTCGCCTGGGCGCTCGAACGCTCGGACAGGATCGTCTTCTTCCCGGACGAGCATCTGGGGCGCAACTCGGCGCTGGCGCTGGGCTTCGGCGAGGACGATCTGACCGTATGGAATCCGCTCGTCCGACCGACGGACGAGACCGCCCGCGCTCTGGCGCACAGCAGGTTCGTTCTGTGGAAGGGCTACTGCCCCGTGCACGCGCGTTTCAGCGTCGAACAGATAGAGCGGGCACGAAGGGAGCATCCGGGCGTGCGGGTTCTGGTGCATCCCGAATGCAGACACGACGTTGTCGAGGCCGCCGACGGCGCCGGATCAACAGAGCAACTCATCGCGGCGGTCAGCGAATCCGAGCCCGGCACGAACTTCGCTCTCGGCACCGAGGTCAGCCTGGTCAACAGGCTGGCCGAAGAGCATCCGGACAGGGTCATCTTCTGTCTGGACCCGATCGTGTCGCCCTGCCCCACAATGTACCGCATCCACCCGGCGTATCTGTGCTGGGCGCTCGAAAACCTGGTGGAGGGACGCATCGTCAACGAGATCGTTGTGCCGGAGGCGGACATCGCGGACGCGCGGGCTGCTCTCGAACGAATGCTGGCTCTCGGCCAGTCCGGCGCCGCTCCGCGCTGAAATCCGCCTCGCAACGATATCTCTTGCGCTCGGGCGGCCGGAATGGCTTGAACGGAGCGTCTGTTATGGTATTATGCGGTATCACAGGTTCGCTTTCGGCCTGCCCGGGCGGCTGTGAAGCATAGTTAGCCTCTGACCGCGGCCACGCATGCGCCACTACCGGGGACAGAGACGTGAGGAGAAAACCATTGCCGAACTTCCGAAGATCAGCGCCGGCCGCAGTTCTGTTCTGCGTTGCGGCTGTAGCTCTCTGCGCCGCGCGCGCCGCGGCCGAGCCTCTGCTGCTAAAGGCGGGGCGGTTCGATCCTGCCGCATCAGCGCAAATCCAAAGCGTCCCACAGGACCCACACTGGCTGGTGCAGCTTCGACAGTCGCCCGGCCCCGCCGGAAGAGCGCTCATAGAACGGACCGGAGCGAAGATTGTGAGCTACGTCCCGGAGAACGCCTATCTCGTGCGGGCGGAAGGCGACGCCCCCGCCGCGCTGAAAAGCCTGAATGAGGTCGCCTGGGTGGGGCCGTATGCCGCCGCGCATCGCATTGATCCGGCGGTCCCTTCGGACTGGCGGCCCGTAACGATCACCGTCCTCACTTTTCCTGGAACAGACGGCAAGGATATTCTTCGCGCGGCAGGCGGAAAAGGCGTGCGGGTGCTACGGTCTTCGGGCGGAGAACGCAGCAGCACGCTTGTGGCCGAGACGACGGGGGCCATGGCGCACCAGATGGCGCGGCTGCCCGGCGTGCGCTGGATCGAGCCGAGAGTGACGCCCAAGCTGTCAAACGATGTGGCGCGCGGTCTCGTCGGGATACCAGCGGTGTGGCAGAACCCGGGTGTGTTCGGCAGCGGGCAGACGGTGGCAGTGGCAGATACAGGCCTCGATGTTGGCGCGGACAGCCCCTCTCTCAGCCCTGACTTCCAAGGCCGCGTGACCGCGGCATTTGGTCTGGGGCGCCCTGGACTGACGGACGACCCGCATGGGCATGGGACTCATGTGGCGGGATCGGCACTCGGCTCAGGGGTACAGTCCGGGGCGAATCCGGCGGCGCAGAGTTACTCGGGATCGTTCGCAGGCATCGCGCCGGAAGCGAATCTGGTGGTTCAGAGCATCCTGGATTCAAATGGAGGCCTGGGCGGCATCCCCGCTGATCTCAATGATCTTCTTGGCCAGGCGTATGCAGCGGGGGCACGAATCCACACGAATAGCTGGGGTGCCGACACGTCGGGAAGCTACCCGGCGATTTCGGCGGAAGCCGACGAATTCGTCTGGAACAATCCGGACATGACGGTGCTCTTCGCGGCGGGAAACGAAGGGTTGGACGCCAACGCGGACGGCGTCATTGACGAGGATTCACTCAGCTCACCCGCCAGCGCTAAGAACGTCATCGCAGTCGGGGCCAGCGAGTCGCTCCGATCTTTCGGGGGATATCAGATACCGTGGGCAACGGGCTCGTGGGCCAACGATTACCCCGCCGAGCCGATCAGCAGCGACTTCGTCTCGGACGACCCGCGCGGGATGGCAGCGTTCAGCAGCCGCGGGCCGTGCGACGACGGGCGCATAAAACCCGACATCGTAGCTCCGGGCACGAACATCATCAGTTGCCGCAGCCACGTCCCGGACGCGGGCACGTTCTGGGGCCTATACGACGGCGACTACATATACTCGGGCGGGACGAGCATGGCCACCCCGCTGGCGGCGGGGGCGGCTGCGCTGATCCGGCAGTATCACCAGCAGATCTCCGGCGGATCGCCTTCGGCGGCGCTCGTCAAAGCGACGATGATGGTCACGGCAGATGACATGGTTCCAGGCCAGTACGGAACGGGAGCGTTTCAGGAGATGACCGCGCGACCGAACAACGTCGAGGGCTGGGGTCTGCTCAACGTAGATGCGGCACTCTCGCAGGAGTCCCAGAAATCGTGTCACTTTGTGGACGAGAAGATAGGAATCTCGACGGGGCAGCAGAAGGCCTACAGCATTACGGTCACAAACACATCGGTGCCGCTCAGGGTTCTGCTCGTCTGGTCGGACTTTCCCGGTGACCCGGCCGCGTCGAAGGCTCTCGTCAACGACCTCGACCTGACAGTGCACTGTCCGGACAGCAGCATTCGCAACGGCAACGGCACTCTCGACCGCACGAACAACGTGGAGGGGGTTGATATTGCGAACCCGCTTCCCGGCTCTTACACTATCAAGGTCAGCGCATTCAAGATACCGCAGGGGCCGCAGCCCTTCGCCATTGCCGTAGAGGGCGGTCTGCCGTCGTCCCGCATCTCCGGCCACGTGCAGTCATCGCTCGGTTCGGATGTCCCCGGCGTCACGAT
>JBPOJE010000119.1:0-14046 GCA_052033935.1 Armatimonadota bacterium
AAGCCGAGGCGAAGCTGAACGAGATCAGGGCCGCGAAACCCCGCCGTGTGGTCCTGCATGTCAAACGGGGCGCGGGGGAGATGTTTGTGGAGGTAGAACCGGGATGGAGTACGCAATGACACGAAAAGCACTCGGTATAGCGGCGCTGGCGGCTGCGTTCGCGACGGCGGCGCTGCAGATGGCGCAGGCAGAACTGACGCCGGAGGCGGCGCGCCAGGTGCTTGCGGGAGTCGAAGGCGCTGTGGTTTCGGTCCGCATCCAGTCGCGCACGATCATGACGATGGAGGGCCGCGAGTCGAGCCGGGAGGAGAGCGAAAGCGAGGCCACGGGCTGCGTCGTGAACGCCAAGGGGCTGACGGCGGTGAGCCTCAGCGCGGTTGACCCGGGGTCTCTCTACAGCGACCTCATGAAGTCCACCGGCGGCGACGATGGGTTCGACATACGCACGGAGGTCACCGATATCAAGCTGCGGCTTCCGGATGGTAAGGAAGTCGCGGCCGAGATCGCCATGCGCGACCGCGACCTCGATCTCGCGTTCGTCTCGCCGAAGACCCCCCTTGCCGCCCCTGCCGCGTTTGTTGATCTGGCGGCCGGTCCGGAGGCTCAGATTCTGGACCAGGTCGTGCTTGTCTGGCGTTTGGGCAAGCAGAGCAGTTGGGCTACGGTTGCGCAGAGACGCGACATCGCTGGCGTGCTCACCCGGCCCCGTAAGATGTACCTCATGATGGACGCGGTCTACATGGGGTCGCAGGAGCAGCTCGGCTGCCTCGCCCTCGGCGCTGAGGGCAAGGCTCTTGGCATGCAGCTTCTGCGCAAGATGCCTGGTGCGGGCAAGGACCGCCCGCAGATGCTGCTGGTGATAATTCCGGCCAAAGAGATTGCGGCGATTGCGAAGCAGGTGGAGAGCGGTGCGATTCCTGCCGATAAGGCTGCCGAGAAACCTGCCCCCGATTCGACCGCTACGGAGCCGAAGGCCCCGGCGAACTAGCTCTGAAGGCGCGTGCTATGAATCTGTTGTCACGATTGCCGTTCGTTGCGCTGCCGCAGGCGGCGCTTGTGTTGATGATCGCACAGGGGGGCACTATGGCTCAGGCGGCAGGCGGCCCATCGGACGCCGGTATCATTGCGACTTCCTCCAGCCCACATGCGCAGGTTGTTCCTGTTCCCATCGGGCGCGTGACGATGGGCGACGGCTTCTGGAAGCCCTGGATGGAGGCGAACAGGACCAAAGGCATTCCCGCGCTGCTCGCTCAGCTCGAAGAGCACGGGGCCGTGGACAACTTCCGTCTGGTTTCGGGCTGCAAAAAGGGCGAACGCCAGGGCCCCTACTTCACAGACTCCGACCTGTACAAGTGGATGGAGGGGGCGGCGTTTGTGCTGCAAAGCACGGACGATGCGCCTCTGAAGAAGAGCCTCGATTCGATCATTGACGACGTGGCGGCAGCGCAGTGCGAGGATGGGTATCTCAACACGTTCTTCACGGGCGAGCTTGCCGGTCAGCGATTCCGCAATCTTGGCTCCGAGCACGAGTTGTACTGCGCCGGACATCTGTTTCAGGCGGCTGTCGCGCACTATCGCGCCACGGGTGAGCGAACGCTGCTGAACGTCGCAACGCGCTACGCCGACTTCATGACGGCAAACATGGGCGCGGGCAAGATCGAGCAGCCGGACGGCCATCCCGAAGTTGAGATGGCGCTGATTGAGCTGTACCGCGTCACGGGCAAGAAGGACTACCTCGATCTCGCCGGCTTCTACCTCAAGAAGCAGTCGTATGGTGAGAAAGGCCAGATCAGCGGCCACGCCGTCCGCGCCGCGTATCTGGTCGCGGGCGCGGCCGACGACTACTCGGAGACCGGCGACAGCAAAGCAAAGAAGGCCGCCGAGGCTCTCTGGGCCGACATGGCGACCGGGCGCGTCTATATTACCGGCGGCCTCGGTGCGCGGCACGAAGGCGAGGCGATCGGCGACCGCTACGAGCTGCCGAACGAATCTGCCTATGCCGAGACCTGCGCGGCCATTGCCAATGCCATGTGGAATTTCCGCATGCTCGGCAACTCGGGTGATGCGAAATACGCCGACATGATGGAGCGCGCGTTCTACAACAACGTGCTCTCCGGCATCTCGCTCGATACCACGCACTGGTTCTACGTCAATCCGCTCGCCTGCTTCCGCGACTATCAGCGCTCGCCGTGGTTCGGCTGCACTTGCTGTCCCACGAACGCCGTGCGCACGCTGGCCGCGATTCCGGGCTATATGTACGGCGTCAGCGATAACGCGGTCTGGGTGCATATGTACGACAGCTCTGTCATGGACTGGCGTCTCGGCGATGGCCGGAAGGTGAAGCTGGAGCAGAAGACCCGCTACCCGTGGGATGGCCGCGTGGGGATCACGGTCTCGCCCGCGAAGGCCTCCGAGTTCGAGTTGCGCCTGCGCGTACCAGGCTGGTGCCGTTCGGCTTCGCTCAAAGTCAATGGAAAGGCTGCAGCGCTTCAGGCGAGTCCGGGGTCGTATGCCTCCATCCGCAGGGAGTGGGCGCCGGGAGACAATGTGACGCTCGATCTGAAGATGCCTGTGGAGCTGATGGCTTCGGATCCCCGTGTCCGGACGAACCTCGGAAAGGCTGCGGTTCAGCGCGGGCCGCTCGTGTACTGCTTCGAGAGCCCGGACAATCCCGGGGTGAATCTTGCCGATGTCAGGCTGACGGGCAGCTCATTTGCCGCGAAGTTCGTGCCCGATCTGCTGGGCGGCGTCGTCACGCTCATGGGTAAGGGCGAGCAGCCGTCCGCCGGCGATGGGGGGCCGCTCTACCGGCCGGTTGATGTGGACCGGCGCATGCCCGTGACCCGGGTGAACCTCGTCGGGATTCCGGCGTACGCGTGGGCCAACCGCGGGAACTCGCGGATGATCATCTGGGCGCCGTACAAACCCTAGACGCCCTCTAGTGCCGCGGACAGCCGCAGGCCCCACCGTGGCACGCGCCTGATGCGGGCAGGGGGCAGTCGGACGGGCATGTGTCCTTCGACTGCGAGAAGAAGACCGAGATGAGACGCTCGGCGCCCTTCGCGCCGCAGTGGGGACACTCGACGCTGTCTTCGTCAACGCCCATGCGGCACAACTGCTCGAAGGGCTTCCGGCATGTCTTGCACGTGAACTCGTAGATCGGCATAGTGGATTCTTGCCCCAAAATGCGCGGGGGCGCAAGTCCGCGGCTTACTCCGGATCGGAGTGAGGGTCTGGCTTGGTGCTGCCGGACGCCTCGGTCTCGCGTTCGTCCTCGATGTAGCTGTCGTGCTCGAAACGCAGGCAACACATAAGCTTTCCGCAGATTCCGGAGAACTTCTCCGGCGTGATGCTCAGGCTCTGGTCTTTGGCCATCTTGATGGAGATCGGTTCGAGCGACGCGAGAAACCGGGCACAGCAGATGCGCTCGCCGCACGGTCCCAGACCATCCACCGCCCGTGCGTGGTCGCGTACGCCCACCTGGTGAAAGACGACGCGGGCGCGCAGCGCCGAGGCAACGTCCCTGACAAGCCCGCGGAAATCCACCCGCGTCTCCGAGGCGAAGTTCACATATAAGCTCGACCCGTCCAGCGAACACTGCGTGTCAATCAGCTTCATGGGGAGTTGACGGGCAAGTACCCGCTCGCGGCACACCTGAAGCGCGTGCCGTTCCCTCGGGCGGAGCGCCTCGCGCCTGTCTATGTCCTCGGCCGCCGCCCTGCGCAGAATCCTGTAGGTGGGGTGGTTCGAGGCGGGGTCCGGGACAGCGCCGGGGTGGGTTGCCACCCAGCCGAGCATGGGCCCGGCCATCGTCTCGACGACGACTGCCTCTCGCGGGCTCAGATCGAGCTCGCCTGCGTCGTAGGCATCAATTCTCCCGCTCGGACTCAGCCGAACGCCGATTAGCACGGCCATGTTGACGTCAGGACAGACCCCTGCCCGGCGCGTGTTCCGCCGCTCCAGCCGGCAGGCCAGGCCCAGAGTCCTCGTCCTTCGAGTATCATACCATTTCGCGTGCGTGAGTTTCACCCTGTGCGAACCAATTCGCCTCCTGTGTCGTCTGTCATGTGCAGGGCTCTGATGTGGAAATCGGGGTCTTTCCGGGGAAGGGAACCGGAGGTGCGGTGCCGTAGTCTAAGATGTGAGAAATCGGTTCCGCACGTGCATTGACTTCCTCTTGCGGAGGGCCGCATACTCTCGTTTGACGCTCGCGTCGTTTTGCCGCGGAATCGTTCAATGCGGTTCGATTTCCGGCACTGGTGCTTTCCGCGGAGTGCAACACGTTGCGGAAGAAGGGATTCAATATGAAAGAGTTGCAAAAGCCCGTCAGGCGCTGCCACCGCGCTGGCTTCACGCTGATCGAGCTGCTCGTGGTTATCGCAATCATTGCTATACTTGCCGCGATTCTATTCCCGGTGTTCGCCGGGGCGCGTCAGGCCGCGCAGAAGACGACCTGTATCTCGAACCTCAAGCAGTTGGGTCTGGCCGTGAACATGTACAACAGTGACAACAAAGAGACCTTTATGCCGGGGTCCACAACGGGGTGGGTCCTGGAGGGTCTCTGGTGGAACAAGCTGGAGCCGTATCTGAAGTCACTCAAGGTGGACAGCCTTGCAGGCGTTTATGTGTGCCCGTCGAGCCCCAAGACCGGAGCCGGCAGCGATCGCAGAACGTATGGCTACAACTACTCGTATCTCGGCGGCATTTATAGCAGCCCCACCTCGGCTCCCTCCGGCGCCAGGGTGCAGAAGATGGGCGCGGTTTCCAGTCCGTCCACAACGATTCTGTTTCTCGAGTGCTGGCGTTTCGACGGTAATGCTTTCAACGGCAACAACCCCAAGGGTGTCGGGTCGGCCTTTTGCTATCCGCCTAGCCATCGCAATTGCATCCCCAGCTACGTGTGGCCGCCCGGCCGTCACAAGGGACAGTCCGCGGTGTGCATGACCGATGGAAGCGTCAAGACCTGGAAGACCTCTCCGCCGAGGGAGACCCCCAGTGGCCCTACGCCTCCGGCCGAATACACCGGCATTTTGGATAAGGGTGGCTCTGGAACCCCGTACGATATAGACCCGTACTTCAGGATCGACGGCCGGAAGCCGTAGGGGCAATCTGCTCACTGTTTCACGTGAAGGCCCGGATGAACTCCGGGCCTTCGCCGTTTGGGTTGGCCGGGCCTTTGCGCGCTTGCCCGAGCGCGTGTATAATCCCCGCGGGCGGCCTGCCCGGCCGCTCCGTACGCACCAGAACAACAGGAGTCCGCAACTTGACCATGTCCGAGAGCAGCGCCGATCTCACCCCCGGCCTAGACACCCTGCGCGGCAGCGACGCTGAAGTCGCTGCTATCGTGGAGCGCGAAGAGCGCCGCCTGAAACACACCATCGTCCTCATCGCCAGTGAGAACTGCGCCAGCCGCGCCGTGCTTGCGGCGCAGGGCTGCGTTATGACCAACAAATACGCCGAAGGCTACCCGCGCAGGCGCTACTATGGTGGATGCGAGTTCGTGGACGAGGTAGAAGAGCTGGCCATCGCCCGGGCAAAGGAACTGTTCGGCGCCGAGCACGCCAACGAGCAGCCGCATTCGGGCTCGCAGGCGAATATGGCGGCATATCTCGCCGTCATGAAGCCGGGCGAAACGTTTCTCGCCATGAACCTCGCCCACGGCGGACATCTTACGCACGGCTCCAGCGTGAGTTTCTCGGGAAAGCTGTTCAACACGGTGCACTACAGCGTGCGCCAGGACACCGAGATGCTCGACTACGGCGAGATCAGGGCGCTGGCCTTGGAGCACCGGCCGCGAGTCATTGTCGCGGGCGCATCGGCGTATCCGCGCCTCATAGATTTCCCCCGGCTGCGGCAGATCGCGGACGAGACAGGCGCGCATCTGATGGTGGACATGGCGCACATAGCCGGGCTGGTGGCCGCGGGCGAGCACCCATCACCGTTTCCCCATGCGCATATCGTCACCACCACCACCCACAAGACCCTGCGCGGACCGCGGGCGGGGCTGATCCTCTGTTGCGCCGAGCTCGCCGAGGCGATAGACAAGGCCGTGTTCCCGGGAATGCAAGGCGGACCGCTGATGCACACAATCGCGGCGAAGGCTGTCTGCTTCAAAGAGGCGATGTCGCCGGAGTTCCGGGACTATCAGCGCCTCATCAAGCGCGATGCGGCGGCGCTGGCGGCTGCTCTGGAGGCGCGCGGGTTCCGGCTTGTCAGCGGTGGTACTGACAACCACCTGATGCTTGTGGATCTCCGCTCTAAGAACGTGACCGGCAAACAGGCGCAGATGCTGCTCGACAATGTCGGCATCACGCTCAACAAGAACATGATCCCCTATGACCCCGAGAAGCCGTTCATCGCCAGCGGCGTGCGCATCGGCACCCCGTGCGTGGCGACACGCGGCATGGCCGAGCCGGAGATGGATGTCATTGCCGGACTCATCAACGATGTTCTGGCTAATCCCGAGGACAGTGCGGTCCACGAGACCGTGAAGAAGCGCGTGCGGGAACTTTGCGAGGCGTTTCCGCTCGTGTGATGGAGCAGACGACGCTTTGAAAACCGCGCTCGCGGCTCTCGTTTTCGCCCTCTTAGTCTCCTGGGCGGCCACGCCGTGGGTCATCAGGTTCGCGACCAGCCGCGGCGTGATTGATCAGCCGGATCCGCGCAGGCGTGTCCACGAACATCCCACGCCTCGCTGGGGCGGCATCGCGATCTGGCTGGGGGTGGTGGTAGGGCTCGGGCTTGCGGCCGCTGGCGACTACTTCATCGCCGGCAACGTCTTCCTCACCCGTCAGCTTCTCATCGTGCTCGGCGGGGCGACCGTGATCGCCGCGGCCGGCCTTGTGGACGACAAATACGAGCTGTCGGCCCTCTGGCAGTTCGCGATACTCGTCGCCGTTTCGCTGGTTGTTGCATTGCTTGGGGTGCGAATCAACTATGTGACCAATCCCTTCGGCAAGTCTCTTTTCTGGTTGCACTGGGCATCTATTCCCGTCACGGTGGGTTGGCTGTTCTTTGTAACCAAGACCATTGACCTCGCGGACGGGCTGGACGGCCTCGCGGCGGGCGTATGCGCCATATCGTCCGCTGCTCTGGCGGTGCTGGGGCTGCTGCTGAACACGCATTCGGTGGCGGTTGTGTGCGCAGCGGTCACTGGCGCGAGCCTGGGCTTTCTGCGCTACAACTACCCTCCCGCGAAGATATTCATGGGAACCATCGGAGCGCAGTTCATGGGCTTCATGCTCGCGGGGGCGGCCGTCATCGGTCCGTTCAAGGTGGCGGCGACCTTCGCCGTCGTGGTGCCGATTCTGGCGCTCGGAATCCCCATGTTCGATGCCGTCTTCGCCGTCGCGCGCCGGGCGGCGAGCGGAAAGCCTGTCTATGTCGCGGACAGAGGCCACCTGCATCATCGCCTGCTCGACGCGGGCCTGACTGTCAATCAGGTGATCCTCGTGATCTACGCCGCGACTCTCGTGCTTTCCGTGGGCGCTCTGTTGCTAGCTCTGGCGCTGAAAGGTTAACGCCGCATTGACCCCTCTCAAGGTTATGGCGGTCTTCGGGACACGCCCGGAGGCCATCAAGATGGCTCCGCTCGTTCTGGAGCTCCGCAAGCATCCATCGCTGATAGACTTGTGTGTTGTCGTCACGGGCCAGCACCGCGAGATGCTCGACCAGATTCTCGGCACTTTCGCTATTGTTCCCGATCACGATCTGGCGATCATGCGGCCCGGACAGTCTCTCGCAGGCATCACCTGCCGCAGCCTTGCCGGGCTGGACGGCCTCATCGAGTCGTTCTCCCCGGGTCTCATCCTAGCGCAGGGAGACACCACCACCACGTTCGCTGCCTCGCTTGCCGCGTTCTACCGGCGCGTGGATTTCGGGCATGTGGAGGCCGGGCTGCGCTCGGACAATCGCTGGGAGCCGTTTCCGGAGGAGATGAACCGGCGCATGACGAGTCTGTGCGCCACGCTGCATTTTGCGCCAACCGAAGGCGCGCGTGAGAGGCTGCTGAGAGAGGGGACGCCGGAAGAAGACGTCTTTGTCACCGGAAACACGGTGATAGATGCGCTGAAGATGATAGCCCGGCGCGACGAGCCGCTTGCTGACACCGATCTGGACGATTGGGTGGGAGAGCGCAGGATGATACTGGTGACGGCCCACCGGCGCGAGAACTGGGGTGCGCCGATGGCGGGCATCTGCGCGGCGCTCCGGGACGTGCTGGCGGAAACGTCGGATACCGTGGCTGTCTTCGCGATGCACAAGAACCCCGCCGTGCGCGACGTCGTTGTGCCCGAACTGGGAGCCCACGGCCGAATCCGGCTCATCGAGCCGCCGGACTACGTTGGGTTCGTCAAACTTATGCGCAGGTCGTACATAATCCTGACGGATTCGGGCGGGGTGCAGGAAGAGGCGCCCGCGCTCGGAAAGCCCGTGCTGGTGCTCAGAAACACCACCGAGCGGCCTGAGGGCGTGGAGGCGGGCAACGCCGTCCTGGCGGGCGCCGATCGCGCCCGCGTCACATCGCTGGCACTTGAACTGCTCCGGCGCGAAGACGTCTGGGAGCGGATGTCGCACGCGAAAAGCCCGTACGGGGACGGAGACGCGTCGGAGAAGATCGTTGGGATAATTTTGAAGCGCTATCAACTAGCCGGATGAGAGCCGAACCTACCGTCAGTTCAATATCGCGTCTTCTGGTTGGCGCGGCTATCCTTGCGGCGGTGTGCTACATCGCGTGGCGCGTGCGTTCCATCGCCGTAACCGTTCTGCTTGCCGCCGTCATCGCGGCCGCGTTCGAGCCCATCGTCAGCCGCATCTGCAGATACCGGATCTGCGTGCTTCACCCCCGCTCGCAGCGGCTGGCCGCGACGGCTCTTGTCTTCGTGGCGGCGGTGTGCATCATTATCGCCGCCACTATCTGGATGGCGGGTCCGTTCGGCGCGGAGTTGAAGCGGCTCGGATCGCACCTCGATCTGTCGCAGGACGCTCTCCAGGGATTCACCGCCGAACTCGAGGCCGCGTACGCTGGGCTTCCCCCGCTCGTCAAGAAGCTGCTCACAAACTGGAATCCCGCCGCCGTCAACGAACGGATCGGTCACTTCGTAACGGCCGTTGTGGCCCACGGTAGAGGCGTGGTGACGCATCTCTGGGAGGTGTTCATCATCCCCGTGCTGGCGTTCTACTTCGTCACCGACTCCCAGTCGCTCAAAAAGTACTTCGTCTCGTTCTTCCCCCGGCGGCGCAGGCGTGAGGTGATGTATATCCTTCGCGACGGTTCGGAGATGTTCCGCAACTACATCGTGGGGCAGTTCATCCTGTGCCTCATCGCCGGGGTGTTCATGGCCGCGCTGCTCAGCTACCTGCGGGTCAAGTAT
The DNA here is from genome assembly GCA_052033935.1 of Armatimonadota bacterium. GTDB lineage: Bacteria > Armatimonadota > UBA5829 > DSUL01 > DSUL01 > JAGVUD01. Next base: position 9,372 of record JBPOJE010000119.1, read on the forward strand.
GCGCTGACTCTGGCGGGCCTGGCCGGCATCACGCGCGCAGTGCCGATAGTTGGCCCCATCGCCAGCGGAATCGCGATCGTGGGGGTCATAATGGCCAGCGATTTCGCGCTGGCGGTGAAGGTGCTCGCGATCTTCACGATTTTGCACTTCGTCGAAAGCAAGATTCTGATGCCGGTTCTCATCGGCGAGCGCATGCGCCTGCATCCGGCGCTGTTGCTGATCTCGATTCTGGTCGGCTACGAGTTCTTCGGGATTCTGGGCATGTTCCTGGCCGCGCCGGTCACGGCCCTGGCGCGAACACTCGTGCAGCGATACTATCTGGAACCGCGCGACCTCCGGGCGGCCGCGCCGTGCGAGGGCGGCCCGGGCGCCGGGCCGATCACAGCTTCTCCACCCGGCGAAGGGACTTCCGGGGTCTCATCGCCTTCGGCATTATAGAAAGGGCAGCAGGGCCTCTTGGACTTCATGCAGGCAGTCGTGCTTGGCGCGATTCAGGGCGCCACCGAGTTCATCCCCGTTTCGAGCACCGGGCATCTGATCATCGTGCCCTGGCTACTGGGGTGGGATCCGAACACGCTCACGTTCGACCTGGCGGCGCACACCGGTACGCTCGTCGCGGTGCTCTGGTATTTCTGGCGCGACTGGGTGAGTCTGTACTCCTCCCTTGTCCGGTGGGCGATAAACAGAGGGCGGTGCGACGAAACCACGCGCAGCCGTGCGATGATCGGGCTGTGGATTATCGCCGGATGCGTGCCGGCGGCCGTTGCCGGGTATCTCGCTGACGATTACGTCGAGGCGCGCTTGCGCAATCCGCTGTTTGTCGCGGCGATGACGGCGATTATCGCGTTCGTGATGCTCGCGGCGGATCGTCTGGGGCGCAAGACCCGGCCCTGGACGTCGGCAAGACTGGGTGACTGGCTTGCTATCGGCTGCGCTCAGGCTGTGGCCCTTATGCCTGGCGTCTCACGCTCGGGCATCACCATGAGCGCCGGGCTGGGACTCGGCCTCGAGCGCGACGCCGCCGCGCGCTGCAGCTTCCTGCTTTCGGCGCCGATCATCGCGGGGGCGGCGGGATTGCATCTCAAGGACGCGCTGGGCGGACACGGGCTCGCGCCGGGGGAGGGCTGGGAGTTCCTCGTCGCCGCCGTGACCGCCGCGGTTGTCGGGTATCTGTGCATCCGGTTCCTGCTCGACTACCTGCGCAAGCACGGCCTGGCGCCGTTTGTGTATTACAGGCTGGGCCTCGCGGCGCTGGTCCTGTTGCTCTACTTCGTGAAAGCTTAGCCGGCGCCCGCCCGGGCTACGAAACGACCAGCCGGTGGTACTTCTTCTTGCCGAAGCGAAGCATCACCGCGCCGTCTTCCACCGACTCGCTGCCGACCACCATGTCCGCGTCCGTGACCTGCACACCGCCGACGTAAGCGCCTCCGCCCTGAATGAGCCGCCGCGCCGCGCCTCTTGAGTTCGTCAGGCCGGTCTCGACAAGCAGATCCAGAATGGCGATCCCGGCTTCCAGCCTCGCCGCCTCGACGGTGCTGGAAGGCATGGCCGAGACGTCGCCCGAGTCGCCTCCAAAGGCCGCCCGAGAGGCCTGACGAGCCTGTTGGGCTTCCTCGGCCCCGTGGGAGATGACGGTCGCCTCGAACGCGAGCGTCTCCTTTGCCGTGCGGATGTCGGCGTCCCGAAGAGCGCCCAGCGCCCGCACTTCGTCCATGGGCAGGAAGGTGTACAGCGCAAGGAAGCGCTCCACGTCGCGGTCGTCGGTGTTGATCCAGAACTGGTAGTACTCGTAAGGCGACACCCTTGCCGCGTCAAGCCAGAGCGCTCCGCGGGCCGTCTTGCCCATCTTCTCGCCGCTCGATGTGGTGAGCAGGGGCATTGTGAGGGCGAAGACCTCCTTGCCGTCCAGCCGCCGCACAAGGTCAACCCCCGCGAGCATGTTGCCCCACTGATCGTCGCCGCCGATCTGCAGCGTGCAGCCGTACTTGCGCGAGAGAACGAGGTAATCGTAGGCCTGCAGAAGCTGGTAGTTGAACTCGATGAACGAGAGGCCTTCCTCGCGCTCCAGGCGCATTCGGTAGGCTTCGCTTCTCAGCATCTCGTTGACGCGGAAGTGCCGGCCGATGTCGCGCAGGAACCCGATGTACTTCAGGTCGAGGAGCCAGTCGCTGTTGTTGACCGGGATTCCCGCCTTGCCGTCGAGGGTGAGGTAGCGCTGAAGCTGTGAAAGCACGCTGCGCGCGTTCTTTTCGATTTGCTCGCGCGTGAGCATCTTGCGCAGCTCGGTCTTGCCGCTCGGGTCGCCGACCATGGCCGTGCCGCCGCCCACGAGCGTGAGCGGCTTGTGTCCGGCGCGCTGCAGGTGGGCGTTTGCCATAACCGTCAGCAGATTGCCGACGTGCAGCGATTCCGCCGTCGGGTCGAAGCCGCAGTAATAGATAACGCTGCCGCTCGAAAGCGCCTTCGAGAGTCCCTCTTCGTCAGTGCATTGCTTAACGAACCCGCGTTCGCGCAGAATCTCCAGCCCGTTGTCCAATATCCGCTCTCCTCGTCCTGATGTTTCGCGCCGCTCTGGCGCGCAAGGCGGATTCTAACTGCCCGTGCGGGGGGTGTCAAACCGGCGCCTGTTTGCCAAATGGCAGGCAATAGCTGTTTAATCATTCTGTTGCAGCCTGCGGGCGGATGGCGAAATGGCATACGCAGCGGACTTAAAATCCGCCGGGGAAACCCATGTGGGTTCGACTCCCACTCCGCCCAAGTGGCTGTAATGAGCACGAAATCCGGGGTAATCAACTCATCCCGCGCTTCGTCAGAGTGCCCACAGCCGCTTGTTACTAACGTTTTGCCAACAAGGTTTACGCAGGATGCGGGCCGAACGCGGTCCGCACTCAGCCCATCCGCTCCCTGTTGTCACACACGAACGGATCCGGACGCTGAAGCGCTTGCCGACACCACGTGGCTCGCCTGCATCTACTACTCGGATTCAGGCCCGGCGACCATCTGTTTTCACAGCGTTCTCAACCAGCCCGCCACGCCCCCGCAGGTGTTCGAGCACATCTTCATTCACGAACTGCTGCATCTGTGCATCCCGCCCCGCGAAGTGAAATAGGCAAACGCACAACCCATCCCTCCGGAGTTCTGGGAAGAAGAGGCGCGGCTATGGCCGCGGAGGCGCTGCACGTGGCAATGGATCGTCTTGGCATTCTGGGACGTCCTGCGGGAGGACAAGAAACAAGAAACAGGAAGGGGTGAGGGTGCTCCAGCCTGTGGCAGCGCGTGGAACGCGACCTGCGCGAGCGAGCTGAGCTGCACCCGCCAACCGCTCCAAAGCGTGGCAGCCTGGACCCGAACGGCCCCGGCATGTTCTGGAGCACGCGTGGCAGCGGTGAGTTATCAAACACTGCTGGATGAGCCGGGGGCCGGCCTGTGTGCGCCAGTCAGGCCGTGCTGGGCTGCGATCAACCGGCCCAGCGCTTGAGTGTATCGAAATCTCCACGGGCCCAGGCGCGGAGGTCCTCGAGGCCGAATACCTTCGTCTTCGTGGCATCCTTGCCCCAGACAGCTTCGTGGTCGCGCTGCAGGTTCATGACGGTCTCATTATCTATGAGAGCCACAATAGCCGTTCGTGTCAGGTCGCCGCCGATTTGCGGGCCGCGGACAGCCACCTCGAAGCTCGCCAGCTTGGCCTCCTTCTTTTTGCCGTTCGCCTTGCAGGAGATCACAAACGAGCGATGGCCTCTGGTGGCCATGACATCCACTTCAAAACGCCGCCTGCCTGGGCGAAGCCCGGCGAGCGATCGGACCGACTCCGTCGCGCAGCCTGAGCGTCGCACGAAGCAGTCCATCGCGTGCTCGAGCCAGTGACCGAGCAGGAAGCCAGCCCAGTCGTGAACGAGCTCTGTTTCCTGCCGGCAGACGCACCTCCGCTTGATGATGCCGTCCAACTCATCGGGGAACTGCAGGTTTCCGCTCTCCAGGCGATACTCGTAGCCTCCAGAACGCACTTCCCTGCTTGTCACCAAAGCAGAGACAGCGCTGTGAATCCCCTTGATCCTCTCGATCCCACCGCTCTTGTCCAGGGCGATGCCCAGCATCGCCACGGCATCGTCGTCCGTCGGTGGATCGGTGCTCCTGTAGTCGCTCTTGGAGACCCGCCGAATGCCGTGCAATTGCGTGATTCGCTTTATCGTCAGGTTCACATCTTTGATCTCGCGCTCCGTACCATCCGAGAACACGAGAGTGTCGCGGGCTCCATCGAGGTAAGAACTGCGGCCCCCGTCCCCGGCCTTCCTCTGCCACGCCTTGTGGAAGAAGACCGACATCGCTTTGGTCCCTCCGGTGAAGCTGAGATGAGCCGTATCTGGCACCTGTGCGGTCTCGAATGCGCTCTCAATCTCCGTTGGGCTCGAGCTGCTGTTCACCTTGTGGAAGACGATATCGGGTGTGAGGCTGATGTCTGCCTTCAGCGCCGCGCACAACCGCTTTGCCACCTGCTGCTCACCGGTGTGAAACAGATGAAGCCGCTGCGGCTTCAGGAGCATAGCCGTAATGTAGTTCGGCATCGGATTCCTGCCGATCAGCAGGATCAGGTCTTCGACTTCAGTCAATGTTGCTTCCTCTTGCTCGCTGATGGCTCTGCCGCGGGAGCAGCGGTCAGCCTGGCCGCAGGTCGGTC
>JBPOJE010000001.1:0-16701 GCA_052033935.1 Armatimonadota bacterium
GGCCGTCACACGCCGTTCTTCAAGGGTTACCGCCCTCAGTTCTACTTCCGGACGACGGACGTTACGGGTTCGGTCGAGCTTCCTGAGGGAGTCGAGATGGTTATGCCTGGTGACAACATCTCGATCGGTGGTGAGCTGATCGTGCCGATCGCGATGGAAGAGGGTCTGCGGTTCGCGATTCGCGAGGGCGGGCACACCGTCGGCGCCGGCGTCATTTCCAAGATCATCGAGTAGAACATGTGTTGAGTCGCCGGGTTGCTGGTTGCCCGGGGGCAGTAATGAGTGCCCTTCGGCCTGACAATCCGGCGGCAGAGCAACCGGAGTATTATATCGTTGGCAACTGATATCAGAGTGGTCGTCACGATGGCCTGTACGCAGTGCAAGGCACGCAACTATGCGACGACCAAGAACCGCCGCAAGACGACGGACAGACTGGAGCTTCGCAAGCACTGCCCGGTGTGCCGGGTGCATACGGTGCATCGCGAGGCCAAGTAGAAGCAGATGATGTTTACGGCGGCTGGTGCCCGCATCGGGCCGCCGCCGGAGTGCGCAGGCCCTTAGCTCAGCTGGTAGAGCACTGGTCTCCAAAACCAGATGTCGTCGGTTCGATCCCGGCAGGGCCTGCCAGTTTATCGCCAGGTGAATCACCCGGCAGTATGGCAGGATAGAGACACCAATGGTTGTGCCCGCCTCGAAAGCCGCAGGCAAAAAACCGGCTGCGGCGAAGCGCGAACCCAATATCATTCAGAAGAGCATACAGTACGTCAAGGAGTCGTGGGCCGAGACGAAGCGCGCGACGTGGCCCTCACGGTTTGAAGTGCAGCGCCTCACGATTGCCGTGTTTATGGGGATCTTCTTCGTTGGCATTTACGTCTTCGTGGTAGATATGCTGTTTGCCTGGCTTACCCGGTTGTTCTTCGGAGCGGGCAGTTAGGAGTTGGTCCTGCAATGCCAACACTCAGCCTGGCCGTCAGCCCCGGAACGGGGTGCAGAGTCGCCTAATGGATAAGCACTGGTACGCGGTTCACACCTATTCCGGTCACGAGAACAAGGTCAAAACGACCATCGAGCGGCGCGCCGATTCGATGAACCTGCGGGAGAAGATCTCCCGCATCGTCGTTCCCACGGAGACAGAGCTCCGGACGCGCGGCGGCAAGCGCACTGAAGTGCAGCGCAAGGTCTTCCCGGGGTATGTGCTGATCGAGATGGTGCTTGACGACGCCACCTGGTATCTTGTCAAGAGCACAACGGGTGTCACGGGGTTCGTTACCTCCGGCAACAAGCCGGTTCCGCTTCAGGAGAAAGAGGTGCAGGGCATCCTCGATGCGGTAGACGGGCCGAAGCTTCCCCCGCGCGTCAAGTGGAACGTCGGGGATGTGGTCCGGGTCGTGACCGGTCCGTTTGCCGAGTTTACCGGCAAGATCGAGGACGTAAACGCCCAGAAAGAGACACTGAAAGTTCTGATCTCCATCTTCGGGCGTGACACGCCGGTTGAACTGGAGTTCAGCCAGGTCGAGCGCTTCGAGTAGCGAAGAGCCCGGCTTCCCGCTGCGGTGTGAGCCTGCCAGAGGGTGAGCCCGCCAGGGCGGGCGACATCAACACCACGCTGTCCGCCACCGGCGGAGGTGTGGGAGACTTCAAAAGTCGAAAGGATAGACAATGGCTAAGAAAGTGCTGGGGATCGTCAAACTACAGATCCCCGCTGGCAAGGCGACGCCCGCGCCGCCTGTTGGTCCCGCGCTGGGGCAATACGGGATCAATATGATGGAGTTCATCAAGAGCTACAACGAGCGCACGGCACCGCAGATCGGTACCATCGTTCCCGTTGAGATTATGGTTTTCGAGGATCGCTCCTTCACGTATATTCTCAAGACCCCTCCCGCCGGCGAGTTGCTGAAGAAGGCTGCCGGTATCGCCAAGGCTTCCGGAGCCCCGAATCGCGACAAGGTTGGTTCGGTGACGCGCGCGCAGCTTGAGGAGATCGCCCGCCTGAAGATGCCCGACCTGAACAGCGTGGACATCGACGGCGCCATGAAGGTGATCGCAGGCACGGCCCGCTCGGCGGGCATCGAGATCGTGGACTGACGGGAGGCAATCTCAATGGCAAAGCACAGCAAAAGATATCGAGAGGCCCTGAAGGCCGCCGGCGTCGAGCCGGGTCAGCTTATGGATCCGCAGGATGCCATCGAGGCCGTCCGCAAGGCCTGCAGCGTCAAGTTCGACGAGAGCATTGACGTTGCGGTGAATCTCGGCGTGGACCCGCGGCACGGCGACCAGATGGTGCGTGGCACCACGACACTGCCGGCGGGCACAGGCAAGAAGCGCACGGTCATCGTTTTCGCGAAGGGTGATCAGGCTTCGGCGGCAGAGGAAGCGGGCGCGGACTTTGTGGGTGCTGAGGACCTGGTCGCGAAGATTCAGGGCGGCTGGCGCGACTTTGACGTCTGCGTCGCCACGCCGGACGTGATGGGTATCGTGACCCGGCTGGGCCGCCTGCTTGGCCCGAAGATGCCGAACCAGAAGGCCGGGACGGTTTCGATGGATGTCTCGAAGGTCGTCAACGACATCAAGAAGGCGACACGCGTCGAGTATCGCGTCGAGAAGGCAGGAATCGTCCATTTGGGCATAGGGAAGGCCTCTTTCAGCACGGACGATCTGATGGCGAACTTCAGCGCCCTTATGTCAGCGCTGATCAAGGCCAAGCCGGCCGCCGCCAAGGGCCGGTACATCAAGAAGATCACTGTTTCATCCACAATGGGACCGGGCTTCCAGGTGGACACTCAGCGGGCGCAGGCGCTCGCCGAGAAGATCCGCTAGCTTTGGACTGCGGCGCATAAGCGCCGCTTGTGACTAAGATTCGCACGCGAAAGAGCCTGAGACAGCAGGCGCTCCGAGGCAGTTCGGAGCTTAAGCGGGCCGCGTCATGCCGCGGCCCGGCCCGCCGAGGCGTTCACGAGCGTTCGCATAAGAGTTGATCTCGAACCAGGGAATCTCTCCTGCGACCGTGTTGGGCGCGCCTCGGCAGAGGGTCAGATGATGGCCCTGCCGGGGCTTTTTTCGTGCGTGCCCCGGGTGGCCCGAGGGCAGTCCGGAATCAACACGGGCGTGGGAGGAGGTGATACGAGAATATGGCAACGCCAAAAAAAGAAGAGAACGTAGCCCGGCTGGCTGAACTGATCAGTTCGTCGAAGGCTGTGGTGCTCGGTGACTACCGCGGGCTGACGATGAAGGACTTCAACGTGCTTCGCGCAAAGATGCGGCCCGAGAACGTGGTGTTCACGGTTGTGAAGAACACGTTGCTGCGCCGCGCGGCCGAGGGCACGAGTCTGGCGGACATCGTCCAGGGGTTGGAAGGCCCCACGGCGGTGGCGTTCGGCACGGAGGATTCGATTGCGCCTGCGCGGCTGCTTGCGGATTACATCCGTGAGGCACGCAGCCCGATGACCATCAAGAGCGGCGTCGTCGAGGGCGTGGCGTACGACGCGGCCCAGGTGGCCGCGCTTGCGAAGCTGCCGCCGCGCGATGTGCTCATTGCGCAGGTGGTCGGCGGCCTTCAGGCCCCGATCGCCGGCCTGGCGGGAACGCTGCAGACTATGCTGGGCAGTCTGGTCTGGACGCTTCAGGGGGTCGCGGACCAGAAGGCCGCCTGAGAAACGAGAACTCAACAGCTCTGGGGCGCACGCGCGCTGGTCCGGGGCTGATCACTTGATACGAGAGGTAGAGAATTGGCAAACATTGCTGAATTGGTAGAGACTGTTAAGGGTATGACCGTCATTGAGCTCAACGAGTTCGTGAAGGCTCTTCAGGATGAGTTTGGCGTCTCCGCGATGCCGGTGGCTGCCGCTGCCGCTGCTCCGGCTGCCGCCGCGGATGCTGCTCCGGCCGAGGAGAAGACGTCCTTCGACGTGGTTCTGACCGCCATCGGCGAGAAGAAGATCAACGTCATCAAGGCTGTGCGCGAGGTGACGAGCCTCGGCTTGAAGGAAGCCAAGGACCTGGTCGAAGGCCTTCAGCCTATCAAGGAAGGCGTCGGCGAGGACGAGGCCAAGCAGATCAAGGAGAAGGTCGAGGCCGAGGGAGCGACTGTCGAGATCAAGTAGTTCCCAGCGAACTCGAAACCTATGCGGAAGCGGCGGAGACTTGTCCCCGCCGCTTCCGTTCACATGCCTGTCCGCCGCGCATGAGGTGTTTCGAGGTATCGAGGGCTGGATGCTGAGACTTTCGATTCTCCAACGATCCTGTAGTCCAGCCCCTTGTGGGCGTTTTTTGCGCCAGCCCCCGCCGGACCGGGTTGTTCCAGAGTGCGGAAGTTGAGACCCTGCGGCTCTGGCAGGCGTGGAAGCGGCAGTTCTCAAAAAAACTATACGATTTTTGGCGCTCCGGGCGCCTTTTCGCTTGAATCGGTAGCAGGGTGGTGCTATAATACCCTTTCGCGTGTACGCACCAGGAGGACCCGACCATTATGCAAGTTCAGCACAGGCTGAAGCGCGCTGACCCTGTGATTGACCTGCCAAACCTGGTAGAGATCCAACTTGATTCTTACCAGTGGTTCCTGAAAGAGGGGTTGCTTGAACTCTTCAGGAGCTTCTCCCCGATTCACGATTTCACGGGTAATATGTCCCTGGAATTGGTTGACTATACCCTTGGAGACCCGAAGTACTCGCTCGAGGAGTGCCGGAACCGTGACATGACCTACGAGGCGCCGATCAAGGCGATCGTGCGCCTTTCGGTGAAGGACCAGGAGGTCATCGAGTCCGAGGTCTATCTTGGCGATCTGCCTCTGATGACCGAACGCGGGACGTTCGTCATCAACGGGGCGGAGCGTGTTGTCGTGTCTCAGCTCGCCCGCTCTCCGGGCGTTTACTTCAAGGACACGATGGACCTCTCCGGGCGGGTGCTCTACTATGCTACCATCATCCCGAACGAGGGTGCCTGGGTCGAGGTGGACACCGACTCGAACAACGTCATCACTGTCCGCATCGGCCAGACACGGAAGTTCCCGCTTACCACGCTGCTTCGGGCGCTCAACCACTTCGAGAAAGCCTGTCCGATGGTCGAGGCTGAGGTCCCGCTGCTGGATGCCGTCGGCTACGAACTCATTGACGACCTTGTGGACCTGAATACCGGCGAAGTCCTGATCGAGAAGGGCAGGCAGGTGCGCCCGCGCGAGGCGTCCAGAGCCAAAAAGGCCGGCGCTGCTGAGACGGTTAAGATCCGCCGCCAGGCCGTGCCGTGCGACACGACGAAAGATATCCTTAATTTCTTCTCGGAGCGCGAAACGCTGCAGGAAGTCACGCGCGCCACGCTCAGGAACAGGCGTCCGGTCAACGACATTCTCGAGTCCAAGGGCGGCAAGGTCATCGTTAAGGCCTGCCAGAAGATCGGCGATGAGGCAGCGAAGAAGATCGAGGCGCTCGGGCTGGAAGAGCTCGAAGTCTATCAGGTCAACAGGTACATCGAGCACACACTCGACGCGGATCCGACCGAGAACCGGGACGAGGCGCTGATTGACATCTATCACAAGGTGAGGCCGGGCGATCCGGCGACGCCGGACAGCGCCAAGAACCTGCTGAACTCCATCTTCTTCGACACCCGCCGCTACGATCTGGGACGGGTGGGGCGGTACAAAGTCAACCGCAAGCTCGGCCTGCAGCTCGACGAGAGCATCCGTACCGTCACGACGGCAGACCTGCTGGCGATCATCTCTTACATTATTAGACTCAGTGAGACCTCAGACGAGAGCCTCGCCTCCACTGACGACATTGACCACTTGGAGAACAAACGCGTCCGCTCGGTGGGCGAGCTTCTGCAGAGCCAGCTCCGGCTGGGCTTCCTCCGGATGGAGAAGGTCGCCAAGGAGCGGATGACATCCATGGATCCGGAGAGCGTCCTGCCTCAGGTCGTGCTCTCGGTGAAGCCGGTCTCCGCCAGTATCAAGAGCTTCTTCGGCTCCAGCCAGCTCAGCCAGTTCATGGACCAGACCAACCCGCTTGCCGAGCTTGCTCACAAGCGCCGCCTGTCGGCCCTCGGGCCGGGAGGCCTCTCGCGCCAGAGCGCGAAGCTGGAGGTCCGCGACGTCCACCATTCGCACTTCGGCCGTATCTGCCCGATCGAGACGCCGGAAGGCCCCAACATCGGACTCATCGGCTCGATGGCTTGCCATGCCCAGATAGACCCGTACGGGTTCCTTCGGACGCCGTACCGCATAGTGCGTGACGGCGTCGTCTCGGAGGAACTCGCGTGGCTGACGGCGGAGGAAGAGGAGCGTGTTCAGGTCACGCATCTCAGCGACGAGCTGCACATTCCGCGCATCGCGCCCGCCAACACTCCCCTCGACGAAAGTGGCCGCATCCTGTCGGAGGAGCTGGTTGTTCGTGAGGGCAGCCAGTACCCGACGGTGAAGCCCGAGACCGTGGACTATATGGATTGTGCCGCGCAGCAGATGGTGTCGGTGGCTACTGCCCTGATTCCGTTCCTCGAGAACGATGACGCCAACCGCGCGCTGATGGGCTCCAACATGCAGCGCCAGGCGGTGCCTCTGCTTCGCAGCCAGGCGCCCTGCGTCAAGACGGGCATCGAGGACCGCGTTGCGCGCGACTCGGGCGCGATGATTCTCGCCAAAGCCGACGGCGTGGTCAGAAGTTCGACGGCGGAGCGAATCTCCGTCGAGCGTCTGGACGGCACGGTGGACGAGTATTTCCCGCTCAACCTGCTGCGCTCGAATCAGGCGACATGCATTACGCAGAAGCCAGTGGTTGTGGGAGGGCAGAGGGTGCGCGCTGGCGATGTGCTGGCGGACGGCCCCTGCACCGATCACGGCGAGCTTGGGCTCGGGAAGAATGTGCTGGTGGCCTTCGTGCCCTGGCACGGATACAACTATGAAGACGCTATTCTGCTCTCACAGCGCCTTGTGAAGGATGACGTGTACACGTCCATCCATATCGAAAAGCACGAGGCGGAGGCGCGCGACACCAAGCTCGGCCCCGAAGAGATTACCCGCGACATCCCGAATGTCGGTGAGGATATGCTCAAAGACCTCGACGAGAACGGCATCATTCGCATCGGCGCCGAGGTGCAGGCGGAGGATATTCTTGTCGGAAAGGTCGCGCCGAAGGGGCAGGGCGAGCTTTCGGCCGAGGAGCGGCTGATCATCGCGATCTTCGGTAAGAAGGCCGAGGAGACCCGCGACGTATCCCTTCGCGTTCCGCACGGAGAGAAGGGCAAAGTCGTGGACGTCAAGGTCTTCTCGCGGTTCAAGTTCCGCTGCGAGACCTGCGACGTCGTTTACAACTTCTCGAAGAAGCCCGACAGCACGAGCTGTGAACGCTGCGACGCGGAACTCGTCCGCGAGCAGGGCGACGAGCTTTCCGCCGGAGTCAACCAGGTGGTCCGGGTGTATATCGCCCAGAAACGCAAGGTGATGGAAGGCGACAAGATGGCGGGGCGGCACGGAAACAAGGGGGTTATCTCCCGGATTCTGCCGGAAGAGGACATGCCCTATCTGCCGGACGGGAGTCCTGTGGATATCGTTCTGAATCCGCTCGGGGTGCCCAGCCGTATGAACATCGGCCAGATACTCGAGACGCATCTCGGCCTTGTTTCGCGCTATCTGGGCGCTGATTATGTGAACCCGATTTTCCAGGGCGCGACGGAGGGAGAGATTCTGGCGGATCTCGACATCCTCTCGTGGCGTCTCAAGATCAACAATCTGCAGAACTTGGTCATCAACGAACTTAGACTGCCGGTCAAGCGTGTGCCTGAGCGCGAGCTCCAGAGGCTGGCGGATCGCTGTCTCGCCGATCTCGCCAAACGCGCCGAGCCACCGTTCAGTGTGTCCGCCGAGCCGCTGGCGAAGCGGTACGCCGCGATCCTCGACGAGGCCCGTGCCCTGCTCGCCGAACTCGATCCGGTCGCCATGGAAGCTGTGTCCCGCAGGCTCAACCTCCTGCCTGTCGTGGACGACCCACAGGCGGTCTGGGACTGGGAGCACGCGCCTTTCATACAGCAGGAGCAGGAGGGCGAAGAGGAGCAACAGGAGCAGGACAAGGATCAGGAGCCTGCCGGGGACGTGGATCTCGGGCCTCCACCTGATGTCAGCGCTGTGCAGCCGCTCGACCTGGATGGTGCCATCGCTGCCATCGAGGAGCGCGTCAATGACCGGACCGGGTTCAACCCGCGCACCGGCAAGGTGCGTCTGCGCCACGGGCTGACGGGCGAGGAGTTCCTAAACCCTGTCACCGTTGGACACATCTATATGCTGAAGCTCGCGCACCTCGTGGACGACAAGATTCACGCGCGCTCGACGGGGCCTTACAGCCTCGTGACCCAGCAGCCTCTCGGCGGAAAGGCCCAGTTTGGCGGCCAGCGATTCGGCGAGATGGAGGTCTGGGCGCTGGAGGCGTACGGTGCGGCTTATACGCTTCAGGAGATTCTGACGATCAAGTCCGATGACGTCGTCGGACGCGTTAAGACGTACGAAGCGATTGTGAAGGGCGATACGATTCAGGAGCCCGGTGTGCCCGAATCGTTCAAGATTCTCGTCAACGAGCTTCAGAGTCTCTGCCTGAAGGTGTCAGTTGCCGACGACCGCGATCGTGAGATTGATCTGCGCGAGTCCGAGGACGAGTATTCGGACATGGATGATCCGCTTCGCACGGCACAGAGGCGTAGGTCGCAGATTGTCCGCATGAGCCCCGAGGAAACGAGAATATGACCGAGTCCAGAGCTTTCGAGAAAATCCGTATTGGCATAGCCTCGCCGGATGAGATCCGGAACTGGTCGTGTGGAGAGGTCCGCAAGCCCGAGACCATCAACTACCGGTCGTTTAAGCCGGAGAGAGATGGTCTGTTCTGCGAGCGAATCTTCGGGCCGGTCAAGGATTGGGAGTGCCACTGCGGACGCTATAAGAAGGTAAAGTTCAAGGGTATCGTCTGCGATCGCTGCGGAGTTGAGGTCACGCGCAGCAAGGTGCGCCGTGAGCGCATGGGGCACATCGAGCTTGCCGCTCCGGTCTGCCATATCTGGTATCTCAAGGGTGTCCCGAGCCCGCTTAGCCTGATCCTCGACATCCCGCCGCGGCCGCTCGAGAAGGTGCTCTATTTCGCCTCGTACATCGTCACGAAGGTGGACCGGCAGCGTATCAACGACGCGATGGATGAGATTCGCCGCGTCGTAGCCGCTGAAATCGAAGACATCCATTCGCAGCGCGACGCCAACATACGCGAGTACCGCAAGGAGTCTGCCAAGGATATTCGCGAGCAGAGCGAGGAGACGCCGCTCAGCGAAGACGACATCGAGGATCGCCAGCGCGAGCTCGAGCAGCGTATCAAGGAGGAGGAGAACGAGGCCTCCGAGCGCGAACTCGACCTCGAAACGGCGCTCAAATTGCTTGAGGGTATCCAGAAGTTCGAGCTGATCACTGACGACCAGTACCGCCAGCTCGAACGTCTGCTCGACGTGATCACCGCGCGCCTGGAGCAGGATTACACGACGGTCGTCGAAGCCGGTATGGGCGGCGCGGCGATCAAGAAGCTGCTGCAGGAGGTGGATGTTGAGAGCCTGCAGCGCCAGCTTCGTGCCGATATCGCGCAGACTAAGGGGCCCAAGCGTGCCCGGTCCATCAAGCGGCTCGAGATTGTGGATGCGTTCATCGCGTCCAAGATCCGTCCCGAGTGGATGATTCTCGAAGCTGTTCCCGTTATATCACCGGAACTCAGGCCGATGGTGCAGCTCGACGGCGGGCGCTTCGCGACAAGCGACCTGAACGATCTGTACCGGCGCATCATCAACCGCAACAACCGGCTCAAGAAGATTACCGAGATCCGGGCACCCGAGTCTATTGTCAACCACGAGAAGCGCCTCCTCCAGGAGGCTGTTGACGCTCTGATTGACAATGGGCGCCGCACACGCCCGGTGGTTGGTTCAAACAGCCGCCCGCTCAAAAGCCTCTCCGACATGCTGAAAGGCAAGGAGGGACGGTTCCGCAAGAACCTGCTCGGTAAGCGCGTGGACTATTCCGGCCGCTCGGTTATTGTCGTTGGCCCCAATCTCAAGCTTCACCAGTGCGGGCTTCCTAAGGAGATGGCGCTCGAGCTGTTCAAGCCGTTCGTGATGAAGACGCTCGTGGAGCGCCAGTTCACGGGCAACATCAAGACCGCCAAGCGCATGATCGACAAGATGATGCCGCAGGTCTGGGATGCTCTGGAGGAAGTGATTCACGAGCACCCCGTGATGCTGAACCGCGCGCCCACGCTTCACAGGCTGGGGATTCAGGCGTTCGAGCCGGTGCTGGTGGACGGAAAAGCCATCCAGATTCATCCTCTGGTGTGCCATGCGTTCAATGCCGACTTCGATGGAGACCAGATGGCGGTGCATGTGCCGCTCTCGGCGACTGCGCAGGCTGAGGCGCGCGTGCTCATGCTCTCGTCGCGAAACCTGTTCTCACCGGCTGATGGGCGGCCCATCACTGCGCCGCAGCAGGACATCGTTCTGGGGGCATACTTTATGACGATGCTTCGGGACGGTGAGCCGCTGGACTACGTGTTCTCGTCGCCCGAGGAGGTCACGCTCGCCGAGGCGTCGGGTGAGCTGCATCTGCAGCAACCCGTCTATGCGATGCTCCCTGATTACGAGAAGGGGGGGAAGGTCAAGACCCTCATCTCCGCCGGACGCGTTCTGCTCAACTACCTTCTGCCGGAGAGCATGCGGTGGGTCAATGCCGCTCAGGACAAGAAGAGTCTGGCGAAGCTGGTCAGCACCTGCTACGCCAAGCATGGGCACGAGCGCACCATTCAACTGCTCGATGAGTTGAAGACGCTCGGATTTGCCTATGCGAGCCGCGCGGGAATCACAATGTCCATGACCGACATGGACAGCCCGGAGAAGCGGAGTCAGATCATCCGCGAGACCGAAGAGGCTGTGGCCGTGCAACAGAAGTTCTACGATACCGGCCGCATCACCCAGAGTGAGCGCAAGGCCAAGGTGCAGGAACTGTGGATGCGGGCGTCTGAACAGGTCGCTGATGCCATTATGGAGAACCTGGACAAGCGCAATCCGATTTACGCGATCACGAACTCCGGGGCGCGAGGCAGCACGAAGCAGATTACTCAGCTCGCCGGTATGCGCGGTCTCATGAGCGACCCGTTCGGGAACCTTATCGAGGATCTCCCCATCAAGTCCAACTTCCACGAGGGGCTGTCGGTCCTGGAGTATTTTATCTCCACCCACGGCGCGCGCAAGGGCCTTGCCGACACCGCGCTCCGGACGGCGGACGCCGGATATCTGACCCGGCGGCTCGTGGACGTGGCGCAGGACGTCATCATTCGCGGGGTTGACTGCGGAACCACTCAGGGGATCAATGTCGCCGCTATCGTGGAAGGCGATGAGGTCATCGAGACGCTCTGTGAGCGCATTCGTGGCAGAACCACGCTGGAAGACATCGTGCTGCCGGGCAAGCGTAAGGTGTTGCTCCCGGCGGGAGAGATTATCAGCGACGATGTTGCCGCGGCGGTGGAAGCCGCAGGCGTGAAGTCTCTATGGATCAGGTCTCCTCTTATGTGCGAACAGCGGCAGGGGGTCTGCTCCCGCTGCTACGGGCGGGATTTGGCTACCGGAGAGGAAGTCGAGATTGGAACGGCGGTGGGCATCGTCGCCGCGCAGTCCATCGGAGAGCCGGGAACGCAGCTTACCATGCGCACCTTCCACACGGGGGGTGTTGCCGGGAAGTACCTGACCGGTGTCGCTGAGGTCAAGAAGAAGAAGCAGGAGTCCCTGCGTGAACTGCACGAGGACATGCGCCAGGGAATCATCTCTCTGGACAGGGGCGAGGAAGGGCAGGAGACTCCCGACCGCGAGAAGACGCGCGCCATTCAGCAGGTTCTCAAGGTGCTGGAAGACCAGGTGCGCGGGCTTCTGAGAGTTGTGGAACTGTTCGAGGCCCGAAAGCCCAAGGGGCAGGCGATCATCACCGAGGTGGCCGGTGTCATCAAGGACATCGAGACGACCGGCCTCAAGCGCGTCATCATTCACTCGCCGCACCCCACCAGCGACCCGATTGGTTCGGGCGAGGCGCTGGCCAAGGCGGTCATTGACCCTGAAACGGGCGAAGAGATCCTGGCCGCCGAATCCGACATCAACGACAAGATGCGAATCAAGCTGCAGGACAAGGGCATTGAGCAGATCGTGCTTCGCAAGACCCATCTCGTTCCCTACCGCGGCAATCTCGAAGTCGAAGTCGGTGACGAGGTGCAGGCGGGCGACCGCCTCACGGAAGGCCCGCTAGATCCTCAGAAGGTGCTGCAGCTTCAGGGTGTCCGCAGCGTAATGGACTATCTGGTTCGTGAGATCCAGGCGGTTTACAAGTCGCAAGGCGTTGAGATCAACGACAAGCATGTTGAAGTGATCGTCCGCCAGATGCTGCGCAAGCGCAAAATTCTGGATGCTGGCGATACGGCGACGCTGCCCGGGCAGGTTGTGGACAAGTTTGCCTTCGAGGACGAGAACCGCCGCGTGATGGCGATGGATCCTCCGGGGCAACCGGCATCGGGCGAGTGGGTACTGCTCGGCATCACCGAAGCGTCTCTGGCGACCGACAGCTTCCTCTCCGCCGCGTCCTTCCAGAAGACAACGCGCGTCCTGACCGATGCGGCTGTCCGGGGCAAGGTGGACAACCTGGTTGGCTTGAAGGAAAACGTCATCATCGGCCGCCTGATCCCGGCGGGCACGGGGCTGCCAATGTATCGCGACCTTGAGGTGACGGATGAGGACGGACGGATTCTGACGCCGATTCTGACCAGATCCACGCGGCCGAGGCGGCTGGAGGATGTCTCTGATCTTCTGGCGCTTACGCGGCAGGACGATTCCGAAGCCGACGCGGGCGACAGCGAACTGGACGCGGCGAGCCTTCTGGCTGGCACTGTGCGCGCGCTTGCGGGCGAAGCCGGGGTGGATCTTACGGCCGCGGCCATGGAAGATGACGAAGACGCTGAGATTGAGGCGGATTTCGATCCTGCCACGGACGATGCTGCAATCTGATTATGCAGGCGCCTCCCGGGGTGCCTGTAAGACCAAAAAGTCTGATGAAGCCCTTGACAGTGTGCGGGCATCCCGATATACTGCATAGGTTCGACTTTTCAGGCGCCGCTGAGTCCGGGTCTTCCGGATTCCGGCACAACGAAGGGGGCGATAGGGCAACCGCATGTGAGTCGCAATTAACCTGACGACACTGAATGTTTTGCGTATGTCCACCCCTCTTGCGCCTGTTTGAGGGGTTTTTTTTCGGGTTCCGAACGCACGGAAGGACCCGCCGATTCTGGGCCCCCGCGCCGATGAGGCCGGGCGGGCCAGACGCTATTTGACGAAGCGGTATCACAAGTCTATGCCAACAATCAGTCAACTTGTACGAAAAGGGCGCAGCCCGGTCCGGAAGAAGACCTCCGCGCCTGCGTTGAAGGGCCAGCCACAGAAGCGCGGGGTGTGCCTCGCTGTGCGCACTGTTCCGCCGAAGAAGCCAAACTCGGCGCTGCGCAAGATCGCCAGAGTGCGCCTCACCAACGGCATGGAGGTGACGGCGTACATCCCTGGCATCGGACACAACCTGCAGGAGCACTCCGTGGTGCTCATTGAGGGCGGCCGTGTCAAGGATTTGCCGGGGGTCCGCTACCACATCGTTCGCGGAACCCTCGACACCGCAGGCGCCCGCGATCGCAAGAGCAGCCGCTCTAAGTACGGGACAAAGAAACCCAAGTAGTCTCAAGGGAACACTATGCCAAGAAAAGGACCAGCGAAAAGAGTTCCGATTCCGCCTGATCCCGTTTATGGAAGCGTTCTTCTGCAGCGCTTTATCAACAGGATTATGTTGTGGGGGAAAAAGGGCACGGCCGAGCGCATCGTTTACGGAGCGCTGAAGCAGATCGAGGAGCAGACGGGAAAGCCGGGGATTGAGGTCTTCGAGACCGCGATCCGGAACGTGATGCCCGTGCTCGAGGTCAAGCCTCGGCGCGTGGGCGGCGCGACGTATCAGGTGCCTGTCGAGGTGCGTGCGGAGCGGCGGACGTCGCTTGCGATCCGCTGGCTGGTCACCTTTTCGCAGAGACGTTCTGGCAAGACGATGATCGAGCGTCTCTCCGGCGAGTTGATGGATGCCGCCAACGGACAGGGTGCGTCCATCAAGAAGCGCGAAGACGGCCACCGTATGGCCGACGCCAACAAGGCTTTCGCGCACTATCGGTACTAATAGCAGCAAGTTTCTTTAGCAGGGCGACCTCAGCGGAGGCCGCCCTCAAAATGCCCGTCCTGATGGACGGGTAGTAATCGAAGGCGCAGGGCATTTTGGGCGCAACAACCGAAGGGGATGCCCGCGAAGTTTTTTTGTGTACGCAGCGCGTTGGCGCTGCGTACTGAACTTATGAAGCAGTATCCACTGGAAAAAGTCAGGAATATCGGGATCGCCGCTCATATTGACGCTGGTAAGACTACCACGACTGAGCGGATGCTCTTTTACGCCGGTCGAATCCACAAGATGGGCGAGGTCCACGAGGGCGACGCGACCATGGACTGGATGGAGCAGGAGCAGGAGCGGGGTATCACCATCAGCTCTGCTGCTACCGCGGCCGAGTGGATGGGGCACTTGGTCAACATCATTGATACTCCCGGCCACGTGGATTTCACTGTCGAGGTCGAGCGCAGCCTCCGGGTGCTGGATGGCGCTGTCGCCGTTTTCAGCGCGGTGGAGGGCGTTCAGCCGCAGTCCGAGACCGTTTGGCGGCAGGCCGATCGCTACAAGGTTCCGCGCATCTGTTTTGTCAATAAGATGGACAGGGTGGGGGCGGACTTTTTCAGGGTTGTCGAGCGCATCCGGGAGCGCCTGGGCTCGGTTCCGGTGCCGATCCAGTTGCCCATCGGGGCCGAAGCCGGCTTCCGGGGCATCATTGACCTGGTGCAGACCAATGCCGTCCTCTATGGGGATGATGGGGGCAAGCAGTTCGAGGTCGTGGAGATTCCGGTGGAGTACCGGGAGCTGGCCGCCGAGTGGCGCGAGCACCTCTACGAAGCGGTCGCCGAAGTGGACGACCAGCTTATGGAGAAGTATCTGGGCGGCGAGAAGGTGACTCCGGGTGAGATCAACGCCGCAGTTCGCCGCGCAACCTGCGAAGGGAAGATCGTCCCCGTGCTCTGCGGGACTGCGTTTAAGAACAAGGGCATCCAGCCCGTGATGGACGCGGTGGTGAACTACCTTCCGTCCCCGCTTGATGTCGGGGCGGTCCATGGCATTCATCCGTCCACTGGTGGTACGATCCTTCGGGAGCCGTCCGACGATGAGCCGTTTGCGGCTCTGTCGTTCAAGGTCGTCTCCGACCCGTATGTCGGCCGTCTGACGTATTTCCGGGTGTATTCGGGTCAGTTGAGGAAGGGTTCGTTCGTCTTCAACGCTTCTCGCGATCGCAAGGAGCGTATCGGCAGAATTTTGCGCATGCACGCGAATCATCGCGAAGATGTGGAGATGGTGCGGACGGGCGACATCGTGGCAGCCGTTGGCCTGAGCGAGACCGGCACGGGCGACACGCTCTGCGAGCAGGCTCATCTGATTCTGCTCGAATCCATCACGTTCCCCGATCCGGTCATCTCGGTGGCAATTGAGCCCAAGACCAAGGCGGATCAGGAGAAGATGGCGATTGCCCTGCAGCGCCTCTCTACCGAGGATCCGACTTTCCGGACTTACACGGACGAAGAGACTGTGCAGACGATCATCGCCGGAATGGGCGAACTGCACCTCGAGATCATCATTGATCGCCTTCTGAGGGAGTTCAAGGTCGAGGCGAATCATGGCCGGCCGCAGGTCTCCTACCGGGAGGCGATCACGGCTCCGGCGTGCGCGGAGGGACGCTTTGTGCGCCAGTCCGGCGGGCGGGGGCAGTACGGACATGTCGTTCTGTCTGTCGAGCCGATGGATCCCGGCGAGGGCTTTGTGTTCGAAAACAAGATCGTCGGCGGAACGGTCCCGAAGGAGTACGTCCCGGCTGTCGAGGCGGGTGTGCGCGAGGCCATGGACTCGGGGTGTATTGCGGGTTACCCCGTTGTTGATGTAAAAGTTACTCTTCTGGACGGCTCGTATCATGAGGTGGACTCCTCGGAGATAGCGTTCAAGATCGCGGCGTCTATGGGAGTCAAAGAGGCCATCCGCAAGGCCGCGCCTATCATCAAAGAGCCGGTCATGGCTGTGGAGGTCATCACCCCTGAGGACTATATGGGGGACGTGATGGGCGACCTCAACGCGCGGCGGGGGCGGATCGAGGGCATGGAGGCTGGACCTTCCAAGACCCAGGTCATCCGTGCCGATGTGCCCCTTTCCGAGATGTTCGGATATGCCACTACCCTGCGCTCGGTGAGCCAGGGGCGGGCATCATACACGATGGAGCCATCTCATTACGAAGAGGTTCCGAAGAGCCTGGCCGCGGCACTGCTGTCCAAAGCGCTCGGGGTGCCGGTCGGGTGAAGACCTGCCTGACGCGCGGCAGAGGCGATCTGTTGCGGGAGCATTGACATAATCAGCGACAACAACATTCTGGAAGACCAAGAGGAGCAATTGAGAGTTGGCGAAACAGAAGTTTGAGCGGACCAAGCCGCATGTGAACATTGGAACGATCGGGCACGTTGACCATGGTAAGACGTCGCTGACCGCGGCGATCACGGCGTATCTCGCGA
>JBPOJE010000097.1:0-14458 GCA_052033935.1 Armatimonadota bacterium
CTGAGTGCGAGGAAGGCATCTGCTTGCCTTCGCCCGAAGTTCCGCTCAGTCTTTCTTCGGGGAGATCACGACGTGCCGCCGGTTGCCTTCCCCTTCGCTGTAAGTGTAAACGTGCGGATGTTCCTTCAGGACGTTGTGGATGATGCGCCGGTCGCGAGGCGGCTGCGGGTCGAGCTCGGCCTCCTGATCGTGCTCTTTCACCTGCTCCGCGATCTCCAGGGCCATCGCCTCCAGCGCCTCTCTGTGCTTGCGCCGGTAGCCCGCGGCGTCAATCGTGATACGCACTTTTCTTTCATGCTTGCGGTTGACGATAATCCCGGCCAGAAACTGCAGCGCGTCCAGCGCATTGCCGTTCCTGCCAATCAGCAATTCCGACTTGCCGCCGTCTATCGCGATCTCGAAACCACCTTCAACGACCTCCGAGACCCTTGCTGTGGCTCCAAGATCGCCTGCGTCAATCATTCTCTTGATGAGGTCAAGCGCTTCTGCTGCGCGCGCATCTAC
This sequence comes from Armatimonadota bacterium, assembly GCA_052033935.1. Lineage (GTDB taxonomy): Bacteria > Armatimonadota > UBA5829 > DSUL01 > DSUL01 > JAGVUD01. Next base: position 505 of record JBPOJE010000097.1, read on the forward strand.
ACTCACGGCATCTACTCCTGTGCTCGCTGGTTTTGCCCCGGCGGATGGCTGCGCCTGCGTCTGAGCGCCCGCTGAGGATTCTCTGGTTTTGGCAGGGCGGCGCGGCTGCCTCTCCCTGCGCTTCGGTGCGGCTTCGGCCGCTTTCGACTCGGCCTCGGGCTGCTTTGCAGCCTCCGGCTGAGGCGCGGGCCGGGGCTGCTGCGCCGGCTGGCGCTCGCTTCGAGACTGCTGCTTTGGCTGTCGCCCGCGAGGCTGATTCGGCTGCTCCTGCAGCCCGCGGCCTGCCTTGGAGCCGGGTTCGCCCTGAGCTTCGGGCCGCTCCTGCCCTGCCGGACGCTGCTGCGCCCGGCCCGTGGCCTGCTGCTGAGGCCGCTGCCCGCCCCGGTCGCGTCCATTGCGGGAGCGTCCGCCCCGCCGGCGGCTATACGCCGGACGTTCCTCCTCCTCGGGAGGAGCCGGTGAACCCTGTCTCGGGGACGCCTGCGCCGCCGAATGGCGCCGGCGCTTCGTCTCGTAGTACGTGCCGCGCACCTTCGCGGCGCTTCCACCAAACAGGCCAAGAAAGCCCCGGGCGCCCACTTCGAGCACCTCGAACTCAACATCGGGCTCGGGTACCCCGAGCTTGGCGGCGACTCTCTGCTTCGCCTCTTCTATTGTCTTTCCGCTTGCTTCAGCAGTTCGCATTTGTCAGTTTCTACGTTCTCTCTGTCTTCCGTCCGCCCCCCGAATCCCGGACGCGCGCCGTTTTACCTGCGCTTGCGGGGCCTGGGACCTCTCGGCGCAGCCGCCACTACAGACGCGGGCGCCGCTGCAATCTCATCCTCGTCCTCTTCCAGCGCAAGCGCCGGGACGGGTTTGTTGAGCATGAAATACTGCTGGGTTGTGGTCAGCAGGTTGAGCACGAGCCAGTAAAGGATGAACGCGGACGGGAAATAGTTGAAAATAAGCACGAACATCGCGGGCATCATGATGGACATCGTCTTCTGCTGTTCCTGCTGAGCTTTGTCCACAGCGCCCGCTGAAGTCATTCGTGTCGAGATATACATGCTCACCCCGTAAAGAATGAGCAGTGGCCAGTCCGAGTCCGCCAGGCTGGCACCGATCCAGGGCACCTTCTCCGTGATGTGGCTCCCGATCCAGAGAAACTCGCCCTTTGCGAACTGGAACTCGTACACCCGGATGATGCGGTACAGAAGAATCAGAAACGGCATCTGGACCAGAAGCGGGAGGCAGCCCATCAGCGGGTTCGCCCCGTGGTCCTTCATCAGTTGCCACTGCTGCTTCTGCAACTCGCGCGGGTCGTCGGCCAGATCCTTGCGCAGTTTTTCGAGAAGGGGCTGAATCCTCTGCGTGTTCCGCATGGACTCGAACTGCATGTGAGAAAGAGGCGTCGTGATCACCTTCACCAGAAGCGTCAGTATCACAATCGCCAGCCAGTAGCTGTAGCTTCTGTGGGATCCGGTCATCTTCACCAGGAAGTCAACCAGCCGGTAATCCCTCGTTTTGCTGGTCACGGCGTCCACGCGCCGCGACAGCTCTTGGTAGTCGGTGTACGCCTCACGGACGTACCTGTCGGGCCAACCCTTCACGGGCGTCCCGTCAAGGGCACCCGGGCCAGCCGCCGCTATCAGCTTGCGGTAGGTCTTGGCGGCGACGTACTTCGAGTTGCCGGCGGGCTCTTTGTCCTGCTTCTGCTCGATGCGTGCCCGGAGCAGCAGAGCGCGATGGGCCGTTTCCCCTTCCGGGTTGCCCCTGTGGATCTGCTCCAGGTCCTTTGTGGCTCGCCTGAAAGCCTTCTGCCGCTCCTTTGGAGGCTTGTTCTCGAACTTGCTGATTGTTTGTTCGATCCTGGCGAACTCGCCGTCAAGATCTTTGTCCTGGGCAAGAGCCCCTGTCGCCAGCGCCACCGTGAACGCCGCAAGCAATGCACCTGCAAGACGGGTGCGTCTATTGTACAAAAGCTGAACTCCTTGATGAGTTGTGCTGGCTGCCCCGGCGCCGGGCCCGCGCGCTGCCCGGCCGGAACTGCCTGTGTCTATTCCACGGGGTCGTAGCCGCCGGGATGAAACGGGTGGCACTTCAGAAGCCGCCTTATTCCCATCCGGCATCCTCTGATCAGACCGTGTCGCTCAATCGCCTGCGCTGTGTACTCCGAACAGCTTGGCTGGAACCGGCACACGTGCGGCCCCAGCGACGAGAGCTTCTGATAAACCGACCTGATCAGCCAGACCGCCGCGCACGCCCCCACACCGCCAGCCGCCTGGCTGCGGTCAGTGCGCGGCTCTCTTCTACGCGCCGTTTCGCGTTCCACCTGTTCTGACGAAGCTTTCTATCCCTCCCTTCACTTCGTCCGCCAGCTCCTCAAAGCTTGCGGATGCGGCGCCTTGCCTGGCATTCAGGACGAAGTCCCAACCGCAGGCGGCCTCCGGAAGCGTTAGCCTGACAGCCTCTCTCAGGCACCGCTTCACGCGGTTGCGCACAACCGCTTTGCCTACGCGCTCGGAAACCGAAACGCCGAACCTGCTCGGCCGGTCCCCCGTCGCCAGCGCGCGCAGGGCGACACACCGGCCCGCCCGCCGCTTCCCGCGCGACTGCAGCCTCCGGAAGTCACGGGATTCGGTCAGCCTGTGCTTGCGGGGCAGCATCGCGTCGAGGGGCGAGACGTCTCAGGCTGTAAGCCTCTTCCGGCCTTTCAGCCTGCGCCGCTTGATGACATTGATGCCTGCTTTGGTGGACATCCTCTTGAGGAAACCGTGCACGCGCATGCGCCGCCGGACTTTCGGTTGGTATGTTCTTTTCACTGGTGAAAGCGCTCCGTAATGTTGAAGAAGAACAATTATAGCATGCACCCGAAAGCCTCTTCAACGTCAGCGCGCGCGTCGCCCCCCAACGTCGTTCCGAACCCCCTCACGTCATCAGGATGCGCGACAGCCGGAAGCGACGGATCGAGAAGTTGACGGATCGGTTTTCGTGCATCGGTTCGGAGTTCTCTGGAACGACGGGCCGAAGCACCGAAAGACCGGGGGCTTCAGTCCGTCTCCGGGTACAGCCAGTGGGTCAGGTAGTAACGCCACCAGTTGTTCTGGACTCCGTCGGCGTTGACGCCCGGCGCGCGCGGAATGCGCTCGAGCCACCAGATATGATGCTGCCTCTGGTCGCCGCCGCCCCATTCGGTCGCGTCCACGATGCGCTTCGTGCTGGCGCCCTGCAGGTTGGGCCAGTTCGTCAGCCAGTCGTCGCACATGCTCCATACAGGTGCCATGTTGCCCCAGTCGTAGTCGCTGGTGCTGTTCGGCGAATAGTGGCACATTCCGACAGCCGACTCGCCCGGGCCCTTCAGTTCGATCATCCGGAAACGGTCCCAGTTGGTTGTTGCCGGATACGTCGGGAACCACCAGTTCGGGGGGCTGTACACCTCCGACATGGTGCACTCCGCACGGTGGACGAAATCTTCGAGCATGCAGTCCACCCCGCGCTCGAAGTTGAACCCCATGATGACGAAGTTCCGGAGTGATGCCAGCCAGGTGTAAGTCCCGCCATTCACGAAGAATGGATGCGGCCCCACCATACACGCTTCCCAGCTGGCGTAGGACGACGGCGGCGCGAATATCCACACCTCATCTATCTCGCCCGACGCCACACGGTCGCTGATGCTCACGGGTTGGTTGTGCCCGTATGCCATGTCCGACATCAGCAAAGCATGGTCGGTGCTCCCCTCGTACAGGTTCCTGCTCGTCCAGGCGTCCACATACGCATCCGGCGTGTACTGGAACCCGCCGTCGTATTTCGGGTAGTACTCCGCGTCGTACCACGAGATGATCTCGTACTGGCACCATCCGCCGCTCGAGTGGCGCATGTCGGCGATGTAGTCCTGCGCAAGCTGGTGCGGGTCGTTCCAGTTGAAGTGCTCGTGCGTGCGCTTGTCGCCGTAGCCCGGGCAGTGCGGGTCGAAGTTCAGCACCGCGACCTTGATGACCGGTGGGGCGGTGTCTTCGGTGAAGTAGCTCTCGTAGTCCTCCAGGCCGCGGCAGCGCAGCATCGGGCGGATCTTGTCCTCATCGTCCGCGTAGAGGCTCGAAATGCCGGTAATCAGGATGCGCTCGCCGACGGATGTGTTGAGCCTGCGCCCCGGACTGAGCCCCATCAAGTTCACCTGCAGAGCCGGCCCGGTTCCCCCCGATTCCGACAGAGTGATCTGCTCGCAGTTGACGGTCTTCTCGATCACCGTCCCCCACATCTTCACGAGCAGCCCGGTGTTGTTCGCGCCGTGGCCGCCTTCCACTCCCGTCTGCGTTCCAGCGGCCGCTCCGCCAAGCTGAGATGCGCGCACGAAGACCGGCTCCACCGCTCCCGTACCGTTGGCGGTCCACTCAAGAGCATCGAGAAACAGCTCGTTGCTGCCGTCGGAAAAGAGCGAACCCTTCACAAACAGACGCTGCCCCACTTCAGGCATATCTTGGGAGCGGACCTGAATCCCGCACGCTTGGTCCTCGCTCTGGATGTAGAACAGATCTTCCAGCGGAAAGATCGCCGTGACAACCCCTTCCGTATCCAGCGTTGCGGAGAGCGCGGCCGCCTTCACATCGCCGACCGAAACCGGGTTGTACTGTGGGCCCGCGGTAACAACCAGGTCGCGAATCTCGATGAAGTCCTGCCCGGTTCCCGCCCAGTCGGTGCCGGAGAACTCGACCTGCACGACTTTCGATGGATCGAAGTGCGCGTCGCCGCTGTCCGGAGTCATATCCTCGGTCACGTCAATCCATGAGGGGTAGGTTGGATAGGGGTTCGGGCCGTAGGAGATTCCCAGGCTGCGCCCGGCCCCGTTGACGTCGCGCAGTGTGATGAAGATAGGCGCGTCACAGTAGGGATTGGTGTTGCCGCCGCCCTGAAAGTAGCGGGCGGTATAGTGGATCCCGCAGCCGGGGCAAGACATGTCTGCGTACGGCCCGTACCCCGCCTTCACGAGGTTCACAACCGGGCCGTCATACCAACCGCCGCCTGTCAGGTTCTTGCGGCAGAAGCCAATCTCGCCTTCAGTCGCGAACTCAGTGAACTCAGTGATGGCGTCCCCAAGACCGATATTGATCTGCTGATCCATCGGGATGTTCACCAGCACTTGGTCCGGCCAAACCGGACATACGGCAACAGCCAGCAGAAAGACAGCCAGAACTCCCAACTTCATGTCATTCCTCCTTCACCTTCACAGAACTCGCGGGACAGTTGCTTGGCACGTGTATTCTAGCACGCCACAGGGGTTCTTGAAGAAACGAATTTCGCCCGCAACGGTTGACACCTGGTCGCAATACTCGCAGGGTGCGGACATGTTCATCCTGAGCCTCGGCAGCCCGGTGACCCCGCAGACGCCGGTGTCGCGGGTGCGGATGTACTGTCAGGTGGGGCAGGCGGGTTGAGATCTGAAGGTTGACAGCGGAGAGCCGGAGACCGGCGAACTAGGCGTTGGCGGTAACGGAATCAGAAGGTATTCGAGTAGTGCAAGGTATGTAAAGGTGTGTACAAGCAGCAGTTACTGTCGTGGCGCTGGTTCGAATCGCTCAGCATTACAGCCATGGTGTAGGTACTGGTCAACTTTGCGGTAGCGGCGCAGAAGCATCAGCACGGTCACTTCTGGTCGGCGGCCGCGCGGGATCTGACAACTCTTGCGATTTCCGTGTGTCTGTATGCTCTGCACAAGAAGAAGCGCTGGGCGTGGCCTGCTCTGGTCGTCATCCCGCTACTATGGGTCGCGCGACGCGCCGATGATCCTCTGGAACGTGCGGATGTTTGCTAGTGGGCACGAGCTGTATCGGGACTCGCCCGCTACGATATTCATCGTTGGTATCGCGGCCGTCCCACTGCTTCTCCTTCCAGCGGCAGTCGTTGTGATTGCGGTGAGTAGCAGGAAGCACCTCCTGTAGGTGTCGCGGCCAGCGGTTCTGAAACACGACCCAGGACCGATGGCGTATTGACAACGCCTGCATTCTTGCGTACCATGCAGGCATGGTACGCAAGCAGTCAGTGCAATACACAATCCGCGGTGTTCCTCCCGCCGTGGACGGCGCTCTTCGGCGCAGGGCGCGGCGGCTGCACAAAAGTCTCAACCAGACTGTTCTCGAAGCGCTTGCCGAAGGCGCGGGGCTGGAGGCCGAAGGGCAGACTCACCATGATCTGGATTTCCTTGCCGGGTCGTGGGTGTCCGATCCCGAAGTGGACAAGGCCCTGGACGAGCAGCGGCAGGTGGAACCCGAGCTCTGGCAGTGAGGATCGCGCTCGACACGAACTGCTACTGCGACGCCGCCCGCAGCGATCAGCGCGTGATGGGACTCCTGCGGCGGGCCGACGAGGTGTACCTCCCATTCGTTGTGCTGGCCGAACTCAGGGCGGGCTTTCGGGGAGGAAATCAGGCCGGCCCGAACGAGGCCAACCTGTCGCGGTTCCTGGGCTCGCCGCGGGTACACGTGCTGTATGCCGACGATCAGACGACACACCACTATGCCCGGTTGTTTGCTCAACTCCGCGCCCGGCGAACGCCTGTCCCGACAAACGATCTGTGGATTGCGGCGCTGGTGCTTCAACACGACTTGGTGCTGGTCACGCGGGACGAGCACTTCTCCTGCATCCCTGAGATCGCGCGGATTTGACGCGGCGGCGTGAACACAATGCGACATCATTTGCCACGCTACCCCGCTTCCTGAGAAGGATATCACCGCCTGAACCCCGAACTTGCCGGTGGAGGTTCTTCCGATGATTTTGCTACTCTGCGCCCTGTTAGTGGTTTCGGCTCTGCAGTCCGTGCACGCCGCTGGTGTTCAGGTCTGGACCGAACCCGCTGCCATTAAGGTTCTCGAGGACGCGAAGGCGCCCGCGCACGCGGCCCGAACCGTGCGCCTCAGCGCGGCGCGGCGGGAGTTCGCGGCGTTTCAGATCGTTCTGAGCGCGGACGCGGACGTGAAGGGCGTGACAGCCAGCGCGCTGGCGCCCGAAGGCCCGGGACGCATCAGCGCCCGAAACGTCACGATCTGGCGCGAGCACTACGTCAACACCAACGAAGGGCGCATTCCCGATCCGCTCTCTCTGCTCAAAAGCGTGGACCTGAAGGCGGGCGTCGCGCAGCCGCTGTATGTTGAAATCGAGGTTCCCGCAAACGCAAAGGCGGGCTCGTACGAGGGGGCAATCCAACTCTCGGCGGGCGGCGCGGACGCGGGCCAGGTCAGCTACCAGCTCACGGTCCGGGACTTCGCGCTGCCGCTGAAGCCGTCGCTGCGGACGGCGTTCGGAATACAGGAGAACTGCATCGCGCGGCAGGAGAAGATCTCCGGGTCGGGCCCCACCTTCGAGAAGTATCGCAAGGCGTATTACGAGCTGCTGCTCTCGCACCGGGTTTCGGCGTACAACATCCCGGCGGACCTGATGACCGACGAGGGCGCGAAGTATCTCAACGACCCGCGCATGACGAGCTACGTTATTCCCTACCCCGCCGAGGATGCGAAGCTGAAGGCGCTCTGCGATCACCTGCGCGCCGGGGGCTGGCTCGACAAGGGCTACTTCTACATTGTTGACGAGCCGTATTCGAAGGACTCGTTCGAGCAGATTGACAAACACGTTGCGCGGCTGAAGCGGCTGGTGCCGGACTATAAGCTCGTGGCGCCCTACTTCCGCAACCCCGATTTCGACGAGAAGCTGTCCGTGTACGACCTGATCAAGGGCAAGGTCAACATCTGGTGCTGCGTCACGAACTTCCACGACGAGAAAGCTCTGGACGAGCGGGCGAAGGCGGGCGAAGAGGTCTGGAACTACGTCTGCTGCGGCCCGGGCAAGCCGTTCGCGAACTTCTTCGTCACGATGCCCGCCATGTGGCATCGCATTCTCTTCTGGCAGGAGTGGAAGTACCGCTCCAGCGGGCTGCTCTACTGGAGCACCACGTACTGGGAGCCCAACCCCACCGGCACCGACGACCCGTGGGAGGACATGGCGACCGTGAAGTGGATCAACAAGGACCTGTACGGCGACGGATCGCTCCTGTATCCGGGGCACAAGGTGGGGCACTACGGGCCGCTTCCGAGCCTGCGGCTGAAGATGATCCGGCAGGGGCTGCAGGACTACGAGTACATCGCGCTGGCGGCGAAGGTCTCGCCCGCGGACGCGGACCGCATCGTCAACAGCCAGGTCACGAGTTGGACCGAGTTCCAGGACTCCCCCGAGCCGCTCATAGCGGCGAAGGAGGAGCTGGCGATGGTGGTGGGGCGGAAGCGGTAGGGGTCGGACACGTAGGAGTCAGGGGCAGAGTGATGAGCGCATGACGAGCCGGAACCAGAGCGAGCACCCATTTGAGCAGGCACTACAGGTCTCAGAAGAGGACATCAGCATTCTTTTCCGCGGTACAGGGCAAGCGCCCTGGGCATCGTTCCTTCTGAATCCGCGGCGCTTGCGCGGCAGCGACTTCCTTATGAGATGGTCTCAAGGCGTGTGGAGTGAGCAGCGCCTCACGCACGCAGTCGGCGAGACGGGGAAGTTCTTCGCGTTGCCTTACGGCCCGAGCGGGACGGCGCCAGAGGACGACGTTCGGGCTTTCGAGCTCTATTTCGAACGGCTTGAAGGAGCGGGGCTGGGGAACGTGAAGCGCCCTGACCTGCTCGTCTATCGCAGTGACACCAAGAGGACGGTCGTTGCCGCCGTGGAGAAGCTCGGAGGATTGCCGGAGCTACCGTTCACTTCGGAAGATGACGCCGCGATGCAGACCCTCCTGCGCAATGCTGTGGTCGCTGTTGAGTGCGAGAACAGTCTCTGGTGTGCGAGACGCATGCCGGACTTCGGTACCCCCCTGACGCCCCAGAGACGGTTGGGCGGCAAGCTCGGCATGAAGAAGACCGCTGTTCTGCCCACCGTAATCATCAAGGAACAAGACCGCGGCCCGCTATGCGACTGGCAGAGGCATAATGACGTGGCCATTCACATCTGGCACGCCTTCTACGACGAAGCCTACGCCATATCACTGAACGACGCGGAGGACCTGATCCGGAACGGCCAGATAGAACCAGACCTTTCAAGCACCAGGCGGTGCCACCACCAAGAAGACCATCTACAAGATCTATCACAGGTACTGCTATCACCTGGCGGAAACAATCGAGGAGCCCGCTCTGGTCGCCGACTCGATCACAGACAAGAACGGACACATACTGCCGTATGTCCGCTTCGAGGGTGGCCGTACGCGCCTGAGCGATGAGGCGGTGAAGGTGCTAGACTCCTTGAGGTGAGCAGTATGGCAAGCGCACGGCAAGAGTCTCTCCCTCGAACGGGAACGGAACGCGAAGCGCTTCGTTCCAAGGGGCAGTTCTGGACGCCGGACTGGGTGGCGGAATCCATGGTTGCCTACGCCTTGAGAGACAAGCCACGATCACTTCTTGATCCTGCTGTGGGCGAGGGAGTGTTCCTCCATGCCGCCAAACATTACGCGCAGTCGTGTGGGTTTGAACTAGCCCTGTTTGGCCGGGATGTTGATCCGGATGTCCTGCAGCGCGCACGGAAAACGGGGCTGAGTGATACCGATCTCCGGGACGTCGAGATCGGCGACTTCGTCCTTGACCCTCCGCGCCAGACGTTCCCCGCCATCGTCGCAAATCCCCCGTACATTCGCCATCACCGCCTCTCGTCGGTACAAAAAGCAGCCCTGCGCGAGTTCGCGCAGAGGACAACCGGGCATCACATTGATGGCCGGGCCGGGCTACATGTTTACTTCCTCATCAGGGCTCTTCAGACGCTATCGCCCGGAGGGCGCCTATGCTACATCGTTTCCGCCGATATCTGTGAGGGTGTTTTTGCTCAGGTGTTGTGGCAGTGGATCACATCGCAATACAGACTGGATGCTGTGGTCACATTCTCACGGGATGCTGCCCCGTTCCCCGGTGTGGACACCAATGCGCTGGTCTTCTGCATCCAGAACGACAGGCCGCTCGGTGAGATCACCTGGGTAGAGTGCTTGCGGCGGGCCTGCGGTGCACTGACGGTGCTGCTCTCAGGAGGGCAGCCCGTAGAACACGATGCCCTTCAGGTACATCGGCGGAGCCTGGCCGAAGCGCTCGCCACAGGGCTGTCGCGTCCACCGGCATCGGAAGCAACACAGCGTTTCACGCTTGGAGATTTCGCCTCGGCCATGCGTGGCATTGTCACGGGTGATAACGGTTTCTTCTTTATGACGCTCGCACGGGCGCGAGAACTGGGCATTCCCGAATCCCTGCTGGTTAAGGCAATTGGGAGGACGCGCGATGTTGAGGGGGAGCACTTCGACCCGGAGGACATTCAGCGCCTCGAAGCAAAGGGTCGGCCGACCCGCCTCCTGTACGTGAACGGACTGCCGTTTGACCAGATGCCAGTCGCTGTCCAGGATTACCTCCGCCAGGGCCAGCAGAGGGGCCTACATGCTAAGTCTGTTATTCGGGCACGCAACCCCTGGTACCGTATGGAGACTAGACAGAGCCCGCCTATCCTGTTCGCGTATCTTGGCCGGCGCGATGCTCGCTTCATCAGGAACCGGGCACAGGTAGTGCCCCTGACGTGCCTACTGTGCGTCTACCCCAAATGGCCTGATCCGGAATTCGTCGAACACCTTTGGAACGTGCTCTCGAACCCAGAGACCATCAGCAACTTGCGATCGGTCGGTAAGTCCTATGGCGCTGATGCGATCAAGGTCGAGCCTCGCGCTTTGGAGCGGCTGCCGTTGCCTGAAGCCCTTGTTTACGCCGAGGGCCTACACAGGTACCTAACGTCCAAACCGAAGCAGGGATCGCTGGAATTCGGCGAAGGCTGAAGGCCTGGGACCCTGGTTGCCCGGTCAGCGCGGCGGTGAGAGCTTCCGCTGAACAATCTGGCCCTTTGACGATACCTTGACAAACTACTTCATTGGCTGCGTGGTTCGAGTGCGTGTGGATGATCGGCGTCCATCCCGGACCTCATCCCCTCATCGCTTTCAGCGTCTTCATCACATCGTTTCCGCCGCGCCCGAAGAAGTCGTGAAGCTTCCGGTATTCCGCGAAGAGCCGGTCATACACGGCGTGCGCGCCGGCCTCGGGACGGAACGTCCGGTCTTTCACCCGGGCCATCTTCCCGGCGGCCTCATTGATCGTATCGTATCCGCCTGCGGATGACCCTGCGGCGACCGCCCCCCACATGGCAGACCCGAGCGCGCAGGTCTGGGCTGAGGCGGCGATCTTGAACTCGCGGCCGGTCACGTCGGCGTAAATCTGCATCAGCAGCTCGTTGTGCTCGGGCAGCCCGCCGCAGGCGACAATCTCATCCACAGCCACGCCGTTGCCCTGAAACGCCTCGATGATGACACGCGTCCCGAACGCGGTCGCCTCGATCAGCGCACGGTACATTTCCTCGGGCTTCGTGTTCAGCGTCATCCCGAGCATCAGCCCGGTGAGATCGGCATCCTCCAGCACGCTGCGGTTGCCGTTCCACCAATCGAGCGCGATGAGGCCGCTTTCGCCCGGTTTCAGGACGGCGGCTCGTTCGGAGAGCAGTTCGTGTGCGCTGATGCCGCGCCGGGAGGCCTCCTGCTCATATGCGGTGGGCACGCACGATTCGGCGAACCAGGCGAAATGGTCGCCTACGCACGACTGCCCCGCCTCGAAACCGAAGAACCCGGGCAGGATGCCGTCCTCCACGTAGCCGCACATCCCTGCGACGATCTTCGGCTCGCGCCCGAGCACCATGTGACAGCTGCTGGTGCCCATGATCATCACCATCACACCTGCGCGGGTGACGGTCGCCGCCGGGACGGCAGAATGCGCGTCCACGTTCGCGACGCCGACAGCCGTGCTGGGAGCAAGCCCCAGGCGCGCGGCCATCGCGGCGGTCAGTTCGCCCGCTTTCACGCCGATGGGCGATATGTCGCGGATCATCTTCTCATCCACGACATCCGCGAATGCGGGGGCGAGCGCGGCGAAGTAGGCGCGCGAGGGGAAGCCGCTGGCCTTCTCCCACATCGCCTTGTATCCGGCGCTGCAGGCGTTGCGCGTTTCGCGGCCCGTGAGTTGAAGGACGATCCAGTCGCCCGCTTCCATCAGACGGACGGCCGCGGCGTAAACGTCCGGGGCTTCGTCCAGAATTTGCAGGGCCTTCGGGAAGAACCACTCCGAGCTGATCTTGCCGCCGTATCGCGCCGGGAACGGCTCGCCCCGCGCGGCGGCCACTTCGTTGATCAGGTTCGCCTCGGGCTGGGCTGCGTGGTGCTTCCAGAGCTTCACGTACGCGTGCGGGTTGGCGCGCCAGGCGGCGTCAAAACAGAGGGGCTGGCCCGCGGAATCGAGCGGGAGCATGGTGCTGGCGGTGAAGTCCACGCCAATGCCGATGACGCGCTCGGGCTGAACGCCTGAACTCTGCAGAGCGCCTTGACCGCCGCCTCCATCGCCTCCAGATAATCGGCCGGGTCCTGCAGGGCCCAGTCGGGCGGCAGCTTCGCGCCGGTCGCGGCCAGGGTCTCGTCCATCACGCCGTGGCGATAATCCGAGACGCTTGTGGCCACCTCGCGCCCCGTTGCCACGTCCACCAGCAGCGCCCTTGCGGAGAGCGTTCCGAAGTCAATTCCCAGAGAGTATTTCGCCAACGCCGTTACCTCACGAGAGTAGGTTTCGCGCTTGCTGCGCGGGTTCCTGCCCGGACTGAGGGCGAGGCGGCGGGGATGGACGGCACATGGACATGCACGGACATGCACCGACCTGATCGGGCCTGAGATGCCTCACCCGTGGCATCTGTCTGGGTGTCCTCATCCGCCTCCTGGCCTTGTCGCGCTGACAGGTGAGATAGCCGTCGTTATGGAGTGCGGAAGCTGACGCTTCCGCACTCCATAACCGGTTAGGCAGGGAATAGCTCGATGTCGAGCTTCAGCCAGCCGCCGCGCCAGGTCTTCCCGGTCAGTGTTACCGAGAACTCGCTGCCGTAGTCCAGCAGACGCGCCAGCATCTCGTTCTTTGTGCGGGGAATGTAGCCGAGCTTGCGCCTGTGCCCGTCCAGAACCAGCACTGCCAGCGAATCGTACGGGTTGTCCGGCTCGCGCTGCAGGCGAAGCCGGTCGCCCTGCGACAGTTCCGCCTCGAAGGCGCGAACGTTGCTGTGGCTGGTGCCGGCAACGTGGCACTCCAGAACCGGCGCCGCCCTGCCGTGCGGCGTGACCGCGCGCACCGCCGCAGCCGTGGGAGCAAGCGCCCCCCAGCCCGTCAGCGCCGCGAGTCCCCTGATAAAGTCTCTTCTGATTAATGCCGTTGCCGGTGTCCTCCTTTCGGCCATTGTGAAGCCGGTCGGGTTGATTATTGCAGGCGCGACTGTCAGTTTCTGTCAGTGGGGGCAGTTTTCGTGGCGGCTTGCCTGCCTGGTGTCTCACCAGGCCGTCTGATCGAGAGTGAGGCATCCCACGCCGTGGATGCCGGATCAAGTCCACTACCGTCCCACAGGCTTGGTTTTTGGGGTGGGCGAAGCTGGCTGAAGTGATGGGGTTGGCAGTATCCTTGTGGACTTTGGACTTCCCCCGAAATAATGGACACCCTAAGTGTGAGTTATCGAAAGGGTGTCTGAGAGGATGAAGCGATACAGTGAGGAGCCCCGAGACGAGGCGGTGCGGCTGGTCTTGGAGAGCGAGGTGAGTTGTTCAGGTGCGGATTCTGTGGTAATCGCCATAATGGCTATTGTTCACCAGGAACCACAATGATACCTCCGGACCGTTGGCCGCGTCCGGGTTCGGTGACGGCCAGTGTTGTCCGAGTTCGGCCAGTTGCGCCGGGTGCCCTGGGTCCGCCATCTGAATGCCCGTATTCAGTCTGTGCCTGCCGAAGGCCCCGCCACCTCCCCAATCGCCCGCCCGAGGGCAAGGCCGAACGCCGGGTCGAGCATCGTGGCCCGGTCCCCGGCGTTCGTGAGAAACCCGCACTCCAGAAGCACGGCGGGAATCCCGAACCGGCGGCAG
>JBPOJE010000094.1:0-15633 GCA_052033935.1 Armatimonadota bacterium
AGTTGCCTTGCATGCCGTAGATGACGCCTGCATCGGTTGGCGCACCCGGCGCCGAGAAGTTCACGAAGCTCTCAGCGGTGCCGCTCCAGACGGCCGGGTAGTAAGTGCCATCCCGCTCGTACTGCACGTGGCCCCCCTGCCTGCCGTTGGAGATCGCCTGGGCTTGCGAGGCATACGCACCCGCCGGATGCAGGTCAACCACGCTCTCCGCCGTGCCCTGCCACAGACCGGCGTGTGACGCCGACATGTTTGCGAGGCGAAAGGCGCCAGCCTGCCCACTTGCATCAATGGCTCCCAGAGAGGCGAACACCGCGCCAGCGGGGCTGAGGTCAACGAAGGTATCTGCCGAACCCTGCCATATGGCGGCGTGGTACCCGGCATACTGCGGCAGGCCAACGCCGGCCACTACATAGCCAGCTTGTGTGCCGTCAAACACCGCGTAGGCCGCCGATATGTCTGCCCATGACGGGTGCAAGTCAACCAATGCCTGCGACGGGCCTTGCCACAGGGCGGCATAGCGACCGCCCCAGGCGCCCACCTTGTCATCAGAATCGATGCCGCTAATACCGCCGGAAGGCCCCATTATAGGTGTGTAGCTCGCAGCGGACCCATGCCAGACCGCCGGACAAAGCCCTCCAGCAAGATCGAGGACGCGACCGGCTTGATACGCGGGTGAGACCGCAACAGCATACGACTCGGAGGCGCCATCAGGATGCAGGTTCGACACACTCCAGGTATGCGCGGCCCGCGCAGGAGCGCCGACCATTAGCAACGCTACGGCGCAGGTCATTAGAAAGCAGTTTCTCATGGTAATCACCTCTATGGTCCACACTGGATCTGCTGTGGATCGCTCAGATCCCCAAGGACAAAGCTGAAGCAGGCAGAGCCCGCCGTGACATCCGCTGTTACGGCTTTGGCCTCCTGGTCGTTCGGTCTCTGGGCCTTCAGCCTGTACGACCCAGCCACCACCGGCAAAGCGAAGTTGCCCGCGCAGTCTGTCACAGTGGAGGCAATGGCCTGCCCACCTCCAGAAGGCTCTACCCACACGGCAGCGCCGGGCACCGGCTGAGACTGCGGGAACTGTGGCCGTGCGGCTTCTGGCAGGCGTGGTGGTGTTTGCCATTCCGCGGAATGGAATGAGGCTCGGTAGCTGTGTCCGTCTGGATTCCGGAACGGAGTCCGGAATGACGGAGGCGAGATGGCGTTACCCATTGCTCTTACTCCACGCCACGCCCCGGACGAGCGTGTTCCGGTGCTGGCAAGCCACGATACCGCGTGACCGGCCGGAAGTCAAGATTTGCGCACGCGGGCGTTCTCTAACCGCGGGAACGTGATCGCCGCCGGTCAGCTCGAAGGCACCCGCCAGTTCCCCGTGCACGAGGTTCTCGACGCCCAGATCACCTGCCCCGCGATGCTCTCCAGAAGCTCAATCCTGGCGTCCGTTCCCATGCTATAATCCCTTGTCAAAGCGAACCTGCCCCATGCGACGAGGACTCACCCCCATTCACTACCTTCTGCTCTCCAGCTTTCTGCTGGCTGGTCTGGGGTACGCGGCTCCCCTCGCGGGCCGGTTGGCGGGAGAGACGCGCTCCGCGTTGGCGCTGGCCGAGGCCGGGGTGACGGTCGTGTGGGTGGGGCTTATCGTCCTCATCACCCGCGGCATAGCGGGGCTTCGGTTCGGGTTTGGCGCAAACCTGGCGGGCCTGGCGGCCTCAGCGGCGGTCCTCGCCGTTTCCAGCCTGCCGCGCGGCGGAATGGAGCCGCTTCACAGCATCGCCCTGATATACGCCGCGTCGTTTCTCGGGTGCGTCGTGGCGGTCCTCTTCCGCGAACCGAACATCCTGCTTCCTGTTGCTCTGCTGGCCCCGGTTGTTGACTACTGGACAGTATCGTTTGGGCCGGTGCGGCAGGTGATCGAGGGTTCGCCGCAGGTTCTGCAGCATGTGGCGGCGGCCATGCCAGCGGCGCACGCAGTTCAGCCGATATTGCTTATCGGGGCGGGCGATTTCCTGTTTATGGCGATGTTTCTGTCGGCGGCCGAGCGCCTGAAGATGTCGCCGTCGCGCACGGCATGGTGGTTCTTTGCGCTCGTTGCGCTCACAATGCTGCTGATCGTTTCCGGACGCGGCCTGGAGGATGGCGTGCCCGGACTTGTGGCGATAGCGCTCGGCTTTATGATAGCCAACCACCGGTACTTCCGGCTGAGCAGATCGGAGATCGCAATCACCGCCGGTCTCGCCGCCGCAATCGGCCTGGCGGTGCTGGCGGTGAGCATGTCCGCCGGACGATAGGGTGGGGAGATTGAGGATTGACGCGGTCTGAGAACGGCCGCCATTGGTGCTTGAGGAACTGCATGGGATCAGAACAGACAGAAACGGGCGCGCACGCGAAATACAGCTTTCGGGATATCGAGCGCAAGTGGCAGGATGCGTGGAGAAAGGCAGACATCTTCCGCGCCAGCGAAGAAGAGGGACGGGGCAAGTTCTACGGCCTCGACTTCTTCCCTTACCCTTCCGGCGACGGCCTCTCGGTGGGGCACTGCCGCAACTACATTCCCACGGACGTGTTCTGCCGTTACCGGCATATGCGGGGCGACAACGTGCTGCATCCGATGGGGTGGGACGCCTTCGGCCTGCCGGCCGAAAACGAGGCGCTCCGGCGCAAGTCGCACCCACGCGAGACCGTTCCGAAGTACATTGCGAACTACAAGCGTCAGATGGACCTCATCGGGCTGTCGTACGACTGGTCGCGCGAGGTCAACTCGAGTTCGCCCGATTACTACCGCTGGACGCAGTGGTTCTTCCTGCTGCTGCACAAGCACGGGCTGGCCTACCGCTCCTTCGCGCCCGCGAACTGGTGCCCTTCGTGCTCCACTGTGCTGGCGAACGAAGAGGTGGAGCACGGCGGCTGCTGGCGCTGCGGCTCGGAGATCGAGAAGAAAGACCTGCCCCAGTGGTTCTTCAAGATCACGGACTATGCCGAGCGTTTGCTGAACGATCTCGACACGGTGGACTGGCCCGAGTCCATCAAGATGATGCAGCGCAACTGGATCGGCAAGAGCGCCGGTGTTGAGTTCGATATGCCCATCAAGGGGTACGATGCGAAGATGCGCGTGTTCACAACGCGCGTGGACACTGTGTTCGGCATGTCGTTCGCGGTGATCGCGCCGGAACACCCGCTTGTGGGGGAGATCACAACGGCGGAGCGCCGCGCTGAGGTCGAAAGCTACGTGCGCGCCTCGCGGCGCGTTCCCGAGATTGACCGCCTCTCCACCGAGCGCGAGCGGACGGGCTGCTTCACCGGGGCGTATGCCGTGAACCCCGTCAACGGGCAGGACGTACCCGTTTTCATCGCGGACTATGTGCTGCTCTCGTATGGCACAGGCGCGATAATGGCCGTGCCTGCTCACGATACGCGTGACTATGATTTCGCCAAAAACTATAACCTTCCTGCCCCGGTTGTCATCGCTCCGGAGGGCTGGGACGAGCAGCCGCTTTCCGAAGCGCACACTGGCCCTGGCACGATGGTCAATTCGGGCCAGTTCGACGGCCTCCCCAACGATCGCGGCGCGGAAGCGATCGCCGGCTGGATGGAGGATCAGGGCATCGGCCGCCGTCAGACCAACTACCGCCTTCGCGACTGGCTGATCTCCAGGCAGCGCTACTGGGGCGCTCCGATTCCCATTGTTCACTGTGAGAAGTGCGGCGAGGTTCCTGTGCCCGAAGACCAGCTTCCCGTGCTGCTCCCGGAGGTGGACAACTACGAGCCGCCCGGTGACGGTCGCTCGCCGCTGGCTACGATTCCGCAGTTCGTTGATACGGTATGTCCAAGATGCGGCGGCAAAGCTGCACGCGAGACAGATACCATGGGCGGATTCGCTTGTTCGAGCTGGTACTTCCTGCGCTATGCCGACCCCCACAACAGCGCCGCGCCCTTCGACCGCGAGAAGGCTGAGAAGTGGCTTCCGGTTGACCTGTACGTGGGCGGGGCCGAGCACGACGTCATGCACCTGCTGTATGCCCGCTTCTGGACGAAGGTGATGTACGATGCCGGGCTTATCTCGTTTACTGAGCCGTTTTCGAGGCTCAAGAACCAGGGCATGCTGCTGGCGCCTGACCCGAACGACCCCTCGGTAATGGTCAAGATGTCCAAGTCGAAGTTCAACGTCGTGACGCCGGACGAAATGGCCGAGAAGTACGGCGCTGATGCTCTGCGCGTGTATGAGCTGTTCGTTGCGCCGTTTGAAGACACCGTCCCTTGGAGTGAGGACGGCATCAATGGCGCGTGGCGGTTCCTCAACCGGGTGCATCGTGTCATCGCGGACCGTCCGGTTGCTTTCGTGGCGGACTGGCGCCGCACTGTGCGCGAGGAGACAATCAGCGAAGAGGCGAAGTCGCTCGCGCGCAAGACGCATCAGACGGTCGCGAAGGTGACCACCGACATCGAGGAGTTCGGTTTCAATACAGCGGTGTCGGCTCTGATGGAATTGCTGAACGAGATCTACGGCTTCGTGCAGGCGAAGGACGGGCTCGATTCCCCCTGCCCGGTGTTCAGCGAAGCTGTCGAGTACCTCATTCTGCTGCTCGCGCCCATCGCGCCGCATCTCGCGGACGAGCTCTGGACGCTGACAGGGCACGAGGGCTTCATCTACAGTGCGCCGTGGCCGGAGTACGATCCCGAGGTCGCGAAGGCCGACGCCATTACTCTTGTGCTTCAGGTCAATGGCAAGGTCCGCGACCGGCTCAGCATTCCCGTGGACACCTCGGCTGCCGATATCGAGCGGATTGCCCGCGAAAACGAGAAGGTTATTGCGGCCGCGGAGGGGAAGACAATCCGTAAGGTCATCACGGTTCCCGGCCGCCTCGTGAACGTCGTCATCGGCTGAGGCCGCCCGGGAGGGTGGGGCACCGGTGTGGAGGGCAAGGCGATAGAAGAAAGCAATAGCGCGAAAGTTACTCAGTTCGGGCAGAAACACGCGTTGACTGTCCTTATGGTGTTTCTCTTTCTCGGCATGGGCTACGGCCTTGCGCAGAGGCAGAGCGGCCTGCCCGGCCGCGACGCCTCCGTCGAGATCATCGAACCGTCGCAGATCCCCGCCGCCGGTTCCGACCCGCTTCCGAGCTTCGAAGGTGCGCCTCCCGCCTCCGAGCAGGCCGCCCCGTCGGCAGCGCAGCCGCCCGCATCCGAGGAGGTCGCCGTCCATGTTGCTGGGCAGGTCAAGAACTCCGGCGTCTATACGCTTCCGGCAGGCAAGCGGGTAATAGATGCTCTGCGTGCCGCGGGCGGAACCAAGCCCGACGCCGACCGCGATGCGATCAACCTGGCGGCGCGACTGGTGGACGGTGAGCAAATCTACGTGCCGAAGAAGGGGGCTGCGCCCCCCGCCCCTGCTCCTGTTTCGTCATTCGCGCCCGAAAAGGCGGACAGCAAGGCTCCGCCAGCCGTCCCACCGCTTCAACGCGCCCCGCGGCCGGTCAACATCAACAGAGCCGGCCCGGAGGAGCTTGACCTTCTGCCGGGTGTTGGCCCGGCCACCGCTCAGTCCATCATCGAATACCGCAAGGCCGCCGGCGGCTTTGCCCGCCCGGAAGACCTGATGAACGTCAAGGGCATCGGCCCGAAGAAGTTCGCTGCGATGAAGCAATGGGTGGTGGTGAATTGACTCCCGAGCGAAAGTTCGCCCTGCCGGACGTTTCGGCGCTCGGCTCGCCGTGCCTGGCTCGCATGTTCCGCGATCTCGCGTGCCGCACGCTCGTGATGGGCATCCTCAACGTCACCCCCGATTCATTTTCGGATGGCGGACGGTTCTCGGGTCCTGAGGAGGCGGTGCAGGCCGGCACGCGGATGGCCGCTGACGGCGCTGACATCATTGACGTAGGCGGCGAAAGCACCCGGCCGGGATCAGACACCGTGCCCGAGGCGGAGGAGATACGGCGCGTCGTGCCCGTCATCGAGGCGCTTGCGCAGGCCGTGGACGTTCCCATATCAATAGACACTTCCAGAAGCGCGGTGGCGGACAGTGCGCTTCAGGCGGGCGCCAGCATCATCAACGATGTGACCGGCCTGGTGAGGGACCCGGAGCTCGCATCTGTTGCCGCCTCACACCGAGCGCTGCTCGTCATTATGCACATGAAGGGCACTCCGCGGGATATGCAGCAGGATCCGCGCTACGAAGATCTCGTCGGTGAGATCGCATCGTTTCTGGAAGCTCAGATCGCTGCCGCCGAAAGCAGAGGGCTGCCGCGGGAGTTCACAATCGTGGACCCGGGCTTTGGCTTCGCGAAGACCCCGGCGCACAACCTCGAGGTGCTGCGCCGCCTGGGCGAGTTCGCTGCTGCCGGGCGTCCGCTTCTGATCGGGACATCGCGCAAATCAACTCTCGGCGTGGTGCTCGGCGGCGCTGGCGTAAGGGAGCGTCTGGAGGCGACGGCGGCGACGGTTGCGATCGCCATCGCGAACGGCGCAAACATCGTGCGCGTTCACGACGTGCCCGAAATGGTCCGTGTCGCGCGGACGGCCGATGCAGTGATGAGCGCCGGGCTCTAAGCGGTAATCAGCGGCGGAGAGGCGTACCCCAGATAGCGGTTCCGGACATCGCCCTCGACCGCGCCGCCTCTGTGCAGATAGAGCCTGTACCGGAAAATCCACGTCTGACCGGCTTCCAGCGTCATGCTCCCGTCCACGTCTTTGCGCCCAAGGTAGTCCTGCAGAGCAAACGGGTTCGCTGTGAACAGGCCGTAGTCGCGAACGTGCCAGCGGGTGGGGTAACAGGGATTGTCCGGGTGGTCGAAAACGGCGGTCCCTAACACGGCGCCGCCGACAGGCCCCGAGTAGTCCACCCACGGCGCGGGTTTGCCCCAGCACTCCTTCTCGGTGATGCCGCCGTAGGCGTTTTCGATGACTCCGCCCCTGTCGCCGTTCATGGAAGCCGTCAGGCGGAGCGACAGGAGGCCTCCCTCTTTCGTGTCTCCGAATTTCACCGGCCCTTCAACAGCCTCGAAACGGATTGCGAAATCCAGAATGCGCTCGTTATCGGGAAGCGCAAAAACGGTCACTTCGGTGCACCCGCGCATGATCCTCTCGCCCGCGGCGTTCAGCCAGTTCTCTCGCGTGGCAAAGCGACAGAAGACCGGCCCGCTGACGCGCTCGGTGAACTCCTGATGCTCAACACTCCCGTGTCCCTCTTCCTCCGACCAGTTGTCCGACCCGTTCAGGCTGCCGTGGGCGATCCAGACCGATTTGTGATGCCTGTGATCTGTCTTCTCGTTCGGGTCCTCCTGCATCGGCCAGCATCGGGTGAGCGCAACCCCGCCCGGCCCGTATAGCGGCCACAAGAACGGCCGTACCCACTCCTTCGATGTGTGGTACGTTGTCACCAGCTTCCCGCCCACAAGCATCTGAAGCTGATCCGCACTCGCCTCGCGAAGCTCTGCCCGCAACGGCGCTTCCGCTGTTTCCCACAGACGGAACGAACGCGTCTGTCCGCGCGCAATCTCCGGAAGCAGAAGCCACAGCCTGTCACCGTCCGCTTGCAGCGGGATTACCTCATTCGTATTCGTGTCCTCCAGCGACCACGTCTTCCCGAGGTCCGGCCGGACGCAGCCGGGCGGCAGCGTCAGTGGCAGGTTCTTGAGCGGGCGATGGGGCGACGAGATAGAGATCAAATGCTCGGGCATCGGTTCATAGCTCCTTATCTTGGAGGGCGCCGCGCATATACTCCAGCGACTTCCGGGCGATAGTGACCGGGTCCGGCCTGAAATCGAAGACCTCCACGGACACATAGCCCTGATAGTTCGCTCGGCGAAGGGCCTCGAAGATCGGCCTGAAGTCAACGTCTCCGAAACCCGGACCGCGCCTGTTCGGGTCGTTGGCGTGGACGTGTCCGGCGTGCGTGGCGTGTCTGCGAATGGTCTCAGCAACAGGCCGGTTTTCCGTGCTCATCGCTTTCACGTCCAGAATGATCTTGACGTTTGGCGAGGCGATCTCCTGCGCCAGAGCCCACGCCTCGTCCGCCGTGTTGATGAAATCCGTCTCTTCCGGCCCAAGCGGCTCGATGCAGAAGGTGACGCCGCGTTCTTCGGCCCGCGCGGCGACCGGTTTCAGGGTCTCCACTGCAAACTGGCGCGCGGCGTCCGCGGTCACGCCGGGCAAGAGCGAGCGCTGTTGCGGCGATCCGAACACCATGATGTTGCCGCCGAAGTCGGCCGTCAGGTCCACCATATCTGTGAGATACCCGCTGGTCCGCGCTCTCACGGGCTCGTCCGGCGATGTCAGATGGTACCCTTCTGTCTTTGCTAGAAGCCAGTGCAGGCCGATCACGCTGACTCCGGCCGCCTCTGCGAGCGCGCGTATCTGTTCGCGGCAGGCGGGCCGCATTTCGACCGGATGGCCGGAGAGTGTGAACGGCGCTATCTCCACTCCGTCGTAACCGATCTCGGCCGCTTTCTGGAACACGTCTTCAAGCGGCCATCCCTCGAACATCTCGTTGCAGATACCAAACAGCATGGCTGCGGCCCTCTTTCTGTTCTCGCCGTCAATCAGACAGCGTGGCGCAAAAAAAGCGCCCGCCCCCATCTGAATGTAGAACGGGCGCCTCTATATTAATGCAAATAGAACATTATGACGCGACGGTGCTGCTGCCTATGTGTGCGGCCGGTCGTCGTGGTTGCGGTGACCCGTCTCCCCGTACCGGGGGCGCATGCGCGAGGCCGGCTCCTTCGAGAGTGTCTCCATGAAAGCACGCTCCGCCTCGACGATCTCCTGCGAGGCCTGCTTCATCGTCTTCTGCTGGTTCCTGCATTTCTCGCGAAGGTGAGCATAGGCCTGAGCTTCCGGCAACTGCATTCGCTGCATAATGACGCCCTTGGCCTGCTCAGCAGCCTTACGCGTTTCCAGCGTGTCACGCAGTTGGCCAAGTTCCTCGCTGGCCGTGAACCACTCCTGGAAGCGCGTGTGCGCCATCACCAGTGCGGCGCCGAGCAAGCCCGCTGTCACCGGCCGGGTGAGGTAGTTGAACGCGCCGGCTTCGGCCGCCTCAATGCCGTTGCCACCCTCTTCCGAATCGAGCAGAACGACTGGCACGGGGTATTCCTCCACCAGACGTCTGGTGAACTCGATCCCGTCAATCTCCGTGCTCTTCACACCGCTGAGCACCACGTCCGGCCGTTGCTGGGCAATCTCCTGAATCGCCTCTTCATCGTGACTTACAACGCCCAGGACTGTGTGCCCGACCTGGGACACCAACAGGACGAGCTCTTGCGACACAAGCGACTCGTCCTCCACAATTATCACCTGTAGGGATTCCAATGCTGTATTGTTCCTTTCCGGGCGGGAGCCGTTTTTAGCCATGGGTTCCCGCCTGACATCACACACCTGCTGACCTGAAGCCACGAGACTGCCTGTCAGGTCCGACGGTCTGTGATGATCTGCCTTCAGGGTCTGGCGCACTGCCGCCCGGTCTCGGCCTGATGCCGGGTTGAAGACATCACGTGGAAACGCCGGAGAGCGCAAGGGAGCGCGCAAAGGATCAGTCCGGGCATTACCTCGTCCCGATCTCGCACCGCCTTTCACATCCAGTGCTGCACACGTCTAGCTCAGTCCACTCCGCAAGACATCTGGCGACCGGAAAGCTCGGCACCACACCATGTTTTTCTGCCGCTGTTGTTGAGACATTGCAGAGGGCTGCAGATGTTCCCGCCTGCAACATCTCTACCGCGATAAGCGCACTCAAGGCGCCCGGCATTCCGCATGGCCGCGTATGGCGGCTGGATGAATCGCAGACCCGTTGCCGGCCTCCGGGCCGGCCTCCACCGTCAACCAGCGCCGTTGTTCCCTTTCACGACACCCAGGACGCCTGGTGTTACAGCCGGCCCCACCTCGTGGGGCTGAGCCTGCGTTAACGATTACGCTCCGATATTCGTCCTGTGCGGGGCGTTTTCCTCCTTTGTCAGACGAAGCTGCTGTGGCGATACCACGCAGGAGCCAACCGCCTGCACCACACGGCTGAGTGCCCGGGGCGCGCCGTCTGAGTAGCGCTTCAGTCTCCGGAAATGGCCGGGGCGGGGGTGCTCCGAACCTTGAAATATGCCGCCATCATGTCCCGCGCGATGGGCGCAGCGGCGGTAGCCCCGTGGGCGCCGTGCTCCACCATCACCGCCACCGCTATCTTCGGGTCATCAAGTGGAGCAACGGCGACGAACC
This sequence comes from Armatimonadota bacterium, assembly GCA_052033935.1. GTDB lineage: Bacteria > Armatimonadota > UBA5829 > DSUL01 > DSUL01 > JAGVUD01. Next base: position 10,201 of record JBPOJE010000094.1, read on the forward strand.
ACGCGTGCGCGGCGCCCGTCGTCTCCGCGGAGCCAGTCTTGCCGCCGATCCGTATCCCGGAGAGTGCGGCTGCGCGCCCTGTGCCGCTCGTTACCGTGAGCTCCATTCCCCTGACAACATGGTCAAAGTATTGGGCTGGAAGATCGACATTCCTGGATAGTTGCGGTCGTACGAGAGTCTGCTTTTCGTTCCGGATGACTGCCCGCACAAGATGCGGGCGGTACACCCGGCCGTGGACGGCTACGGCGCCGGTCACCGACGCCATCTGCAGGGTGCTTGTTTCGAGATAGCCCTGACCGATGGACAGGTTGTAGGTCTCGCCGGGATGCCAGACCGGGTCTCGCTTCACATATCGCCGCTTCCATTCAACGCTCGGTACTGTCCCGGAGCGCTCGTTGATTAAGTCTATGCCAGTTGGAGACCCCAGTCCGAAAGCCTTTGCCATGTCGCTTATCGCCTGCACGCCCACGCTTCTGCCCAGGTTATAGAAGAAGATGTCGCACGACTCCGAAAGCGCCGTATAGAATGTTACATACCCGTGCCGCTTCCAGCACCTGAAGCGCCGCTTCCCCAGAAACGTTGCCCCTGTGCAGTACGCGCTGGAACCGGGCATTGTCTTTCCGGCTTTCAGGCCGGCAAGCGCGCTGATGAGCTTGAACGTGGAGCCGGGCGGATATGCGCTCTGAATCGCGCGGTTCATCAGCGGCAGGTTCTTGTCATGCAGAATCGAGCGCCACGCCTTAACGCCAATCCCCTGTGCGAAGAGGTTGGGGTCGTACGCGGGCCTGCTGGCCAGCGCAAGCACTTCGCCGTTCGAGGGGTCTATCGCAACCGCCGACCCCACCTTGCCAGTAAGTCCCCGCTCGGCCGCTTCCTGCACGGCGGAATCTATGGTGAGAACCAGATCGGCTCCGCGCCGCGGGGCGTCTTTGCGAAGCAGCCGCGTGCGGCGTCCTGTCGCGTCCACCTCTAGGATAAGCCCCCCGTCGCGGCCGCGCAGATCCTTCTCATAGCTACGTTCCAGGCCGGTCATTCCCACTCGCGAAGAGGGCGCGTAAATCTCCGGGTTCTCTTGCAGTTCGCGTTCGGATATCGGCCCGATGTAGCCGAGAAGATGAGCCCCCAGCTTTGCCTGCGGGTAGTAGCGCAGTTCCTCCAGGTCCACGGATACTCCCGGAAGCCACGCCTTGTGTTCCTCGATGCGTGCCAGAGCATCCCAGGGGATGTCAATCGCCACCCGCACGCGCTGGTAGTTCGGGCCGACGGGCTTGCATCGGGATTTCAGCTCTTCGTAGGGCATGTTGAGACACTTGGCGAGGCAGCGTCCTTCGGGGCGGTTGGGGTTGAACTGCAGCGGATCCACGCTGAGCACGAACTTGGGGCGCGTCCCGGCAAGCAGCCTTCCCGCGCGGTCCCGAATCTCGCCGCGGGGCGCCATCTGGCGCTCACGGCGCAAGCGGTTCATCTCAGAGGCCCGGCGCAGAGCTTCGCCGCGTGCGATCTGCAGGTACCAGAGGCGGCCCAAGAGAATGGTGAAAAGCAGTGCTACCGTTGCCTGGACGGCTCTGCTCCTGCGCCGTGCCCTGTCTCTCTCTTCTGGCGCCTGGGGCGCTGGGATGTCACGGACTCTCAATGCAGGCCCGGCCGATCAGTGTCGCGTGCAGACGTCAACGGGCGCCAGGTCCTCGCGGAATCGGCGCCGCACGACACGAGGGCAGTCTGCGTTTGCCAGGTTCCCCGTGTCGCCGCAGATCAGCAGGGTCACATAGCGGCCATCCTGTGCGGGCTCGGCCCGCGAGGGGCGCTCCCGGACAGGGTTCTCCCGGGACGCGGGCGGCTGACCCGGCTCTGCCCGCACCGGGGGCTCGGGCTGGCCTGCCTGCTGGTGAATGTCACACGAAGCCGAAGGCGCCTCTCCATAGTTGAAGGTCTCGATGTGTGTGCCCGGGCAGGCGGACGTGGCAAGAAGGCCCGAAGAATCGCATATGTTCACCGAAACCTGCCGCGGCGCAGCCTCGCTGCTCGAGCGCCTGCGTGTGGGTTCCCGGCGCTTGGTGTTCTTGGTGGAAGCCGAGGCCTGCCTGTTTGCCTGGGCTTTCTTCGCGTTGTAACTGTGCTGAATTGGAACGGCCTTGCGCATGAATGCTGACCAGATCGGCGCGCAGACGTTCCCGCCCCACACAGAGCGCATCGGAATGGGGCGGTCGTTTCCCACCCACACAGCGGTGACAAGCTGCGGAGTGTACCCGATAAACCATGCGTGCTTGTCCCCGTCGGTTGTGCCCGTCTTGCCCCGAGCCTCCGGCACCTGGCGGTTCACAGATGTGGCGGTTCCGTGTGTGACCACCTCACGCAGCATCCTGTCCATGCCGTTCGCTGCTTGTGCGGAGAGCGCACGGCGCTTGACGGGCTTGAACTCCTTGAGAGTGCTTCCGTCCGCGGTGGTCACCTTCGTGAGCGCCAGGCTCTTGACCGCTTCGCCCCCATTGGCGAAGGCGCAGTAGGCGCGTGCCATTTCGAGCGGAGTGACGGACGCCGATCCGAGAGCAAGCGTAAGGTCTCTCGGCAGATCAGCGGTGATCCCCAGCAGCCGTGCGAATTTGATCACCTCGTCAATGCCCACCGCCTGCGTGAGCTTCACCGCGGGCACGTTTCGCGACCACGCCACCATATAGCGGAGCGTGCGGCGTCCGCTGTAGCGATTGTCGTAGTTCGTGGGCCACGGCGGCTTTCTCCGGCCCTGCAGCCAGACTCGCTCGTCCACAATTGTGTCGTTGGGGCTGTATCCGTTTTCGAGGGCCGCCGAGTAAACGAAGACCTTGAATGTAGAGCCGGCCTGAGGATGCCCCTGAGTGACGACGTTGAACTCGCTCTGCCTGAAGTCCTTACCGCCAACCATGGCGCGGATATACCCGGTTGCCGGGTCAATGCAGACTAGGGCGGCGTTGCCGACGAGCTTGCTCTTGTTGCGGGCGACTCCCTGCCGAACCTCCTCTTCCGCAACCATCTGCATCTGGTAGTCCAGCGACGTGTAGATTCTCAGTCCCCCGCGGTACAAGTTCGATTCGCCGAACTCGTCCTCCATCTGCGAAACGACGTACGATACGAAGTAGGGCGCTTTCCAGCCCCTCTGCGCGGGTTTTGACACCAGCCGCAGGGGCTCGCTGTCGGCCTCTTCCGCCTGCGCCTGCGTGATCATGCCCTGGGCGGCCATGGTCCGCAGCACAACCTTCCGGCGCCCAAGCGCCGCTTTCGGATTCTTGAAAGGAGTATAAAACGATGGGCGCTGAGTGAGGCCGGCAATCAGGCTTGCCTCGGGCAGTTTGAGTTCACTTGCCGGCTTGCCGAAATACGTCTGCGCGGCCGCCTCCACGCCGTACGCGCCGCTGCCATAATAGACCTCGTTCAGATACATCTCCAGTATCTGTTGTTTTGTGAACTTGCGCTCGAGCGCCAGGGCCAGAATGGCTTCCTGCAGTTTCCGGGCTATCGTCTTGCGGCGGCTAAGGTAGATGTTCCTGGCGAGCTGCTGTGTGATGGTGCTGGCGCCCTGCTCCAGGGCCCCTCCGCGAATGTTGACAACGATGGCGCGGGCTATGCCGAAGGGATCAACACCTGTGTGCTGGTAGAACCTCTTGTCCTCTATCGCGACCGTCGCCTGTTGCACGATCTCCGGGATGTCTTTGAGTTTGACGACGTCGCGGTTCTCCTCGAATAGCCGCGCGAGCATCACACCATCCGACGAGTATATGCGCGTCGCATCGCTGGGACGGTACTCGAGGCCGCCCGCGCGGTCGGGCACCAGTGAAGTAATGCTGTAGTAGAGCCCGCCAAACGCGCCAATCAGCACCCCGAGCGCAACGAGGCTGCACACGCTCGCCCAGCGAAAGAGGCGGACGAGGAGGCTCTTACGGGGACGTTTGGCGCGACTGGTGGTTTTGCGAGATTGGCGCATTGGGTGCGAGTTCCGGGGGCCACGGTATTATACTTACGACCGGGCGCTGCCGTCAATTTCAGCCCCTTCACGCAGTTAGACGCCCGAAACGTGCTCCGGGGTTCGCAATGCGCCGATCTACGCCCTTCGGGTTGCGCTGCGGGCGGCGAAGAAGTAGGTGACGACAAGAAGAAGCGAGAACATTCCAAATCTGTACGGCCCCTGTTTATACGATCCGGAGTAGGCGGTGACAAGCAGGAGGACGAAGTTGGCCCATGCGGCAAACAGAAACGCGCTCGCATACAGCAGCAGTATCCAGCGGCCGGACTGCAATAGGTGCTTCGACGAACGCAGCGACGCCCATGCATGAACGCCGCACGCCGCGGTCACAAGCACAGTAATTGCAATCCTCGCCACCTGAAGCCAGAACGGCCATTTTGCCGGGCTCAACAGTCCCATGTCATTTCCAGCCAGAACACAATTCCCACGTGCTGCAGTTCGCCGCCCGCATTATTGCATCCTTCTTGGACTTTCCCTATGCAAGATCACTGCTGTCCAAGATAGCTCAGGCAGCTCCGTTTTGGACGGGTTTTTGAGCTTGGGAATCATCTCCGCAGCCTGAAACCGGATATCTACCCCCTTGATGAGATCCCAGGCCCCGGATGCCGCAGATGCTGTCCCAAACACGAACTCCAACTGCTCCGGCGGGTGCTCGGCGGGAGTCTGGAACGGATCGTCCAGCCAGTCCTGCAGGTTGCGGTAGCTGAACAGGTTCAGGCGCAGCAGCGCCACAAGACGGCACAGCGCCAGGTTCGCCTTCGAGCAGAACTGCAGATACTTGATGAGCAACATCGCGATGAGTGCTGTCCAAATCTGCGTCTTCAGAGCGTTCTCACTCGTGCCCACGAACGTCTTAACCTTCAGGTTCTGCTTCAGGCACTTGAAGAACAGCTCGATCTCCCACCGGTCCCGGTAGATGCGGGCGATGGTTGTGGGACCGAAGTCGAGATGGTTGGTGAGCAACTCGAACTGCCGCTGCCCGGCGTCATCCCAAACAACCACACGGCGCAGGTTTCCCGGATACTTCTGCCTGGTCACCCGACCGGTGAAGCGGATGATCTGGTCGAAAAGGATGTTCGAGCGCTCCGGCGTCTCGTAGCTCGTGACCACCTCGTAATCGGCGCCTGCCTTCAACCGGGTGACAAACCAGATCCCTCGCGCCGTCCAGTCCCGGAACAGTTCGAAGTCGTAGTATCCCCGATCGATGGCCACAATGGAGCCCCGCGGAAGCTCTATCTGGCGGGCAATGTTGATCTCGTGGGTCTTGCCGTCGGTGATGGCGGCGAAGGCGGGAAGATAGCCGTCGTGGTCCAGGAGCAGGTGAAGCTTCACCGCGCCCTTGGTCTGACGGAAGCTCGCCCAAGGGAACAGCGTCAGGCACAAGGTCAATGACTGTGGCGTCCAGGCTGAGCAGCTTGTTCTTGAAGCGGAAGGCCGGC
>JBPOJE010000118.1:0-2945 GCA_052033935.1 Armatimonadota bacterium
CGTCGTTGCCTGTGTAGAGCGCAATCTCCCCAGTGCGGCCGCTTTCGGCGAGGGCGCGGACAACGTCCAGCGTCTGGTATCGGTTGAACGGGGCGACTTTGATTGCGACGACGTTTTCGATCTCGACAAAGCGCCGCCAGAAATCGAGGCTCAGCACGCGCCCGCCGACCGCCGGCTGCAAGTAGAACCCCATCACCGGAATCACCCCTGCGACGGCCTTCGCATGCTCGATCAATTCGTCAATGCTTGCGTTGGTGAGAGCGGCGAGACTGAGCAGCCCCGCATCGTAGCCGCACTCCACCGCAAACTCCGCCTCGGCGACGGCCTGAGAGGTGGGGCCGCAGACACCGGCGATTCGGAGCACCGGCCTGCCCGATGCGGCCACGGTTTCGGAGGCCAGCTCCAGCACCGGCCGGAACAGCCCGAACTTCGGCTCGCGGATGGCAAACTGGGTGGTGTGTACGCCCACAGCCACGCCGCCCACGCCCGCCGCAATGTAATAGCGCGTGAGCGCCCGCTGCCGCTTCTCGTCGAGCTTGCGGGCGGAGGTGAGGGCGAGGGGATGGGCGGGGATTGCAAGCCCGCTCAAAAGCCGCCGCCGGATGTCCGCAGTGTCAGAACTTGCCATCGCGTGCCTCAAAGTGTGTAGGTTTATTCAGAGTTCTTTGACCGAGCTTGACCCACTCCGCCGTCCAGACGAGCATCTGCTCCACCGACACCGAAGGCGGCCCGAACAGCCCGGCAGCCTTCGACGCATCAACCAACAGCGCCGAGTCAGCTTCCTTGCCCACGATCCGCGGCTCGTGTTCCAGCAGCTCACCCAGACGCACGGCGATTTCGCGGATGCTGATCTTAGGGCCTGTGATATTCAGAATCATCGGCGGGCTGGCGCAGCAGGCGAGCGACACGAGCGTGTGGGCGTTGGCGTCTCCCTGCCAGATGACCGAAGCGTAGCCAGTCGTCACATCCACAAGTTCGCCGCGCAAGACCTTTTCGGCCACATCCAGGATGACCCCGTAGCGCAGGTCAATGGCGTAACTGAGCCGCAGGAGTGCAACCGGCGTCGCGTTGGCCACCGAAAAGTGTTCAAGAATGCGCTCGCGCCCTAGACAAGATTGCGCATATTCGCCCACCGGCCCTGCGGGGTCCGTCTCGGCGGCGCCCGCTCCGGAGGCGGGGGCAAACGGGTACACGTTGCCTGTGGAAAACGCCGTGATTCGGGACGCGGGATAGCGCTCGGCGACCATCCCCGGCAGGTACGCGTTCATAGCCCACGTCAGCGACTCGGCGCCCGTGGACCCTAACTTGCGCCCCGCCATATAGACGATGTTCGGGGCGTCAGGAAGTCCAGCGAGTGCCTCGCGGTTCAGCAGGTCGGCGGCGATGGTGCGGATGCCCCACCCCTCCATCTTCTCGCGCAGGCCGGCCTCGCTGAATCGCGAAACGGCGATGACGGCGCGGCCGTCCCCGATCTCGTCCGCCGCCCGGCGTGCCATCCGCGCGAGGGTTGGCCCCATCTTGCCGGCGGCGCCGAGGATGAGAATATCCCCGGGCAGGCCCCGCAGGGCTTCGATAACTCCCGGAGATGGACGGGACAGGACTGCGTCGAGGGCTTCAGGGGTGGTGATTGGTTCGTTGATGTCAGATGTGTTCATTTGCGTGCGCGAGGCGCGCTCTCTCCTTGATATCCCTATGATATCAGCGAGAAGGGCATAATGGAACCCCCGGGCGGCCGCCAGACGTCAACAGGGTCAGTGAAACGCATCATCCCGGCACTAAAAAAGCACTACGGAAGCCCCGGCACGCGCGCCGGAGGCGATCCACTCGACCATCTGATCGGCACCATCCTTTCGCAGAACACGAGCGACACCAACACGGAGCGCGCCTACCGGGCGCTGCGGGAACGGTTTCCTTCGTGGGAGCAGGTCCGCGACGCCACGGACGCCGAGATTGCGGAGGCGATCCGTTCGGGCGGGCTGGCGGGGCAGAAGGCTCCGCGCATCCGGCGTATTCTGCAGATCCTGACGGCCGGGCGCGGACAGCCGGAACTCGGCTTTCTTTCGGAGATGGAGACAGAGGAGGCGCGGCAGTGGCTTCAGACGCTGCCCGGCGTCGGACCAAAGACAGCCTCGTGCGTGCTGCTGTTTGCGCTCGGGCGCGATGTGTTTCCCGTGGACACGCACGTCGAGCGAATCGCCAAACGCTTGGGGATCGTTCCGGCACACGCCACGCCCGAGGAGGTGCAGCATGCGCTGGAGGCCCTGCCCCCCGAGGGACAGTGCCTGGAGGGGCACCTGCTGCTGATCCGCCACGGGCGCGCGCTCTGCAGGGCCCGGGCACCACTGTGCGGGCAGTGCCCGCTGAGCGCGATGTGCGCGTTCCACGCATTGAGTCAGAACGCCACGGCCCTTGGCGCGAAGGGCGAAGTCTGTCATACTGAGCCAGAAAGTCCGTAATGCTTAGCAAAGATACCCCGGAATACGAGGTGACCGGCGGCAAAGACCTCGACTTTGAACTGAACCCCGTGGCAGCGCTGCAGCAAGTTGTCGGCGCCCTGGTGGCACCACACCCGTCGTCATCTTTTCAACCGAACCGCCTGATTGGCATCCGCGACGAAATCACCACTCCCGCGCGCCTGTCCGAAGCTCTCGCCAGCCACCTCGGGCGCTTTCGTGAAGCCCTTGATACGTGGCGGAAGCTCTGCAGGCACCTGACGTCAGGCCATGCCCCGAAAGACCCGCCTTCATTCGCCACCGAGGCGGCCGATGCGCGGGAAGCGCTGGAATGGCACTGCATGGAGGCGGCGGTCTACCTCAGAATCGCGCAGGACAGGATACGGCTGTCGGCCGGCAGGCTGTGCAAGGAGCCGATGGAGTTCTATCTGGGCGTGCCCCGTCCGGTGGAGGATTCGCAGCTCGTCGGGAGCGCGGCGGAATGGGAAGCAA
>JBPOJE010000032.1:0-6565 GCA_052033935.1 Armatimonadota bacterium
GAGCGTGCGTTCCGAGAACTGCGGCGACAGACGTTCGGCTGCGGTGCATTTGCGAACCGTGAGGCGTGCAACCGGGCTGTGTATCGAGTCTATTCCTGGTTGAACGACCGTTGGTCGGGCAGCGACATCTGGGAACTGAGGAGAAGGAGGGCGAGGAAACAGCAGCCCGAGCAGGCTGCTTAGCCATTCAGCAGACAAGAGCCGAACACTTCACAAGGAAGTACCACGGCCCGCGGCGGATTTGCGCCGCGTTCTCGCCGCGTGTTATACTCTGCCATCCCTGAAGGCCCCCGGAGAACAACCGCCTTCGCACGGAAAACAAGAGCTGCAGAATGAACCAACCAACGCCCAAAGTGCCAGTGCCGACGCTCGAGCGCATGGCCACGTATCTCGCCTGCCTGATAGATCTGAACGAGAAGCAGGTGCAGACCATCTCGTCGGCTGGCATGGAGCAGATGACCAACATCAATGCCGCTCAGTTCCGCAAAGACCTCTCGTACTTTGGCGAGTTCGGCAGGCCCGGCATCGGCTACAGCGTGCCCGAGCTTGCTGGGCGCATCAGCACGATTCTTAAGGTGGATCGCGAGCAGCCGGTGCTTCTTGCCGGGGCCGGAAACCTGGGTTCGGCGCTGGCGGGCTACCCGGCTCTCAGACGTGAGAACTTCCGCATCGTCGCCGTGTTCGACGCGGATCCGGACAAGATCGGTTCGCGCCTCTGGGGCCTGGACATTCACGACCTCGCGGAAGCGCCCGCAATGAACCGTGCGCTGAATGCGAAGATCGGCATCATCGCTGTTCCGGCCGCGGCAGCGCAGGGCGTGGCCGAAATGCTAGTATCGGCGGGCGTCACGGCGATTCTCAACTTTGCCCCCGTCTCGCTGCGAGTGCCCGCCGGGGTGGCGGTGCGAAACGTGGACTTCGTGCAGGAGATGGCGGTGCTGTCCTACCACCTGGCGGGCTGATCGCCCGCCGGCGGGGGCGGCGGTGATCCTCAGTCGGCGAATGGGTCCGCCTCGGCCGCCGAAGACAGATCCGGCTCGGCGTCCTGCCTCTGGAGCTTCGCGTAGGCGAGCAGCAACTTCTTCAGGCCCACCCCGCCCGCAAACATCACCGTCACCTGCGCCTCGTCCCCGAATCCCGTAGCCGAGATGACCACTCCCTTGCCGAACTTGCCGTGCACCACCCTGTCTCCCTCGCGGAACGGAGAGTCCGAGTTGCGCGTGCGCGTCTGCGTGCCTCCGCCCCAGAGTCCGGCCTCCTGACGCGCGCCGGGCGGAATCTCGAAGTACCGGCCGGGGATGTCCTTGAGGAACCGGGACATGCTCGATCGGTTCGACATGCCGTAGGTCATCCGCCGGAAGGCGTACGTGAGGTAAAGCTCCTCCTTCGCCCGCGTCATCCCCACATAGCACAGGCGCCGCTCCTCCTCCAGTTGCCCCGGTTCGTACAGGGCACGCGAATGCGGGAACACGCCTTCTTCGAGCCCCGCCAGAACAACAATCGGGAACTCGAGCCCCTTGGCCGCATGCAGCGTCATTAGCGTGACCGGCTGAGCATCCTCCTCCAGCGCGTCAATGTCCGAAACCAGCGCAACCTGCGACAGGAACGCCTCCAGCGACGTGTCCTCCGCCTGCGTGTCGAACATCGTCGCGACCGACACCAGCTCTTGCAGGTTCTCGATGCGTCCCCGTGCCTCCATCGTGCGCTCGCTCTTCAGCGTTTCCAGGTAGCCCGAGCGCTCCAGAGTCTCCTTCACCAGATCGCTGACCGGCGTGTTCTCACGCATCCTTCGCAGCGTCTGAATCACCCCCGTGAACTGTCCGATCGCGCGCTGAGATCTGGGCGTTATGAGCTGCATCGCCTCCTGGCTGCAGGCCGCTGCCCACAGGCTTGTCAGATGAATCGCCGCGTATGCTCCCAGCCTGTCCATCGAGGTTTTTCCGATGCCTCGCGTTGGCGTGTTCACGACGCGCCGGAAGCTGAGGTTGTCCGCCTCGTTCGCGATCAGCCGGAGATACGCGACGATGTCCTTCACCTCTTTGCGCTCCCAGAAGCGCAGGCCCCCGATGATGCGATACGGCAGCTTGTGCTGGATGAAGACTTCTTCAAACGGCCGCGACTGGGCGTTGGTGCGGTAGAGGATGGCGATATCCGAAGGCCGCCGCCCGCCCGCCACGGCTTCCTCTATGAGCCGCGCCACAAGCTCCGCCTCGTGAAGCTCGTCCGACGCCTCCCAGAGCATAATCAGCTTGCCCACCGGGTTCTCAGTCCACAGCTTCTTCTCCGCCCGGTTCTCGTTGCAGCTCACCACCTCGTGCGCCGCGTCGAGGATCACCTGGGTTGAGCGATAGTTCTGCTCGAGCTTCACGGTGGTCGCGTCGGGGAAGTCGCGCTCGAAATTCAGGATGATTCCCACGTCCGCGCCCCGCCACGAGTAGATAGACTGGTCGTCGTCTCCCACAACGGTGATGTTGCGATGCTTCTCGGCGAGTAACTCAACAAAGCGGTACTGGCTCAGGTTGATATCCTGGTACTCGTCCACCAGCACATAGCGAAACTTGCGCTGATACGCGTCGCGTACGTCCTCGCGCTCCTCCAGAAGCCGCACAGCGAACAGAATCAGGTCGTCGAAGTCGAGGCCGCGCATCTCCTTCAGCTTGCGGTCGTACAGCTCCCACACCCGCGCGGCCGTCTCTTCCCGCGCGCCCGAGTGCTTCGCAAGATACCTCTTCGGGTCCAGAAGCCGCTCCTTGCCGTGGCTGATTACTGCAAGCACCGCGCGCGAGGGGTGGGTCTTGTCGCTGATGTTGAGGTCGTTGAGGCACTCCTTCACGAGCGACATCTGGTCCTCGTCATCCACGATTACGTAATTGCGGTCCAACCCTATCTTCTCGCCGGAAATGCGCAGCAGTTTCGCGCAGATCGAGTGAAAAGTCCCGGCCCATACCCGCGAAGCCGCTTGCGGCCCCAGAAGCTCTTCGATGCGGCCCTTCATCTCACGCGCGGCCTTATTCGTGAACGTCACCGCCAGAATCTGGTCCGGACGCGCCTTTCCCTGCTGGATAAGCCATCCGATGCGATGCGTCAGCACCCGGGTCTTGCCGCTTCCCGCGCCGGCGAACACAAGCAGCGGCCCGCTTTCGTGCGTTACGGCCCGGAGCTGGTCCGGGTTCAGGTTCAGGAGGATGTCGTTCATAGGGCAAGAAGCAGTACGGCTGTCGCACAACCGTCCGCGGGGCTGCCTGCCGGCGTGGAGGTTCGGTTCGATGCGGCCGGTGGTGGTGTCTCCCGCGCGGGCGCGAGCGGCGCTGCAGGCTCAGTATGGCACACAGAAGGGCCTCTCCGCAAAGCCTTGGGGCCGGGATACGGTCGGTGAAAGAGGGTCAGCCGGCTTCTTTGGCGGGTGGTTCAGCAGGCGCGTCAGCGGAATCTGGCGCGGAGGTTTCCTCCTCCTCCGGCGGGCGGGTCAACAGTTCCTTGCGGTGAATCGAGATCGAGCGGTCGGCGGTGATGCCCAGGCGCACCTGCTCCCCCCGAACCTCAAGCACAGTAATCTCGATGTTGTCACCGATAACAATCTGTTGTCCGACCTTCCTGGCCAAAACCAGCATCCTGCGTCACCTCGTTTCGCGCTCAGGCCGCCCGGTTTCATACAGGCGGGAGACGTGCGCGGCAACCAATTTTCGGCAGGAAAGGCCTGGTTATGCAGGTTGTATCCGGTCAAACCGGGGCGGGCAGCCACCTTTCCCGGGCATTGAGCTGCTGCCGAGCTTTCCGCGCCTCCGAACTGTGGGCAGTGACCGAACGAAGAGATTCCTCACTCGGGGTTCGGAATGACGGGGCTGCGACGGAATGACGTGAGGGGTGGGGGAAGGAAAAAGGCCGGAGCCCGAAGGCCCCGGCCCGAAACCAAAGTGAAATTGCGCTTGCGCGCCCGGCTTACATCTTGCGGCGCAGAAGCCCGGCGAACCCGGCAAGCCCTGTGCCCAGCGCCAGCAGGCTGCCCGGCTCGGGAACCATATGGAAGTTATCCAGATAGATCTCGTACGGACCCACCGCGCCCGTTCTCACGAACGCCAGATGCTCAATCGTTCCCCGGGTGTTGTCCAGAACGCCATTCCCGGTGAATGCGAAGACGGGCTCATTGGGAATGTCAATCGTGATTGTCTGCCATTCGGACGAAGCGCTGATCGTCTGCGTGACCACCGGCCCTGCGGTGGTACTACCGCCTGTTGCGCCGACCCACTCGATGCCGCCTGTCGCGCCGCCATCCGCGCCAATCGCGGCGGTGGTGCCATTATCGCGGCTTCCGAGAGCGATGCCCAGCGGATCGCCTGCCGGATACAGCACGCTGAAGACAAGCTTCTGCGTGTAATCAATGGCGGGGTTCGCAAGAACCGGGGCGGCAAAGGTGGTCAGCCGGAGCTAGGAGCCCGAGGGTCCCCACAGCCAGCGCACCATCATCCAGTTGCCCGCAACGAGCTGCGAAACGTTGTTCGCGGGGTCTGTCGTATCGAGCTGGCCGCCGGTGCTGCCAGAGAAACTCGGCTGGCGGAACATAACTGTCCCATTGCCGTAGGCGGTGGGATCGAGGCTCTCGAAGTCACTGATCGCCTGCCCCATGGCCCCCGGAGTGGTGGCCAGGAGAAGCACTGCAACGAGCGCGAGTGCTCTTCTCATCGTTTTCTCCTCTCTTCGAAGCGCGCTTACAGTGCGCGCCTGGCGGGCCAAGGATAGTTTGGAAACCAGGCCCCTCCATTTGCTTATCAGCCGACAGTTGCGCGGCGTCCCGCGCAGGTTGACCGTGTCTGCATGTTACCTCTGCGCACGCCTCCGGTCAAGTCAAGGGCAGAAATTCAGGTATATTTGCTGGCCCCACCCCAAAAGGCACCAAAAAGGGCCGGGGCATCATGCCCCGGCCCTCGACAAAACTCCGCTTTCTTGGCTATGCCCTGCGGCGGCGAATGAGTCCCGCCATGCTGGCCAGACCAGCGCCGAGCGCAAGCAGGCTGCCCGGCTCGGGAACGAACATAACGCCGTCAATCCACGCGTCGCCGACCTGCGACCCCAAGCCCAGACCAAAGGCGACAGAGTCTACTGTCGCGAAGGTCGCATCGTTGAAGCTGCGGCTCAGAACGTCGTCCACGTAGAAGTTGACGATGTTACCGGCCGTCCTCAGAATCTCGAACTTGTGCCAGCCAGCCCAACGAACGATCGGGGCTGCCCGGGCCGTTCAGGTTGAAATAGCCCGTGGTGCCGCCGAAGGCGACTCGCCCCTGATACTTCGTGGCGTCATAGGCCTCGCCGTTCATATTCACGCTGTTGTGCTTGCCGATCATGAACACCTGCTCCGCCGCGCCGTCCGCGTAGCCAGCGCCAGTGTAGCTCCTCACTTCTCCGTGAACACGGCTGGCAGTGCCCATGTCGTCGTACATGTAGAAGGTAAACCGGAACTGGCTCGCTTCCCAGCCTAGGTTGTGCCACATCTTATCCGTCGAGGTATCGAGTTGGGCGCTGTACTGGCCGTCCGCCGGAATGATGTTCTGAGCGTTGGACAACGCAAACGGGCTGCTGCCCTGCGTCCATGCTCCGAGTCCGTTCTCGAAGTCATCGGTGAAGCTGAATTGCGCGCTCGCAGGCTGGCAAGCAAGTGCTAGGGCCAGAACGCATGCGAGGACAACAGTCTGTTTCAATCACTTTCTCCTTCTGCTCCGCGCTTGCGGGGCGTCCCCCGGTACGCAAGTAGCGATTTAGTCTAACGGTTCAACCGTCCGGCTGGGCTTTGTGGGTGGAAACCTGCCAGCCTATTTTGCCTCTTCACGCCCCTCCGATAATAGCGGGAGCGTCGTTCAGGCAGTGCCTGCAATAGGGACACATGCTAATTGTAGGCGTCTTCTCAACCGCTGTCAAGACGCCGCGGCGTATTTTCTGCTCTATTTGTCGCTTCTTAATCGGGCGGCACTCCGGTTCACCCCTTTGGCCCGTCCCAAAAGGCAGGGCCGGGACATTTCGGCCCCGGCCCTTGCGTGAACTGAGCTCTCTTGCGAAAGCTGATTTTACTTCTTGCGGCGGATCAGGCCAACCATGCTCAGCAGCCCGGCGCCCAGCGCGACCATGCTGCCCGGCTCGGGCGTGACGAACGTGATGTCGTCGAAGTGCATTCCTGCGTTGTTGTTAGAGAGGCCACTGCCGATGCGGATCGCAGTCACCGGGAACACCTCGTCCAGGGTCGCCTGCTGAATCTGTGTGTCATCAATCCACATCGTAACCGTGTTGGTTGCCCCATCCTGCTTGATGCGCGCCGTGTGCCAGCCGGTAACACGGTCAACGGAAGTGGTGAACCAGTTGAGGCCACCGAAGGCTATGCGCCCCTGATACACCGTCGTCGGGGCTAGTGAGTTGTAGGTGCCGATGGCGAAGAGCTGCTTCAGACTGCCCGAGATGCCGGCGCCATCGTAGCACATCACCTGTATCCAGTTGCGCTGCCCGCCGTTGGCCGCGTCCGTGTCGTAAAAGCTCCAGGTCAGGTCGAAGTCCTTCTCGGCGTTGTCCACCTGATGCCAAA
>JBPOJE010000117.1:0-12186 GCA_052033935.1 Armatimonadota bacterium
CCCTGGCTATTGCTGCCTTGCGCATCCCTTCCGCAAAGCACAGGACTATTCGGGCGTGCAACACCACCTTCTGCGGACTCCTCCGCCCCCGAGAGAGTTGCCACAGAAGGCGCCGCTCCTCTTCCGATATGGTTGCTGGCAAGCGTGTCGTGTTCATGCCGCAGCTTACCACAAAACTAAATCTTGTGCCAAGAGATATAGTGTGCAGTACACTAGGCCGCGGCGAGTGTCAGAATGCAGACGAAGTGGCAGGCGCTTCCGCCCAGAACGAACAGATGCCACAGATCGTGGGCGCTGAACTTCCCGGGCCACAGGTGCGGCCTGTCCCGCGCGAATATGACCGCGCCGGCCGTATAGACGACGCCTCCGGCCACCAGCCAGAACACGCCCTCCGGCGAGAGAGACCGCGACAGCGGCCCGATCGCGATGACGGCAAGCCAGCCCATCAGGATGTAAAGAACCACCCGCACGGCGTGCGGTGCTCCCTTCCAGAACAGCGTCAGCAGAATGCCGGTTGCTGCAAGGCCGTACTCGATTCCGAACAGGCTCCACCCCCATCCGCCGCGCAGGCTCACGAGGCAGATCGGCACGTAGGTGCCCGCGATGAGAACGTAGATCGCGCTGTGGTCGAGACGCTGCATCCGGCGGAGGCCCCTCTCGCCGAGGGGCAGCGTGTGATAGAGGGCGCTCGAAAGGTAGAGGATGACGAGGCTCGCGCCGTATATGGAAAGGCTGACGACGTGCCACGGGCGTCCGGCCGCTACGATGACGAGATACACCAGCGCCGCCACCGAGAGAAGCGCTCCGGCGAAGTGCGAGAAAGCGCAGAAGGGCTCGCGGACGTATTGCCTCATTCCCCGGTCCCGCCCGCGACCCGGTCGAGCAGCCGGTTGATCTCGTCCACCGTGCTGACCCGCGTCAGTTCGTGCCTCAGCTTCGCTGCGTTCTCGATTCCCCGCACATAATGCGGCAGATGCGCGCGCATCTCGCGCACGCCGCGTTCCTCGCCCAGAAGCCGCACCTGAAGCTCGGAGTGCCGCCGCGCCGCGCTGGCCAGTTCGGCAACCGATGGTGGGGGCAGGGTCTCACCCCGCGAAAGCCATGCCCAGACCCGCCTGAAGATAAACGGGTTCCCCAGCGCAGCGCGCCCGATCATGACGGCATCGCAGCCGGTCTCGCGGAGCATGCGTGCAGCGTCAGAGGGCGTCCTGACGTCGCCGTTGCCGATTACGGGGATGGACACCGCCAGCTTCACTTCCGAGATGATTCCCTGGTCCGGCGCGCCGCCAAACCCCTGCTTCGCGAAGCGCCCGTGCACAGTGATCGCGCGCACGCCCGCATCCTGCGCGATTCTGGCGATCTCGACCGCGCGGGAATCGCCGCTGTCCCATCCCCTGCGGATCTTGATTGTGACGGGCAGCTTCGTCGCTTTCACACAGGCCTCCATCACGCGCCGCGCCTGTTCGGGGTCGCGCAGAAGCGCAGCGCCCGCCGACGACCTCACGACCTTCGGCACCCAGCAGCCCATGTTGATGTCCACAATGCCCGCCCCCGCGTCTTCCGCGCGCTTCGCCGCACCCGCGATCATTTCGGGAACCGCCCCGAATATCTGCGCGGCGACGGGGCGCTCCTCGTCTGTCCAGTCGAACATCGCGAGCGAGCGCCGGTTCTCGTAGTGAAGCGCGAAGCTCGATATCATCTCGCCGACGGCAAGCCCAACCCCGCCGCATTCGCGCACGAGCATACGGAAGGCGTGGTTCGTCGCGCCCGCCATGGGCGCAAGCACAAGGGGCGGCCATACGCTCACCGGGCCGATACGCAGCGGGCTGAGAGACAGGGCGGAGGAGCGGTCTTCCCGCGCAGGCGGCACTATGCCCCTCCCGGCCGGGAGAGCCGGAACGCGATGTTCAGCCCTTCCAGCGTCAGCGCCGGGCGGACCTCGTCAATCGTGTGCGCGGCCTGCGAGACGATGTGCGCCATTCCGCCCGCCGCAACAACGCGCACAAACGGCCCCGCCTCGGCTGCGAGCAGCCGCACCATCTTGTCAACAAGCCCCGCGTAACCCAGCAGTGTGCCCGAAAGCAGGCAGTCCTCCGTGCTCTGTCCGAGCGCTCGCTCGGGCAGCCTCCAGCCCGGGTCTTGCAGGCGGGCCGCCTTCGCCCAGAGCGCATCAGCCGCGGTGCCCGGACCCGGTGCGATTGCCCCGCCCACGAACTCCCCCGAAGCCGAGACAACGTCGAAGTTGGTTGCGGTGCCCAGATCCACCGAGCAGGCCGGACTGCCGTAGAGATGGCGCATTGCCAGCGCGTTCGCCAGCCGGTCGGGCCCCAGGCCGGACGGCGGGTTGTAGCGAACAGTCATGTGGGCAAAGGATGCTGGGGTGAGGTTCAGGACGTTTTGGGTGAGCCTCCCGGCGGTTTCCAGCAGCAACGGTGTCAGGCGCGGCACCACGCTCGATATGGAGACCCCCTCGATACTTGACGGACGGACTCCGAGTATTTCGAGCGCGCGCGCAAAACCGGTGCCCGGCCCTTCCGCCTCGAAGCCTTCGGCCGACAGGGACGCGCTCGAAAGTGGTAGCGCATCGCCGTCGAACGCACCGAATGCTATCTTGAAGTTGCCCGCGTCTATCGCAAGTATCACGCTTGAGAACCGTCCCGGCAGCCGCCCGCAAACCGGACGCCCTCCACTTTGCATAATACCCGACACCGCCGCGCATCTGCGAGACGCCCACACGCGCCCTCGATCGGAACGTACGGGGGCGTTGAGGCGTCTCATTGAATGAGCGGCGCTTGAAACCGGCGCGGCCGATAGACTATGCACACATCAACAGACAGACGATTCTGGCGAAGGATTGCCGCCGCGCTCGGGGCGATGTTAGCGCTTGCCCTCTGCGCTGCCGCGATACCGGCGGCGGCCGCCGAAAAAGAGGCGGGAGCCGCCAAGGAAGAAAAAGCGGCCGCTAAGAAGGCTTCGGAGAAGGCGCTGACTCCCGAAGAGCGCGCCGCCGAAGCAGAGAAGAAGCAGGGCAGAGAGGCTTCGGCGGAGCTCGAGAAGCAGTACAAACTCGTCAAGGATGAGGCGGCCAACGCCCGAGTAGAGCGCATCGGCAGGGAGCTTGCGAAGATCGCCAATGAGACCGAAGTCCACGCGTACTACGGCTCTTCGAAAATCGCGAAGTTCGACTACGTTTTCAAGATTCTGGACGACAAGGACGTGAACGCGCTCTCCATGCCGGGGGGCTTTGTCTATATCAACAAGGGACTTCTGGACTACGTACAGTCCGACGACGAGCTTGCCGCCGTCATCGCCCACGAAATCGCCCACATATCGCACCACCACATGCAGTCGCTGCTTAAGGAACAGAGCAAGCTCAACAACCAGCTTGCCGTCGCCCTGTTGGCGGCCATAGTGGCGAAGGGGCCGGCAGGTGACGTGGGCAACCTGATGATGGGCGCCCAGATGGTGCAGATCGCCAGACTCAACGGCTACAGCCGCCAGGCGGAGAAGGACGCCGACATGACGGCGATCGCTTACCTGGCGCTCTCGAAGAACAACCCGGTTGGAATTCTCACCTTCATGGAGCGGCTGGCGCGGGACGAGGCCGCTAGACCGGCCATCGAATGGGGCATCTACCAGACCCACCCGTACCCCGCCGAGCGGTCGCGGGACATCCTCGACGAACTCCGCAAGAGGAACGTGCCCATAGATCGCCGCGCGGTTACTCGATCCGCAATTGCCGAGCTGAAGAAATCCGAGAAGAAGCCGGACATCTTCGAGGCGTGGGTTGGCGGCGCGAAGATGTTCGAGGCAGCCGCTGTGGACGGGCAGTCGTCCGAGGACAGGGCGAAAGCCATCGTCGAGAAGCTGAACACGCTCCTGAACGATGGTATCAGCCTTCGGGATATCAGGCGCACGTCCGACCCGCCCACCATCAGCGCGCGCGGCGAACTGCTGCTGCAGGTAACGGAGGCCGATGCCTCGCTGAGCGCGCCCATGACTGCCGCTGGCATCCTGCGCGAAGCGTACAACGCGCTCTACCGCACACTGGTCGAGCAGGAACTCAAGCAGGTTTACTAACCCCATCCCTTGACGCGGCTATGCTATAATGCCGTTCACGCAGGCACGGGCGCGCCCTGCCGGCGTTATTCTGTGTGATTGGTGGCCAGAGCTATTGTCTGAGATCTCTCCGTTCAGAGGCGTTCGTTACAATCTCGATGTCGCGGGCGATCCCTCCCGTCTCATCAGTCCGCCCTACGATGTGATCGGGCCGGAGGAGAAGAAGAGGCTCCAGGAGGCCAGCGAGTACAACTTCGTGCGGCTGGTGCTGGGCGATGAGCGCCCCGGCGACTCCGATTCCGACAACCGTTTCACCCGCGCCGCTGGGTTTCTGAACCAGTGGCTCGGCGAGGGTGCGATGGTGGAGGAAGATGCCCCCACGCTCTACCGCCTGCGAATCGGCTACAGCGTTGGCGGCGCCCGGAAGTCGCTGACCTGTCTCACCGCGCTCGTGAAGATTCAGGACTACGAGGACGGCGTCATTCTGCCGCACGAGAAGACGCTTCGGGGCCCGAAGGAAGGCCTGGCCAGGCTGATCGAGGCCACCAGCGCGAACCTCGACAGCGTCTGGCTGCTGTACGAGGACAATCAGGGCAAGGTGGGCAGAGCGATAAACGAGGCTGGCTGGCGGCCGCTGGTGGAGGACGCCGCCGGCGCGGACGGCGTGAAGTACTCACTCGACGCCTGCACCGACCCCGCGCAGATAGCGGCCGTTGTCGAGTCGCTGCGGGACGAAACCCTCACGATCGCCGACGGCCACCACCGTTACGATACCGCTCTGGCCTATTCCCGGAGGATGGACAGCGAGCACCCCGATGCGGCGGATCGCCCGTGGGGATGGGTGATGGCAACGCTTGCGTGGACGGACGACCCCGGGCTCACCGTGCTCCCGACTCATCGCGTGCTCAAAGGGCTTCCGGCCGAAGCGCTGACGGCGATTCGCGACCGGCTGGCGGGCCGTTTCGATTTTACCTGCTGCAGCCCCGGCGAGCTTGCGGCGGCGCTTGACGGAGCGGGCGAGTCTGCTTTTGCAGCCTGCGGTGCGGCGGGCAACTGGCTGGCGGTCCCGAAGCATCCGGTGGACGCCCTTGGCGCGGAGCTGCTGCAACAGTGCGTGCTTGCCGAGTCGCTCGGATTCGACATAGCCCGCCTCAAGAGCGACCCGCGTATCAGCTACGTCGAAGACGCGAAACACGCGCTCGCGATGGTGGAACGGCAGGGATACCAGGTGGCGTTCCTGGTGCGCCCGATACCGGTCCGCACCATTACGCGTTATTCGCGCGAGAGACGCTCCATGCCCCAGAAGTCAACCTATTTTTACCCCAAGCTCGCCAGCGGCCTTGTTCTGCGGCGCATCCTGAGCCGTTGACCTGCCCGCCGGAGACCGGAGACTCGCACTTGTCCGCCAAGCGCCAACGCTATAGCACCGGCAATGAGTTCATCACCGTTGACGAGATAGACGCCGCCACCGGGGCGATTCGAGACCTCGCCTTTCTGTACGAGAGCGCGCGGGGGACGATAGTTCTGAGGGGTGAGCGAGGGGCGTTCCTGAAGCCTCGAATCACCGTTGACGGGCAGCCGGTGAGTCTCGATGGTGCCCGGTGGCGGTTGATCAACCACTGGATTCCCGCGTTTACCGTCGCGACGCCGGCCGGAGTTGTCGAGTGCGTCTATCTCACCCCGGTCTCCCGGAAAGGGTTGGCGGTCAGGGTATCGTTCGAGGCATCCCGGCCGTTCGAGGCGGAGATCGGATTCGAACTCAACTGGCAAACGACGCTCCACGTCTGTGACAGCGTGCGGCTTATGGAGGGGGCAAGGTTCTGCGGATGTCTTGACGGGCACCCGGGCGAAGGCTTCTTCGGCCTGAGGCTCGGCTGGCCGCTCTTCGCGGTGGGGGGCGCCACGGACCCGCCCTGCGAACCCAGCATGGGCACGGGTGGGACGGCGATGGACCCCGCAACGATGACCGAAGCGCAGGCAGCGGGCGACGAGTGCGTCTGGGGCGCCTGCTCGTGGAAGTTCACCGGCGATGCCGGACAGATGTCGTGCCGCATAGTGTACCTCGGCGTCGGGCTCGAAGCGCCGTCGGCTCTTGCCAGCGCCCACGACCTGAAGGCCGACGGATGGGACAGGCTGTTCGGGAACACCACGTCGTGGCTCGAAGCCCGCCGCATCAGTTGCCGCGGCGAAGCGGCCGGGGTGGAAGGGCTGCTGAACGAGAACGCTCTGTACAACTACTTCTTCAGCCAGGGCGTGACCATTGACACCGAGCGTATGGTCGTCACATCATCGCGCAGCGCGCGGTACGACTACACGGGCTCTTACCGCGACCGCGATGCCTGCCTTTACAGCCTCCCCGGAGTGCTGCTGATAGATCCGCACCAGGCGCGCCGCATGCTGGAATATGTCTTCAATGTGCAGGTGCGCAATGTCGGGGCGCGCAGCCGCTACATGGATGGCGTGCTTATGCGGCCAGGGTTCGCCCTCGACGCGCTCGTGAGCCCCATCCGCATCCTGTGGATGTATGTGGACCTGACGAACGACCTTACCATTCTGTTCGATCAGGCTGTGCAGGAAGGAATCAACAGGATTCTTGAGGCCCTCTCACGCGTTGAACACGAGAGCATCGCCCTCTACCGCACCCAGATAACGCCCGGCGAGTCGCCGACGCAGCTTCCGTACGTCACCGCCGACAACGTGCTCGTCTGGCGGGCGCTCATTGACCTTGCCGATCTGTACAGACGCATCCGTGACGTTGAGCGCCAGAGCGAGACGGCCAAGTGGGCCCGCGAAGTGCGCGCGGACATCCTCGCGCGGTGCATCGTGGAAGGCCCCGGTGGCGCTGTCTTCTGCCACTCCACCGACCTCAGCGGGCACCACAAGCTCGGCGACGAGCCGGAGGGCGGTCTTCTTCTGACGGCCCATCTTGAGCTCTGCCGCGCGGACCTTGCGGCGTTCCGCAACACGAGCCGGGACATCGTCGAGAGAATGAAACACGATGCGCCCGAGCGCCAGAACGTGCTTGCTCTGTCGAACAGACTCTTGGCGGGCGATCTTACCGTGCTGGAAACTCTGGGCAGCGCGCCGATGGACGAGGGGATCGCGGCGGCATGGCTGGACGGCTCGGGCAGGGCGCTCGCCGGGGCCGGATGGGCCGCCTGCGCAGGGTATCTTGTGTACGCGATTGTGCGCGCCCTGGAGTCGCACCTCGATCCGCCGGTGTTGCGTGAGGAGACACTGCGGAGCACCCGCTTCAGCCGAACGGCGCTGAGGTCGGGCGTGGGGTGGATATGAAGAGGAGCGCGGCCGGACTCCGCTAACGCTCGGCGCGGTGCTGCTTGCGCGAAGACCGGCGCACTCCGGGGCCAGTCACGCCCAGAAGCACTCTGCCGATGTCCGCGTACATCACCAGCCTCGACGCGAACCCGCGGACAGGCCCGAGCTTCTCTTCTTTCATCGTGTGAGTCACCCCGTCGAGCACGACGGTGGATACCCGCACCCCGTTGGCCCGCGCCCATCGCGTCAGGGCGATCTCGACCCCCATCCTCACGCGGCTGATTTCGGGAACCGAAAGGAACATCTCGCGCCGGAGCGCCCGCTGCCCCGAGATGACGGGTGCGATCTTCTGGGCGAGGTCGGTGAGCGCGCGGCCACCGCGGAAGATGCCGACGCACATGTCGCTAGTGTCGGCGATGAGAGGCGACACCATTGCGTCAACATGCGCGGGCGTCAGGCCTCCCAGGTCGGCGTCAACAAAGAGCAGTACGTCCGCGTCCGTGTGTTCGGCTCCGTGCCGCATTGCGCCCGCCTTGCCGATATTCTGATCGAGCCTCAGAGCCTTTACTCCGGGCACCTGCAGCGCCCTCTCGTAAGTGTCGTCGGTCGAGCCGTCGCTGACGGCCAGCACTTCGTCTATGAGGGACGCAGCGGCCACCGCCTCGAGCACCGGGGTGATGCGCTCGGCCTCGTTCAAGGCTGGAATGATGCAGGCGACTTTCAATGGCGTGAGGGAGGTTGGGACTCTGAGGGTCTTTTCTCTTCCTTCGGCTGATAGACGCCCTTCAGCATCTGCTTCAGGAAATCCTGTGTGGACTTTGCGGCCTGGTTGAGATCATCCAGTCTCTGGCGCCCGGCGGACTTTTCGAGAAGGGCGATGGCATCGCCGGCCGCCTTCTCGGCCTTCTTCGTATCGCCCTGCGCCACCGCCTTCGCCGCCTCGGCGAGCTTCGCCCCGGCGGCCTTGAGAGAGGGCGCTGCGGGATTCTCCGCGGATTGCGCGATTTGCGCGCGCAGTATCCGCACCTCCTGGCGGAGCTGCCAGGTCTGCACGATCTGGACCGCAGTCAGAGCGATCAGCACAATCAGCAGCAGCACAGTGGCAACTTTCGACATTGTATTGTCTCTTCCGGTAAGCGGTCGGCGCGCCTAATCCGCGCAGCGCGCTGCCCCCGCTGGGGCCGATTCATTATACCTGATTGCCCCGGCCCCGTGCGCCCGCGGACGTCGAGCGCGTTCATCGCAGCAGGAAGAAGCCCCGGATGCGCTAACTCTACTTCGTGAAAGCGCCAACATCGCCCAAACTGGCATTCAGCCCGCCCCCGCGCGCACTGGCCGTGCGCCTGTTCCTCGCGGCGATGCTGTGCGTGGCGCTTGCGGGCTGCGCGCCCGAGCGCATCCAGCCCGGACACCTTCGCCTTATGCTTATGGATATCGGCGAGGCGGACTGCATGCTCATCCAGACGCACGACGCCAACTGGCTCGTTGATTCGGGGGAGACAACCAGCGCCCCGGCGATCCGGCGCATGCTGCGGGAGCGGGGCGTACGCTCGCTCGATATGGCCGTCCTCACCCACCCGCATTCCGATCACATCGGAGGAATCAGGGAGATCGGGGGAAGCGTGCCCGTTCGCCAGATTCTCGACTCCGGGTTTCCGCAGGGATCTGGAGTGCAGCGGCGGCTCACGGACTGGATCCGACGGGAGGGCATCCCCTATCGCCGGGCGCGCGCCGGTCAGATCGTGCGGGTGGGATCGGAGGTCACAATCGAAGTGCTCTGGCCGCCAGACCAGTATGTGAGGGACACGGAGTCCGATGCGAACAACAACTCTGTTGTACTGCGGATAAGGCACGGGACGGTGCGCATTCTGATTGCCGGAGACCTGCAGTCGGACGGAGAGGCCCGGCTTCTGGCATCAGGCGTGAACGTGGCGGCGGATGTTCTTAAGGTAGCGCATCAGGGAAGCAGCGACTCGACATCCGAGGAGTTTCTGCAAGAAGTGCGGCCATCGCTGGCCCTGATCGCAGCCGGACGGCGCAACAGCTACGGGCACCCCTCCCCCGAGACTCTGAAACGTCTGGAACAGGCCGGGGTCAGGGTCTGCAGGACGGACAGAGACGGCGACCTGATCGCAGAGTCCGACGGCAGCCGGGTGACCCTGCTTCAGCCTCGCCCGGAGGAATAGCGCCGACCTTGCGCCAAACGCTAGGTCAACAGGGGACCCGAAGTCCTGCGAAGAGGTGCGAAAATGCAGACAGGCGAAAAGCTGGCGATTGACGACGGGAAACCAGTCAGCACGGAGCAGTTCCCTCCCTGGCCCTGGTTTACGGAAGAGGTCATCGAGGTGGCGGGGCCCCTGCTCGCGGGCCGCGTCAACTACTGGACAGGCGAGCTGCTCTGACATGCGCACCGCAACCAGCCTGAACCCGGTGTTGCTGTCCCGCGCGAGCATAGAGCGCGCCCGCAAGCGTGTCCGCTCCGAGCCGTGGGCCGCTGCCATCGCCGGGAAACTTCGACAAACCGGAAGCGAACTCGCCTCCGTGCATTTGCCGGCCTTCGAGTCGGCTTGGTGGAAGGAAGCCAGCAAGAAACACTGGACGCAGACGTACCCCGAGATCAACCACCACACCTTCTTCGCCGTGAAGGGCGCCGCAGTACGCTCTGCCGATGCCGTATACGCCTTCACGCTCACAGCGGATGAGCGCTGCCTGGAAGCCGTCACGCGCGTTCTGCTGCACTACAGCGGCTACCGCTTCTTCGCGAAGCATCCGGATGTGGGGCTGAACTGGTCGGTGTGGTGCCTGCGGCTGCTGACGGCTTACGACCTGGTGCGGTCGAGGATGGACGGCAGCGGGCGCGCGCGGATGGAAGACGTCCTGCGCAGGGCGCGGGAGGCCGTGCTCGAAAACGACGAGTGGTGGATCGCCGAAAACCTGGGCGGGCTGTTCAACAACCACTTCGCGTGGCACAAGCTCTTCGTCGGGGCGCTGGGGTTGTTTTTCGATGAGCCGGGGGATGTCGAGTACGCCGTCGAATCCGATCAAGGAATCCGCGACCTCATCGAGCAGGGCTCCCGCGACGACGGTCTCTGGCTGGAAGCAAGCCTCAACTACCATTTCACCGCGCTCGCACCGCTTGCCCTCTTCGCCACAATGCTCCGCGAATCGGGCAACACGTTCGATCTTTGGACGCACGAGTTCGCGAACGGACGCACGCTGAAGGCTCTGTTTGCGGGGCCCATCGGCACGGCCTTCCCCGACAGGACGCTCCCCACGGCCGGAGACACGTACGGGCACCGTATGGACCTGTCGAAATCCGGCCTCTACTATCTGGCTTACGACGCCTGCGGCGCTCCCGAGACCGGATGGCTCCCTCAAGGACAGAAAGGACCTGCCCGTTGACGCGCTTTTCCTCGAACGCCTTCCCGGCCCGGAGCTTGCCCCTCCGGCAATGGAAACCCGCATCTGGCCGTCGCACGGCTACGCCGCGCTGCGATCAGAGGAAGGGGCCGGATACTGGAACGGGCGGGGCTTCTCGGTGTTCCTGACCTTCGGCCAGGACGGGATTCACGGACATTGCGACAGGCTCAGCTTCACCGCGTTCGGGCGCAGGCATCATCTGGCCGTGGATCCCGAGGCGCTCGCCAGTGAAGAGCACAAGTTCTCGGCGCGTGTCCAGAGCGAACTGAACCGCCACACCATCTGTCACACACGCTGATGGTGGACGGGGCGAGTCACGGCCCTGTGCGGGCCAATCTGCGGCTCGAGGATTTCGTGGACAACCTCGGGCTGAAGATGGCCACCGTGACGGACGGCGGGGTGCTGTATCCGGGCGTCCGCATAGTGCGGACGCTCGCTGTCATGGAGCAGGGCATCCTCGATGTGGTGCAGGTAGCCTCGGACGCCCAGCACACCTTCGACTATCTGTTTCACGGCGTGGCGGATTCGGGGAGCTTCACGGGCAACGGAGTGTTCGAACCCGAGGATATGGGACCTGAGGCGCTGTGGAACTGGCTCAGAAACGCGAAGGCGGCAACGGCGGACGATGCCTGGGAGGTCGAAGCGTCACAGGGAGAGGTCAAGGCCCGGTTCACGATGGCCGCCGCGCCCGCAACCCGCGTCATACTCTGCGAGTTTCCCCGTACGGACAGCTTCGATCCGCCGTCACTCCCGATGCTCATCACCCGGAGGCGCGCCGCCCGCACGGTGTTCGTGTGCCTGCTTCAGGCGGAAGAGGGCGAAGTGCCGCCGCTGGAACTCTCGGTGTCCGAACGCCCGCACAACCTGCTCAGAATCGCACTGACCGGCACAAGCACGCGGGAATTCAGCATCCCGCGCCTGACTTAGTACGTCACGTTGGGACGCCCACAAGGGGCTAGTTTGGAGGCGTGCCTGAAAGAGCAGGCACGGGGTGGAGGGGCAGGCTATGCAATCTGCTTTGACAGACTCCCGTAGACATCCCCCACCGCACATGCAAGCATCAATCGGAATCCAGCGCCTTCACTGAGCGCCAATCGTGGCAAGCAAACTCGCATGTGCCCACCCCGCACCTGAAACGAGCGAGGAGATTATACCATGGAGCACAGCTTGTCCATCGGCGCAGACATCAGCAAGGGCTGGATCGACATCTGGAGCGCAAACAAGCACAGCCGCAGCGACATACGCAGCGCGCGATCTTGAAGTTCCTGAGGAACCTTCCTGTAGGAACCGTGGACGCGATGGACGCGACCAACGACTACCATATGCGGCTGGCGGACCTGGCATATGAAAAAGGCCTCAGTGTCTATGTGATCAATCCCCAGGTCACCCGCCACTACAGGGAGGCGCTGGGTCTGCGTGGTTCAACAGACC
>JBPOJE010000023.1:0-7533 GCA_052033935.1 Armatimonadota bacterium
ACGCCGGATGTTTGATGTAGGGCGGCCTGCCGCCCCGCGCCGCCGCGTTCTCCGGCGTATCCTCCACGCTCTCGTTGAACCACACTCCCGGAATCACGAAGAATGACCCCTCCTGCGCGTAGCAGAGCGCCTGGACATTGATGTCCAGCGGTAGGATCGCCGCCGCCGAAAGCAGGTAATCGCCTCGCGCTTGCAGCGGGCCAGCCTGCGCAAGCGCGAACTCGAAGAAGTTGGAACGTCCCGGCAGAACGTCCACATCCGGCCCGTTTGCGCCAATCGGCATATCGAGCACCTGCGCCTCGAAGGACGGCGCATACTGAGTAGCCGCGTCAGCCAGCATGTAGAAGCCCCACGGTCCGGGAGGGACCGGGGCGACAGGAGGCGCCGGGAAGCCGAGATACGGGGCCCGGTTGACAAACAGATTGACAATCGCTGTGTTCGCATCCGCCGCATGCCGCACGAACATACGGATGCCCGGATAGTCCTGGGCGGTGCGAATCGGCTGCCCCAGCGCATACCACCGCCCGAACGTCATGGCAGCGAGGTAGTTGGACGAAGGGCTCGCCGAGACCCTGATGGAGTACGGAGGCTCTCCGCCGCCCGCGATGGACTCCCATCCCGCGCTCGATAGCGGCGCGAGACCCATGAACATCGTCGTGTTCAGAACGACGTTCTTGCGCGCTAGCAGCGCCACAGCGGATGTGAACTCGTCCTGCTTCAGGATGTTGCCTTCGATGTAGATATTCTCGTTGGAGACGATCGTGAGCTGGCTGTCCGCTGCGACCATCCCCTTGATCCGGATATTCCCCTCGGCAAAGATAACGCCGTTCTCGGGATATGGCATGGACTCGATCGTCGGGCCGAATCCGGGCTGCGACGTCAGCGCGTTGGTGGTCGCGTCATACGTCTTCCACACATACGACTGATTGCGGCGAACCGCGTCCGTTCGAGTGATCCTCATGGTG
The DNA here is from genome assembly GCA_052033935.1 of Armatimonadota bacterium. Taxonomy (GTDB): domain Bacteria; phylum Armatimonadota; class UBA5829; order DSUL01; family DSUL01; genus JAGVUD01. The sequence goes on from JBPOJE010000023.1 coordinate 966, forward strand.
CGGTCGGGCTTCAGCGTGATGACCACACCCGGAGGCACATAGTGCGCGCCCTGCCAGTTGACCTGGTTGTTCGGGTGCAGCCATTCCGACTTGAGGGTGCGGCCACCGCTGAAAAGGGAGCTGCCCTCCTGCTGCACATCGGCGCGGTTGTCAATGTACATCCCCGCGCCCCATCCGTAGCGGCCCGTGTTGGTGTATCGCCCGCTGTCCAGCCTCGCATACCGCCCCGACTGAAGCGTGAGGCGGCGGTAGCGCGTTGTGCCGGAACTCGGGTCTTCCTGGTCAATGAGAGGCGGCTCAAGCCGCTTGATAGCCCTTGCGTTGCCTGCGTACTTCCACTCGCCACCCTTCAGTTGCTCGGGGATGTCCGAGCCGTCCCTGTAGAATCCCTGCAGCGTCGTGAAGGCATTGGCGCCTTTGCCTCGGGAGGGGTTCACCGCATCCGACGATTCAGTGCCGCTGATGAACCGGCGAACCACGACTTCCGCATCCGCGTCATGCTCCACCTCTCCGGAAATCTCCACGCGGTCAACAGGAAGCGGTATCCGCGACCCATCCGGTGCCTGAGCCTCCGACCCGTCGAGCACGATATCCACCTTGCCTCGCCACAGCAGGTTTCCGTTCACCCGGATCGGACCCGTCCGGCGCGCCGATCCGAAATCACCGCCAAACACCATCCTCCCGCCGCCAATCGCCTTGCCGAACGAGAAGAACTCGGCTCTCTTCTGCTTGTTGGTGACGAAGCGCGCGTAGTCGGTAATGCCGATCGGCTTGTAGGCGGTAAGCTCGTGGCGAAGCCTGACCGGCCCGCTGAGGGCCAGCGTCGTCGGGTCCGGCGTCCCGCTGCCCTGGAAGTTCTGATCCACAACCCCGGAGCGTCCGATAGATTCTATCTTGATGTAACGCGACGTCGGGTCACGCCGGTCCGGGGTGTAGCTGACACGCACCAGAAAGCGCCCGCTGCCGCTGGTGAAGCTGGTGAACCCGCCCGTCGGCCCGCCCGTCGGCGAATCCACAGGCTCCCAGGGCCGCAACCACTTGATATCCGGATTGCTCGCGTTCGCCGCCACCGGCAGGGCATCCGGCACAGGACGCCAGTCGGCGCCCTCGCTGCTGTAGGTCAGCATCTTGTTGGCGTAGTCAATGCCAGCCTCGGCCATCTGCCGCGCGGTCAGCACATCACCAGCGCGCACCGCGCTTTCGAGATTGCGCGCAATGAGGGTGACGAATATCGCCCCGAGGAAGATGAGCAGAAACAGAACCGATAGCGCCATGATCAGCGATTGCCCTGCCCGGGACCCGAACGGACGCCCGGGCGGCGTCGAAGCGCTCACCGGCTGAATGCTTCCTGCTGTGCGTATTCGGTTATGCTCAGTCATCATCTACCTGTGAAAGTTCCTCACAAGCACGCTGTTTGTGAGCGAGGTTTGCAGCGGCTTGTTGCGGTCGTCGAATATGCGGTACGCCACCTGCACAGTCAGCAGGTTCTTCGACTTGTAGTCGGCGCTCAGGATATCGCCCTTCGAGGCATCGAAGCCTTGGTTTGTCTGGACGGAGTAGCTGATCTCAAGTCCCGCGGCGCCCTCGGGCATAATCGGACGCGGCAGCGAGTAGAAGATCACCTCGCCAGTCCTGTAATTGATGCGGTACTGATTGGGGCCCGGGTCTTCCACGAGGCTCGCGACGCGCGTGTACTGAATCTGCGCGCCGTAGCCCGACCCCACGGTCCAATCCGGCCCCAGCACTCGCTCTGAGCCGGGCACCACTCGGACAAGGCTGTCTGGCCCGAGCGGCAAAGGCGGATTGAGCGTGACCATCCTGAGCGCTCCCTCGTTGTGCGCCGCCGCTTCGGCGACGGCCCTGTTGAGGGAGGGAATACCGTCCGTGCCCGAAGCCGAGTCCCAGGTTTCATGCGGCATCGGAATGGCGAAGTCCACCTGGCCCTTATTCGCATCAACTGTGAACATCATCTCGGGATCTCGCGGAGCAAGCGTCCCGCTTTCCGTCCACGCCGTGATGTCGAAGACAACGTCTGAACCGCGCTTGATCACGAGGTTGCCCGCCGGAGTGCGGCCGGTGTAGTACACGATGTCATCGGACGGGTCGTCGTCGTTGATGTCGCGGTAGAGGCGCACCTGGAATCCCGGTGCCCACTGCCCGCTTGTCGCCCTGTAGGTTGTCGGCGGTGAGACAGGCTCTCCCTCGGCCTGACGGCCGATATCCGTAGGCGACAGAACATCGTTGGTCACGACGTTCGGAACGAACTTGATGGACGGCGCGACGCTCACGGGAACAGCGCCCCGGTACTCAACGCTCACCAGGTCCACATCCTTGACCGGCCCCACCGCCTTCGCGATCGCCTTCCAGTTCTGGGCGAACGTCCTGCCGTTGGGGGCGGACTTCGTGTTGTAGAAGAAGTCGGGCCTGTTGAAGCCGTCCTGTCCGCTGGAGTTGTCCATCAAGTCCGGATCATTCGGGCGAAACTCGGCTCTGTAGAGCACAAACGTGTTGTCGGGCTTCCCCGCGATGCCAAACTGGTCGGTGTGGCTGTTGTTGTAGGGCGCCTCGTTGTCGCGGAGGCCAATGAAGTACCGGATAACCGTCTCATCGGCGGCGAGTGGAGTCAGCGGCCGCGCTTCCACGCTCTGCGTCGCGGGGTCTTCACCCTTGCTGAACGGGCAGGCGGGCCAGGCGAGGTCGCTGCGCGGATAGTCCCGCGGCTCCTGACCCGGGTGATCGGGGGCGTTGCAGTGCATCAGAACACGAGCCGGGACGAGGTCGAGTTTGCTGTGCGGCACCTCGAACACCACATTTCCGACCGGGAGCGAGAGCGCCTGTCCGGTGTTGTCGTAAACGAAGATGGCGCTCTGAATCTCACGCGTCACCTGCTCGATGGTAGCCCGGGCGGCCTCCTGAGCGCGGACGTTGACGCGGGTGCGCTCGGTAATGCTGAAGCTGTTCATCAGCGGCCCCAGCATCAGGCCGCCGAGCAGGCTCGTGATCGCGAGCACAACAAGTAGCTCAACGAGGGTGAAGCCTCCACGACGCAAATGCCCTGCCGCAGGGCTGTTCCCATTATTTCGGCTTGTATCTTGCATAAGAAGGCTATCCGGCCGAGATCGTCCGGCTCAACTCGGCGTCAAGGTCATAATGCTGCCAACTCGGCACGAGCTCGGTTCTCGTGCTGTTACCCACGGTTACCGTCCGCTGCCGCGACCCCTCGCTCCACATCACGCGCACCTTCACCGAGACGCCGCGCACTGCGGTGATATAATCAGCCCGCCGTTCGAGGTACACCACTGCTGCGTCGTTGCCGCCCACCTTGACCAGACTGTCATCCGCCCGGTGCACCTCTCCTGTCACTGTATGGCTAACTCCGCTGTCATCCACCCAGACATAGTCCACGGAGAACGACTTCCCCGCATCGAGCGGATACAGGTGCAGCTTGTCTTCCCCGTGCACGTGCGTGAACTCGCGGAAGTTGACGCCGCGGCCGTCCTGCTGCGTGTAGCGCTCGAACGCTTTCTCGACACGCACCTGCCAGTCCCCTTCAGCCCGGTAGAACACGCGCACCTGCCCGCCAGCGAGTTCCTTATCGAGCGTGATGGTTCCGTTGCGGTAGTCCACCGTCGCATCCCCTTCAGCCAGGAGAGTGCCTGTCGAGTCGTTCAGTATCAGCAAGCCCGCATTCCCTGCCGATGTCCCGGGGGCTATCCCTCCGTAGGGCTGCCCCATATCGTCGAGCGTGATGCCTGTCTGCTTGATGTTCCTCAGCGTTGTCCGCACGGTAAACGGCTCGCTGTCCGGCACAGTCAGGGTCTCGGCGATGATCCCCCAGTCGTAAACCGTGTAGTTGATGCGCGCCGTAAGCTCCACGACACCAGCCGGGGTCTGTTCCTTGTATGTGTAGCCGAGCGGATTGAAAGCCAGGCGCCCCAGAAGCTCGTGCAACACCTTGTACTGGTAAGGATCGGACAGCGACCACGGCTCGTCCAGGGCAATACGGGTGAACGCCCGCGACAGTTGGTCGCTCCGGTCCTCTATTCCATCGAAATCCTCGACCGAGGCGACCGGGTTGCGCGAGCCGTCGAGCGGCACCGGAACCCACTCACCTCCGGGAGCATCGAACGTGACGCCGTTCACGGTGTGCAGCGTCCTGTTCCCATCCTCGTCCACAGTCCAGTAGGAATACGAAATCGTGTAGCTCCCCGCATAGCGCACGGCAATCATTGGGTCTTGCTCGTCGTAGTTGATGGCATACTGCGTGGGACGCAGCCAGTTCATCTCGAAATCCGAGCTGGACAAGACCCTGCGCTGAAGAGAGGCTGAATACACGTCGTCTATGGTTGCGACCGGCCCGAACATCACGTTGTGGGTAGAGCCGACAACCGTCCCGCTCACGCCTCCACTGAGGCTGGGGCCCGGGATCTTGACCATCTCACCGATGACCTGCCGAAGATCCGCCTTGTTGACTTCCTTCAGAGCAGGCATGGCGGCTCCGGTCAGAAGCGCTATACCCTGCGGCAGCGTATGTGAACGTGCGCGGAGACGTTCCAACTCCCGCTCCGCCAGGCGCGAAGCGACGGTGATGTTCTCCGAACGCTTGATGATGCCGAATCCGCCCGCGAACATCCTGGCGACGGCCAGAATACCGATCGCCAGAATAGCGATGGTGGTCAGGACTTCAACAAGCGTCGTCCCTCTGTTGTTTCCACGGACCTTATACATCAGTAGTCCCTCCCGCTGCGCGCCTCACGCCTGTCAGGGAAGAGGCTTCACCGTGTATGCGTAGTTCCAGGGCTTGCCGTTCGGCTGGAACACGTTCGCCGGGATCTTGTCCACGTGCCCGTCGAGGAACAGCACCAGGTCTTTGCCCCTACTGCCAGACTGATCACCGCCCCTGTGGTAGGAGCACCAAGTGACGACGGTGTCGTTGGGCGGGTTCTTGAACTTGAGCTGACGCTGGAACACCTGCAGCACCTGGTCCGCCGGCACATCCGGGTTGATGCTCGTGACATCCTCCGGCCGGTCGGCCCACGCCAGGGTGTAGCGCGGCTGCGGCACGTTTGGAGCGTAGTTCAGCACCTGCGCATCATAGCTATCGTACAGGTAGAGCTGACCACCGTTCGGTCTGTCCAGCCCGATCAACTGCACCGAGCCTAGCGGATCGGGGCTGGTACTCGTCATATCCGTCGTGGGGTTGTTGGGACAGGCAAAGCCGTTCGCCGCCTTGACATACTCCTTGTAGAGCGCCCCGTCCTGGATCGCATCTAGGGCGCGGCCCTGTTCGGCGAAACCCGCCAGAACCGGAGGATAACGCCCGTTGTCATTCTTGAATAGCCTGAGCGCCGTCGAAATCTGGTTCAGATTGCTCATGCACTGAGCCTGGCGGCCCTGCTCCTTTGCGGTGTTCATCACGGGGAAGATGATCGCGCCAAGAACTGCGATGATTGCGATAACGGTCAGAAGCTCAATGAGACTGAAACCGGCCTCGCGGCGCACTGGCTTCGTTCGGCCCTCTGCCAAAGCTGTGGTTCTATACTGATCTAGCACGTGCAAACTCGTCTCCCCTGTATTGTCGGCTGGCACACACTCCGCAACAAAGTGGCCCCACGGGATACGCCCCGCCGCCCCATCGTGTTGCCGAACGCGAAGCCGCCTGACTCCGATACAACCAAAAAGAACCGGGCTGCTCAAGGTCTGGACGCCCAATTGGCTGACTGCCGCCGCTCTTCGTAAGTTCCCCCACCCGGGCCACGCGAAGCCCTCTACCGCAGGTCGGCGTACCTGAGCCACCAACCCACGATCTCAGGGCCGAACAGGATCATAATCAGCGCACCAGCCACCAGCATCGGCCCGAATGGTATCTCGTCCATTCTCTGCCTGCGCCCGGCGGCGATCATCCCGACGCCAATGGCAGCCCCCAACCCCGCCGCAAGAAAGAACGACACCAGCCCGTAGGCGGCTCCGATATTGGCGCCGATCGCGGCAGTGAGCTTAACATCGCCGAACCCCATGGCTTCCCTGCGAAACGCGGCCTGCCCAGCGATGCCAACAAGCAGCACCACCCCGCCGTACACAACAAAGCCAACCAGCGAATGCGGCACGGGAAGGGCTAAGCCTCCTGAGAATGGAACGCCTACCGTCTGGAGTCCCGTCCACGGGAAATGCCGCAAGCCCGTGGCAAGCCCGGCCGCGTCCGAGACGAACCCTGCAATGGCGGCGAATATCCACAGTTGATCGGGGATGATGTAGTGCTCCAGGTCTATCGCGAAGACGGCGACAAGCGCCGATGCGACCAGGACATACTGAAAGAACTCCAGGCTCCATCCGAACCGCAGGTACATGACGCCCCACAGCAGCGCCGTGAGCAGCTCGATCCAGAAGTATCGCGACGAGATTGCCACCCCGCACGCGCGGCACTTCCCTCTGTAAACGAGCCACGACACCAGAGGGATATTGTCCCACGGCCGGAGGATGTACCCGCACGCAGTGCAGTGCGAAGGCGGCTTCACGATGGACTCATCCCTCGGAAGCCGCCAGATCAGAACATTGAGGAAACTGCCCG
>JBPOJE010000096.1:0-7429 GCA_052033935.1 Armatimonadota bacterium
TCCCGGAATCGCCGCCCACGCCGCCAGCATGATCCTGATCCTGCTGGTCTGTCTGTTCCTGTTCCCGCCGATTGTTCTTCAGGCGCTGCAGGACTACGACAATAGCGTGTACGGGCTGGTTGTGCGCAACCTGATGCATGGCGGAACGCTCTACCGCGACGTCTTCGACCACAAACTGCCCGGCTGGTATCTGCTGGTCGCGGGGGCATTCGGCATCGGGGGCGACCGACCCAGCAGCATCAATCTGATGTACCTTGCTTTCCTGACCGCCGGGGCGTGGGCGCTCTACGGGGCCGCGGCGAGATCTGGCGCGCGAAAGTGGCTGGCAGCCGCCTGGGCGGCGCTCTTCCTGCTCTGGCCGGACAATCTCGACAATCATCTGCAGTACTTCGGGAGTATGAGCGTCCACTTCACGAATGCGGGTGCTGTGATTGCTTCACTTGAGGCGATGGCGGTGTGGGCTGTGATGGGCAGACGGCTCGCATCGCGCGTGGCGGCCGGGCTGCTGATGGCCGCTGCCTGCCTCATCAAACCCCAGAGCCTGCTTCTGGCCCTGCTGCTCGGGTTGTGGCTCGCGTTGGCGGGCGGCAGCGAGAAACAGCCGAGCCGCCGAGGGGCGGCGGCATACGCCGCCGCGTTCGCGCTTCCGTGCGCGGCGGTGCTGGCGTGGCTTCTCGCGGCCGGGATATGGCCCCACTTCATGGAAGCGATGCGCTACAATGGGGGCTACGTCGCCGCGACTCCGCTGACGGGTGGGCTGGCGTTTCTCTCGGGCGCGATTCGGGAGGGCCCGGACGTGCTGCTTATCTCGGCCGCCGCCGTGATTGCCTTCTGGATTGCGATGCTCCTGGCAAAGAAACGGCCGGACGCGCGGCTCACCCTCGTCTGTATCTGGTTCCTGTGCGGTCTCATCGAGACCGTCGCGGGCAAGCGCTACTTCATACACACGCGCATCGTGCTGTTCGCTCCGGCAGCGGTTCTGGCGGCGATCGCTTGGTCGGCCCTGCAGGACGCGGTGGAGAGGTGCCGCCCGGATGTCCGCCGCGGCTGGATCGCCGCCGCGCTCGTTCTGCTTCTGGCCGTCACCGGGCTTACGCGGCTCGACATCCGCTTCCGCCGCACCGTGTCGCTCTGGGCGCACAGCATGCGCGGGCAGAGCCTGCTTGCCGAACCGCCCATCGGCTCGTTCTCGAACTCGAAGCTCCTCGCCGGACGCTGGCTGAAAGCCCAGACCGGCAACGATGATGCGATCGAGGTGACCGGCCCGGCGGCGCCGCCGGTGCTGTACGAAGCGGGGCGCTCGCTCGGCACGCGTTTCACGTTTCCGTTCCCGCTGGAAGGAGTGTACGGCGGCGCTCCCGTCGCGCAGCCCATCGAGATGACGGCGCGGTTCTGGAGCCAGTGGCTCGAAGACATGCGGCGGACCCGCCCGGCGTATCTGGCGGACTCATGGGGCATCATCGGGCAGGCGGCCGCGGACGGCGCGGATCCGCTCATCCCACAGGACGCGCTGTCGTTCGTTTCGGCCAACTACCGGCGCGTGACGCGGGCGTACGGGCTGGACATCTTCGAACGCAAAGGACGCACTTCGAGGCCCGGGAACTCGTGGACGAGTCCGCTTGCCGGGCCGGTGATTGCGGCGGAACAGGGCGGCGGACGCGACTTCTTCGCCCTCGCGGACGGCGGGCGGCTGCTCGCCTGGTACTCCTCGCCCGACCGGCGGGAGATCCTCCACGCGGCTTCGTCCAGCGGCATGGCGTGGCAGGTGCGGCGCAGCCCGATCCTGACTCCTGCCGGAGACGAAATGGCGGTGAACCGCCCGTGGGTTGTGAAGGCCGGCGGCCTGTTCCGTATGTGGTACACCGCAGAAACGAAGGCGGGCGTCCGCATCCGAAGCGCGGTCAGCGGCGACGGCATAGCGTGGACTCGAACCGGAGGAGAGTTCCCGCGGAACGCGGCAGAGGCTTCGGGCCCGTCTGTTATGTTCGATGAGGCCTCGGGCGTCTATAGAATGTACTACGTGCGGGGTGGCCCGGAAGCAGGCCTGGCATATGCGGAGAGCAGAGACGGCGTGACCTGGCGCGAGAAGCCCTGCTCCTTCATTGCGGACAAGCGCCTGCCTTGGGAGCAGGCAATCGAAAGCGTGCAGGTGACTCAATCGGGCGGTTGGTTCCATGCGTTCTACACAAGCGCTGCCACTTCCGGCGGACCCCGTGCGCTCTGCATTGCACGGTCACGCACGGGGACGGGAGCCTGGGAGCGCTTCGCGTGGAACCCTATCCTTACGCCCGAGCCGGACACATGGCGGGACGATGAGGTCTCAGCACCGTGCGCCGTGCGATGGGGCGGCGGGTGGCTGCTGTGCTACACGGGCCGCGGATACCGCGAAGCCGCCTACCAGATCGGCGCCGCCCTCTGCCTCGAGGACGAGTTCTGGCCCTGACGCCAGCCGCCGATGCGCGGCAATGTGATACAGCTGTGTCTGCTCACCGAAGTAGTCGAGCTTGAGACAACCGGCCTGCGCCTCTCTCCGGGATCTCCGCGTTTCTATCGAAACTGCCATACCTACACCCTTGATAAACAGAAGACACTTACCAGTAATTGTGGCGGCCTGCTTCGTCGTGGCCGTATGCCAGAGCGCCCGGAGCGAAGACGCCCCGGCGCAGCCCCTGAGATCCGCCGCCTCCGCGATATCGCTGGAGTCGCCGCTTACCATCGAGAAGGCGCTGGAGGTTGCTTGGGAAAATCACGGTTCCATCCTGACCGCGCGCGAGGGGGTCACCTCCGCCGGCGAGCGAGTGCGTCAGGCGCGCACCGGCACTCTGCCGTCGGTGAACGCGGAGGTGTCCTACGGTGTATCCGGATCGGGCGGACGTTCGGGCGGCGGGTTTTCGGGCGGGGCGCAGTCGGACACCGGCATCCAGCCGCGTGTCTCGCTCGATTACACCATCTACGACGGGGGACTGACGCGCGCTTTGGTGCGGCAGGCGCGGGCCAACGTCACCGGCTCGGAGGCAGCGCTTCGGTCGGCGCGAAACAACCTCGCATTCAGCGTGTCCCGGAGCTTCTTCGATCAGCTTCGGGCGGAAAAACTGCTCTCGCTTCGAGAGGAACAGGAGAAGCTGGCCGAGGAGCAACTCAAGAGCGTTGACGCTATGATTGACGCGGGCAGCGCGGCGAAGGCGGACAGGGCCCTGCAGGAGTCCGAGTTGAGAAGGGTGCAGGTGGACCGGATTCAGGCCGAAAACGACATCGCCATCGCCGCGAACGCTCTTCGCAACGCCATGGGGCTGCCGGCCGGTGAGCCGATACAGCTCAAAGAACCCGCGGATGCCGCGCAGAACGACCTGAAGCTCGAAGAGCTGATACAGACCGCGCTGGGGCGGCGGCCGGAAGTAGCGCAGGCGAGAGCGCGCGTGACGTCTGCCGAGGCCTCGGTGGATATGGCGCGTATCAGCCGCAGGCCCCGGGTGGACACCACCCTCGGCGCCAGCTACACCCCGGAGAACGATTCTCAGCGTAAGGGTTGGGACGCCGGGGCGTCGGTCTCGATGCCCGTCTTCGACTTCGGCCTTTCGAGGTCGAGGCAGAAGGAGGCCGAAGCGGACGCGCGAAGCGCGGTGGAGAATTTGAGGCAGGCGGAAAAAGACGTGACGGCGGATGTCACCGAGGCATACAACAACCTGCTGAGCGCCCGCGCGCGGGTGAGCGCAAGCAGGCTGGCGCGGGACGCGGCGAAGGTGAATCTGGACCAGGAGACCGAGCGGTATCGCCTGGGCGCGACGGGATCATCGGTTCTGAGCGTCTTCACCGCTCAGGTGCAGTATGCCGCGGCTGGCAACAGCCTGATTGATGCCGAGTATGACCGCATGACCGCGGGAGCCCAGCTCGATAGGGCGCAGGGCGTCACGAAGTAAGACGAGAGCAGCACACAATACATGTTGAAACGGCAAAGAGACAGACAGAAGCAGCGGCTGATTCTGGCCGCCCTGGCGGCCGTAGTCCTAGTAGGGGGCTTTATGCTCCTTCGCTCCCGAAGCCAGACTCAGGCAAACGGGACCACATACGAGTTCGGCAAGGTGACGCGCGGGGACGTTCGCAACTTCGTTACAGCCACCGGCACAATTCAGCCGTGGAAGACCGTTGACGTGAAGTCCAACATCGCAGGCCGCATTGACAGGCTTGCCGTTGACCTGGGTGACCGCGTGGAGGCCGGGCAGCTTATCGCCATCATTGACCCGACCGACGCCGAAGCGGCGGTGAAGAAGGCCGATGCGGACCTTGCCTCGGCGCGCGCCCGGGCAGCGCAGGCTCGAGTGTCGAAGACGGTGCAGCCAGCCCTCACCAGCTCCGCGATCAAGCAGGCCCAGGCGGGGGTGGAGTCGGCCCGCAAGTCGCTGGAGCAGTCGAAGCAGAGCAGGCAGGAACTGCAGCAGCAGCTCGCCCAGTTGCAGGATGTCACCATCCCCCAAAATCTAGAGGATTCCAGCGCCAGCTTGGACGAAGCCCGGGCGAGCGCCGAGACTGCTCAGGCGGAGTACGACCGGCAGGTGCAACTGCTGGAGAAGGGCTACTCATCGTCGAGAGAAGTGGAACAGGCGCGTTCTCAGCTCGCGACCCGGAAAGCCGCGCTGCGCACGGCGCGGCAGCGCGCTCAGACTATCGAGCGCCAGAATCAGATCGCCGTGAGCCAGCTCAAGTCGAAGCTCGCGCAGTCGCAGGCAAGCATCGAGGAGAGCCAGGCGCGCCTCGCGCAGCAGCAGGCCACCGAGCGGACGGCGCGTACGAATGCGTATCAGGACGACGTGAAGCGGCAGGACTACCTTGCGGCGCTGGCTTCCATTGACAAGATCGAGGCCGAGCGCAGACAGGCCGCCAAAGACCTGCAGTACACGCGCATCGTCGCTCCCCGATCGGGAGTCGTAATAGCGAAGAACGTGGAGGAAGGCACCGTCGTTCCGAGCAGCCGCGGATCAATTGGTAGCACAAACGCGCTACTGCAGATCGGTGACACGTCGCGCCTGTGGGTGGTCTGCCAGGTGGACGAGACGGACATCGGACAGATCAGGGTCGGCCAGCGTACCGCCATCATTGTGGACGCCTACCCCTCTTTGCGTGTGGACGGCAGAGTCATTCGCGTTGACCCCCAGGCCACGGTCGAGCAGAATGTCACCACCATCCCTGTTACGGTGGAGATCAATGAACCCGACCCGCGCTTCAAGCCCGAGATGAACGCCGAGTGCGAGTTCATTGTTGAGGAAGTCAAGAACGTCCTCACCGTACCGAACGAAGCCGTCATCGAGGAAAACGGCAAGTACTCGGTGCAGGAACTGGTGGCCAGCAAGACGAGAACCATCGCGGTAGAGGTCGGCGTCGCCGGGCAGGAGGCCACGGAAATCCGTTCCGGGCTGAGGGAAGGCCAGGAGGTCATCACCCGGACGTTCGAGCCGGAGGCGGCCGAGGCACAAAACCCGTTCGCCATGAGAAGGCCAACCCGCAGGACGAGCGGCGGCATGGGCGCGCCCGGCAGTTCGGGCCAGCGGACGAATGGTTCCACGGGCGGTGCAGGTGGTTCGGGCGGGCCGCCGGGCGGCGGCGGGCCTCGACCGCCGCGATAGGCGCGGGAACAGCCGTGGGCACAACTCCCATAATAAGAATTGAAGACCTGACCAAGACGTACACCATGGGCACGACTCACGTGCACGCGCTGCGCGGCGTCTCCCTAGAAATACAGCAGGGCGAGATGGTGGCCATCATGGGGCCCTCGGGCTCGGGCAAGTCCACGCTGATGAACATCATCGGCTGCTTGGACCGCCCGACGGACGGGCGCTACTTGCTCGAAGGCGTGGATGTCGCCCAGATGGACGACGACCGGCTTGCCGAGGTGCGCAATGCCCGAATGGGGTTCGTCTTCCAGCAGTTCAACCTGCTTCCGCGCACGAGCGCGCTGCGCCAGGTGCAGCTTCCCATGCTCTATAGCGGCGAGGACAACAAAGAAGCGCGCGCCCGCGCGGCGCTTGCGGCGGTGGGGCTAGAAGACCGCGGCGGCCATAAACCGGCGGAGATGTCGGGAGGCCAGCAACAGCGCGTGGCCATCGCGCGGGCGCTGGTGAACGATCCGGCCATCATCATGGCGGACGAGCCGACCGGCGCCCTGGACACCCGCACTGGGCAGGAGGTGCTGGCTATATTCCAGCGCCTCAACCACGAAGGCAGGACCATCCTGATGGTGACTCACGAATACGATGTGGGGCAGCACTGCAGGCGCGTCGTCCGCTTCAAGGACGGGCACATTATCGCTGACGAACCCGTGGAAAACCCTCGGAATGCGCTGGAAGAGCTGGCGCGGCTGCCGCGCTATGAGGAGGACGAGTTGTGAGCGTCGTCACCAAACCCGAAGCGCCGTCCGCGGCGCCGCTTGATACCACCCACCTGGGGCATATCCTGCACGTCCGGCGCGGCATGGGTGTTGCCGAAGCCTTCCGGGTTGCCTTCGAAGGCCTGATGGCGAACAAGATGCGGTCGTTCCTGACCATGCTCGGCATCATCATCGGGGTGTCCGCGGTCATAGTGATGGTTTCGCTCGGGCAGGGGGTCGCCAAGGCGACAAAAGAGTCCATTGCCCGGCTCGGAACGAACATGATCAACGTGCGCCCGAATAGCCAGTCCGTCAGAGGGGTGAGCATGGGGGTCGGCAGCCTGCAGACCTTGAAGCTCGAAGACGCCGAAACCGTGCTGAAGGTGTGCCCCGCTGTGAAGGCCGTCTCGCCCGTGGTCCGCTCGAACGGACAGGTGAAATACAGGAACGCGAACACGGTGGCCGGCCTGTACGGCACCGGCCCGGACTACTTCCAGATCCGGAACCTTCCCATCGCGAAAGGGCATGGCTTCACCAGCGACGATGTCAGACGCAAGGCGAAGGTCGCCGTGATCGGCCACAACATCGCCGAGACGCTCTTCAGCCGCTCGGATCCCATCAACAAGTATATGAAGATCAACGGCCAGAACTTCAAGGTCGTCGGCGTGGTTCAGAAGCGCGGAGACTCTGGCTTCCGCTCACCGGACGACGAGGTCACTATTCCCGTCACAACAGCGATGCAGCGTGTGTTCGGGCAGGACTACCTGGACTCGCTCACAATACAAGCGGTTTCAGGGGAACGCATGATCGAGGCACAGGATCAGATTATGGCGGCGCTTCGCAAGGCGCACAGGCTCCGCCCGGACGAGGAATCGGATGTGCGCGTCATGAACCAGGCCGACATAACCGAGAGCGCCAACCAGCAGACCACGTTCCTCACGATGCTTCTGGCGGGAATCGCGTTTGTGTCGCTTATCGTGGGCGGAATAGGTATCATGAACATCATGCTGGTGTCGGTCACCGAACGGACCCGGGAGATCGGCATCCGCAAGGCGATCGGGGCCAAGCGGC